>DCLA01000120.1:359580-359903 GCA_002320815.1 Myxococcales bacterium UBA1660
CGACGTCGAAGGCGGCATCGTCCATCTGGCGGGGACCACCAAGGACGAAGGTGCCCTCGAGCGGGCGGTGGAAATCGTCCGCGAGCAAGAGGGCGTGCTCTACGTCGACCAGAAGGTCACGGTGGACACCACCCTGGGCGAGCAGGTCCAGGGCACCATGAACGAGCTGTGGCTGCGGTCGAAGGCCCTCGTCGGGCGCCTGCCCGCGTTCGCCATCGCGCTCCTGATCGTGATCCTCTTCGCTTTCGTCTCGAAGAAGATCGCCTCGTCGGGCCTGGGCTCGCGCATCTTCGGCGAGACCCCGCTGGTACGGCAGGGGGGGG
>DCLA01000120.1:360205-365520 GCA_002320815.1 Myxococcales bacterium UBA1660
ACCCGCTGGTACGGCAGGTGGTGGCGCGGCTCCTGGCCACCGTGCTCCTGGTCTTGGGGATCCTCCTCGCCTTGGACGTGGTGGGCGCGACGAGCGCCGTGGGCGCGGTGCTCGGCACCGCGGGTATCGTCGGTCTCGCCGTCGGCTTCGCCTTCAAGGACATCGTCGAGAACTACCTCGCCGGGATCCTCCTCGCCTTCCACCGGCCCTTCGCCGCCGGCGATTTCGTGGACATCGCCGGGACCAAAGGCAAGGTGGTCCGCCTCGCGTCGCGGGAGACCATCCTGATGACCCTCGAGGGGAACCACGTCCAGATCCCCAACTCCGAGGTCTTCAAGGCCACGATGACCAACTACACCCGGAACCCGAAGCGCCGCTTCGACTTCGAGGTGGGCATCGGCACCAGCGAGGAGCTCGCCAGCGCCCAGAAGCTCGGCGTCGCCGCGATGGAGAGGATGAACGGGATCATGAACGACCCCGCGCCCTTCGCCTTCGTGGAGGGCTTCGCCGACTCGTCGATGACCGTCCACTATTACGGCTGGGTCGACCAGAAGGAGTTCGACTGGGGCAAGGTGAAGAGCGAGGCCATCCGCCAGGTGAAGCGCGCCCTCGACGAGGCGGGCATCGACCTGCCCAACCCCATCTACGAGGTCGACGTCTACACCGAGCAGGGCAAGCGGGCGAAGCACCTGGAGAAGGACCGCACCGTGGAGCCGGAAGCCGCGCCCCACGACCTGGCGGTGGACCACGAGATCGACCGGCAGATCGCCGAGGATCCCGAGGCCCAGAAGCGCGACCTCCTCGACGAAGGCGCGCCCAAGGACGACGCCGGAGCGAAGGCGGCCAAGAAGGCGCCGCCGCCCGCTACGGGGTGACCGTCTCGGCCTCCCCGTCCTCGGCCGGGTCGGCGTCGGGCTCCGGCGCCGGCTCGCCGGCGAAGAGCACCACGCGCCAACCTTCCGCTTCGTGGACCACCGGCACCTCCGCGCGGCGTCCCCCGCGGCCGTGGGCGACGACCACCCCCCGCTCGCCCTCGACCTGCGCCTCGTAGCGCGTCGGCTCGAACGCCAAGTGATGGCGCCCGATGGCGATCATGTCCCAGGGCTCGAGGCCGGTGCGACCCAGCGCCTCTGCGCGGGTGGCGCGGTCCGAGAGCTCCCGGCGGCTCGCCTCGTCCAGGAGCGCGTACACGTCGGCGAGCCGGCGGTCGTCGTAGCGGCTCTCCTCGAGAGCCTCGAGCAGCTCGCTCAGCGCGCCCTCCGGGGTGGCGTCCGGGGCCTCGTCGGCGCACCCGACCACCGCAACCAGCGCGAGCAAAATCACGACGATGCGCCCCATCACCCCCGTGCTCTAGGCCCTGCGTAGGGAAATGCCAAATGCCGGCCGCGCCGGGGAACCACGGCCGTTGACCTCGGGGGGCCATCGCCTAAGATGCGCCGCGCCCCATGGTCTCCAGCACCGACGACCCGACTCTCGGCCTCTTCCAGGTCCTCCGCGAGGACCTCGCCGGAGATCTGGCCGAGGGCGAAGACCCCCGCTCCTTCCCGGAGAACGACCCGGACCTGTCCGAGGACACGCTCCAGGCGATGTACCGACACATGCTGCGAGTGCGACTGCTCGACGAGCGCATGATGATGCGGCAGCGACAGGGACGGATCGGCTTCTACGGCGCCATCACCGGCCAGGAGGCGACGCCCATCGCGACGGCCTTCGCCTTGCGCGAGCAGGACTGGGTCTTTCCGGCGCTGCGCGAGAACGCGATCATGTTGGTCCGCGGATTCCCGCTGACCAAGTGGCTGGCGCAGGTCTACGGCAACTCGCTGGACGTCCTCAAGGGCCGGCAGATGCCCAGCCACATGTCCGGTCGCGAGGTGAACCAGGTGGCCTGGTCCTCCTGCCTCGGCCCGCAGCTCCCCCAGGCCGTGGGCGCCGCCATGGCCGCCAAGATCAAGGGTCACGACGCGGTGACCGTGGGCTTCATCGGCGACGGCGCCACCAGCGAGCCCGACTTCCACTGCGCGATGAACTTCGCCGGCGTCTACCAGGCGCCCTGCGTCCTCATCTGCCAGAACAACCACTGGGCCATCAGCGTGCCCAGCAGCAAGCAGACCCGCTCGGCCACCTTCGCGGTCAAGGCCAAGGGCTACGGCATGCCGGGCATTCGCGTCGACGGCAACGACGTCCTGGCGCTCCACGCCGCCGTTCAGACCGCGGTGGACCGCGCCCGGGCCGGCGAGGGTCCCACCTTCATCGAGGCGGTCACCTACCGCATCGGCGCCCACAGCTCGAGCGACGACCCCACCGTCTACCGCAGCGACGAAGAGGTCGAGGTGTGGCGCAAGAAGGACCCGATCCAGCGCTTCGAGCGCTACATGCGCCACCGCGGGCTCGTGGACGACGCCGAGCGCGCGCGCCTGGAGGAGGCCATCGTGGCCGAGATCCTCGAGGCCATCACCACCGTCGAGGCCGCAGCGCCGCCCGCGCGCGAGACCCTCTTCGAAGACGTCTACGGGGACCGCCCCTGGCACCTCCGGGAGCAGGAAGACGAGCTGCTCGCCCACGAGCCGGCCCCCTCCCCCCACTGAACCGACCCCCAGAAGCAGAGCACAGCAGGGAAGCGAAGGAAGACATGGCGAAAGAGAGCTACGAAGCGATCGTGATCGGCGCCGGCCCCGGCGGGTACGTGGCCGCGATCCGGCTGGGCCAGCTGGGCATCAAGACCCTCTGCGTCGAGAAGGAGTACTGGGGTGGGGTCTGCCTGAACTGGGGCTGCATCCCCTCCAAGGCGCTCATCGCCGCCTCGGGCCTGGCCCACAAAGTCCGGAACTCGGCCCACATCGGCATCGAGGTCGAGGGCCTCAAGGTCGACGTCGCCAAGATGCAGGAGTGGAAGGACGGCATCGTCAAGAAGCTCACCAGCGGCGTGAAGGGCCTGGTCAAGGGCAACGGCGCGGACGTCGCCTTCGGCGCCGCGAAGCTGGTGTCGAAGAACGAGGTCGAGGTCACCGACCCCGACGGCAAGACCACGACCTACGAGGCGACCAAGGGCATCATCGTCGCGACCGGCGCCCAGATCATCAACATCCCCGGCTTCGAGCCCGACGGTGAGACCATCGTCGACGCCCGCGCCGCCGTGTCCCTCCAGTCCGCGCCCGAGTCGATGATGATCGTCGGCGGCGGCGTCATCGGGATGGAGCTCGGCATGGTCTACCAGAAGCTGGGCACCAAGCTCACCGTGGTGGAGCTGATGGACCAGATCCTCCCGGGCACCGACAAGGACCTGGTGAAGGTCGTCGAGAAGCACTTCACCAAGGGCGACAACCCCGCGACCGTGCTCACCAAGTCCAAGGCCAAGTCGGTCACGGTCAAGGAGGGCAACGCCAAGGTCGTCGTGGAGACCGACGGCAAGGACCAGACCTTCGAGGTCGAGAAGCTCCTCGTGTGCGTCGGTTTCCGGCCCAACTCGAAGGGCCTGGGCCTCGAGGAGGTCGGCGTGAAGCTCGACGACCGCGGCCACATCGAGGTGAACGACAAGTTCGAGACCAACGTGCCCGGCATCTACGCCATCGGCGACGTGACCGGGCTTCCCTACCTGGCCCACAAGGCCAGCAAGGAAGGCGAGATCGCGGCCGAGGTCATCGCCGGCCACAAGGGCGCGCTGAACGACGTCGTGGCCATGCCCGCTGCCATCTTCACCGACCCGGAGATCGCCACCGTCGGCCTCACCGAGACCGCGGCCAAGAAGGCCGGCAAGAAGTACGAAGTGGGCAAGTTCCCCTTCGCGGCTTCGGGTCGCGCCATGGCGGTCCAGGAGACGGACGGCTTCATCAAGGTCCTCACCGACCCGGAGAACGACTCCAAGGTGCTCGGCATGGCCATCGTCGGCCCCGAGGCCAGCGACCTCATCAGCGAGGGCGCCCTGGCCATGGAGATGCACGCCTACGCCGAGGACGTGGCGCTCACCGTCCACCCGCACCCCACCCTGGGTGAGGGCGTGATGGAGGCCTTCAAGGCCTCGATGGGCGAAGCCATCCACGTGATGAACCGCAAGAAGTAGTGGCTCGCCGACTGGACGCCTATCGGGTCGGCCGCATCGGCTACGACGAGGCCCACGCGCTCCAGGAGCGCGTGGTCGCCGCCCGCACCCAGGGCGCCATCGGCGACACCCTGCTCCTCCTCGAGCACCCGCCCACCATCACGCTCGGGCGGGCGGCGAAGGAGGAGCACCTCCTGCTCGACCGGCAGCGGCTGGTCGAGCAGGGCGTGGGGGTCCACGACATCGGCCGCGGTGGCGACGTCACCTACCACGGCCCGGGTCAGCTCGTGGGCTACCCCATCGTGGACCTCAAGCCGGATCGCCAGGACGTGCGCAAGTACGTCTGGAGCCTCGAGGAGACCATGATCCGCCTGGCGGCCGACCACGGGATCACCGCGGAGCGCCTGGAGGGCTTCAACGGTACCTGGATCGAACCCCACGGGTTCCGGCCCCGGAAGATCGGCGCGGTGGGCGTGCGCATCAGCCGCTGGGTCACGATGCACGGCTTCGCGTTCAACATCGATCCCAACATGGGCCACTTCGGCCTGATCGTGCCCTGCGGCATCCAGGGCAAGGGCGTGGCCAGCCTCGCGGGCGAGCTCGACGAGGTGCCCGAGTGGGCGACGGTGGAGACCGCCGCCGGCGAGCACTTCGCCCGGCTCCACGAGTCCGATCTCGTCTGGCACGACGGCGTCCCCGAGCTCGACTGAGCCCCGCCTCGGCCAGCGCCGAGGATTCGGCCTCCGCGTGGCCTCCCCCTTCTGGGTCATGACGACTCGGGAGCTTCGTGGCATCGTTCGCTCGTCATGGGGGTGCGAGTCGAACTCGCCGCGGGGTCCGTCGAGATCCAGCGGATGGCGGACTATCTGCTGGTCGTGGAGCGCGGCGTTCTCGCTGGTCCCGAGTGCGCCGTCGCGTACCGCCGGGCGATGGAGCGCGAGCGGGACGCCCACGGGGTGCGCCATTGCGTCATCGACCAGCGCGGCGACGGGGATGGCGGCGCCGAGGGGCGCGCGCTGCTCTGGCAGTGGCTCGACCCGGACGCCTTCGACCGGGTCGCGTTGGTGGCCTCCGGCGACATGCGCGCGACCGAGCTGAACATGGAGGCCCTGGCCCGGCGCATGCCGGTCCGCGCCTTCACCACCCTGGTCGAGGCCAAGGAGTGGGCGCTGCGACCGCACCAAGCCCGCCGCACCAGCGTCCCACCGGCGCCGCCCTCGGTGGAGACCGCGCCCTACGCGGCGCTCGAGCTCGACTAGCGCGGAGCTCAGGTCGGTTG
>DCLA01000073.1 GCA_002320815.1 Myxococcales bacterium UBA1660
GAATCACTGTGGCCGTGTACTAGCCCGGACGACCCTCGGGGCCCTCGGGCGGCCGCGCGGTTTGCTCAGAAGGTCCCCGCGACCCCGATGGTCCCGGCGCCGACGGTCACCGCGACCGACGACGCGGTGCCGATGACGTGACCCCGCAGGGCCGCGACGAGGCCCACGAGCCCCACGAGCCCACCTCCCAGGGTCATCCCGAGAAAGCGCGCGATGCCCTCGGACTCCTCGGCTCCCGGGACCACGTAGGCGAACCCCACCGTTCCGGCGCCCACCGCGAAGAGCAGCCAACCCGCCGTGATCAATCGGTACCGCCGGACCCGGCGCTCCTCGTCGACCGCTTCATCCCCCGCGAGCTCGCGCTCGAGCCATCGGCGCTTCGTCCGCAGGGCGAGGAGCGTGGCCAGCAGCGCGACTCCGACCCCCGAGGCCACGCCCGCGGTCGCGGTGAAGATCGCCGTGTCCTCGGGCGAGCGTCTCGCTGCCCCAATCGCCAGACCGGCCCCGAGTCCCAGGCTGCCGGCCGCGACCCCGCCGAGGCGCCGCATGCGCAGCCGAAGCCGAGACGACCCCGGAGACTCGAGGTTGGCGGGCGCATCGGCCGACTCGTCCCGCTCGGGGCTCGGCGGGGCCTCCACCGCCGGGCGGCCGGCGTGCGCGCTGCCATCGGCGCGGGCAGTCGTCGTAGGGATCAGCGGCGCCAGGATAGCGGCCAGCGCGACGACGCGGAGGGTCTCGCGGACTTCGCGTCGGCCACGGAACGCGGGTCGGTCGAAACGTCTCCGCAGGCCGGTCAAAACGTGCCCGCGAGCCCGATGGTCCCGGGGCCGGCGGTGACCCAGACCGAGGAGCGGGTCTGCAGCGCGTGGCCCCAGATCGCGGTGAATAGACCGACCATCGCGAGGCTCCCACCCATACTGCCGAGGAGGACGATCTGACCCAGCCGACTCGCGTCGTCGGAGTCATCCTCGCCCCCCGACGGCAAAGCGAACCCAAGGGTGAACAGGAGACCGCCGAACCCGAAGAGGCCCCAGCCCACACCGAGCAGCCGATTGCGGCGTCGGACCCGTGCCGGGTCGAGACGGTACCCGCGGAGTTCAGCCTCGACCCGCCGCTTCTCGGCAGCCACGGCGAGGGTCGTGATTCCCAGGGCCAAGCTGGCGCCCATCAAACCACCCGCGGAGCCAGTGATGCGCTCGAAGGTGGGATGCTCCCCTTGGAAGCGTGCCGACACGCCGAAGAGGACCGCGCCCGCGCCGAGGCTCGCCAGCGTCAGCCCGGCGAACCACCGGGTCCGGCGGCGGAGGGTGAGGACCCGCGGGTGGGCGGCGATCTCCTCGTCGGAGAGGCCCGCCTGCCACGACGTGGGTTCGCCGTCGGCGCGGCGTGCGTCGTCCGGCGTGTGCGCGGGCGCGTCCGCTCGCGCGGCCGACGAGGGGGCCAGCGCGGCGAGCAAGGTCGCGGCGAAGGCGAAGGGGGCGAGTCGAAGCATGGGGCTCGCTGGGAGCAGGAAGCCTGCCAACCGTGATCTGCCCCGGAGGTCCGCGAGAGCGGGCCGCGGGGCGTGGTCGAAAGAACCACGATGGGCCCGATGGGCGTGAATCTCCGGCACGACCCCGAATCGGAACCGGCCGCTCTGCCCTCCCCGCCGCCGGCCTCAGCGACGCGATGGGGTTCCCCACGCTCCTCCTGGCCGTGGCCACGCCCCTCGTCCTCGGCGCGATGGTGGCCATCGTCCGCGCCCGCCGGCCCCGCTCGCTAGCGTCGCCGGCGACCCAGAGCGCCGAGGACGACGAGTCCTAGGGCCAGCGCCGACACCGGCGCCTCCCCGTTCGTCCGGCAGCCGCAGCCGCCCGAGACCGGCTCCGCCGCGCCCCCATCGGCCCCGGGGGCGCCGGCGTCCACCTCGGCGACCGGGCAGCTTCCTTCGCGTTCGCACCCATCGGCCGCGTCCCCGTTGCAGTCGCTCCAGCCGCTCTCGCACTCGAAGCCGCAGGCGCGGGCCACGCAGGTCGCCGCGGCGTGCTCGGCGCCGGCGCAGCCCTGGCCGCAGGCGCCGCAGTTGGCCGGGTCGGTCGCGAGGTCGGCGCAGCTCACGCCGCAGTAGACGGCGCCGGACTCACAGGTCTCGTCCCGGAAGACCGGGAGCTCCCCGGTCCAGTCGACGACCCGTCGCTCGCCGCCCTCCTGGATCTGCAACACGCGGCCCTCGAGGGTCACCGGCGGGCTCTCCAGGAGCGGCCACTCGAGGGGCGCGAGACCCGGCTCCGGCGCACCGTCGAGCCAGAACTCCGGCCGCACCAGCACCCGCTCACCGCCGCCGGCCAGGGCATAGTCGGGCGCGACCCAGCGCACGTGCAGGGCGTCGCCCTGGGCGTCGGTGTACTCCACCGTCAGCGTCTCCCAGTCCACCGTGAGCGGGTTGGCGCGCAGCGTGTCCTGGAACGCGACGAAGCTCCCGTGCTCGGCGGCGGTGCCCACCTCGAAGACCACCGCGTTCGTCGCGCCCGCGCTGCGCAGGATGGTGAAGTCGACCAGGGTGTCGGGATCGACCGTGTACTCGCGCAGCGGCCGGACGCCCACGAAGACCTCGCCCTCGCGCAGGAAGACCCAGCCGTCGCGCTCCACCACCTCGTCGACGGTCTTGGGGAAGCGGACGTCGGTGCGCTCGATCAGGTCGTCGTAGTGCCCGTCGCGGTTGGCGATCCAATCGCTCCGGCCGAGACCCCGCCAGGGATCGCTGGGCGGCACGTTCACCAGGGTGATCGCAGTGTTCTCGTGCATCGCGTCCTGCTGGAAGGGCGAGTTCGTGCACTTGGGCCAGCGCTCGGTCTCCTCGAGATCGCTCATCCAGTAGTTCTGGTTCACGTCGATCAGCGTGTGCTCGTCCGCGGAGTCGTAGAGGATCCCGAAGTTCACGTAGTTGATGTAGAAGCCGCCGGGCACGTAGCGGAAGAAGCCGGTCCCGATGGCGTAGTCCTCGGTGCGGTGGACGGTCCGCATGTTGTCGTGGGGCTCGCCGCTGCCCCACGCGCCGAAGTCCGCCGCGCTCGAGCGCAGCGTGTAGGGCGTGGCGCCACTCGCACCCACGCGCTGGATCACCGGCGCTGGCGGTCCCCCCTCGCGCATGGCGGCGAAGAAGCCCACGTGGCCGTGGTAGCGCCGCAGGGCCGCACCCAGGGCCTCGGCGTCGCCGAAGTGCGTGCTCGGGCCCCAGTAGAGCCAGGTCAGGAAGGGCACCTGAGGGATCAGCGCGAAGTCCCCCTCGGCGTCGTAGGTCTGGGGGGTGTTCTGCTGCTGGTAGTTCGAGCGGTTGAAGGGGGCGATCACCTGCCCGTGGAAGGAGTTGGCGGCGAGGTTGGCCAGGTGGAAGTGGATGGCGGCGTCGGCGACGAACCGCACGTCGGGGTCGGCCGCGAACTGCTGGAGCATCATCCACGGGTAGAGGTGGAGCATCAGGTAGGTGGTGGAGAGGTTCTCCACGTACCCCTTGTCGAAGAGGCTCGACGCGACCGTCACCAGGTTGGTCCGGATGCGCTCGTGCAGCGGGCCGCTGGCCATCGGCCCCAGGTAGTTGGTGGTCCACTCGGTCTCGTCCGGGAACCACTGGGTGAAGAGGTAGCCGCAGACGTTCTGCATCAGCGCGTGGTTCTCGGTCCCGTGACCGTCGATCTCGCGCCAGGACTTCATCGCCGTGAGCATCCGCTGCCGCTGGGCCTCGCTGAAGTGGTCCCAGTGCTGCGCCAGGGCGATGGTCCCGATGGGCACCGACTGGTTGTCGAGGCGCTCGACGTTCTCCACCGCCTGCTCGAGGGCCTCGGCGTCGTCCGGATCGAGGGCCAGCCGGCCCAGGGTGTAGGTGCCCCAGCTCCCGAAGTTGTCCGGCCCGCCCAGGGTCTCCAGGACGAAGTCGACCCGCCCGTCGTAGGTCGTGAAGTCCTGGGCGTGGCCCGCGGCGGGGAGGGATCCGGCGAGGGCGAGGAGGAGCACGAGCGATCGCATGGGCACCCTCGCGTAGCACGGCCCGACCCCATCGACCCTGACGACCGCGTCGCCCTGGCTTGGGCGCCCGACACCCTTCAGGCCCGACGGTCCGGGTGGGCCGCGACGCCGCGCTCGGCGAAGGCACGAGCGGCGAACGAATGGCGCCCCGGAGCCAAGGAGTTCTTTTCGAGGAAGTCGACTCGTCGATCGCGGACGAGCATCTGCCAGGCCGACGCCGAGCGCGGCTGGGGCTCGAGCGCGTCCATCGTCAGGACGGCGAGGTTCGCGCCAGCTTCGGGGCAACGGACGGACCGGAAGCGCACGATCTCGGCGCCGGCGGCGCGCGCGACGCGACCCACCCGCTGGCTCTCCGCGTAGTCGCCGGGCGCCTCGAGCCGGTCTCGGACGGAGTCGAAAGCGGGTGTCGTGGTGTCGACCCCGCGACGGGTCCCATAGCCGAAGACGAAAGCGGTCTTCTCGACCTGGAGGCGGTCCAGCCCCTCGCTGTGGTCCAGGAATAGGAGGGCGTAGAAGGCGGTCTCGGCCAGCGCCGTGACCAACGTCTCCGAGCCGTAGAAGATCCCCCGCTCGTCGGTCGAGCCGTAGCGCGAGCCATGCCGCAAGGGCGGATAGCGGAAGGGGGTCGAGATCAAGAAGTGGGGACCCGGGGGGAGCACGCGGGGCTTGCTTCGCTCGAGGAGTCGCTCGAGCAGGAGCTGCTCGTCCAGGTCGTCCACCAGAGCATTGGTGGCGATCCGGGACTGGGCCTCCACCACGCGGGTTCCCTCACCGTCAAGGGGCAGCCAGGGGGGAAGCTCAGACGCGGGCACGCATCGCGTCCAGGTAACGCAGGGTCTCGACGAGTCCTTCGACCTCCGCGATCCGGTCCATCGGGCGCGCCTCCAGGAAGTGATTGAACCCGGCCATCCACTCGGACGCCGCCGAGTCGGTGCCCACCACCCCGATCAGCGAGCGGTAGAGGCGCACGAAGAGCGTCGCCAGCTCGAGCGCCTTCGGTCGCGTGAGCGGCTGATTCGCGAGCCGGGAGACCGTCGACGCGGAGACGCCGAGCACCGACGCGAGCTGAGCGTGGGTCAGTCCCAAGCGTTCCGCTGCACGCACCGTGGCCTTGGTGAGGACTTCGGCCTCCCGGTCGTCGAAGGCGGGGATGGCCATGTTCCGACTGGAACTCATGGCTTGGAACGTAGGGCTGGCAGGTGGCCTGATGCAAGAAGGTACAATCATTCTTGCACATGACGCAGACCGTCATCGGATGCTGCGGCGCGGCAAACCTGAAAATTCCGGATCCGCGATCGCGCCACCCTCGTCCCCATGAACCAACAAAAACGGCCACACCCGACGGGTATGGCCGCTTTTGGAACCAGAAATTGCGAGTTTCAGTGTGAATCTCGAACGCCGTTCACTCCTCCTTGGGGAGGATGGGGGCGACGTGGACCTCGGAGAGCATCTCCGGGTTCACGGCGCTGGGCGCACCGGTCATCAGATCGTTGGCCCGCTGGGTCTTCGGGAAGGCGATGACGTCCCGGATCGACTCGGTCTGCGCGGCGAGCATGGCGACCCGGTCCATGCCGAAGGCGATGCCGCCGTGGGGCGGGGCGCCGTAGCTGAGGCCGTCGAGGAGGAAGCCGAACTTCTCCCGGGCCTCTTCCTCACCGATGCCGATGACGTCGAAGACGCGCTTCTGGACCTTGGGATCGTGCAGGCGGATGGAGCCGCCGGCGATCTCGAAGCCGTTGAGCACCAGGTCGTAGCGGTAGCAGCTCACCAGCCCCGGATCGGTCTCCAGCTTGTCGACGTCCTGGTCCTGCGGGCGGGTGAAGACGTGGTGGGCCGCGGCCCAGCTCCCGTCGTCCTCCTGCTCGAAGAGGGGCGGGTTCACGACCCAGAGGAACTGCCAGTCGTCCGCCGCACCCACCTCGGGGATCAGCCCGAGCTTCTTGCCCAGGTGGACCCGCAGGTTGGCCATCACGGTGTGGACCTTGGCGGTCGCGCCGAGCTGGAAGAGGATCAGGTCGCCGTCCTTGGCGCCCACGGCCGCGTTGATGGCGTTGCGGAGGTCGTCGGTGATGACCTTGCCGAAGGGGCTCTGGGTCCAGGTGCCGTCGGCCTGCACCTTGGCGCGGCCGAGACCGGCGGAGCCCATCTGCTTGCAGAGCTTCTCCAGCTGGTCGGTGTCCTTGCGGCTGAGCGAGTGCTCGGCGGGCACGACCATGGCCTTGATGATCTCGGCGGGCAGGTCGGTGCGGTAGGCGCCGCTCTGGAACTTCTCGGCGATGGCCGCGAAGAGGGGGACCTCGCCGCCGCCGTGCTCGGTGATCAGCGCGGTCAGGTCGGTGTGCTCGAGGCCGAAGCGGATGTCCGGCTTGTCGTTGCCGTAGCGGCGCATCGACTCGTCGAAGTCCATCCGCGGGAAGGTGCCCTCGGGGTACTTCGCCTCGAGGTCGATCCCCAGGACCTCCTTCCAGAGCCGGAAGACCATGCCCTCCAGCACCGTGAAGAGGGTGTCCTGGTCGATGAAGGACATCTCGATGTCGATCTGGGTGAACTCCGGCTGCCGGTCGATGCGCAGGGCCTCGTCCCGGAAGCAGCGGACGATCTGGTAGTAGCGGTCGTAGCCGGCCACCATCAGGAGCTGCTTGTAGAGCTGCGGGCTCTCGGCCAGCGCGTAGAAGCTACCGGGGTAGAGGCGCGAGGGCACCAGGAAGGGCCGGGCGCCGCCGGGGGTGTAGCGGACCAAGAAGGGCGTCTCGATCTCGAGGAAGCCGTTCTCCGCCAGGTAGTTGCGCGCGTGATGGTTCAGCTTGCTGCGCATCACCAGGTTCTTCTGGAGCTGCGGGCGACGCAGATCGAGGTAGCGGTGCTCGAGCCGCTTGTCCTCGTTGGTCTCCACCGAATCCTCGATGGGGAAGGGCGGGGTGAGGGCCTCGTTGAGGACCTCGGCCTGGCCCACGACCACCTCGATCTCGCCGGTGCTCAGCCGCGGGTTGTGCAGGCTGGTGCCGTCGTCGGTCTGGCCGCGGTCGCGGACCTTGCCGTGGATCGCCAGGACCCACTCGGGCCGCGCGCGCTTGGCCACCTCGTAGGCGGGGTGGTCGGGGTCGAAGACCAGCTGGGTCAGGCCGTAGCGATCGCGCAGATCGATGAAGATGGCGTTGGGGTGGTGCCGCCGATTCTGCACCCAGCCGAAGAGGGTCACCTCTTGGCCATCGTCGGCGAGCCGCAGCTCTCCGCAGTTGTGGGTTCGCTTGAGCTCCTCGATGAACTTCGCCACGTCGACTCCTCGATCCGCCTCCGGGGAACACTTGGGGCGGGGATGGGCACGTACCGGGGGTGACGCGAGGCGTCAAGATGATCGCCCAGCGATCCCCCCGACTTGCACAAGGGACGCTCTTGCACACTGGCACAAGGGACGCTCCTTGCCCC
>DCLA01000038.1:0-9145 GCA_002320815.1 Myxococcales bacterium UBA1660
CCCAAACGGGCGCCCCTAGCGGGGTGGTTCTCAGCGGCTGCGTCGGGAGAGGAGTCCGAGGGCCAGCAGGAGGGGTAACCAGCCGCTGGGGGCGGGCGCCGTGCGGCAGCTGCAGCCTTCGGTCGGGGTCGGGGAGGGGGCGGTCCCGGCGTCGAGGGGGCCGGCGTCCGGTGTGCTCGCGTCCGGTGCGCCGGCGTCCGTGACGACTCCGGGGCTCGCGTCGCCAATGCGCGAGCCGCAGTGGGCCTCGGGGTCGGCGAGGCGGTAGTCGTCGGCGGGGTCGTCGACGAAGAGGGCCGCGCGCTCGGCGTCGTCTAGCAGGGTCACGTCGACGTCGAAGGTCATCCCGGTGATGTCGGCGGTCGCCTGGGTGAAGTCGGCGCGTCCGATGACGGGCTCGCGGTCGTAGCAGTTCCCCTCGAGCCGCATGCGGGTGTACTCCTCCGGCGCTTCCTGGACGTAGCCGGGCACGAAGTCCCAGAAGGGGTGCTCGGGGCCCATGTCGCCCAAGAGGTATTCACCGCGGAGCCCGGGCCAGGACCCCTCCTCCCACCAGGCGAAGGAGTTGCGGACGATCACCACCGGCGGGCCGCCGTCGACTACCAGGTTGTCGCGCACCACCGTGCCCCAGCCGGTCCGAAAGCTCAGGCCGCCGCCCGCTCGGACGATGGTGTTGTTCGCGACCTCCGAATGCGCGCCGTTCCCCGTCATCTTCAAGTAGGTCTGCAGTGGACCGTTGGTCTGCGCGCGCCCGAGCGCGACCCCTGCATTGGCGGCGTCGTAGACGATGTTGTTCCGCACCACGGTCTCGCGGAATGGCGAGAAGATGCCGTAGTCCACGTCGTGGACCACGTTGCTCAGGAACCAGTAGGGCCCGCGGGAGTTGTTCTTCAGTCCGAGGCCGTAGTGGCAGTCGTGGACGTGGTTGCCGACGACGTATGCGTGCCCATCGGGGCGGAGGAGACTCGCCTCCCAGTCGGCCCGGCTCGCGTCGTGCCCCGCCTCGGGCGTCTCGCTGTCGTAGCTCAGGCGAGTCACGGAGTAGTAGCAGCCGCCGTTCACGAAGCCGCGGTCGAGGAGCGCGTCGGTCTCGCGGTCGATGGTGCCCACGTGGTGCAAGTGGTTGCCGGCGACGACGTTCTGGGTCCGCCCGCCGCTCGCCTGCATCACGATGAGCGCATCGTTGTCCCGGCCATCGGTGTCCGCGTGGTGCAGATGGAGCTCACGCAGCGTCGTGTGAAATCCGTTGACGCCGATCCCCCGCCGGTGGACTCGGCGCAGCTCGAAGCGCTCGAGGGTCCAGTGCCGGTGTGCCACCACGAAGGCGGTCGAGCTCCAGTCGCCGCGGTTCTGGTACGCGAAGTCGAGTACGGCCGTCTCGCCAGCGGCGTAGGCGTCGGGCTCGGTGCGGATGACGATGGGTCGGCCGGGCTCGCCGGCGTGCTCAGTCTTCAACCGCGAGCTGCCGTGACCGTAGGTGTCGCGGATGGCCGACATGTCGTAGACGCCGGGGGCCAGGTGGATCGCCGTCCCGGCTTCCGCGTTCGCGACGACGTGGATCAGGTCGCGCCGGGGGCGCGCCGCCGAGCCATCGCCGTCCTCGCCGGGGAGGGGAGCGACGTGCACCACTCGCTCGGGCGGAAGGTCGACCCGACCCGCGAGGAGCTCCGCTAGGAGCGCGGCGTCCTCGGGGGCCGGTCGGTGCTCGGCCTGGGCGTGGGCCCTCCCTGGCCCCCCGAACGAGCCCGGCCCGCCAACGAGACCCCCGAGCCAGCCCGCGGCCAGGAGCGCCAAGGCGCCCCGCCGACGTCCGAGCAGGGGTCTTCGATGCGTGGGGGAGGTGGGGTTCGCCACGCCGATCGCCGATGAATCTCTTCGATGCATGCGGGGAGACTAGGGAGCCCGGCGGGGCGCGGCGACGGGCGGCTCCTGATCGCCGCTGAGCTGTCGCCCTCGCGCGGCGCCCCGCCAATCAGCGGATCTCGGCGCCGTGGGTGCCGAGGTGGGTATCCCGCGCGGCCCCCGTCAGCTCGCCGGTCGCGTCGTCGAAGGGGCTCGCTTCGTCGCCCGCCACGATCAGGTTGTCGCCCTCGCGCATGGCGGCCGCCCGCCCGGCGCTTCCGTGCACCACGTTGCCCTCGGCCCCTACCTCGTAGATCTCTTCCGCCCAGAAGGCGACGTCACCCCAGATCGAGTTCCGATACACCCAGACCGGGTCGCGCGCTTCGTCCCCGATGGCCGACCGACCCACCGAGACGGCGTACTGCGCCGGACCGTCGACCTCGGGGATACGGACGCGGTTGTAGGCGAGCTCCACGTGGCCCGGCACGTGGGAGGCGTCGTAGCTGTCCGACAGCCCCGCTACGAGCCCATACCCCGGCCCGATGACTTCCCGGGCGACGGCCCAGAGGTCGTTGTTCCGCTGGGTCTCGTGGTCGACGTTCGCCTTGTCCCCGAAGGTGTGGGTCCCGTGCCAGTCCACCACCGTGTTCCCCTCGTAGACCACGTAGCTCACGCACGAGATCGACACCGGCCGGGGCCCGTTGCCCGAGCGGGGGCCGCCCGGCCCGAAGCGGTTGTTCACGAAGGCCCAGTGATGTCCGCGTCGCTCTCCGCTCGACGGGCGCCAGACGAACGCCGGGTTGTCGTTGCCGAGGGCGCCCGGCTCGATGTCCTCCGCGCTGACCTCGAAGAGGATGACCCGGTCCTGGTTTCGTCCGCCGTAGAACGAGATCGTGCGCGCGTTGTTGACCTCGCCGCCACCGGGTTGAACGACTCTACTCCCCACGAAGCGGAGCCCGATGAAGGAGATGTCCGTGGTGCCCGCCCAGAAGGTCCAGCTCGCGCGGGTGGCGTCCAGGGTCGCCGTCTCGCCGGGGAACCCGATGTAGCTCATCGGCTTCTTGCCGACCTCCATCCGCAGGTTCTCGTTGCCGTCCTGGCCGATGGGCGTGTAGGAGCCCTCGCGGAAGACCACGATGCGGTCGGCGAAGGTGTCGTCACCCGGGTCTCCGCGGTACCAGTCGGCCACGTCGCGCATGGGCGCGTCGAGGGTGCCGGGGTTCGCCGGTGTGCCCTCCGGGCTCAGGAAGAGGAAGCGCCCGCCGTCCACGGTGACCGTCCACCGGGCCTCCACGCTGGCGCCTTCCTGGTCGGTCACCCGGACCACGAACTCGGTAGTCGTGCCCTCCAAGGCTTCCCCCGGAGTCCAGCGCACCACGCCATAATCGGGCCCCGAGCGCTGCACCCCATCGACGGTGTCGAGCTGGGCCCCGATGGTCGCGCCCGACGGGCCTTCGACGAGCTCGTAGTGGAAGGGCCAGGCGCCGCCTTGCACGACGCCCGCGGGGATCCGGTACTCCATGCCGGGATGGGCCCAGCGATGGCGGGCGTGGGTCGCGGTCTCGGCGTCGGGGCGGGGGTAGACCAGCGTCATGGGCATCACGGCCGGGTGGAAGTGGCCGGGTTCCAACTGCCATTCCCCCGGCGGCCCCGCATCGGGGAGAGCGGCGTCCGCTCCGCCATCGTTGCTCCGGCCGCCCGCGTCCCGGTCGGAGGCGGTCGCGTCGGGGCGGCCCCCGTCGGGGGCGTTGGGGGACGCATCACCGCAGGCGATCACGACGACCAGGGAGACGAAACGTACGAAGCGCATGGGGAGAGGACTAGCTGCGCCCACCGCCGATCGACACTGATCTTCGCTGAGCGGCTGCGCGTCGCGCTGAGGCCTGCTGAGCCGGGGGCGGCTTCCGCGGGTGGACCCGTGTATCTTTAGGTCGCGTGCTTCTCCTTCGCGTCCTCCTGTCAGTTGCCCTCGCGGGCACCTCGGCGTGTGTCCTCGAGCCGCTCTCGCTCGAGGGCGCGAGTTGTCCCTGCGCGCCCGGTTGGATCTGCGATCCGGCCACCGACACATGCGTTCAGGGGAGTCTCGGACGCTGCTCCGCCGAGGGGTCCCTCACCCTCACGGACCTGCGAACCGAGTGGGTCACTGCCAGCCAGGCACGGCTCGTCTGGGACGCCGAAGGCTTGGAAGAGCTCTTCGAGTACGAGGTGGAGATCGCAGCCTCCGAGGAAGCGCTCCTCGCGGGTGAGCTCCTCGCTGTCGTGACCAGTCACGAGAACCCCGAGCTGGCCCGCAATCGCCTCCTCAACGCGAACGGCGGTGATCCAGTGGTCGCCACCACCCTCACCGGGCTGGACCCCGACACCACCTACCGAGCTCGCGTCGTCGCCGAGGACACCGGGGGCATCTTCAGCTGTTCGCCGACCGTGGGCTTGCGGACGGATCCCGAGCCCAGCCGGGAGACTCCGCTGACCGCCGAGACCCGGGACGGAGCCCGGCCGCGCCCCACCTGCGTGACCTACGAGGACGACCCCGACGGGGCGGCGAGCGGGGACCGGTACTGGCAGTGGGTCGCTCGCTGCGCCGACACCGCCGACGGCCCCTTGTCGGTCTGCGTCGATCCCGCGGAGGTCGCGCCTACCTGTTGGGAGAACATCCGGATCGAGAGCCTGAGCTACGACTTCGCGCTCTCCGACGGTCGCTTCCAGGGGGCCTTCCTGGAACTCTCGGTGGCCATCGAGGGGTCGGAGCACGGCTACTGGGCCCAGATCGGCGTGAGCACCGTCGACGAGGCGGGTACCGGACAGGCCTTCTACTCGCGGGGCGGCCTCACCCTCGCCGCCGATGGCGAGTACCACCGCTACCAATTCCCGCTCCGCGAGATGGGGGGCCCCGGCGGCGGCCTCGATGCCGCCGCGCTGAACCGGGGCCTGCGCTCCTTCCGGGTGGGCACCGAGTGGGAGACCGGGGCCGTCATCCGCATCGACGACGCCGCGATCCGCTGGTGACGGGGTCAGTTGAACCGGGGGAAGGCCGTCATGGCGGCCGGCTCCGCCGCCTCCGGGGCCGCCGGCGTCGCGCGTTGACGCCGCCGGGGCTCCCGCTGCAGCGAGAGCCGCAGTCGTTGGTCCACGTCCGGCACGAGGGGGACCGCGAGGGGTCGGTAGCCCGACCGGCGCAGTACGAGCTCCACGGGGGCCTCGCCCGCCTCGAGGTCGATGGACGTCGGGGTGGTCCCGAGCTCTTCGCCGGCCAGGACCACGGCGGCTCCGCTGGGGTCGCTCTCCACGCTCACGTGGACCGTGGTGGGAACCTCTTCGGGGCGCACCTCGGGGGCCACGGTCGAGGTCAGGGCCGGGGAGGGCGCGCTCGGCGCCGGGAGGGAGCTCGCGGTGTCCGGCGCGGCCTCGGCGCCGAAGACCTGGAGCGCGCCGACGGCCCCCACGACCAGCGCCCCCAGCCCGGCCACGATCCAGGGAGTCGCCGACCGCCGCGGCTCCGCCAGGGGTTGCTGCTCCGCATTGGTCCGAGGCACGGCCGTGGTCTGCGGCACCGCGGCGACCGTCACGGCCACGTCGGTCAGGAGGACCGAGGGGATCTCGACCTCGGTGTCCACCTCGGGTTCGGGCGGCGACGGCGGCGCCGCGCCCACGGAGACCTGCCGGAGCATCTCGCGCTTCTCCGCGATGCGGTCGGCGAAGAGGCGCTCCATGTGGGCCGCGAGCGCCTCTTCGGGCCGGGGCGGGCCCCCGATCGCCTGCTGCACGTCGAGGAGCTCGCGCCGGAACTCGTCCACGTCGGCGTGGCGGTCGTCCCGGTCCCGGGCGAGCGCCTTCAGGCACACCCGCTCCAGCGCGGCCGGGTAGTCCGGGACCAGGCTGCTCGGGGGCGGGATGGGATCGTCCTGGACCGCCCGCAGGCTGGCCAGGGGCGAGGCGCGTCGGAAGAGCGCGTGACCGGTGGTGAGCTCGTAGAGGACCACCGCGAGCGAGAAGAGATCGCTCCGCTGGTCCAGGCTCTCGCCGCGCGCTTGCTCCGGCGACATGTAGCGGACTTTGCCCTTCAGGGATCCCGCCTCGGTGGAGGTGATCCGGTCGCTGGCCTTGGCGATGCCGAAGTCCATGACCTTTACGCCCCCGCGGTAGGTCACGAAGAGGTTCTGCGGCGAGATGTCGCGATGCACGATCCCCAGCGGCTGCCCGTCCCGGTCGGTCATCTGGTGCGCGGCGTGCAGGCCCGCGGCGGCCGAGGCCACGATGTGGATCGACTCCGCGGGCTCGAGGAGGTCCGCGCGCGAGCGCGCCCGCCGCTGCAGGCTCGCCAGGGACTCGCCCTCCAGGTACTCCATGACCAGGTAGAGCTGCTCCCCGTCGTCGCCCAGCTCCTGGTGCTGGACCACGTTCGGGTGATGGATCCGCGCCGCGATGCGGGCCTCGTCCAGGAACATCTCCACGAACTGCCGTTCGTCGGCGTAGCTCGGCAGGATCCGCTTGATGACCACGCTGCGCTCGAAGCCGCTGGGGCCGGTCAGGCGACCGAGGAGGATCTCGGCCATGCCGCCGCGGGCGAGGCGGCACACCACCTCGTAGCGACCGACCTGCTCCCTGTCCTCGGCGATGGGCATCGGGGGTCGCAGGATATACCATCACTGCGTGCCGTCCGCCCGTGATGTCCTCGCCGCGTGCCTCGTCGTCGCGGCGTCGGTGGCCTCGGGATCCGCGTGCGCCCAAGAGGCCGCGGATCCCGCTACGCGCGCCGCCGAGCTCGCCCAGGAGGCCCTGGCGCACTACGAGGCCGGCGCCCCCGCCGAGGCCATTCCGCTCCTGATCGAGGCTCGCGAGCTCTATCCGGAGCCCCTCCTGACCTACAACCTCGCCCGGGCCTACGAAGCTCTCGGACGGCGCGAGGAGGCGCTCGCCGCATACCGACGCTATGTCGCCGAGCGCCCCGACGCGCCCGATCGGGCGGCGATGGAGACCCACATCGCGTCCCTCGAGGCCCAGATCGAGGAGCGCGCGCGCCTGGCCCGGGAGCGCGAAGAGGAGCGCCGCCGGCGGGAGCTGGCGGAGGCCCGAGCCGCCGAAGCGAGCGGACCGAGCCCCTGGTCCATCCTCGTGCTGGCGGGCGGCGGCGGGCTCCTCGGGGCGGGCCTCGTGTTCGGCATCCTGGCGCGCTCCGAGCGCGACGAGGCCCAGGCCGAGGTGGTCCACGCCACCCGCGTGTCCCGCGGCGAGGACGCCGAGCGGCTCGCCACCGTCGCCAACGTCCTCTTCGGGGTCGGCGGCGCCCTGGCCGTCGCGGGCGCCACCTGGCTCACGGTCGAGCTCGTCTCGCGCCGTCGCGCCCGGGCGGCCACCCTCGCCCTCACGCCGTTCCCGGGCGGGCTCTCCCTGAGCGGGACGTTCTGAGCGATGGGCTCCCGTCACCCCTCGAAGGCACCGGGGCGGATCCCGCTGCGCCACCGGCTGCCCAACCCCTCCGCCGTATTCGTCGGTCGGGAGGACGAGATCGCCTGGCTCGTGGGTCTGCTGGAGCGCTCGCCCGTCGCGCTGCTCAGCGGACCCGGCGGCGTCGGGAAGACGACGCTCGTGCTACGCGCGCTGGAGACCGCGTTTCCCGAACAGCGGGAGCGGACCCTCTACCTGCCCATCCCGGCCGACGAGCCGCCGGACCAGGTCCGGCTGGCCCTGACCCACCTCCTCGCGCGGGCCGCGGGCGTGGAGGACTCGGTCGACGTCGCCGGGCTGCGCGGCGATCCGGAAGAGCTCACCGCGCTCGCGCTGGATCTCGCCGAAGAAGGACCCTTCTGGGTGGTCCTCGACGACCTCCAACACACCGACCGCGAGGAGATGGGCGAGCTCCTCCGCCAGCTCGGGGCCTACGCGCGCCGAGCCCGCTTCATCGCCACCACCCGGGCTGCTCCCGCCGCGCTCGCCGGCGAGGGCCAGGTGCTCGAGTTGGAGCGCTTGGGCCATGGCGCCCTGGCGGAGATGGCGCGAGCGCTGCAGCCTCAGCGAAGCGCAGCGGACCTCCAGGCGGCGGTGAACGCGGCCGCGGGCTCGCCGTGGTTGCTCAAGCAGTTCCTCGCCGCGGGCGCCGAAGGGGTGGCGCTCTCGCGGGCAGGCATCTTGGAGACCCTCGGTCCGGCGGCCCAGGAGCTCCTCGCCGTGCTGGCGTGCCTCGACGTCCCCCTCGCGCCTGCGGTGGTCGAAGCGCTGACCCCGCTCCCGCCCCTCCCCGAGCTCGAGGCGATGGTCACCCGGGGGCTGCTCGTGACCGGCGACGATCTCCAGGTCCACGACCAGGTCGGCGACTTCCTCTTCCCCCGGGGGACCCCCGGTACCGCCGAGCGCCGCGAAGACCTCGCGCAGCGTCTGGCGATGCGCGAAGAACCCGAGGCCGCCTTGGAGGCGCTTCGGCTCCATGGGGAGCTCGGGGCGGTCGAGCCGCTGATGGAACTCCTCGACCAGCGGGGACACGAGCTCATGGGTCTCGGCTACGCACCGCGCGTGTGGCAACTGGTGGAGCGCCTGAGCGACCCGCGGGTGGGTCTCTGGCAGCTCCGCTGCGCCGCGGAGCTGGGCAACGCCACCGTGCTGCAGGCGGTGCGGGAGCCCCGACTGGAGAAGGCGGAAGATCAGCTCGCCTGGGCCGCGACCCAGTACCTCCTGGGCGAGCGGGAGGAGGCGCGGCGCATCGCCCTCGACGTGGTCGCGGCCGGTGGACCGGCCGCCTCGCCGGCGCGAGCCTTGGCGGCCCGCTGCCTCATGCACCTCGGGCGAGCCGACGAGGCGCGGGGCGAGTTGACCGAGTCGGAGGCCCCGGCGCTGGCGGTGCTCCTCGATGCCTGCCTCGAGCGCGAGGGCGCCGCGGAGGCGGTCGCGTCGATCAGCGCGCGGCTGGCCGAGGCCGGCGACGCCGAGGCGCTCCTCGACGTGGCCATGGCCGCCTATCGACTCGGCGACCGGTCGCGCTCGGACCAGCTCGTGGAGCAGGTGCTGGCGACGCCCCGGGGCGGCCGGGCATCCCTGCTGCTCTCGCGCCGCGCGCTCTTGCTCCGGGCGCGCATCGAGGTGGACCGCGGCGCGCTCGCGGAAGCGCGCGACCTCCTGGAGCTGGTCCGCCCCTTCGCGCGAGGCGGCTCGAGCCTCCGGCCCGTGCTCATCGAGCTCGAGGCGCGACGTCGCCTCGCGGTGGGCGAGCTCGCCGGGCTCGAGGCGGTGCTGGAGCGCGGCATGGTCCTGTCGCGCCATGGCGACCACGCGGTGCACCAACGGCTCGCGGCCCTCGCCGGCGAGCTCGCCG
>DCLA01000038.1:9466-49673 GCA_002320815.1 Myxococcales bacterium UBA1660
CCCGCCGCGAGGGCACCGAGCCGCCGACCGAAACTCCCGAGGCGCCGTCGCCCTGGGAGCCCGCGGACTCCGACGGCCTCCGGCGTGGCCTCCGGTCGGTCCGGCGAGAGCTGGCCCACGGGGACCCCACCGACGCCATCGAGGCCGCGCGGCGGCTGGTCCGCGCGGCCACCCGGGCCGAGCTCCCCGTCGTCGCCGCCGAGGCGCGCTTGCTCCTGGCCGATGGGCTCTTCGCCGCGCTGGCCTTCACCGAGCTCGCGGAGGTGACCGAGGCGCTCGGGGAGGACGCCGAACGCCTGGGCTCGCCGCGCCTTCGTCACCACGCCGCCTTCCACGAGGGGCATGGGGATCCGGCGGTGCTCGAGCGCCTCGCGGCGGAGTTCGAGGTGGCGCCCCGAGTCGCTCGTCGCGCGCGAGCCTTGCTGGGGCTGCCCGCGGGCCAAGACGTCGTCGACGAGGCGGTGCTCGCCGCGGCGCGTACCTCGTGGAGCCAGCGGCGCGTGGAGACCCTGGGGGAGACGACCCCCCACGCGCCGGCCTGGGGCCTCGACGCGACCCGTTCGGCCGTCTGGCTCCCCGACGGCCGCACCATCGCGCTGGCCAAGAAGCCGCTGCTCTTCCGGGTGCTGGCCACCCTGGCCGAGCAGGGCGGGGAAGCCAGCAAAGAAACCCTGATCAACCGGGCGTGGGAGGAGTCCGACTACCACCCGATCCGTCACGACTCGAAGCTCCACGTGTCCATCCGCGCCCTGCGCAAGGCCATCGAAGACGACCCGAGTCGGCCCGTCCGGTTGGAGACGACCGAGGCGGGGTATCGCTTGGGCGGTGTGGTGCGCCGGGTCTTGCCCGACTGACGAGGCTCCCGGGCTACGGATCGGCGCGGAGCTGGAGGCGCGCTTGGGTCATCAGCGCGATCGGCGCCACCGCGTGCCAGGTCGGTTCGCCTTCTTCCTCGATGCGCATGCGCGCGATGCGCGCGACGGCCCGGGGGCTCCCGTGGGTCGCGGCGTGATCGAGGGCGGTGAAGAGCGCCACGCGCAGCGCCACGTCACGCGAGTCCAGCCGGTCCACCAGGGCCTCCAGGGTCGCCGGGTCGTCCACCCCGAAGCGGCCCGCCATGGTCGCCGCTTTCACCGCATCGCCGTCGCCGTCGGCCGCGTCGGCGAGCGCTCGCCGGTAGCACGCGAGGCGGTCGCCGCACCGGCGAGCCAGGGCGTTCCAGCTCGGGATGGGCTCCATCAGATAGCTCGCCAGCTCGTCGTCCTCCGGAAGGCGCGCCAAGGTCGCATCGGCCGCTCGGACCTCGGCCCCATCGGCCAGCCGAGCGTGGAGTCGGGCGGCCTGGACTCGCCGCTCCAGGGCGAGATCGAGGTCCACCATGCGCTCTCGCAGGAAGGGCAGGAACGCGCCCCCCAGAGCCATCCCCATCGATCCGAGCAACTGGCCGCGTTCCAGCGCGCCTTCGTGGCCGGCGGGGGTCGACGAAAAGACCGCCTCCACCCGTTCGCGAACGGGCCCCTCGACGGGCCCGGCGAGCCGCAGGAGCGCGCCGGCGGCCGCCGACCGTCGGGAGGATTGGGGCGCCTCGGTCTCGGCGAGGAGGGCTTCGGCGACGCCTGGCCCCCCGAGGGATCCCAGAACCCACATCGCGTTGCCGTGGACGATCTCCTCCCGACTGGGGAGCGGGGTGAGGCCCGCGCCCTGGAGGATGGTGATGAACGAGTCGACGATCGCGTTCACCCGCGGGTTCGCGCCGCGCAACGTCTCGAGCAGCGGCGTCACCGCGGCTCGCCCCACGCGCACGAGGGCCTCGGCGGCGACGTCGTCCGCCCGGAGCGTGGGGGCGTCGGGGTCGAAGAGGTAGAGGGCCTCGATCAGCACGGGAATGGCCGCCTCGTCCCCGAGTCGGCCGAGCTCGACCACGGCCATTCGGTTGAAGAGAAAGTGCTGGTCACCCTCGACCCGCCGGACCGTCGCGGCCAGCGGCGCCACGGCGGCGGGGCTCCCCGAGCTCCCCAGTCCACGCACCAGCTCGTTGCGCAGTCGGTTGGTGATCCCCTCGGTCCCGCTCGTCACCGCGAGGGCCCGACCGAAGGAGGTCGCGATCGCGTCGCGTCGGGCGGCGTCGGCGTCGGCGTCAGCCAGCTCGGCGCTCAGGGATCGCGCTCGCTCGAAGGCCGCTTCGTGCCTCGCCGGGTCGGCGGCGTCGTCGACCAAGAGGTCCCGCGCGCTCGGAGCGGCTGGCGCGGCCGCGGTCGACGGTGCGGTCGGCGGGCGCGCGGCGGGCGCCGAACACGCGCCGAGGAGGATCAGGACCAGATACCAACGCATGCGTGTCTACCTGCGGCGGCGCGTGATGAAGAGCGCGAGGGCCGCGACCGCCAGCATCGGCGCCGCGCCTCGCTCGCCGGCCTGCGAGCACTCGCAGCCCCCCTCGCCCCGGAAGGAGATCGTGGGGGCGTCGGGGTCGGGATTCGGCTGGCCGCCGTCGGTTCCGCTTCCACCGTCCGTGGCGCTCGCGCCGCCGTCGTCGGTCGTCATGCCCGCGTCCTCGTCGCCCACGCAGATGTCCACCAACGCGGCCCCCGGCATGTCGCCGCCCTCGCAGAGGAGGCAGGGCCCCTCCATCGCCCCGACCGGCAGACAGTTCCCCTCGGCGGAGAGGCAGGCGCAGCCGGCGACATCGTCGGCGCAGCAGAGCACGCCCCCGCCGTCCCGGCCCTTCTTCGTCAGATGGTCGATCGGCGCGCCGCCGTTGGGGTCCGCGCAGGTCCACCCGGCGTCGACTCCGTTCGAGGGCACGCACTCCACGTAATTGAAGGTGTCACAGGGATCCTCCGCTTCGGGCTGGGAGCTCCGCTCCGCGGCGTTGCAGATCGGACCCGGGTAGGTCACGTCGTCGCAACCGAGCTGGCCGCATCCGACGACCTGGGACCGACCCCCCACGATGCAGCCGCGCGTCGCGGTCACGAAGAGCGCGGGCTCGTCCTCGTACACGCCGACGCGGCAGGTGGCGTCCGCCGGAAGGTCGGCGGCGACGCAGAGGTGCCACCCGTCGGCGCAGAGGTCGCTGGCGGAGCAGACGGTGGCCTCTTCCTCCATCTCGTCGACGTCCCGGAGCTCCCCGTCGTTGCCGCTGCGGCGGTCGCACTGCGGCTCCACGGAGCTCCCGTCCGCCGCCACGAGTCCGGCTCGGTTCCAGGCGCCCTCGCACCCGACGATCAGCGATCCGAAGCGCGCCTCGACCGACCCGTCGCTGCACTGGGCGGCGGCGCGGGACCGAGGAGCGGTGAGGACGACGAGGGCCAGCGCGGCGACGGCCCAGCGGAGAGGAGGCATGGGCCGAGCCTAGCAGCCCGGCCGCGGACTCAGGACTGCTTCTCGCCGCAGTGCAGGCACGCGCCGCCCGGGTCCCGCCGGCCGATCGCGTAGAGCTCGTGCACGTGCCGCTTCAGCTTGAAGCCGTGGCGCTTGGCCAGCTCGTCCTGGAGCCGCTCGATCTCGTCGTTCTCGAACTCGACGATCTTCCCGCAGTCCAGGCAGATCAGGTGGTCGTGGTGTTCGTCCTCGAGGGCGACCTCGTAGCGGCTCACGCCGTCGCCGAAGTGCCGCTCGTAGGCCAGACCACAGTCCTTGAGGAGCTTCAGGGTCCGGTAGACCGTGGCGTAGCCGATCTTGGCGTCCTGCTCCCGCACGGTCGCCAGGAGGTCCTCGATGGAGAGGTGACCGCTGGAACGGAAGAAGGTGTCGGTGACCAGGCGGCGCTGGGCCGTCGAGCGCAGCCCGTTCCGGGCCATGTACGCCTCCAGGCGATCGGTGAGCTCGGCCACCGTCGCGTCGTCGAGGGTCGAGGTCTCGTCCTCGTGCAGCTCTGCGTCCACGATCTCTTCGCGCATCATCGTCCCCGGCCCCCGCCGACGGGGCGCCGCCAGCCTCAATAGGCTACCACGGGCGCCTTGTCCACGATGGCCGGGATTTCCCGAGCCGGCGGGCCTCACGCTGCTCGGCTGGCGGCCCTGGGATCGGGTAGGGTGGGGTGCTTGCCCGATCCCACCGACGACCAGAAGCGCGACGAGCGCAGCGACCGCCTGGTGGGCGTCCTGGTCCCCATCGCGGTGGCGCTGATCCTCATCGGCGCCGCGCTCGCCGAGCGGGGTCCCGTCGACCGCGACCTGCGGCTGGTCGCTCCGCGCGCGGCTCGCGCCGGCGATCCGGTGCCCGTGCGCGCCCTGCTCCTCGCCGGGTCGAACCCTCCCGCCGCCGTGAACGATGCGACCGTCGAAGTCGTGCTCCGGGGCGTCGAGGGGACGGACCAGTCGGTCGTCGCTCGGGGCGTGCTCCAGCCCTCCGCGGTGGGCTACGAAGGCGCGCTGGAGGTCCCCGGGGAACTGGAGGGCACCTGGCAGCTCTTCGCGACCGCCCGCGCGGGCGACGACGATCCGGCGGAGGTCCGCCGACGGATCCAGATCGGCGCAGCGGGCCCCGGACCTCGCCGCGGGCGACTCCAGACCGAGCTCCAGCGGTACGAGCTGGGCGCGACGATCGGCTCGGCTCCCCCTTCGGAGCTCGAGGCGCGGGTGGTCGGGGGCGATTGCACCAACCACGCGCCCTGCGAGCTCGTCGTGTGGGTCGGCGGCGAGCCCGCGGAGGTGGCCCTCGAAGCGGGCCGCGGGGCCCGGGAGACCGGGTGCGAGCCCGGCGAGTCGGACGGCTTCGTGCGGTGCACGGTCGTCGTCCGCGGGAACGAGGCCACGGTGCAGATCCTCGCGCGCCGCGGCGGCGCGGAGGTCGGGCGCCGGCGCCTCCAGCTCCCCATGGGTAGCCCGGCGCCCGCGGTCCATCGCGAGCGCGCCCTGGTTCCCGTCGGAGACCGGCCGACCCTCGAAGTCCACGGGCTCGACGAGCGCTACGTCGTCGACCTCTTCCACGAGGGTCGGTGGCAGCGGAGCGCGACCCTCGCGCCCGAAGACCAGCGCCTCGCGCTCCCCTGGGCGCTCGACGCCCCGGGCCTGTGGCGGGCGCAGGTGCGTCGCGACGCCTTCGGCTCCAACAGTTCGGCGGTGGTCACCTGGTGGGTGTCCGCCGAAGAACCCGCCGCCGCCCTCGCGGGCCTGGCCGGCCACCCCCGGCAGAACGACTGGCTCGACCCCTTGGCGTCCGCCGTCCGCGACGGAGAGCTCCACTGCACTTCCCGCTGCGAGCCCGAGCGAGTGGCCACGGCGCTCCTCGCGGCGGGGGAGCTGGAGGTGCTCACCTACCCCCGGTCGAGCTCCGGCGCCGAGCAGGCCAGCGCGGGGATCCGCACTGTCCAATGGGGCCGCCGGGGCGTCGCCGCCACGCTCATCTTCCTCGCCGGGCTCCTGGTGGCCTTCGTGGTCCACCGCCGGGCTCGGGCGGCTGGCGAGGAGGCCCGGCGGATCCTCGCCGCCGCCCACGAGACCGACGACGAGGTCCCCCCGGCGCCCCGCCGCGATGCGCTCCCCGCGGCCTCGGCCGCCTTCCTGGTGCTCCTCTTCGCCGTCGTGGCGGCCATCATCCTCGCCCGGGGCTGCCTGATGGGCTGAAATCCCTTATGATTTTGGCTGGAATGGGTCCCGCACGCCCGGCGTTGCGCCACGTGGGAGGCCGGTCTAGGTTCCCCCGACGCCGTCGGGGCGGCTGGGGAAGGCTTCCCCGAGACCTCGAACGTCGAAGAAGGACACGGGAAACGCGCGCGCATGTTTGGCTGGATGTTGAAGAAGGTGCTCGGCAGCAAGCACGAGCGAGAGATCAAGAAGATCCAGCCGCTGGTCGACGCGATCGCCCAGCAGGAAGCGAAGCTCGAGAAGCTCAGCGACGCCGATCTCAAGGCGCGCACCGCGCAGTTCCAGGAGAAGCTGGCCAACGGCGCCAGCCTCGACGACCTCCTGGTGCCCGCCTACGCCACCGTCCGCGAGGCCGGCAAGCGCGTCTTCGGCATGCGTCACTACGACGTGCAGATGGTCGGCGGCATCGTGCTCCACCAGGGCAAGATCGCCGAGATGCGCACCGGTGAGGGCAAGACCCTCGTCGCCACGCTGCCCTGCTATCTCAACGCCCTCGAAGGGAAGGGCGTCCACGTCGTCACCGTCAACGACTACCTCGCTCGGCGCGATGCCGAGTGGATGGGTCAGCTCCACGCCTATCTCGGTCTCTCGACCGGGGTGGTGCTCCCGCAGATGTCCAACGTCGCGAAGAAGCGCGCGTACGCCGCGGACATCACGTACGGCCAGAACAACGAGTTCGGGTTCGACTACATGCGGGACAACATGAAGTTCAGCATCTACGACTACGTCCAGCGGGATCTGAACTTCGCCATCGTCGACGAGGTCGACTCGATCCTCATCGACGAGGCGCGGACGCCGCTGATCATCTCCGGGCCCGGCAGCACGGCCAGCGAGAAGTACGAGAAGATCAGCGACCTGGTCCCGAAGCTCCGCCGCGACGAGCACTTCGAGCTCGACGAGAAGGCGCGCAACGTCGCCCTCACCGAGGAGGGCATGGAGCACGCGCAGCAGCTCCTCCAGCAGGCCGGGCTGCTCCGGAAGCGCGAAGGCGCGTCCTACCGCGAGAGCGCCGAGGGCAACCTCTACGACCCGGCCAACCTGGAGACGCTGCACATCCTCCAGCAGTCGCTCCGGGCGCACACCCTCTACCACCGCGACCAGCACTACATGGTCGGCGGGGGTGGCAAGATCATGATCATCGACGAGTTCACCGGCCGCACGCTGCCGGGCCGTCGTTGGTCCGATGGTCTGCACCAGGCCGTCGAGGCCAAGGAGCGGGTGCCCATCCAGGACGAGAACATCACCCTGGCCACCATCTCCTTCCAGAACCTCTTCCGGCTCTACCGCAAGCTCAGCGGCATGACCGGTACGGCCGACACCGAGGCCACCGAGTTCCACAAGATCTACGAGCTCGACGTCGTCGTCATCCCGACGAACAAGCCGATCGCGCGTCTCGACGACGAGGACCTGGTCTACAAGTCCGAGCGCGAGAAGTTCATCGCGGTGGCCGAGGACATCGAGCGCGTGAACGCCGAGGGCCGGCCCATCCTGGTCGGCACCACGAGCGTCGAGAAGTCCGACGCGCTCAGCCGACTCTTGGCCAAGCGCGGGATCCACCACGAGGTCCTCAACGCCAAGCAGCACGAGCGCGAGGCCTACATCGTCGCCCAGGCCGGCACCGAGGGCGCGGTCACCGTCGCCACCAACATGGCCGGCCGCGGTACCGACATCGTGCTGGGCGGCAACGCCGAGATGATCGCCCGCATGGACGTCATGCGGAACGCCGACGACGCCCTCCGCGAGGACAAGGAGGCCTTCGAGGCCGCCGTCCACGAGGCGGAGCACAAGTACGAGCAGAAGTGCAAGGCGGACGGCAAGCGGATCAAGGATCTCGGCGGCCTGCACATCATCGGCACCGAGCGCCACGAGTCGCGCCGGGTCGACAACCAGCTCCGCGGTCGGGCGGGCCGTCAGGGGGACCCCGGGTCGAGCCGCTTCTTCCTCAGCCTCGAGGACGACCTGATGCGCATCTTCGCGGGCGACCGCGTCCAGCGCATGATGGACACCCTGGGCATGGAAGAGGGCGAGCCCATCGAGCACCGCTGGGTCACCAAGGCGGTCGAGAACGCCCAGAAGAAGGTCGAGGAGCGGAACTTCGACATCCGAAAGCACCTGCTCGACTACGACGACGTGATGAACCAGCAGCGCAAGTCGGTCTACGAGCTGCGCAAGCAGGTGCTGCAGGGCAAGTACCGCACGGTCCTCACCGACGAGGAGCGGAAGAAGGGCCTCGAGCCCCAGCCGCTGGTCGAGGAGATCGACTACGACCTGGTCGAGCGGGCCAAGCCCATCCTCGAGCAGATGGTGAAGATCCACGCGGCGGCTCCCCCGCCCCAGGGCGCGACCCCCGAGGAGCTCGACCAGTTCCGGGACGCGGCGCTGGCGGCCGACCTGAAGAGCCTGGGGCCGGTGCGGACCTTCCCCCTCGAGCGCGACGTCTACTCCTGGTTCGGCACCGTCGTCGACGTGCCGGCCGATGCCACGGGCGCCGAGGTCTACGACCTGCTCATCGAGGCGGTCGGGATGGCCATGACCGAGCAGCGAGAGCGCATGCTCGACCTGGTCGACGAGCTCATCGGCTCTTCCATCGAGCGCCACTGCCCGCCCGGCAAGCACCACGAGGATTGGAACATCGAGGCCGTCGAGGACGAGTTCGAGATCCAGTTCGAGATGGAGGCGCCGGACCTCAGCCGCTTCAGCACCGCCGAGGAGATCGCTCAGCGGCTCTACCAGGACGCCGAGAACGTCCTCCTCAAGAAGATGGAGGACCTCGGCCCGGCGAACTATCTGCGCCTCTTCCGGAACTTCTACCTCCAGGAGATCGACCAGCAGTGGATCGAGAACCTGCAGGCCATGGACCAGCTCCGGGACGGCATCGGCCTGCGCGGCTACGGCCAGCGGGACCCGAAGCGCGAGTACAAGCGCGAGGGCTTCCGGATGTTCCAGGACATGATGCGGAGCGTGAAGGCCAACGTGGCCACCCGCCTCTTCACCGTGGAGCGGGCCCGAGAGGAAGACCTCCAGAAGCTCGAGGCCCAGCGCCGCCAGGCCGCGGAGGAGCGGCAGCGGCAGGCCCAGCCCCAGCACCAGGGCGACCAGAACTCGGCCGCTCCGGGGGTCCAGGCCGGCGGCCAGCCGGCGCGTCGGCCTCAGCAGGCGGCGCCCCGGGGCGCTCGTCCCGCGGGGGCTCCCGCCGGCGCGGCGCCCGCCCAGCGGCCGGCGCCCCAGCGGCAGGCCGAGCCCGAGCCGATGAACCGCAAGCAGCGGCGGGCTCTCGCCAAGAAGAAGCGGAAGAACAAGGACGCTCGCCCCTGAGCGGTGCGCCGCGCCGGGACGCGTCCCGGTGCCTCGAAAGAGAAACGCCCACCCCGTTGCCGGGGTGGGCGTTTCTCTTTGGGGTCGCTCTCGCGTTCAGGTCGAGGGCGGACCCACGGCCACGCCGCAGCGGACCCAGTCACCGGTGACCTCGGCGTCCTGCCCGCCCTTGGTCAGGCGAAGCAAGAAGGTGCCGGCGCCGCCCACGTCGGCCTCCTCGATGGCGACGGCCTCGGTGGCGGTCTCCGTGGCGCTGTCGATGACGGTGGTGCCGGTGGAGTCGGTGAGCTCGGCCATCAGGTCGATCACGCCGGAGCCGGCGGTGCGGGAGCCACAGAAGACGCTGACGACCTCACCGGCCTCGACGGCGATGCTGTAGTGGTCGGTGTCGCCGTCGAGGAGCTCGGCCTTGATGAAGCCGGTCTTCACGCCGTCGCCGTCGGCGTCGGCCAGGGTGAGCGCCTCGGGCGTCAAGGCGACGTCGTTGGTCACCTCGCTGGTCTCGGGCGGGTTGTCGGTGGGGAAGCGGTAGTGCTTGAGGACGTAGAAGTCGTTGCTGCCGGCGGAGCCGCCGTGCTCGACCCAGAGCTGGTAGGTGCCGGGGTCGAGGCCGGGCGAGAGCTCCGTCAGAGTGTCCGGCGACACGCGCGCGATGATCTCGGTACCGTCCTCGTCGGTGACCCAGAGGGCGGTGGGGACGGCGGTCGAGCCGTTGCCCTCGGTACCCGCGGGCATGATCTCGAACTGAGCGTAGGGCTTCACCTCGCTGACGGTGAAGGTGAAGACGTCGACGTCGGAGCCGTCACGGAGGGTGCCCGCGATGTAGGCGAAGTCACCGTCGGCGCTGGTGTTCAGCGTCGCGGCCTGCGCGTCGGCCACCTCGTCGCCGGCTTCCTCGTCGATGTTCACGGCGGGGAGGCTCGGGTCGAGCTCGGCGATGGTGAGCGCGTAGGCGAAGCTGGCCATGCCCTCGGGATCCTCGCCGGCCCAGTCGGAGAACTCCTGGACCTCGACGTAGTAGGTGCCGGCCGCGGGGACGTGGATCACCAGCTCGCTGTCCGTGTTGAAGCGGGGGATCGCGTCGTCGTTCTCGGCGATCTGGTTCATCGACCCGTCGTAGAGGGTGATGACGGTGTCGATCATCTCGGGGTCGTCGTCCGGGTTGCCCTCGGTGGCGATCAGGATCCACTGATCGGCCTCGGCGGTGAACGAGTAGAAGTCGTGGTCGCCGGGCTCGCCGATGGCGACGTCCTCGACCACGGTGCCGACCGCGACGTCGGTCGCGGTGTCGAAGCTGTCGTTCCCGTCGCCTTCGACGGGACCCAGGTCGATCCCCTGGTCCGGGGTGTCCCCATCGGGCTGGACCATCATGTCCTCGGCCGGACCCATGTCCATCTCGGGGGTGGTCCCGTCGTCGTCGCCGCAGCCGACCGCGATGAGACCCGCGGCGAGGGCGAGTGCTCGCATTTCGTATTTCATGCCAATCCTCCTGCCGGAAATCCGGCCATCCGATCCTTGGTAATGGGCTTCGCGCCCAGCGTCCAACGAATCGGACGTGGTTCGGAGGCTCTCAGTCCGAGTTCCGCGCCGAGGGTTACGCGAGAGTCGTACCGGCGGGCACGCCCGGCAGTCCCGGAAACCATCCGGAAACACCACGCCCTCCCAGGGGGTGGGTCCGATGGGCCCTTCAGTCCGGGAAGGTCGCCACGTAGCCTTCGCCGGCGGTCCCACCGACGGGGCTCGGCACGCACTCGGTCGGCGGGTTGGTGTTCCCCACCGGCAGGAGACAGCTCTCCATGTAGGTCGACACGCGGATCCGGCCGAGACCGCCCTCACCCCCCGCGTTGCAGCGCGCGGTGCTGCCGGAGCCGCCCACGGCCGAGAGCGTCCCCTGGACCTCGAGCCGGGGGCTCGCCAGGTAGAGCACGCCGCCCGAGCCGCCGCCGCCGCAGCCCGCGCGGGCGTTCACCGCCGCCGCTCGAGTCGGGCCGATCCCGCCGGTGGGTCCGCCATTGGCGGTCACCGATCCACCGACGCTGACCACGATCGCGACCCCGGCGGTCAGGCGCAGGGCGCCGCCGCCGCCGCCCCCGGCGCCGCCAGCCGCGGCCGCGACGGCTGCGTTGTCCGGGTTGGGCTGGCTGCTCGCCGCGCCCCCGCCACCCCCGGATCCGGGCGTGAAGGTGGTCACGACGGGGAGGTCCATCGCCGCCGCGCTTCCGATCGATCCACCGCCGCCGCCGGTGGTGGAGCTCGTCCCCGCGCTCCCCATTCCGCCGGCGTAGACCCCCGGCGCCATCCCCCCGGCCCCGCCGGTCGCCCCGCCGTCGCTCCCGCCGCCGCCACCGACCACGAAGGCGTGCAGGAGGCTCGCCCCGCCCGCGCCGCCCGCAGGTCCGCCGCCGCCGCCGCCGGGAGCGCCGATGACCAGGTGGTCGCCGCCGTTGCCGCCACCGTAGCGCCCGCCCCAGCCGCAGCCGGTCGCATCGTTGGGCACGTCGCCGTCGCCCCCGACCCCGGCGACGCCGCCACCTCCGCGCCGCCCGCCGGATGGGATCGTGGTGGTGAAGAAGGTCCCCGTGTCCCCGCCGTTCCCGCAGAGCCGCTCGGCCGCGCCGGAGCCGGCGGAGCCGTTGGCGGCGATGGTCCCGTGCACGGTGATGGATCCGGTGGCCCGTAGGTCGAGGATGCCGGTGCCGCTGATGCGCAGGGTCTGTCCGGCGGGGATCACCACGTCCCCTTCGTAGTCGTAGCGCCCGCTGGCCAGGGTCATCACGTCGCCCCCTTCGTTCACGTACGCGAACTCGCCATCGGCGCCGGTGCTCTCCAGGTCCCAGACCGAGCATGCGCCGCTCAGGCACCAGGGCGCCGCCGCGTCACACTCGTTGGTGCAGCTCCCGCAGTTGAGCGGGTCGCGGTCGCTGCTCGTCTCGCACCACGTCGTCGGCATCGCGTCGCCGAGGTCCCCATCGCAATCGGCGAAGCCCGCGGCGCAGGCGTAGGTGCAGCTTCCGGCCATGCACGTGGCCACGGTGTCGTCGCCCTCGCGGCAGCCGATGCCGCAGCCCCCGCAGTTCGCCTCGTCGGCCGCGCCGTTGGTCTCGCACCCGTCTCCGATGTCGCGATTGCAGTTCAGAAAGGGCGGGGCGCACTCGAAGGCGCACTCGTAGTCGGTGCAACGTGGGACCCCGTTGGGTCCCACCGCGCACACGTTGCCGCACGCCCCGCACGACCCGGGGGTCGCCAGGTCGGTCTCGCAGCCGGTTGCGGTGGCCGAGTCGCAGTCGCTCCAGCCCACCTGGCAGAAGGAGCGACAGCTCCCCGCGACGCAGAAGCCGCCCATGTGCACGCCACCGCACGAGCTGTCCGACGCCTCGTCGACGGCGCCGTCGCAGTCCTGGTCGGCCCCGTCGCACACCTCCCGGGCTCCCGGATGCACCGCGGGGTCGGTGTCGTCGCAGTCGCCGTCGCGGACCGAATGGCCGTCCAGCGGGGTCGCGCTGGAGACCGGCGTCCCCGCGCCGAAGCCGTCGCCGTCGCCGTCCGGATACCACGCCCGCGAGGCGCACGAGGTGTCGGCCGGCGTGGCGTCGTCGCAGTCGTTGTCGACGCCGTCGCAGATCTCGGGGGCGCCCGGGGCGACCTCGGGGTTGGTGTCGTCACAGTCCGCGGGGCCGGTGGGTCCGCAGTCCGCGTCGGGCACTCCGTCGCCATCGTCGTCCTCGCCGTCGATAGACCCATCACAGTCGTCGTCGATGCCGTTGCAGCGCTCGGGTGCACCCGGGTGGATCTCCGGGTCGAGTACGTCGCAGTCGCCGGGCACCGGGGCGTACCCGGCGAGGGGGCTCGCGGCCTCGATGGTCGCCCCATCGGGATCGCCGTAGCCGTCGCCGTCGGTGTCCGGCCACCAGGGACGCCGGACCGAGCCGTCCCCTTCGTCGATGGCGCCGTCGCAGTCGTTGTCGCGACCGTCGGCCAGGATCTCGGTCCCGGGCGTCGAGGGATCGTCATCGTCGCAGTCGTCGGCGACCAGCGAGAACGCCGGCGACACCAGGCAGCCCAGCATCGGCGCGTCGGGGTCGCCGTGCCGGTCGCCGTCGAGGTCCGCGAAGCCCGAGCCGGCGACCCCTTCGTCGACCGAGCCATCACAGTCGTCGTCGACCAGGTTGCAGGCCTCCACCGCGCCCGGCGCCACGCCCCGTGAGTAGTCGTCGCAATCCAGCCCGCAGGTGTCGCCGTTGCAGCAGACGGCCGGCGCGAAGCCGTCGCCGTCGCGGTCCGGCCCGACCGTCGTGGGGTCGCAGTCCTCGTCGACGCCGGCCTCGTCGCAGACCTCGGCGGCGTCGGGGTGGACATCCGGGTCGGTGTCGGCGCAGTCGTCGCCACCACACTCCACCGCGTCGTAGCCGTCGGCGTCCATGTCCGGGGTCACGCACTCGGTGACGCACTCCCGGGCGCTCTCGTCGCAGCGGGTGCCGCTGGCGCATGCCGACGCGCCGGGCACACACACGCCGGCGCTACAGACCTCCGCGCCATTGCAGAAGAGGCCGTCGTCGCACTCCACGTCGCTGACGCAGCCGCCGTCGCCTCCCATGTCCGCCGCCGGGATCGCGTCGTCGCCACAGGCCAGGGTGAGCGCGAGGGAGACCAGCAACCAGCGGGACAACATGCGGCGCTCAGACTAAGCGCCGAGACGTCGCTCCCGAAAGTCCGTGACCTGGGACCGATGGCCTCGCATTGACTCGTCGCGCGAGGTCTGGTTGATGAGCCCACGATGAACGCCAAGAAGAAGGGCCTCGCCCCGGTCGCCGGGTTCCGTTTCGTCGGCCTCGCCGCCGGCATCAAGAAGAAGGCGGGCGCGCTGGACCTGGGCGCCATCGTCGCCGACCACCCGGTGCCGACGGCCGCGGTCTTCACCCGCAACCGCGTCAAGGCGGCCCCGGTCCGGCTGGCCGCGCGACGCCTCCGGAACCTGCAGGCGCGGGCGGTGCTGGTCAACGCCGGCAACGCCAACGCCGCCACCGGGCCCGCCGGTGAAGACGCCGCGCTTCGCACGACCGCGCTCTTCGCCGAGGCCCTCGGCTGCGCCGAAGGGGACGTCATCCCCTGTTCCACCGGCGTCATCGGGCACGTGCTGCCCATCGAGCCCTTCGAGCGCGCGATGCCCGAGCTCGTCGCCGCCCTCGGTGAGGACGCGACGACGTTCAGCCAGGCGATCCTGACCACCGACAAGGGTCCCAAGGTCGCCGAGCGTACCTTCCGGGCCCAGCGCCGCGACTATCGCGTGCTGGCCATCGGCAAGGGCGCGGGGATGATCCACCCCAACATGGCCACCACCCTGGCCTTCGCCGTCACCGACGCTCCTCTCGAGGGTACGGCCCTCCGGGCGGTCCTCCGCGCGGCCACCGACGCCACCTTCAACGCCATCTCCGTCGACGGCGACACGAGCACCAACGACACCATCGTGCTCATGGCCTCCGGCAAGGCCGGCGGGAAGCCGCTCACCGGGCCCGGCGAGCGGGCCTTCGAAGCCGCGCTCACCGAAGCCCTCGGCGAGGTCGCGCAAGCCATCGTCGCCGATGGGGAGGGCGCCGAGCACGTGGCCCGCATCCAGGTCGAGGGCCTCCGCTCCACGAAGGACGCGCGCAAGATCGCCGAGACCATCGCCACGTCGATGTTGGTCAAGACCGCGATGCACGGCTGCGATCCCAACTGGGGCCGGCTCCTCGCCGCCGCCGGCCGCGCCGGGGTCAGCTTCGATCCCGACCAGGCCGAGGTGACCATCGGCGACGTCGCCATCTTCCGCGACGGCGCCACCCTGCTCGACGCCGCCACCGAGAAGCGCGCCGCGGCCGTCATGAAGCGGCCCCGCTACTCGATCACCCTGCGCCTCGGCGGCGGCCCAGGGACCGCCCACTACGACACCTGCGACCTCGGCCACGCCTACGTGACCCTCAACGCCGACTACCGCACCTGACTCGGGCAGCGGGCGGCGTCGGTCCCGCGCGCCGGGGCCGTACCGAGTGGCGGACGCGTCGACGCATTGACCATGGAATCGCGGCGCGTCGTGCTCGAAGGTCGATGCATGGCGCGAGAGACGGCTTCGAAAGCCATCGAGTTCCTCTTCGAACGGATGGGTCCCTCGGCGGATCGAGTCGGGTGGACTCGCGGCTTGGCCGCGGCCGAGGTGGATCCGAGGGCGTTCGGTTCGCGGGTGGACTGGGACGACTACGCGACGATCGTGGAGCGGGCTTTCCCTTCGGCGGCAGCGGCGGAGAGTTTCGGTGCGGAGACGATCGGCGCTCATCCCTGGTGGACCTTCTTCGAGATGTTCGGGCGAAGCGAACCGCGACGCTTCGTGCACCGGGTGCTCGAGGTCCTGTCCCGGCGACATCGCCACTGGCGCTGGCGTACCGATCTCTTCGGGGACCCCGCCTCGTTGCGGGTCGATGCGAGCGCGGGCCGTTGCTCGGCGGTGGTGATGAACATGGTGGCCGGGGAGATCCGCGGCCTGGGCGAGAGCGTTGGCGCCCAGATCGTCGGCGGGACGGTGCGAGCCAACGGACTCGTCCTCGAGCTGCAGTTCCCCGTCGCCGCCCGCGAAGCCTCGGCTTCCTCGGAGGAGCTACCGCCCGCCGCCCGGGACGCCCTGCACCTGATGACGACGTGGCTCGAGGGAGACCGTCCGGTCTCGGCCTCGGTGCCCTCCGTGATTCAGCTCCAAGAGCACCACGGGATGACCCGCGCCGAGGCGCGCATCGCGCACCGGTTGGTCACGGGCCGCTCGGTCCGCCAGTGCGCGGACGACCTCGGCGTCTCGGCCAGCACCGTCCGCACCCATCTTTCTCGGATATTCGACAAGACCGGGCAGCGGCGACAGGGGGCGCTGGTCGCGCACCTACTCCGACTCCGAACGCCCCTCGGCGCCGAGGTCTGACCCTCCTCGGAGGAGTCGGACGAGGAGCTCGTGGCGGCTCGCGACCGCGAGCTTCCGGTAGACCGACCGCAGCTGATTCGCCACGGTCCGAGCCGCGCTTCCGCGCGCGCTGGCGATCGCTTCGTTGCCGTGGCCCAGGGCCGCCAACCGTGCGACCTCGGCCTCCGCTTCCGTGAGGTGCGCTGGCGTCTCCACCGCGCTGGAGGTGACGGCCAGCTCCGGCCGGAGGGTGCGCGCGCTCGGCTCGAGGAGAAAGGGCAAGTCTTGTCGACTCTCGACTCGGAGCTTCTGCACCGCGCGCTCGAGAGCGGTCGCGGCGGTCGACGGCGTGATCCCGAGCGCGTAGCCGATCTCCTTGTTCGTCGCGCCCTGGGCGGAGAGGCGCGCGACCTGGCCCTCGCGTTCGGTGAGGGACACGAGCGGGGTGAACTCGGGGTCGTTGCGAACCGCGACGTAGAACCGCCGGCCATCCGTGTCGAAGCGGTCGACGAGGGTCCATCGCCCCGCGATCAGCGGCTCCCAGAGGCTATCGTCCGCGTCCCCCCGGCGCGTGGCAGCGATCTCGCGGCGCCGCACGTGCTCCCGGAGCCGTTCGCGGGTCGCGAGCGACTCGGTGTCGGCGGTCGCGTGGAGGGTGCGACCGGCGACGTCCAGGATCGCCTCGCCCTCGGGGACGGCGGCGACTTCGTCTTCCAAGACTCGGCGTACCCGAGAGGTCACGGCCATGTGGGCGGCGAGGGTCTGCAAGAGGTCGCGCCGCCGAGCGCTCATCCGCCGCTCGTCGGGATACCAAGCGCTCAGCGAGAGGAAGGTGTCCCCGCCGTCGACCGCTCGCAGGCCCTCGAAGTCGCCCATGCTGAGGCCGCCGAGAGAGAAGGTCCGCCAGAAGTTGCTCACCCCGAGGGGCTCGACCCACTCGGAGAAGCTGCCCACCGTGGGTGCGTTTCGCACGATGTGCTCGATCTGAGCCTGGGGTAACGCGGCGGCCGCCGTGGCCAGGAACGCCCGAATCGGGGCCGAGGCCGGGCCTACGTTCTCCAGGCGCACACCTCCCGAGTGGAGTCTCAGCTTGCTCAGCGAGACCTGGCGGGCGCCGGGCATCAACCCGTGAAAGGCCTGGGCCATGGCCGAGAGCCATTCCGTCTCCTCCAGGTCGAAATCGTAGATCCGCGCCCGGAGGGCCCCCACCGCACTCCCCCCCATGGGCCGAGGAGAACGAACTCGGCGCTCGTCGACAAGCCGCAGCTGGGGACGTCTTGGTCGATGTCAGGCCGGTCGGACGGTTATTTCGTGGCGCGGCGGTCCCCGCCTACGATGATTGGATGCGTCTGCTCCTCGGTGTCTTCGTCGCGGCGGTCTGGGTACCTGCCATGGCCAGCGCATGTACCGAGGACCCCGTGCTCGCCGAGGTCGCGCTGGAACTCTCGGCCCGGGAGGTTCTCGACGGAGCCGCGCTCGCGGAGGCCCTGGAAATCGCCGGAAGCGACCAGCGTCACGGCTGGGCGCGCCGATTCCGACGCCGCGCCGCGGCGGACGAATGGTTGCGGGAGTTGCCCCGCGACGCGCCCTTGAGCTGTGGTCGCGCGCACCGCGACGACTCCGTGCTCGTCGTCGCGACCGCCCGCGCGGGCAGTCTGACCATCGACGCCGGTCGAGCCCGAGCGACCGTCGCCGAAGGGTTCCGGGAGGCACATCTGGTGGTGCGCGACGGAGACGGTGCGCTCCACCGGCTCGCGCTCACCGACGGCGAGGCTTCGCTCGAGGGGGTCCCGCGACCCCTCGTCGTCCAGCTGGTGGCCACCGGCCCTCGGGGACCCCGACCGGTCGCCGAGCGACGAGTCGGCCGTCGCCGACCGACGGCGCGGGTGGTGGGGAGCGGGACGCTCGCCGACCGGCTCGAAGCCTTGCGAGAGGTCCACGGGGCCTCGCCCCTGCGCTCCAACCGGCTCCTCGTCGAGGCCGCTCGTCGGCACGCGGAGGCCATCTGCCGGGAAGGGGTCGCGGCCCACGAGCTCGACTCCGATCCCGAGTCCCGCCTGGCCTCCCGGGGCATCCGGGCCCGAGTGGTCGGCGAGGCCGTCGCGCGGGTCGCCCCGGCGGACGATCCCCTGAACGCCCTGGTCCGTAGCCCCGGGCACGCCGCGGCGCTGGTGGACCGGCGCTTCACCGACGTGGGCATCGGCGAGGTCACCGCCCACGGTCGCCGATGCGTGGTCGTCTCGCTGGCCGCCTGGCCGCGCTACGTCGGCCGATAGCGGTCCGCGCGGGGTAGGCCAGTCGCCCGGTGCCCGGCCGAACCTGGTAGATTCCCGCCCCATGCAGACGGTCCACGATCTCCGGGCGCACGCCGACGCCAAGCTCTTCGCGGGGGAGTTCCTCCCCGCCCTCCACGCCTACGCGGTGTTGGTCCAGCTTCAGCCCAACGACCTCGACGCCCGCCTGCGTCTCGCGGACACCCTGCTCGCGATGGGCGAGGTCCAGGCTGCCGGGCTCATCTACATGAAGCTCGCCCAGCACGCCGCCAACGCCGGCTACCCGCTGCGCGCCCTGGTCTGCCTGCTGATCCTCCGGGAGCTCGAGCCCGAGCTCGGCAAGCACGTCGAGGAGCTGGCGACGCTCTACGGCAAGGAGTCCGGTCGCCTCGGCCGCAGCGTGCGCATGTCCCTCGCGTCGACCTCCATCCAGCTCCCGGGGGACCTGAACCTCGACGACCCGCCCCCCGCCGAAGAGCTCCTGCCGGCGGCGGCCAAGATCGGCGCCGACATCAGCCGCATCGCCGCCTACCCGGAGAAGGTGCCCCCGCTCCCGCTCTTCAGCGAGCTGCCCGCCGAGACCTTCGCCCGAGTCCTGGGCGCCGTGAAGCTCCTCCGGAAGCGACCGGGCGAGGTGATCCTCGAGCAGGGTCAGGAGGGCATGGCCTTCTACGTCCTCGCGCGCGGTCGCGTGCGGGTCGAGCGGGAAGCCAACGGCCAGACGATGGTCCTCGCCAAGCTCCATGGCGGCGCCATCTTCGGCGAGATGGCGCTGGTCTCCGCCGAGCCGCGGAGCGCGACGGTCGTCGCCGAAGAGGACTGCGACCTCCTGCAGTTCGACAAGGTGGCCCTCGCCGCCGCCGCCAGTGAGGCCACCACCGTGGGCGCCGCCCTCGACAAGTTCACCCGCGAGCGGCTCCTCACCAACCTGCTCGGCACCGCGCCCCTCTTCCGACCGCTGGACCGGACCCAGCGCCTCGACCTGGCCCGTCGCTTCAAGGCCCTCGACGTCGCCGCCGGCACCGGCATCATCCGCGACGGCGATCCGGGCAAGGGTCTGTACGTGATCCTCAGCGGGGGCGTCGAGGTCTGGAAGACCGAGGCCGAGACCGGCGAGAAGGTGCTCCTGGCGAACCTCGGGCCGGGCGAGGTCTTCGGGGAGATCTCCCTGCTCCACGAGGAAGCGGCCACCGCCAACGTGTCCGCCGCGAAGAAGAGCACCATCCTCTTCCTGGCGCGCGAGCTCTTCCAGCGGCTGGTCGAGGCCATCGCCGAGATCCGCGAGTACATCGAGAACCTCGGCGACGAGCGCCTCATGGACACCCGGCTCTCGATGGAGACCACGGAGTCCGAGCCCCTCACCGACGACGACCTCCTCTTCATCTGAGCGCAGGCTGCACCGGGCGGGCCATCGGGCGCACCTCCTCGGCGGTCTCGGCCCGGAACCCGCCGATCCGGCGGGCCAACCACTCTCGGAACTCGTCGGTGGTCGCCGGGCAGTGGCGGTGTCCCTCGAGGAGCTCGACCTCGGCGTTAGGCAAGAGCTCGCGGACCCGCCGCAGCATCTTCGCCCCCGGGAAGCTCAGGTCGGCGCCGGCGCCGAGGACCAGGGTGGGGGCCGCGAGCGCGTCCAGCTCGCCATCCTTCGTGACCGCCGGGATCCGCATGTCGAGCCGGTACGCGAGGAACGCGTCGCCCAGGAAGGGGACCCAGCTCGGGTCATCCGGTGTCGTGAGCAGGTGGCGGAAGAGCTTGGCCCGGCGCGCCTCGCTGGGGAACTTCCGGTACATCATCATCGGCCACCCCAGCTTCCAGAACCCGGCCCACATCGGTCCGGAGACGATCCCGGCGGGGACCAGGAGCACCAGCTTCCGGACCCGCTCGGGCGCGAGGATGGCGAGCCGCTGGGCGACGAAGCCACCCCAGCTGACCCCGACCACGTGCGCGGCCTCGAGGTCGAGACCCTCCAGGACCTCGACGAGCCAGCGCCCGTAGGAGTCGTCGTCGACCGGCAGGCGTACGTCGGCGCTCATCACCGATTGGCCGATGACGTCCACCGCGTAGACCCGATGGCCCGCCATCAAGTCCGCGAGCTCGTGGAGGACCTGCGACGAGCTGGCCATCGCCCCATGGAGGAGCACCACCGGGGGCGCGTCCACCGGCCCGCCCACGAGCACGTGGGTCTCTCCTACCGTGGTCGGCAACGTGCGGCTCTCCAGCGGTGCGGTGATCCGTTCGCGGAAGTGCCGATGCCAGCCGCGAACCTGGTCGCGCCCGGCCTCGCTCTCGAAGATGGCGCTCTCGAACCCGCTCATGGTGTCTCCCCCCGGGGCCGGAGCCCCTCCAGATGCTGCTCGACCAACCCGTCGACCATCGCCGCCGGATCCTCGACCGCGCCCTGGGCCCAGCCCAGGAGCGCGAAGTAGTAGAACGACAGGTACGCCGCGCCGAAGCGCGCCAGGTCGGCGTCCCCTCGGAGCTCCCCCCGCTGCGCTGCGCGCGCGCCGAGCGCCGCGACGTGGGTGTGGACCCGGGCGACCTGACCGGTGAAGCGTTCCCGCCAGGGTGGCGGTGCGAAGAGCGAGGTCTCGAGCAAGGTCCGGGAGAGCGTCGGTCGCCCCCGGTAGTAGTCGAAGACGGCGCGAGTGAGGCGGGCCAGCTGTCGCTCGAGGGGAGCTGGCCCCGGCCCACCCATCGCTCGCGCCAGGACCGCCTCGAGGTCCTCGAAGAACGCCGCGTGGAGCAGATTCTTCTTGCTGCCGAAGTGGTGGACGACCGAGCCCGCCGAGACGTTCGCGGCGGCGGCGATGGCCCGCAAGTTGGCCTGGTCGAAGCCGACCGCCTCGAACTCGAGCCGGGCGGCCTCGAGGATGGCCTCGGCCGTCGCGCGCTTCCGTCGCTGGCGGATCCCGTCGTTCGCCTCTTCGTCGGTTTCGTTGAACACGTTTAGCGAATCGTGCCCCGCCTCGGACGCCGGCGCAATCCCCTCGGCGCTCCGGTTGCTTCTGCCTCACTCGCGGCCAGCGATTTTCCACCCAAGGTGCGAAGCCGCCGTGGCGGTCCTAGACTGTGATCCTCATGCGGCGTGCCCTCCTCCCCCTCCTCCTCATCACCCTGGCCCTCGGAGCGTTCTGGCAGAGCGTCGACTCACGCTTGGACGAGCCCGAGCACGCGAGCCCCGAGCTCGCCGAGGATCCGGCGACCGGCGCGGTCCTCGTCGACCTGGCGGATGACGCCGACGCCGACGAGCAGCGGCGCATCGGGGCGCTCCTCGAGGAGGCCATCGCTCCCTACGCCTGGGCGCCGACCGACCTCGGCGAGACGCTCAGCGAGGCCGCGCAGCTCCACCGGCTGGAGGTCCCGGCCAGCGAGGTGGCGGACATCCGCCGGGCGCTCCGGAGCGACGACGCGGTGGAGGCGGTCGAGGTGGAGCGCATCTGGACCCTGCCGGAATCGGCTGGGATCACCATGCGCCACGCGCACGAGCCCGCCGAGGCCCCGGAAGCCAGCCGCGGCACATTCCGGCCCGACGACCCCTACTACAAGCACCAGTGGCACCTGGACCAGATCCAGATGCCCGCCGCCTGGACCCGCTCCCGGGGCGAGGGCGCGGTCGTCGCCGTCATCGACACCGGGGTGCTCGCCGCCGACCGCGGTCGCTTCAAGCAGGCGCCGGACCTCGCGGGGACCCGCTTCGTGCCCGGCCACGACTTCGTCGACGACGACGACCAGCCCGATGACGAGCACGGCCACGGCACCCACGTGGCCGGCACCATCGCCCAGGCCACCAACAACGGGCTCGGGGTGGCGGGGGTGGCGCCGGGCGCCGCCATCATGCCCATCCGGGTCCTCGACGCGCGGGGCGCGGGCCGCTGGGGCTCGGTCGCCGCGGGGATCCGCTGGGCCGCCGACCACGGCGCCGACGTCATCAACCTCTCCCTCGGCGGTGGGATGCCCTCCGCGTCGATTCGCAACGCCATCGCCCACGCCCACGCGAAGGGCGTCGTGGTCATCGCCGCCGCCGGCAACACCGGCCGGGGCCGGGTCCAGTACCCGGCGGCCCACCGCTACGCGGTCGCCGTGGGCGCCGTCCGCTACGACGAGACCCTCAGCTTCTACTCCTCGTACGGGACCCACCTCGACGTGGTGGCTCCCGGTGGTGATCTCCGGGTCGACCAGAACGGCGACGGCCTCCCCGACGGGGTGATCCAGAACACCATGCTGCGCGGGAACCCCGCCCGGCACGACTACATCGGCTACCAGGGGACCTCGATGGCCGCGCCCCACGTCGCCGGCGTCGCGGCCCTCCTGCGCGCCTCCGGGGTCCAGGATCCCGATGCCATCGAGCGGCTCTTGAAGTCCTCGGCCAAGGCCAAGAGCGACACCAAGCGCTACGGAGCCGGTCTCGTCCAGGCGGACGCGGCCCTGCGTGCGGCCTCCCAGGGGTCGGCCGCGGGCCGGGGCGCCGCCGCCTTGGGGCTGGCGTTCCTGGTCCTCCTGGGGCTCGGGCGCCGTCGCGGCGCGGGCTGGGCGGGCACCCTCGGGGTCGCCGGTCTCACCGCCGGCGTGCTGGCCGTGGTGCCCTGGCATCTCCTGGGGCTCGGGTTCCTCGGAGCTCCCATGGCCTCCCTCGGTGGCCTCTCGAGCCCGTGGATGCTCCTCGCCGCAGGAGTTGTCATGCCCCTCTTGGGGGCCGGTCTCTTCGCCAAGCGGCCCGCCATCGGCGCCGGCCTGGCCTTCGGTGTGGCGGGCACTCTGCTCGCGGAGGCCCTGCTCCCCATGGCGGTCGCGGCGGTCTGGGCGGGCCCGGTGCTGGTCGCGTTGGCCCTGGGCGCCGCCCTCGTGGGTCGCCAGGTGGCGCTCCGCTGAGCGGGACGGGAGCTCACCATGACGCGAATGTCATGGTCGAGCCCCGACGGACACGCAAAGAGCCGGCTACTGGAGTAGCCGGCTCTTTGCCGTTTTGGCGATGCTCGCCGCGGTTTATCGGGCTTTTTTGCCCTTTTGCGAACTCTTCGAGCCCACGAAGGGTGACGAAGTGGTGTTGGCACCGTGCTTGCTTAGTACCAAAGCGCTTGGTTGGACCCGATGTCGTTGCTGCCCGGCATGAGACGCGGGGACCCTGAAAACGCTTGGCTTGAGCACTTAACCTAGCCCCTTGGCTTGATCCTTTTCTTTCTTCTGCTCGCCTGAACCGTCGTCGCGGCGCACTGACCGTGACGTGAAAACTCTAGCTCAGTAGCCGGTGAGGAGCATTGGTTTCCTCCCGACTTTTTTGCTTACTTGTATTTTTTCAGTATCGACGGGCCTCGGAGTGACCGCTCCGAGGCCCGTTCCTTTTCCGTCTACCCGGGCGAACCGTCGAGGAAGCGGCGGCATTCCGGCCATTTGGTGTATCGTGCGCCCATGGTCTGTAGAGGCGTCCTGGCGGTGCTCCTCCTCGGCGCGGGCTGCTCCCAGTTGAGTGACGAGATGCTCACCATCGAGGCGGGGTACCGCGAGGCCCGCTACGAGGACGTCGTCGTTTGGCTCGACGACCTCGAGCCCGACGTCCCCGCGATGGACGAGCCGGAGCGAGCGCGCTTCTTCTATCTGCGCGGCATGGCGGCCCACCGGCTCGGCGACCACGACGAAGCGCTTCACTATCTGGCGCTGGCTCGGGAGGTCGCGGGTCCGGACGGACGCGGCCTGCGGGAGGGCTGGCGAGCCCAGCTCGACGAGACCCTGGTGGCCCTGACGCCCACCGGCGCGACCCACCATGCTCGGAGCCCGGGTCCCGAGACCCGAGGCGCGGAGCGGGGTTCGCCCGCCGTCCCCGCGGAAACCGGCGCGGAGGACCCGGCGTCGCCCGGCGGCGGGGCGACGGACGCCCCCGCGGATCCGGTGCCCTGAACGACGAAGGGAGCCGAACCCATGGGGTCGACTCCCTTCGCGCCGCGACTCGCCGGCCGGTCGGGCTAGGCGAGCTGCGTACGCACCTTCTGCATCTCGTCCTTCGCCGCGAGCTTCTCTTTCTTCAACCGTTTCTCGAGGCGCAGCTCCCGAGGCGTGAGGTACGTGTGGCCCGAGAGTTCGCTGAGTTGTTCCTCGAGGCTGGCGTGCCGCTTGGCGAGCCGGTCCATCAGGATCTCGGGGCTGGACGTACGACGCTGCTGGCTCATGCGCTTCTCCTCTCGAGGGCCGTCTCGGGCCCTCTCCTCTGTGCTTTCGGATTTCAGTCGAGGTCAAGCGGGGGGCCGGGGCGAGCGATGCTCGGCACCGGTGAATGACAAAAGGCTAGGGGAGTGAGCGGCAGAGATCAACGGCCCCCCCGAGGGCTGGCGCCTGGCGGGGGCCCACCCCACAGACCGGCGGCCGGGGCTGGCCCCCGGCGCACGGAGTGAATAGGCTCCCGCCTCCGCTCGTTCATCGCACGTGCCCGAAAGGGCTCCCTTCATCCCATGACCCTTCGTCGCACCCTCCGCCTCACCCTCGTCTCCGCGCTGCTCTCGGCGCTTGCCATCCCGGCCCTCGCCCAGCAGGAGCGGCTCAACGCGCGGCAGGTCGCGGCGCTGGTGCAGTCCTTCTACGACCAGTCGACCAGCTTCCAGGCGGAGTTCCGGCAGCAGCAGTACACCAAGGTCTACGACCGGACCGAGCAGGCGAACGGCCGGGTGGTCTTCGAGAAGCCCGGCAAGATGCGCTGGGACTACGCCGAGCCCAACGGCCAGGTCTTCGTCAGCGATGGAGAGAAGCTCACCGTCTACCAGCCGCCCGAGGAGGGCGAGCGCCACGGCCAGGTGATCGAGCGGCCGATGAACGAGCACCAGCTGCCCCAGGCTTTCAGTTTCCTGACGGGGACCGGTCGGCTCGACCGCGACTTCCGCTTCCGGCTCCTCGACGCCCGCCGCGAGGGCTTCCGCGGGGGATACGTGCTGGAGCTCCGGCCCCGGGAGCCGACGCCCCAGTACGATCGGGTCCTGTTCTTCGTCCGGATCATGGAGCGGAACGGTCAGCGGGCGGGGGTCATCCAGCGGGTCCTGATCATCGACTCCGCCGGCAACCGGAACCGCTTCGACTTCAGCAGCATGCGCTTCCCCGGCGACGTCCCGGACTCTCGGTTCAGGTTCCGGCCGCCCGCCGGGACCCGTCGCGTGCAGCCCTGAGCGCCGCGAGCGCCCGGGGCGCCATCGAAGCGCTCGCGCTCGGCCGGACCACCGCCGGCGGGCTCTGACGGACGCGCCGCAGGGCCGCCGCCCATTCGTCGTCGCCCAGGCCCTCTTCGGCGTCGATGGCCCGGGAGACCAGCGTCGGGCGTCCGGCCAGGCGCGCCTCGCGCAGCGCGACCGGCGCACCTTCGCTCCGGCCCGAGCGAAGCCGCCGGGAGGGGAACGCCATCACGTCGGCCGCAGCCAACACGCGCTCCTTGGCTCCCGGTCCCCGCACCCAGCCGAGGAAGCGACTGCGCACACCGCGCGCCCGGGCCAGCGTCTCCAGCCGCGGGCGCTCGGGGCCGTCACCGGCGACCAGGAGGGTCACGTCGTCGAGCTCGGCGCAGGCCTCGATGAGCACCTCGATGCCCTTGATGGGCACCAAGCGGGCGAGCACCCCGACCACGAAGCCCTCCACGTTCAGCGCGCGTCGGGCGGCCTCTCGGGTCGGGAGCGGGCCGAGCACGGCGCGCATCGGTTCGACCACCGTGTCGGGCCCCAATCCCAGTCGCTTCCGAGCGTCCTCGGTGACCACCCAGTGGGCGAGGCCGGGACGATGCAGCCAGCCGCGCGTCCAGCGGGGCAACCGAGCCTGCAGGTGGACGTCCGCCGAGTGCCACACGCACAGGTGGGGCCGAGCTCCGCGGATGGCCTCGGCGATGGGTCCCGCGGGGAGTCCGAAGTGAGTGACGAGGGCGTCCCAGCGTTCCACCCGGCGGCGCGCCGCCTGCAGCAGGGCGAGGGGATAGGTGCCGGCGCCGAGCCAGGCCAGCGGGTCGGTGCGCAGGTTGTCCGGTACCCCGGCGCCGTGGAAGGTGCGCTCGAGGGCTCGAGGGGCGTAGCGGACCCAGGTGGGGTCGCGAGGGGCGGACTCGGTGGCGTCCCGGGGTTCAGGCGCGAGCACCTCGACCTCGTGGCCTTCGGCGCGGAGGTCGTCCGCGAAGGTGGCCACGAAGGTCCCGCTGATGTCGCCGGGGAAACGCGGGTAGCTCGTGGTGAGCAGCCCGATGCGCATCACTCGCTCGCGCGAGCCCGGGCCGGCGCGGGGAGGGCGAGGCGAAGTCGACGCGCGATCACCCGCGCCAGGACCCAGGGGATCACAACCAGCGCGTGGCGCCAGCCGATGCCGCTGGCCTCCCCGGCATAGATCGGGCGCACGGGGACGTCCCGTACCGACAGACCCCGCGCGGCCAGCGCGCCCAGGAGGTCGTTGGGGTACCCGTAGCGAGGCCAGAGCGCCTCGAGGTCCAGCAGATGGGCCGCGCGGGCGCTGAGCGCGGTGTAACCGCACTGGGAGTCGTGCACCGCCAGCCCGGTGGCCAGGCGCGTCAGCCCGCTGAGCACGTGGTTTCCCAGGTAGCGCGCGACCGGCATCGCGCGCCGAGCGCCGGGCCAGGCGAGGCGGTTGCCCTTGGCGTAGGCGACGCCCTGACGGAGCGGCGCCAGGAGCGCCTCGAGGTCGTCGGGGTGCATCTGGTCGTCCCCGGCCATCACGACCGCCGCGTCGGCGCGCTCTTCGTCGAAGGCGACGCGGTACCCGCTGGCGATGGCCGCGCCGACCCCGCGGTTCTCCGGGTGTCGAAGGACTCGCACCCGGTCGTCCCCGGTCGCCTCGGCCGCCGTCGCGGTGCCATCGTCGCTGCCGTCGTCCACGACGACGATGCGGTCGACGTAGGCCGGCATCCGGGCGATCACCCGCCCGATGCGCTCCGCCTCCCGGTAGGCCGGGACGACGACGGCGATGCGCTGTCCGTGGTGCACCCGCGGGTGTTACTCGACCGTCACCGTCTTCGCCAGGTTCCGCGGCTGGTCCACGTCCGTGCCCTTGAAGTCGGCGACGTAGTAGGCGTAGAGCTGCAGGGGCAGCACGGTCAGGAAGGGGGTGAGCATCTCCGGGACCTCGGGGATCTCGATGAGGTCGTGGCTCACCTCCCGGGCCTTCTCGTCTCCCTCGGTGGCCACCGCGATGACCATCGCCTCGCGGGCCTTGGCCTCCTCGAGGTTGCCGATGCTGCGCTCGTAGTTGGCGTCCTTGGGGGCCAGGACGAGGACCGGCACGGTGTTGTCGATCAGCGCGATGGGCCCGTGCTTCATCTCGCCCGCGGCGTAGCCCTCGGCGTGGACGTAGCTGATCTCCTTGAGCTTCAGGGCGCCCTCGAGGGCGATGGGGAAGCTGAGACCGCGACCGAGGAAGAGCACGTCCCGCGCGTCGACGTAGCGGCGCGCCAGGTTGGCCACGAGCTGCCGGGTGCCCTTGAGGGTGTCGCCGACGAGCTGCGGGAGCCGCGCCAGGTCCTCGACCAGGGTGCGCATCGGTCCGTCTTCGATGACCCCGCGCTCGTGGCCGAGCCAGGCGGCGAACATGAGCAGGTTGGCGACCTGGGTGGTGAAGCACTTGGTCGAGGCCACGCCGATCTCCGGACCCGCGTGGGTGTAGAAGACGGCGTCGGCCATGCGCGGGATCGCGCTGCCGATCACGTTGGCGATGGCCAGGATCTTGGCGCCCCCCTGCTTGGCCTCCTTGGCCGCCATCAGGGTGTCGAGGGTCTCGCCGGACTGGCTGACCCCGATGACCAGGTCGCGTTCGCCGATGACCGCGCCGCGGCCCCGGAACTCGCTCGCGAGCTCGACCACCGTGGGCACCCGGGCGAGGGTCTCGATGAAGTAGCGCCCGGTCATCGCCGCGTGGTGGCTGGTGCCGCACGCCAGGAGCACCACCCGGTCGATGGACTTCGCGTCCTCGGGGCTCAAGCCGATCTCGGCGCCGCGGATGGTCCCGTTCTGGCGGTCCAGTCGCCCCCGGAGGGTGTCCTCGAGCGCGCGCGGCTGCTCGAAGATCTCCTTCAGCATGAAGTGCTTGTAGCCGGCCTTCTCGGCCATCACCGGGGACCAGTCGATGGTGACTTCGTCCCGCTCGACCGGCTCGCCGGCGAGGGTGGTGATGCGCACCGAGTCCTTCTGGAGCACGGCCATCTCGCCGTCCTCCATGAAGATCATCCGCCGCGTGTAGGGCAGCAGCGCCGGGACATCGCTGGCGCAGTAGGTCTCGCCCTCGGCCAGGCCGAGCACCAGCGGCGACGAGCTCTTGGCGACCACGATGCGCTCGGGCTCGTTCGCGTCGAGCACCGCGATGGCGTAGGCGCCCTCGATGGTGTTGAGCACCGCTCGGACGGCGGTCTCGATGTCCTTGCCCTGGGCCACTTCCAGATGGACCAGATGGGCGACGAGCTCGGTGTCGGTGTCCGAGAGGATCTCGCAGCCCTTGGCCACGAGCGCCTTCCGGACCTCGAGGTGGTTCTCGATGATCCCGTTGTGGACCACGGCGATCGAGCCGGCCACGTGCGGGTGGGCGTTCACCTCGGAGGGCCGACCGTGGGTGGCCCAGCGGGTGTGCCCGATGCCGACCTTGCCCTCCAGGGGGCGCTCGCGAAGGGCCCCCTCGAGGTTCCGCAGCTTGCCCACGGCGCGGCGGACCGCGATGGACGTCCCGCCGTCATGGACGGCGAGACCGGCCGAGTCGTAGCCGCGGTACTCGAGACGCCGCAGCCCGTCGAGGAGGATGGGCGCGCAGGCCTCCGGGCCCACGTAGCCGACGATTCCACACATCAGAGAGTCTCCAGGGAAGCCCGGCGACGAGCCGGGGTGCTGAGCGAGGGGAGGGGCACGAGCGTCAGTCGCGAGCGGGCCCCTCCGGATTCACTCTTCGGACGTTTCGGGGGCCGGAGCGGATTCCGCGCCGGCGGCCTCCAGCGTCTGCTTCACCTCGCCCTGATCGTCCAGGACCGTCACCTGGCCCCAGCGACGCAGGGGCTCGGCGACCTCGGCGGCGCGTCCCACCACCACGACCAACATCCGGTCGGGGTGCACGTGGGCCTTGGCGGCCTCGAGGGCGGCCGCGGGGCTGACCTCGCGGATGGCGCTCCGGTACCCATCCCAGTAGTCGTCGGCCAGCCCGAAGATGCGCAGGTCGGCGACCAACCCGGCGATCTTGCCCGGCGTGTCGATGGAGAGCGGGAAGGAGTCGCTCAGGTAGTCCCGGGCGTGGACGATCTCTTCCTCGGTCGGCGCCTCGGCGACCCAGCGGTCGAGGTGCTCGAAGAAGGCCTCGACGGCCTCGGCTGTCACCTCGTTGCGGACCGATCCCAGGGCGACGAAGGGCCCGGTCTGGACCCGCTCGACGACCTGGCTGTACGCGCCGTAGGTGAGGCCGCGGACCTCCCGGAGGTCCATGAAGAGCCGGGACGCGGCAGAACCGCCGAGCACCTGGTTGGCGACCTCCAGGTCGACCCAGCCCTCGTCTCCCCGGGGGAGGGCGAGCTCACCGATGTAGATGGTGGACTGGGCCGAGCCGGGGCGGTCGACGATGACCACTTCGCGGCTCTCGCGGGTGGGGGCCTCGGGGGCCTCGGGGGCGGCGACCTCACGACCGCGCCACGAGCCGAACGCGCGCTCGGCGGCGGCCTTCACCTGCTCTTCGGTGACCGCGCCCACGGCCACCACGAAGGCGTTCGAGGGCACGAAGTGGGTCCGGTGCCAGCGCTGGAGGTCCGTGCGCCGGATGCGGCCCAGGGACTCCGGGTCGGTGTCGACGGTCCCGTAGGGGTGCTCGCCGTAGAGCTGCCCGAAGAAGGCCTCCCGGGCGAGGTAGCGCGGCTGCTGCCGGCTGAGGGCCAGCCGGTCGAGCTCGCGCCGCTTCATCTTGTCCAGCTCGTCCTGCCGGAAGGCCGGGTTCCGGGCGACGTCGGCCAGGATGTCCATGGCCTCGTCGAGGTGCTCGGCCAGGGCCCGGAACACCAGGTAGGTGTTCTCTTCGTCGGAGCCGGCGCCGATGTCGGCCCCGAGGAACTCCACGGTCTCCGCGAGCTCGGCGCTGCTCTTCGAGCGGGTCCCCTCGGTCAGCATCTCGGCCACCAGGTTCGCCAGCCCGGCCTTGCCCTCCGGGTCGGTCTCGCCGCCGCTCTTGATGACCAGGCGCAGGTACACCACGGGGACGGCGTCGTAGGACACGACGTTGAGCTCGAGGCCGTTGGCGAGCTCGGTCCGCTCGATCGGCGGGAAGCGGACGTCGTTGGCGGGCCCGGACTCTGGCGGGGGCTCGCGCTCGGCGGGGGCCGCGGTCGGGGTCTCGGCGCCGCCGGTGGCGACGACCTCTTCGGTCTCTTCGACCTCGGCGGTCCCTCCGCAGGCGAGGGCCAGGAGCAAGGGTAGGGCGATGGCGCGGCGGGTCACTGCTCGCCTCCTTCCACGGGGAGCACGTCCAGGACGGTGCGGTTGGTGGCCGCGAAGTACTGACCGGCGACGCGCTTCACGTCGTCGGCGGTGACCGCCAGGTAGGCGCCGACCTCTTCGCGGATGTGCTCGGCGTCCCCCCAGTAGAGCTCGTACTCGGCGAGCTGCTGGGCCCGCGAGAGATTCGACTGGAGCCCGAAGATGAAGTAGGCCCGGATGCGGTTGCGCGCCTTCTGCAGCTCGCGCTCGGTGACGCCCTCCTGGGCCACCTTCTCCAACGCCTCGTAGATCGCGGTCCGCGCCTCGGCGGGCTCGTGACCGGAGGCCATGAGGCCCCAGAAGCTGAAGAGGTCCGGCCCCCGTCGGTCATCGGTGGAGACGCTCAGCGAGGTGAGGATCTCCTTCTCCTTCACCAGCTCCTGGTAGAGCCGCGACGAGTCCCCGTCGCCGAGGATCAGACCGAGCATCTCGAGGGCGTAGTGGTCGCGCTCGCGCATGGGCGGGATGTGGTAGGCGATGTGGAAGGCCGGCAGGTTGGCCAGGCGGTCGGTCATCACCTCGGTGCGCTCGGCGGTCTGGGCCTGGATGGCCGGCGGTTCGTACGCGGGGACCTCGCCGCCGGCGATGTTTCCGAAGTAGCGCTCGGCGAGCGCCATCGCCTCGTCGGGATCGAAGTCGCCGGCGATGCTCAAGACGGCGTTGTTCGGCTTGTAGTAGGCGTCGAAGAACTCCTGGACCGCCTCCAGGGGCGCCGCGTCCAGGTCCTGCATGTCGCCGATCGTCGAGTGCGCGTACGGCCAGTAGTCCCCGTAGGCGAGCTCGTTGATGCGCAGCATGCTGTTCGCGTAGGGGCGGTCGTCGTAGCTCTGACGACGCTCTTCCTTCACGGTCGCCCGCTGGTTCTCGAAGTTCTCCGGGGTGATCGCCAGGGAGCGCATCCGGTCGGCCTCGAGCCAGAGGCCCAGCGCCAGTTCGTTCGAGGGCAGGGTCTCGAAGTAGTTCGTCCGGTCGATCGAGGTGGTCCCGTTGGCGCTGCCGCCACGGTTGGTGACCAACACGAAGTGCTCGCCCTTGCCGACGTTGGCCGACCCCTGGAACATCATGTGCTCGAAGAGGTGGGCGAAGCCGCTGCGCCCGCGGACCTCGTTGCGGGACCCGACGTCGTAGTAGACGGCGACGGCCACCGTGGGCACGGTCCGGTCGGGGCTCATCACCACCCGCAGGCCGTTGTCGAGCTGACGGCGCAGGATGGGCAGCTGGGCCAGCGGGTCGGCCGCGGCGGGCTCCGGCGCGGGCTCCTGGGCCAGCGCGAGCGCGGCGCCCAGCCCGAGCAGCAGAGCGAGGATCGAGATGCGTTTCACGGTGCCTCCCTATCATGAAGGGGATCGGTTGCGTAGCCTCGGCGAACGCCGGTCTTGACGGGGCTCGCCGAGGCGTCCATCCTCGCCGGTCCCCCATGCCGGCGGCCGTTCTCTCCATCGGTACCGAGCTCACCCGCGGGGAGCTCGTGAACTCCAACGCTTCTTGGCTCGCCGAGGAGCTCACCGCCCTGGGCTTCGTGGTCCAGGCGCACTCGACCGTGGCCGACGACGTGGCCCTCATCGCGGACGAGCTCCGGCGGCTGGGCGAGCGGTCCTCGGTGATCGTCTGCACCGGTGGCCTCGGGCCGACGTCCGACGACGTCACCAGCGCCGCCGCGGCGCAGGCGCTCGGCGTGGAGTTGGTGCGCGATCCCTCGGCTCTGGCGCACATCGAGCGCCTCTACGCCGCCCGGGGCCGTCACGTCTCCGAGGCCAGCGCGCAGCAGGCCGACTTCCCCGAGGGCGCCCGGGTCCTCCCGAACCCCGAGGGCACCGCGCCGGGGTTCGAGCTGACCGTGGGGCGGGCCCGCTGCTTCTTCATGCCCGGGGTGCCCCGGGAGATGCAGGCCATCTTCCGCGACAGCGTCCGCCCGACCGTGGGCGAGCTGGCCGAGCGGACCACCCACCAGCGCCACGTGCGGACCTTCGGCTTGCCCGAGTCCCAGGTGGCCGAGCTCCTCGAAGGCGTGGAAGAGGCGCACGAGGGCATAACGCTGGGCTACCGCGCGCATTTCCCCGAGATCGAGGTGAAGGTCCACGCCCGCGCCGAGAGCGCCGCCGACGCGGAGAAGCTGGCGCTGCGGGTGACCGATCTCGTCCGGGAGCGGCTGGGCGAAGCGGTCTTCGGCGAACGCGACGATTCCTTCGCCGGCGCGGTCGGCGAGCGGCTCCGCGACCGGGGCCTGACCCTCGCCCTCGCCGAGTCGTGCACCGGCGGGATGGTCGGCGCGATGTTGACCGCCGTCCCCGGGAGCAGCGAGTACCTCCTCCTGGACGCGGTCACCTACGCCAACTCGGCGAAGACCCAGATCCTCGGGGTCGAACAGGACCTGCTCCGGGCCTACGGCGCGGTGAGCGCCGAGTGCGCCTGCGCCATGGCGGAGGGAGCTCGCCGCGCGGGGGGCTCCGACGTCGCGGTCTCCATCACCGGCGTCGCGGGTCCCGGCGGGGGCAGCGAGCACAAGCCGGTGGGGACCGTCTGGATCGCCCTCGCCCGCAAGGACGAGCCGACCCGGATGTTCCGGTACCAGCTCGACGGCGACCGCGATCGCGTCCGCACCCGGGCCGCGTACCTCGCGCTCGAGCTGGTCCGTCGGCACGCCGAGGGCCGAAGCCTCGACGAAGGCCCGGCGCTGGCCACCTGCGCCGAGTTCCGCGGCGCCTGAGCCCGGTTCTGTCACACCCGCGTGCGAGGGTCGCAGCCATCAAAGGGGTTGCGGCCCCCCGCGCCAGCGTCTATCACGCTGCTTGCGGAGACTAGACAAGCGTTCAGGAGGTAGAGATGGCGAGCGATTCCAACCGTGAGAAGGCCCTGGCCCTGGCCCTCGGGTCGATCGAGAAGGCCTATGGCAAGGGTTCGATCATGCGTCTGGGTGAAGGCGCCAAGGTCGATATCCCTACGATTCCCACGGGTTCCATCTCGTTGGACCTCGCCCTGGGTATCGGCGGATACGCCCGCGGGCGCATCGTGGAGATCTACGGTCCGGAGTCGAGCGGTAAGACGACCCTGACCCTCCACGCCATCGCGGAGTGCCAGCGACAGGGCGGCGTGGCCGCCTTCATCGACGCCGAGCACGCGCTCGATCCCACCTACGCGCGCAAGCTCGGGGTGAACGTCGACGAGCTCCTGGTCAGCCAGCCGGACCATGGCGAGCAGGCCCTGGAGATCGCCGACACCCTGGTTCGCTCCGGCGCCGTCGACATCATCGTCATCGACTCCGTCGCGGCCCTGGTGCCCAAGGCCGAGATCGAGGGCGAGATGGGCGACAGCCACGTCGGCCTCCAGGCTCGCCTCATGAGCCAGGCCCTCCGGAAGCTCACCGGCACCGTCCAGAAGAGCAACACCTCGCTCTTCTTCATCAACCAGATCCGCATGAAGATCGGAGTGATGTTCGGCAGCCCGGAGACCACCACCGGTGGTAACGCGCTGAAGTTCTACTGCTCCCAGCGGCTCGACATCCGGCGCATCGGCACCATCAAGGTCGGCGACAAGGCCATCGGCAACCGGGTCCGCGTGAAGGTGGTGAAGAACAAGCTGGCTCCGCCGTTCCAGCTGTGCGAGTTCGACATCCTCTTCGGCCAGGGCATCAGCCGTACCGGCGACGTGCTCGACCTGGGCGTGGAGGCCAAGATCGTCGACAAGTCCGGTGCCTGGTACAGCTATGGAGACACACGCCTCGGCCAAGGGCGGGACAACGCCCGCAACTTCCTCGAGGAGAACCCCGAGCTCCTCACCGAGGTCGAGAACAAGATCCTGGCGCTCCACGGGCTCGGCCGTCCCGGCAGCGAGGCCGCCGAAGCGGCCGACGACGACGACTCGGACGACTCGAAGAAGAACGGCAAGAGCAAGCGCGCCAGCCGCGCTGCCAACTGAGCGCAGGTCGGAACACACTGCGCTTCGGTTGAGCCTGGCCCTCCTCGTGGGGGCTGGGCTCGCCTGTTCGCGCTCCGACGCGCCGCCTCCCCGGACCCCTGCGACCCGCACCGAAGCGACCGTCATCGGAGCACCTCTGGCCGCGCTCCTGCCGGGCGGCGCTCGGGCGGTCGTCATCGCCCGGCCCGACGAGCTGGCCCCCGAGCCCTCCGTTCGAGAGTGGCTCGACATCGTCTTCACCGAGGAGACCCTCGAGCGCCTCGAGGTACGCACGGGGATCCGCCCCGCGGAGCTCACCGAGCTGGTCCGGGCGGACTTCGGCGACGACCGCTGGGTCTGGCTCCTCCGGTCCCCTGGGAACACCGAGTCGCTCGTCCGCGCGGCCGCGATGCGGATGAGCGTGGTGGAACAGCGCAGCGAGGACCCGATGCGCCGGACCGGGTTCGTCGGCACCCGGCTGCGCACGTGGGTGGCCCTCTCGTCCGACTGCCTGCTGGTCGCCGCTGGCCATCTGGAGGCCGAGGTCGCGGCGATCCTGCAGGCGGCCCGACTCCATCGGGTCTCCGCGGGTAGCCGGTCGGGCGACCCGGAAGACGCCCCTTGGGTCGTCGATGCCCTCCCGGCGCCGCAGACTGGGGGATACTTTCTCGCGTCGACCCTCGGTCTCTGGAACGAGCTCCGCGCCGCGCCCTTCGTGCTCCTGGCACCGGAGCCCCTGGGAGTCCCCGTGGACACCGGGGTGGGGATGCTCCTCGCGCGTCAGCAGCAGCTCGGAGCCACGGCGACTCCGGCCGGCGACGCGCTGCGACTCCGCGTGGTCCTCTCGGGCGAGTTCCCGCCCGGCGCCGAAGACAACTTCCGCACCTTGATGACCAGCGTGGCCCACTCCGACCTCGGCCGCGCGACCGGCGCCGAAGAAGCCCTCGAGAGCTTCGAGCTCGAGGTCTCGGAGGGGCGGGTCGTCGCTTCGGCGACCTGGCCCGCGGCGGGATGGGCCCGGGGCGTACGCCTCCTCGGCGGCGAGGATCCCTGGGTCTGGGTCGACGCTCCGCCCGAATAGGGCAGAACGTCAATGATCTCACGGTTTGCGGTGGGGCGATACCTTTCCTCTCACCCGTATTTCCGGGACGCTTCGACACGCGCCTGATACCCTGAGGGTCGATGACCGAGGCTCCCATTCGCGTCGATCCCATCGACAGCCGACCTCGGTCCCGTCGCGACCTGGAGGTGCCTGCGGCATGAAGTTCAACGTAGGGGACAAGGCCGTCCACCCGGCGCACGGGGTGGGCGAGGTGACCAGCATCGAGAAGAAGAAGATCGCGGGCGCCGACAAGAGCTTCTACATCATGAAGATCGTCGACTCCGGGATGACCGTCATGGTCCCCATCGACGGTGTGGAGCGGCTCGGATTGCGCGAGGTGATCACCAAGCGGGAGGCCACCAAGGTCTACAAGGAGCTGGAGAAGGACGAGGTCGCCGTGACCTCCCAGCCCTGGAACCGGCGCTATCGCGAGTACACCGAGATGCTGAAGAGCGGCTCGCCCATCGAGGTCGCCAAGGTTCTCCGGGACCTGAGCCGCCTCCGCGGCGAGAAGGACCTCAGCTTCGGCGAGCGGCGCCTCCTCGAGCAGGCGCGGAACCTCCTCGTCGCCGAGCTCGCGCTCGCGCGTTCGGTCAAGGAGGCCAAGGTCCTCAAGGACTTCGAGAAGCTCTTGGGCGCTCCGGTCTGATCCCGGGATGACCCCGGGCCCGCGTTCGTCGCGGGTCCCAACGAGGCGCGGTTCCCATCGGGAGCCGCGCCTCGCTGCATTTGGGGAGTCCGTCGTCTCCCGGCGCGGAAAGTCCGCGGGTCCACGCAACCGACGCGCGGTGGTCGCGAAGAGGGGTCCACGTCGGCCGGAGTGCCGACCGGAGGAACCCCGATGGACCCGAAGAACCCCACGCAGCCGAGCCACGAAGAAGAGATCGCCTTCCGCGACGCCGAGCGCGCGATGGGCCGGAGCGCCATGCGCACCATCGAGCTCTTCGAGGCGATGACCGACCTCGACCAGGACGAGTTCCTGGGCACGGACCTCTGAAGACGGACTTTTCGCGCCGGCGCCGCAACTCGCGGTGACCCCCGCCGAAGAGCCCACTCGAAGGAGACCCCCGATGACCGAGAAGCAACGCGCCCAGCGCATCGAACACGAGCTCGCCAAGGTGAAGGCCGAGCTCGCCCGCCAGGACCGCGAAGTCGAGGACCTCGCCGCCGACCTGGACCCCGCCGAGCTCGCCGAAGCCGAGCGGACCTTCACCCGAGCCCTGCGACGCCTCGAGCGCCGCGAAGAGAACCCCAACCCGGCGTCGGTCCCGACCTTCGCCGTCCGAGTCTGAAGGAGAACAGAGATGACCATCGACGGAAGTACCCTGAGGTTGCCCCCGGGCGTGGAATCGACACCCCACGCGGATGTGACAGCCGCGATGGAGGACGAACGGTTGACGGCCTTTACAGCGGAGGAGGTCGACGCGGCCTGGATTCGTCCGCTCGTGGCGGGCGTTCCGACGGAATCTCTCTCCCCGGAGATGATGCTGATCATGCTTCAGCAGCGCCTCCGCGGTCTCGACTCGCAGATCGCCATGGAGACCAAGGGAATCCAAGAGGCGGCGAAGGCGAGTGAGGCCCTCAGCGAACTCATTCAGGGGATGGCTGCTCTGCGTGACGCGATGGCCGCGAAGAAAAAGAAGTCTGGCGACGATGTCAATCTCAACACCTTCGCGTTCACGGCCAACGGAGTGGAGTACAACCCTGCCAAGAGCTTTCTGATTGAGCACAACATTCAGGACCTCGTAGAGGGAACGTACGACGCGGACGGGAACCTCGTTTCGGTCGAGGACCACATGACGCGCGACGTCATCATCGGGAAGATCGAGACGCTGCAGCTTCAGCAGCGGACGATCAACTCCGGCAACGAGATGTCCATGGTGCGTCTTCAGGCGGCTATCGGCCAGAGGCAGCAGGCAATCCAGCTCACAACGAATCTCGTGCAGAACATGAACCAGTCCTGCCTCGACATCATCAGGAACACCAAGTGACAGGGGAGGAGACGAGCGTCGAGGAGAGGCGTTCTGGTGCGGCCGCCGCCGTCGCGGAGACCGCGAGCGCAGCGAAGCAAGCGGGCCGAGCCAACCGCGCGGCGGAACTGTACGAGGTGGCGATGTACCTGGACCCCACCTCCGACCGGATTCGTGCTTGGGCGGAGGCGGAGTCGAGCGTCGGGTCCGAGGCCCATCGCGAAGCGATGAAGGAGTTGGCGTCATGGTTCTAGAGGTGAGAACGCTCGGAGTACGGACGCTCGATGGCGTAGGAGAGTCGCGTCGGTCGGAGCCCGCTCCGCGAGGCGGCCGCGAGTCCGCGAACTCTCTGGCTCCCGACCGTAGCTGTTGCGGCCCGGATTCCACGGGGAGAATGGAGAGGGGGGCCGGGCCGTCGCCCATCGAGCTCGCCGCCGCCGCCGCGGTCACGACCGCGGTCCTGGGTGACCCGATGGCCCTCGCGCTCGCGCTGCAGTGCAGCCTCCGTGACCAAGGAGCGGCGAACTCCCAGGACAGCATCCGCAGCTCCCAGAAGACTCGAGAGGCCGCCGATGCAGAACGAATCAAGGCGCTCGCCGACGCCGCGAAGGCGCTCAAGAAGGCGAAGAAGAAGGCACCACCCTGGGTGAAGAAGCTGATCGGTGCCGTCCTCACCGCAGTGGGCACGGTAGCATCCATCGCGGCAGGAACCGGGGTCGCGCTGGTGGCAGCGGGAGCGGCGATTCTCTTGGCGGCGCAGATCGCGGAGAAGGTCCTGATGAAGCTCGCGGAGAAGGGGGGGATCTCCCAGAAGGGAGCAATCATCACCGCGGCAATCGTCAAGGTCGTTGCCGCGGTAGCTGCTGCCTGCACGGGTCAGGTCGGTGGGTTGGGTGCCGCCGCAGGCGGCGCGGCCCAAGCCGGCGCTGCGGTCGTCGAGGTGGCCAAGTCCGCGGCCGATATCCTGAAGACTGTGGCGAATGTGATTAATGCCGCGGCGGAGATTGCTTTCGCGGGCGTCGATACCCACATCTCCGTACGTAAATACCAGGCCGAGATGGCAAATATCCTGGCCGAAGAATGGGGCATGAACTCCGAGTCGGCCATCGAGGATGGCGAGCGTGCCGCGGAGCTCTTCGCGGGCGTCTACAAGGACTTCTCCAGGTCGACGGCAATCGTGAACGCCGCGATGACCTCCCAGAATGAAATGCAGTTGGCCGCAGCACGAGCGGTCGCGTAGTCGAGACCAAAGGATTTGATGATGACACGTATCGAGAATCGAGCCCCCGTAAACCATGCGAGTCTCTCGGAGGCGATCGAAAGCGGCCGACGCACCGAGCAGGCAGGGACTCCCGAAGAGCTCATCGCGCAAGTCGCGGTGCAGCTCGAAGACGCGGCGGGTCGAGACGCAGACAGCTCTCGGGAGCTGCGAAGGTCCCGTCGAAGCGCGAAGCGCGAGGCGCTCGAGGAGAAGCGAGATGCTGCCCTCCTGCAGCTCGCCGCTGGGATCGTCTCCGCCGCGGGGCGCGCTAGCGCAGGCGCCGGGAAGGCGACGGGCGCGATCAACGGGGACAGCAGCAAGGGGCCGGGAATGGGAGAGGTCGCCGGGGCGGGCGCCGACACGCTCGCCGCGGGGCTCAACTTCGCGGCCCAGAATGCAAGCCTGCGTGCAGAGGCGCTCGAGCTTGCCGCCGACGAGTTCGGTGAAGGGGCCGAGTCTGCCCGAGAGGCGCAACAGGAAGCGCAACGCGCCGCGGACAAGGCGGCAGAGATGGCGCAGCAAATCGCCGAGGGCAAGCAGCGCACCGCGATGGCGGCTTTGAGGGGCTGACTCGACGGGGGGGGGCCCGTCGCGTAGCACTCGGGACGATGGAACTCGGACTGAAGTGGGACGCGGCGGGCCTCGTGACCGTGGTGGCGCAGGATCGGCGGAGCGGGGAGGTGCGCATGGTGGCGCACGCGAACGCGGAGGCGGTGGGGCGCACGTTGGCCACGGGGAAGGCGACGTTCTGGAGTCGCTCCCGGGGCGAGCTCTGGGTCAAGGGCGAGACGAGCGGGAACACGCTGCGGGTCCACGAGGTGTGGGCCGACTGCGATGGGGACGCGCTGGTGTACCTCGTCGACCCGGCGGGGCCGAGTTGCCACACCGGGGCCGAGTCGTGCTTCTTTCGGCGGCTCGATGGGGCCGAAGGCTCGGAGGGCGAAGGGCAGGGCGGCCGCGCACTGCCGGTGCTCGCCGCGCTCGACGCGACGCTCGAGGCGCGCAAGGCGAGCTCGGCGGAGAAGAGCTACACGCGCTCCCTGCTCGATGCGGGGCCGCCGAAGATCGCCCGGAAGGTGCGCGAGGAGGGCGGCGAGCTGGCCGATGCGCTCGAGAGCGAGAGCGACGAGCGCGTGGTGTCCGAGAGCGCCGACGTGCTCTACCACCTGATGGTCGGGCTCGTGGCGCGGGGGCTCTCGCTCGCCGACGTGGAGAGCGAGCTCGCGCGGCGCTTCGGGATGTCGGGGCTGGAAGAGAAGGCGTCGCGCGGCTGAGGCCCGGGCCGGGCCGTTGCGCCGCCGGGCGGTCGCGCCGCGGGGCCGTCTCGCCGCCTCGCCGCTTGGCAGTGTCACCGCTGAGCGGGTTCGCCGCCGCGCGGCGGTCAGTCGGCGGCGGGCGCGGGGGTCCCGGCCATCGGTGCCGGCGCGGCGGGC
>DCLA01000038.1:50006-103573 GCA_002320815.1 Myxococcales bacterium UBA1660
GCGCGGCTTCGTCGGCTGCGGGAGCGGCGGCTGCCGTCATCGGGGCCGGGGCGGCGGTCATCGCGGCGGCGCTCGAGGGCGACTCGTCCGTGGGCGTGGCGTTCATCGTCGCGGTCGCCGGCGGCGGGGTGTCTTCTTCGGGCCCGGCTTCCATCTCGGCGCGCCAGGTGGTGTTCCGGTTGCGCGACGCGAGGTTCGGGGCGCTGTCGGGATCCGGCGGCTCCTCGATGGTCTGGAAGGGATGCTCGGTACCCGGCGGCAGCGGCGCCATCGGGAGCACTTCCAGGTCCTCGGGGATGGTGATGTGGAAGTGGAAGTCGTGCAGGTGGTTGTGGACCTGCATGGGTCGGCCGAAGGGGTTCTCGTCGTAGCCCTGGGCGTCGTACCACTCGTGGAAACGCTCGAGGACGACGGGATCGTTGTAGTAGATGCGCAGCGCGCCCTCGGAGCACTCGGCGAGGACTCGGGCGAGGCCCTCGACCCGCTGCCGGGTCGCCTCGATCTCCGCGGCGCTCTTCCCTTCGTGGTTGCTCGGGTAGTCGCCGCCGCCAGCGTTCTCGACCAGCATCGCGCCGGGGAGGTAGATGTCGAAGTCGACCCCGCGGTCGTGGGTCTGGTGGCGCGGGCCGGGGGCGTCCAGGTCGCCGACGGCGAGGATCTGATCGGGGAAGCGCTCGCGGTAGCGGGCGGTCGACGCGACGATGTACGCGACGAGCGCCGGTCGTCCCCACCAGTGCTCCATGATCGTGTTGCGCCACCGGCGGTAGCGCCCCTCGGAGAGCGTCGCGTGGGGCATCTGCCACTTGCACTGCGGGTAGCTCCGGCCGCGGGCGCACTCCACGGGCCGGGGAATGGGGATGGCCGGGACGGTGCACGGCTCGCGGCGGGGCAGGGCTTCGGCGGTCTCCACCGCTTCCTGGGCGGCCGCGGTCGCTTCCTCGACGGCTTCTTCGGTGGCTTCGTTGACGGCGGTCGCCGCGGCGGCCTCGACGGTCTCGGCGGCTTCTTCGGCGTCGGTGCTCGCGTCCTCGCAGGCCGGTCCGCCGATCAGGGCGAGGGCGAGGAGCGTCGGGATCGGGAGCGAACTGCGCATCGCGCGGGCACGTTATGCGGACCCGCGACCAAACGCACGCCGCCGGATGGGGAGCGCAGCACGAGCGGTTGGCCCCAGGCGCCGTTTGCACTAGCGTCCCGCGGCCATGACGGAGAAGAACGACATCCTCGCCCTCGACGGTTGGGCGCTCATCCTCGGTGCGAGCAGCGGTTTCGGCGAGCAGGTCGCCCTGACCCTGGCGGACCAGGGCATGAACATCGCCGGCGTCCATCTCGATCGCCGCGCGGGCATGAAGCACGTCGCCGAGTTGAAGGAGTCCATCGAGGCCAAGGGGCGCAAGGCGCTCTTCTTCAACATCAACGCCGCCGACGAGAAGAAGCGGCAGGGGATGCTCGACGAGCTGAAGGAGGCCATCGGTGGCGGGAAGGTGAAGGTGCTCTTGCACTCGCTCGCCTTCGGCACGCTGCGCCCCTACTGGGACGACGAGGGCGGCCCGATGATCACCAAGGCGAACATGGACATGACGCTCGACGTGATGGCCCACTCGCTCCTCTACTGGACCCAGGATCTCCTCGCGCGGGACCTGCTCGGCGACGGGGGCCGCATCTTCGCGATGACCTCGGCGGGCAGCACCACGGTGTGGAAGGGCTACGGCGCCGTGAGCGCGGCCAAGTGCGCGCTCGAGTCCCACTGCCGGCAGCTCGCGGTGGAGCTCGCGCCCAAGGGCATCACCGCCAACGCCATCTGCGCGGGCGTGACGGACACCCCGGCGCTCCGGAAGATCCCCGGCAACGAGGAGATGATCGAGTCTGCCAAGAAGCGGAACCCCTTCGGGCGCCTCACCACGCCGGACGACGTGGCCGACGCCATCGTCGCGCTCTCCACGCCGGCGTCCCGGTGGATCACCGGGAACACGATTTACGTCGACGGCGGCGAGATCGTCGGCGGTTGAACGACGCCGGGCGACGCGGCTAGCCGCGTCGCCCGCGTGAGCATCGGGCGACTCAGTAGGTTCGCCAGACGCCGTCTTCGAGGACGAAGCGTGTGGGGCCTTCCCAGGCGCGCTCCGGAACCGGGTGACGCGGGTCGCCGGGCATGGTGAGCACCATCTTGCCTTCGTCCTGGAAGAAGCCCGGCTGCACCACCGGTGGCTTGCGCGCCGCGGCGGTGGCGAAGGCGTCGTCCATGTCGCTCGCTTCGGCCAAGAGCTGGAGCGTGCGGAGCGTGGGCGGCGGGAGCTGGATCTCGCGGGCGTCCATCCGCGCCAGCGCGCCGGCCGGCGTGAGCCACTCGCCGGCGGTGGTCTCGATCTGGTCGTGGCTGGCTTCCTGCGCGCGCGGAGCCGGCGCGAGGAAGAAGCGGGTGTCGTAGCGACGGGGCTCGATCTCGGGCGTGATCCAACGGGCCTGGGGCACCAAGCGATCGACCCGCAGGGTCAGGTCGGCGTCGACCACGAACTGCTCGAACGAGAAGGTGCCGGCGTGGAGCGCCGCGCGTGCTTCGGCGAGCTCGACCGCGTCGCAGCCATCGGCGACGAGGACCCCTGCTTCCTCGAAGGTCTCCCGGATCGCGGCGACGTGGAGCGCGAGGGCCCGTCGACCGTCGGCCTCGTCGAGGCGCTCGGCCGCTTCGCTCGCGGAGACTCCGGCGCAGCGATCGAGGAGCGCCGCCGACGCGTCTTCGTCGTCGAGCTTGCCGCCGGGAAAGACGTGGGCGCCGGCCATGAAGCCGCTCTTGCCGTGGCGCCGGACCATGAAGATCTCGAAGCCGGCATCGGACCCGGGGCGCAAAACGAGAACGGTCGCCGCATCCCGAGGAGCGGCGACCGGTCGCTGGGGCTTCTCGCCCATCAGTCCTCGGCGAGGACGCGGGTGGCGGGGACGCCGATGGCGGTCGCCAGACGAGACAGGGTCTCGAGGGACGGCGTGTGCCGACCCGCTTCGACGCGCGCGATGTTCGGACGATGGATGCCCGTGCGCCGCGCGAGCTCGGCCTGAGTGAGGCCGGCCTCGAGGCGGAGCTGCCGCAGGCGCTTGCCGAGGCGCTCTCCGTCGAGCGGAATCTGACTGCCGCCGAGGGTCTCCGTCGGAGCGAGGGCGCCAGCGGTGAGCAGCAGGTTCACGCCCGAGGCGAGCTCCAGCGTCGCGGTCTGCGCGTCTTCACCGAGGGCGATCCCTTCGATCTTGCTGCCGTCGTCGTTGGGCGAGAGCGGCCGCTCCAGGAGGAGCGAGTGGCCGTCGCCCAGGATGGCGAGCACCTCGGAGCCGGCGGGGCTCACGGTGACGAACTCGAAGCGCTTGGCGCGCTCGCGATCGAGACGGCGCTGCAGGTTCGCGATGGCGCGCTCGATGTCGTCTTCCGAGCGGGTGACGCATCCCTGGCAAATCTCCGCGACGACGTCCTCGATCTCCTGGCCGTCCGCGTGGACGAAGGGGAGGGCGCCGCGAGCGCGTAGAAAGCCGACCGCGGTGAGGAGCTCATCGTCGTCGAAGAGCTCGCAGGCCGCGTCGACGACGCAAGCCATGTGGGGTTCAGAAGCGACCGCGAACTCGTCGGGGTCACAAAGTCGCACCGCGAAACCATGCTGCTCGAGTGGCCTGCGCCACATGGGAGCAAAGTTCGCGCGGTCGCTGAAGAGAGTGACGGTGTGGGGCATCATTCCTCCGGCTCGACGCCGAGTGGGTGTGTACCGTAACGACCTCCCCTCGCTCAACCGGTCTCGGGTGACTTTCGGAAGCGCGCCGCGACATCAGACGCTTTTTCCGGAAGCGAGATCCCAGAAGTTCGATCGCGACCCGTGTTCGCGGCGATCGCATGCTCGCCGCGACGCTCTCGAGGGCGCCGAGACGCCGCCGAGTCGGATCCACTTTGACACCCCCCGTTGACTTCGGAGGGGCCGGTTGCTACCCCCGGCGCACGTCGTCCCCAGGGGCTGTGGGGAGCGACCTGGAGGAGCCGGATGTTCAAGTCGACCTGCGTATTTTCGGGCAACGCGAACACGGAGCTCGCGGCTGAAATCGCCAAGTACCTGGAGCTACCCGTCGCGCGTTGTCGGACGTCGCGGTTCTCCGACGGCGAGTGCTTCGTCGAGATCCAAGAGAACGTGCGCGGCGTGGACGTGTACGTCGTCCAACCGACGTGTGCGCCCGTCAACGACAACCTGATGGAGCTGCTCGTGATGATCGACGCGCTCAAGCGCGCGTCGGCGGGCTCCATCACCGCGGTGCTGCCCTACTACGGGTACGCGCGGCAGGATCGGAAGTCGTCGCCGCGGACGCCCATCACCGCGAAGCTGGTGGCCGACCTCCTCAGCGCGTCGGGCGTGTCCCGGGTCGTCGCGATGGATCTCCACGCGGCTCAGATCCAGGGCTTCTTCAACGTGCCCTTCGATCACCTCTTCGCCATGCCGGTGTTCCTCGAGCACCTGCGGCCGCGTTTTCCGGACTCGCCGGTCTTCGTCTCGCCGGACGCCGGCGGCGTGGAGCGCACCCGCGCCTACGCGAAGCGGGTCGGCGCCGACCTGGCCATCATCGACAAGCGGCGGCCCAAGGCGAACGTCTCCGAGATCATGCACATCATCGGCGACGTGAAGGATCGCGACTGCGTCCTCCTCGACGACATGATCGACACCGCCGGGACGTTGACCAACGCCGCCCGCGCGCTCGAGGCCAAGGGCGCTCGCCGCATCTTCGCGGCAGCGACTCATCCGGTGCTCTCGGGCCCCGCCGTCGACCGCATCATCGACTCGCCCCTCGAGCAGGTGATCACGACGGACACGATCCCGCTGCCCGAGCGCGCGCGGGGGAGTGACAAGTTCAAGGTGCTCTCGGTCGCCAAGCTCCTGGGCGAGGCCATCAAGCGCATCCACCACTCGGACTCGGTCTCCAGCCTCTTCGTCTGAGTCCGGCGCGACGCGCCCCGAGCGCGCGCCCCGAGACCCCGAGCCGAATCCCTACCGAGCGGTCGTGGCCTGGTCCCGCTTGACAGCGCCGGGCCCGCCGCTCATGAACGCGCGTCCCGCGGTCCGGCTTGGTCCGCGGCACAGGAGATAGAGATACGATGGAAACGACGAAGCTAGAGGCTGAGGTCCGCGAACTCCGCGGAAAGGGGCCCGCTCGTCGGCTGCGTTCTGAGGGCAAGCTCCCGGCCGTGTTCTACGGTCCGGAGGTCGAGCCCACGCCGCTGACGGTGGATCCCAAGGCGCTGGAGAGCGCGCTTCGGGGACCCCGTGGCCGCAACACCCTGTTCGAGGTCGCCTTCGGCGGCGGCTCTCACCTGGCAATGGTCCGAGACGTCGTGGTCGAGCCCGTCTCCCGCGAGCTGGTCCACGCCGACTTCCTCCGGGTGACCGACGAGACCCCGGTCAAGGCCGAGATCCCCTTCCGCACCACCGGCCGCGCCGCGGGTGTGGTCAAGGGCGGGAAGCTCAACGTGACCCGGCGCACCGTCTCGGTGAAGACCACCCCGGGCAACATCCCGACCGAGATCGTGGTCGACGTGACCGACCTGGACCTCTTCCAGGCGATCACGGTCAAGGACCTGCAGCTCCCCGAGGGCGTCGAAGCGACCCTCTCGCCCAGCCTGACCCTCGCGATCGTCCTCGAGGACCGTCGCGCGGCGAAGGAGGCGGCCGACAAGGCTGCCGCCGAAGCTGCTCCCGCCGCCAAGAAGGCCTGAACCCCTTTTCGGTCGAACGAGCCGCGCCTCCTCGAGTAGGAGTGCGCGGCTCGCTCGCGTCAGGACCCCATCACGATGCTCATCGTCGGACTCGGAAACCCCGGAACCCAGTACGCCGGAAACCGGCACAACGTCGGCTTCATGATCTGCGACCTCCTCGCGGAGCGTTGGCGGGCGACCTACAAGGACAAGTTCCAGGCGCACTTCGCGAAGACCACCGTGGGCGGCGAGGACGTCGTGCTGCTCAAGCCGATGACCTACATGAACCTGTCCGGCGAGTCGGTGCAGAAGGCGATGCACTTCTTCAAGGTGCCGCTCCAGGAGGTCGTGGTGGTCCACGACGAGCTGGACCACGCCTACGGAGAGATCCGCATCAAGGTCGGCGGCGGGACCGCCGGACACAATGGGCTCAAGAGCATCGTCCGCCACGGCGGCGGCAACGACTTCGTCCGGGTCCGCTTCGGCATCGGGCGACCCCGCGGAGGCCCCGTGGACAAGTACGTGCTCAGCGACTTCTCCGCCGAAGAGAAGGGCGACCTGGGCACGCTGGTCGAGCGGGCCGCGGACATGACCGAAGAGGTCGTGCGCTCGGGCACCGAGAAGGCCATGCGCAAATTCCATCGCCGATGATTCATCGGTGATCTGGCCGCTGGCGCGGCCCCAGGGACGGTGCTAAGAGGGCCGCCCTTCCTCGCTCCGGCATCCGCCGGGGCCTCAAGTCCAGGAGGACCATTTTGGCAGAGAGAACACTGGAGCAGCCCGCAAAGAAGTGGGCTCGCGAATACGAGACCATCTACATCCTGCGCCCCGGCGTCGAGACCGAGGAGGCCACCAAGGTCTCCACCCGCGTCCGTGACGTCATGGAGCGGATGGGCGGCAAGCTCACCAAGGTCGACACTTGGGGCAAGCGCCGCCTGGCCTACACCATCGGCAAGCACACCCGCGGCATCTTCGTCTACGTGTCCTACGTGGCCTACGGCGATCTCGTCGCCGAGCTGGAGCGCAACCTGCGCCTGCTCGAGTCGGTGATCCGCTACCAGACCATCGTGGTCGCCGACCGCGTCGACCTCGAGCAGGTCACCGTCGACACCTCCGAGATCGAGTTCGCCGAGATCGAGGACAGCGACGACGAGGACGACGAGCCCACCACCGCCGAGCGCCTCGGCATGGAAGAGCGCGTGCGTGAGTCCGCCGAGGCTCGCTCCGACGAGAGCGACGACTCGGACGACAACAGCGACGACGACTCGGACGACGACGACAACGAGGAAGAGGAAGACGAATGAGCGACGATATCAACGACGACAACGTCTCGAAGGGGACGGTGGTTCGTGAAGGTCGCGCGGATGCCGATCCCCTGGGGATCCGCCGCCGCCGTGGCGGCAAGAAGCGAGCGCCGTCCTTCACCTCCGAGCCGGGCTTCGAGTTCGACTACAAGGACCCGCAGCAGCTCCGCTACTTCGTGACCGACCGCGGCAAGATCGTGCCGCGTCGCGTCAGCGGACTCACCGCGCAGCAGCAGCGGTCCCTGACCATCGCCGTGAAGCGGGCGCGCAACATCGCGCTCCTTCCGTACACCTCGGTGAAGTGAGGTCGTCATGGCGAAGCGCAACGTAAACGTCGTCCTCCGGCAGGACGTGAGCTCGCTCGGTCTCTCGGGCGACGTGGTCAAGGTCCGCCCGGGTTTCGCGCGGAACTTCCTCCTCCCCCGCGGCATGGCGGTCATCGCCTCCCGCGCCAACGTGAAGCAGATCGAGCACGAGAAGCAGCTCGCTCTCCAGCGCCTGGAGCAGATGCGCGCCAAGGCTCAGGAGGACGCGAAGCGATTCGACGGTCTCGAGCTCCACGTCGCGAAGCAGGTCGCCGATCCCGCCGAGGGCAAGCTCTTCGGCTCGGTCAGCATCGGTGACGTCATGGAGGCCCTCAAGGTCAAGGGCTTCGAGGACGTCGACAAGAAGCAGGTCATCCTCCCCGAGGACACGATCAAGACCACGGGCAGCTACGAGATCCTCATCCGCCTCATGGCGGGGGTGGACGTGCCCGTGAAGCTCGAGGTCAAGACCGCCGCCTGAGCGGGTCTTCCTCCCTCGAAACGAGCGCGGCGCCGCGAGGCGTCGCGCTCGTTTCATTTCCGTCCCCCGATCTCCGCGGGCGATCCCTCGATGGCGTCGATGTGCGCTTGCGCGAGGCGGTTCGGCGATGGCAGATCGTCTTCCCGCGTCACACCCCCGTGCGACGCTCCCCCGTAGCCGAGTCGAACCTCCGTCGGCCCGATCTCCGCGAAACGCCGTATGTCCGAAGAGATGATGAGTCGCCCTTCTTCGCGCCGGAAACCCCAGCGCGACGTCGCAGCCCTGGCGATGGGCGGCCGGGTCCCGCCGAACGCCCTCGAGGCGGAGCGCGCGGTGCTCGGCGGCATCCTGCTCGAGAACGACGCGATGAACGTCGTCACCGAGATCCTGGATCCCGAAGACTTCTACAGCCAGGCCAACTCGATCCTCTACGGGATCATGCGGGACCTGGCCTCGCGCTCCTCGCCCATCGACCAGGTGACGATGCGGGAGAGCCTCGTCGGGGCCCAGAAGCTCCAGGCCATCGGCGGCGACGAGTACCTCTTCCAGCTCACCAACACGATCCCCACCGTGGCCAACATCGAGGCCCACGCGAAGATCGTGAAGGACAAGGCGGTCGTCCGGAAGTTGATCACCGCCTGCCACGAGATCGCGGCCACCGGCTATGGCGACTACGGCGACCTCGAGACCTACCTCGACCAGGCCGAGGCCAGCGTCTTCGGCGTGGCCAAACAGCGGGCGCGAAACCCGTACGAGCACGTCAAGGACGTGGTCATGCGGACCTTCGAGGAGATCCACGAGGCCGCCAAGCGCGGCGACGCGATCACAGGTCTTCCCACGGGCTTCGACCGCCTCGACAAGATGACGGCCGGTATGCACCCCGGCGACCTGATCATCATCGCCGGTCGCCCGGGTATGGGTAAGACCTCCTTCGCGCTGAACGTCGGGCTCCAGGCCTGCGTGGGCAGCAACGAGACCGTCGCGGTCTTCTCGCTCGAGATGCCGAAAGAGCAGCTCGTCAAGCGCATGCTCTGCAGCGAGGCGAGGGTCGACGGTACCCGCATGCGAACGGGTCAGCTCCATCGGGACGACTGGCCCAAGCTGGCGAACGCGGCGGGCATCCTCAGCGAGCTGCCCATCTGGATCGACGATACGCCGGCGATCACGATGCTCGAGCTCCGGGCCAAGTGCCGCCGCCTGCAGTCGGAGGCCGGCCTGGGCCTGGTGGTGGTCGACTACCTCCAGCTCATGCGCTCGGGCTCGAAGAACGACAGCCGCGAGCAGGAGATCTCGGAGATCAGCCGAAACCTCAAGGCGATGGCCAAGGAGCTGAGCTGCCCGATCATCGCGCTCTCGCAGCTCAACCGCGGCGTGGAGTCGCGGGGCAACAAGGACAAGCGGCCGCAGCTCTCCGACCTCCGTGAGTCCGGCGCCATCGAGCAGGACGCGGACACCATCTGGTTCATCTACCGCGACGAGGTCTACAACAAAGAGTCCGAGGATCGCGGCGTCGCCGAGGTCATCATCGGCAAGCAGCGTGCGGGCCCCACGGGGACCTGTCGGGTGCGCTTCTTCAACGAGTACACCCGCTTCGACAACCTCGCCGAGGACGACTACTACGGCGCCGCCGGCGGGGGCGGGGGCGCCGATGACTTCATGGACGGCTGACCCTCCGCTCGGGTAGGCTCCGCCCGCTCGCTGGGTGTGCGAGCGGGTGGGCCCGCAGTATGGGCTCCCCTTCGATCGGTCCGCGGACCGAGCGCCGAAAGAGAGAGTTGGTCATGACGCGTCTTGGAGTGGTTGCGGTGGTCCTGGCGATCGCCCTGGGTGGACTCGCCGACGTCCCCGTCGCTTTCGCGGGTGGGGTGGAGTTCCCCTCGGCGGGAACCCGGGCCGTGGGTCGCGGCGGCGCGGCCGCCGCTCGGGCCGACGACCCGATGACCCTCGCCTTCAACCCGGCGGGGCTCGCGCGGACGCCCGGGATCCAGCTCTCGCTGCAGACCCACCTGATGTTCTACAGCGCCTGCTTCCAGCGGTCGGGCACCTACGACGCCTACGCGGCGCCGATGCCCGATCGGGCGACCATCCTGGCCGAGGGCGGCCTCTACCGATACGACCTCCAGGCCGCGGGCAACACCAGCCGGACTCCGAGCGTCGCGCCGCAGGATGGCTCCCGGTTCGACAGCCGCTCCCTGGACGGCGTGGCTCTCCCCGAGGTGTGCAACTCGGGGCCGCCCGGCGTCGTGCCCAACCTGATCCTCACCGCGCGCATCGCGCCCAAGTGGGGCATCTCCTTCGGCATCGTGGCTCCCGCGGCGGTGAGCCACACGCGCTGGGGCTCCGGCTCGGACGGTCTGGTGAACGGGCTCCCTTCGCCGGCCCGTTACAACCTCCTGGAGTCGCAGCTCCTCGTTGCCTATCCGACGGTCGGTGTCGCCTATCGCCCGCACCCGGCGATCAGCATCGGCGCCTCGTTCGGCTGGGGGGTCGCGCCGCAGATCGACTTCACCACCATCACCCGCGCGGTCCGCGGCGAGGAGTTCCAGAACGACATCTACACCGAGCTGTCCGCCCAGGACTGGTTCATCCCGCGCCTGAACTTCAGCATCCACGCGGTCCCCCACGACAACATCGACATCGTGGCCGGGTTCATGTGGCAGGACGACATCCGCGCGGAGGGCGACCTGACCCTGACCTCCGGCTACTACCGCTCGGAGCCGGTCGACCAGCTCACGATCCCCACCACCCAGATCGACGCGCCGCAGCCCTGGCAGGCCACCTTGGCGTTCCGCTACGCGGACCGCATCAAGCCGCGCATCCTGGACCCCGACACCGAGTCGCGCCTCACGGGCCGGGTCGAGGACTCGATGCAGAACGAGCGCTGGGACATCGAGCTGGACATGGTCTACGAGATCAACCGGCGCGTGGACGAGTTCACGGTGTCCATGCCCCGCTGCACCGGCGACAGCTGCATGGGCAGCCTCTGGGCGATCGAGGTCGACGACGGCTTCACCGCCGGCGTCCCACGCTCGCTGGTCCTCCCGCACCAGTGGCAGGACCAGCTCTCGCTCCGCCTCGGCGGCGACTGGAACTTCCTGCCGGGGGTCGGCACCGCGCGGCTCGGCGTGAGCTACGAGACCAAGGGCGTGAAGGACGGCTTCGAGCAGCTCGACTTCCTCCCGCTGCAGCGCTTCGGGATCCACGCGGGCATCACCTTCCGCATCGCCAAGCGCTTCGACATCTCGGTGGCCTACGCGCACATCTTCCAGAGCGCGGTCACGGTCCGGGAGGACCAGGCGTCGCTCCATCAGCCGAACGCCAGTCAGCGCATCGGCGAGCTCGCCTGTCAGGACGACCCCGACTGTGACGCCACCGACCGGCAGAACATCCAGGGCGGCGCCGGCGGCGAGGGCACCCTGGTCAACGCCGGGCGCTACAACTCGAACCTGGACATCTTCTCCCTCGGGCTGACCTACCACTTCCGCTGAAGACCGCGGGCGTGAGAAAGCGAGCGGTTGGGGGGCCCCGGGGCTGGTAATCCTGGGGACCGCATGACCGCACGTCGCTACCACGTGCTCGGGGGGGGACCCGCCGGGCTCTATTTCGCCATCCTGGCCAAGAAGGCGAACCCGGAGACCGAGATCACGGTCTTCGAGCGCAACGCCGCCGACGACACCTTCGGGTGGGGGGTCGTCTTCAGCGACGAGACGCTGGGCAATCTGGAAGAGGCCGATGCGTCGACCTACCGGGCCATCCGCGAGCGTTTCGCCTACTGGGACGCCATCGACATGCACCTCGACGTCGGGGGACGTCGCCACGCCCCCGTCCGCACCGGCGGCCACGGGTTCTGCGGGATCGGGCGGATGCGGCTCTTGCTCCTCCTGCAGGAGCGGGCCCGGGAGCTGGGGGTCGTGCTCCGGTTCGGCGAGGAGGTCGACGACATCGAAGCCCTCCGGGACTGCGACCTCCTGGTGGCCGCGGACGGGATCAACTCGAAGACCCGCGACCGCTACCAGGCGACCTTCCAGCCGACCATCGAGCACGGGAAGAGCCCCTTCATCTGGTTGGGGACGCACCAGACCTTCGAGGCCTTCACGTTCATCTTCCGGGAGAACGACCACGGGGTCTTCAACGTCCACGCCTACCAGTTCGATCCGGAGACCAGCACCTTCATCGTCGAGACGGACGAGGAGACCTGGAAGCGGGCGGCCCTCGACCAGGCCACCGAGGCCCAGAGCCTGGCCTACTGCCAGGAGCTCTTCGCGCCCGAGCTCGGCGGCCACGACCTCCTGGCCAACCGCTCGAGCTGGATCCGCTTCCGCACCATCGCCTGCGAGCAGTGGCACCACGAGAACGTCGTGCTCCTCGGGGACGCGGTGCACACGGCGCACTTCTCGGTGGGTTCGGGCACCAAGATGGCGATGGAGGACTCCATCGAGCTCGCGGCGGCCCTGGCCGCGGAGCCCGACCGCGCCCGGGCCCTGGCGCGCTACCAGACCATCCGCAAGGACTCCGTCGGGCGCACCCAGAAGGCCGCGGCCCAGAGCAAGGCGTGGTTCGAGCAGAGCGCGCGGCACGTGCGGCACCCGCCGGAGCGGGTCAACTTCAGCATGCTGAGCCGCTCCCGGCGCATCACCTGGGAGAACATGAAGCTCCGCGACCGGCCTTACATCGAAGGGCTGGAGCGGTGGTACGCGGCGGAGCAGGGAGTCGACACCGCGAGGTCGACGCCGCCGATGTTCACGCCCTTCCGGCTCCGCGGCCTCGAGCTGCCGAACCGGGTCGTGGTCTCGCCCATGTGCCAGTACTCGGCGACCGACGGCCTGCCGAACGATTGGCACCTGGTCCACCTCGGCAGCCGCGCCATGGGCGGCGCCGGCTTGGTCTACACGGAGATGACCGACGTCTCCGCCGAGGGGCGCATCACGCCGGGGTGCACCGGGCTCTACGACGACGCCCAACAGGCCGCCTGGACGCGCATCGTGGACTTCGTCCACGGGCAGACCCCGGCCAAGATCGCGATTCAGCTCGGCCACGCCGGCCGCAAGGGCGCGACGAAGCTCATGTGGGAAGGCATGGACGCGCCCCTCGACGAGGGCGGATGGGATCTCCTGGCGCCGTCGGCGCTGCCTTGGACTCCGGCCAACGTGGCGCCCCGCGAGATGAACCGGGAGGACATGGTGCGCGTGCGCGACGAGTTCGTCGCCTCGGCGACGCGCGCGCTCGCCTGCGGTTTCGACGTGCTCGAGCTGCACTTCGCCCACGGGTACCTGCTCTCGAGCTTCCTGACCCCGCTGAGCAACCAGCGGACGGACGAGTACGGCGGGGACCTCGCCAGCCGTGCGCGCTATCCGCTCGAGGTCCTCGATGCGGTGCGCGAGGTGTGGGCCGACCGACCCCTGGCGGTGCGCATCAGCGCGACCGACTGGGTGCCCGGCGGCTTCACCGAGGACGACGCCGTGGATCTCGCCGGCCTGCTGCGGGACCACGGCGTGGACCTGGTGGACGTGAGCGCCGGTCAGACGAGCCCCGACGCCCGGCCGGTCTACGGCCGCGCGTTCCAGACGCCCTTCGCCGAGCGGATCCGGAACGAGGTGGGCATCCCCACGCTGGCCGTGGGCAACATCTACGACCACGACCGGATCAACACCATCCTCGCCGCCGGGCGCGCCGATCTGGTGGCGCTGGCCCGGGCGCACTTGGCGGACCCCTACTTCACGCTCCACGCCGCGGCCGAGCAGGGCTTCGAGGGGCAGCCCTGGCCGCTGCAGTACCGCGCGGCGGGTCCGGTGATGCGCAAGATGGCCGAGGAGTGAGCGCGCCCGGGCCGTCCATCCTCGCCAAGGCCGACCCGGAGCTCGATCCCGAGACCGTCGCGCCGGGCGCGGCCGTCGCCATGGTCCTCGCCGGGGGCCTGGCGCTGGGTTGGGTGACCCTCACGCCGCGGGGGGAGCCGCTGCCGGCCTTCATCGACGCGGTGCGGCCCACCAGCGATTGGGTGCTCGGCGCGGTGGTCGCGTGGGTGATGCTCCTCGGGGCCTCCAAGCGCTGCTTCGGTTTCGGTCGGGCGTCGCTCGCCGGGTGGGCGCTGGGCTTCGGGGTCCCCGTGGGGACCGCGCTACTCCTCCCACCCCCCTGGGCCGCCGCCGGCATGGTCGCGGCCGTGGTCCTGGGCCTCCTCGCCCCGGGTCGGGTGGACCGCTGGCGTTACTGGATCGCCCTCGCCGTCGCCGCGTTCGGTTTCGCGCTCTTCCGCGCCGGCGCCATCGGCTTCGTGCTCGACCCGATGCCTCGCGGTTTCCCCGGCCTCGCCCCCCGAGCCGCGGCCTGGGCGGCCACCGTGGCGGGATTCGTCGGCGGGGCTCTGGTCGCGCTCACGGCCCGCCGTGGCGATCGGTGAGCGTGGGTGATAGACACGCGCCATGTCGGAACAGGATCGTACCGCGCTCGCCATCGACACCATCCGCGGCCTCTCCATGGACGCCGTGCAGCAGGCCGACTCGGGGCACCCCGGGACGCCGATGGCCCTCGCGCCGCTCGGGTGGTTGCTCTACTCGGAGGTGATGCGCCACGACCCGGCCGACCCGGCTTGGCCCGGGCGCGACCGCTTCGTCTTGAGCTGCGGTCACGCCTCGATGCTGCAGTACTCGCTGATGCACCTCAGCGGCTATGCGTCGGTGACCCTCGACGAGATCCGCGACTTCCGGCAGTGGGGCAGCAAGACCCCGGGGCATCCGGAGAACTTCGTGACCCCTGGCGTCGAGACCACCACCGGTCCCCTCGGCCAGGGCGTGGCGACCGCGGTGGGCATGGCCATGGCCGCGCGCCATCTCGGCGCGCGCTTCTCCGAAGACCTCTTCGACAACCGCGTCTGGGTCATCGCCTCCGACGGCGACCTCATGGAGGGCGTGGCGGCCGAGGCCGGCTCCCTCGCCGGGCACCTGGGGCTCGGCAACCTCAACGTCTTCTGGGACGACAACTCGATCACCATCGACGGCCGCACCGACCTGAGCTTCGGCGAGGACGTGGTGAAGCGCTTCGAGGCCTACGGCTGGCACACGATCAGCGTCGACGACGGCATGGACGTCGAGGCCCTGCGCGCCGCCGCCGAGGCCGCGTCCGCCGAGACCGGTCGGCCCACCTTCGTCCGGGTGAAGACGGTCATCGGCTTCCCGGCGCCGAACAAGAAGGACACCTCCGGTGCCCACGGCGCGCCGCTCGGCGAGGAAGAGATCGCCAAGACCAAGGAGCTGATGGGCTGGCCGAAGGAGCCCTTCCATGTTCCGGCCGAGATGGCCGAGGAGCGTGATCGGATCCTCGCGCGCGGCAAGGAAGCCCACGCCGCCTGGGACGCCAAGCGCGCCGAGTGGAAGACGGGCGGCGGTGACGACGCCGCGCTCACCGCGGCCCTCGCCGGCGAGCTCCCGGCGGGCTGGGACGAGCTGCCCACCTTCGAGGCCGACGCCAAGGGCATGGCCACCCGCGCCGCGAGCGGCAAGGTGCTCGATGCGCTGGCGAAGAAGATCCCCTTCCTGGTCGGCGGCTCCGCGGACCTCGCGGGCTCGAACAAGACCCAGCTCGACTACCCGGACTTCCGGCAGGGTCAGGAAGGCGTGCCCCGCTACGCCTACTGGGGCGTGCGCGAGCACGCGATGGGCGCCGCGGTGAACGGCATGGCGCTCTTCGGTGGCGTGGTGCCCTTCGGCGCGACCTTCCTCATCTTCAGCGACTACATGCGGCCGGCCCTGCGCCTGGCGGCGCTGATGAGCCTGCCGGTCCGGCACGTCTTCAGCCACGACTCGATCGGCCTCGGCGAGGACGGCCCGACCCACCAGCCCATCGAGCAGCTGGCGTCGATGCGCGCCATCCCCGGCTTCGCGGTCTTCCGACCGGCCGACGCCAACGAGACCCGCGAGTGCTGGATCGCGATGATGAAGTTCGCCGGGCCGGCGGTGATCGCCACCACCCGTCAGAACGTCCCCACCTACGACCGCAGCGAGTACGCCGCGGCCGCCGAGACGCACAAGGGGGCCTACGTCCTGAGCCCCGCCAAGGGCGGCGACGCGCAGGTCCGGTTGGTCGCCTCCGGCAGCGAGGTGGCCATCGCCATGGACGCCCAGGCGAAGCTCGCCGAGGCCGGCGTCCGCGCCGCGGTGATCAGCGTGCCGTGCTGGGAGCTCCTCGAGGCCCAGGACGCCGCGTACCAAGACGAGGTCTTCCCCCGCGACGGGAAGTACGTCCTCATCGAGGCCGGCTGCCGCCAGGGCTGGGAGCGCTGGGTCGGTCGCGACGCAGCCTTCCTCACCCTGGAAGACTTCGGCGCCAGCGCGCCCTTCGAGGTCCTCTACGAGAAGTTCGGCCTCACCGCCGAGCACGCGGTCCGCGCGGCGAAGAAGCTCGTCGGCTGAACGCGCGAGGTGGTGGCGCTCGACGCGCCTCCACCTCGGCGGGGCATGGGAGCAGGTCATGAGAACGCGGCCTTCGGTCGCGACCTCATCGACCCGCTAGGGCGCTTCGATCTCCACCAGGAAAGCGGCGTAGGGGTGGGGCACGGCCAGGGTGGCCTCGCCCACGCTGACGCTCATCGTGGCGGCGCGGGGGCACTGGACCTCGATCTGCCAGTAGCCCTTCGAGCCCACCGGCTCGTCCCCGGTGCGGTCGCCGCCGACGGTGCAGGGGCCCTCGGCCTCCACGGTGATCGGGAGCGTGGACGAGACCTCGCCGCCCTCGCGGAGGAGGAAGAACTCGTCCCGGCGCTGGACCAGGAAGCGGTCCTCCCCCAAGGCGACGGAGCCCGATCCGCTGAACTCCTCGGAGCGCCCGAGATCGATCACCCGGGTCACCTCGCCCTCCCAGCCGTGTTCCACGCGGATGATGCGGTTGCCGTCGCCGCCGATGGTCGCGCGGCCGAAGGTGCGCTCCCCCTCCGCGAAGACCGTGGTCACGCGGCGACCCCGGTAGGGAGTCGTCGTCACGGAGCTCAGGTCCCCGGTGTGGAAGAGACTCGACTCGCGGTGGCGGGCGTCGGTTCCCAGGGCCCAGAGCACCCCAGCGCCCTCCGCCAGGACGGTGTCCACGAGGACGTCGTCGGGGCCGCGCATGTCCGCGACGGGCTCGCGGATCCGGAGACCGAGACCCCGAAGGGAGTGACCGGGGCCGTGCTCCAGGAAGGGGAGGAGCGAGGTGGTGCCCAGCCGGGTCGGGGCCGTCCCGTCGAAGAAGAAGTAGACCGAGGACGGCGACTCGCCGATGACCAGGGGCGGACCCGGGTCATGGGCCGACACCTCGCCGATGGAGCCCGTCGCCACGTCCGCCTCGAACTGGGCGACCAAGAGGACGTCGCCATCGTCGTACCACGCGGTGTAGGGGGCGATGGGCACGAGGCCTTCGATGCCCCACGCGGTGACCGCGCGCGCCTCGAGGTCGAGGGAGGCCAGCATGGACCCGCCGGGGAGCGCGGTGTCCCAGAGTCGGTCGAAGGGCGGAGCCCCGTAGAGGCCGATGCGGTCGCCGCCGAAAGGCACGACGTCGAGGGCTCCGGGCGCCGGAGCCTCGCCGAGGGTCACCGACGTGCGGTGGTTCAGCTCGGCGTCGAAGGAGGCCGCGACGGCGATGCGGCGCGCGCTTCCCGGCAGGTCGTCGCCGAGGGGGCCGCCGCCGAGATCCGTCCCTCGATGGACCGTCGCCACCAGGTGCACGTGCCCCGCTTCGTCCACCGAGCAGCTCTGCGCGAAGAAGCCCTCGGGCATCGTCCGCGAGGAGACCTCGCCGCCCTCGATGAGGACCGTCGAGAGCGCCACCGGCGCTACCACCGAGTCGTCCGAGCGGGGCGTCGTCCCCATCGCGTCCGCCCAGCCGACCCGGAAGAGCCGGCCTCCCCCCGCGCGCCAACAGCCGCCACTCGCCGAGAAGGGTACCCAGCGGGCGCCTCCATCCCGCGGCAGCAGGTACTCGTAGGGCAACGTGCCGTCCGGGGCGACCTGAGCGCCTTGGGCGGCGTCCCAGCGCCAGGGGACCTGCCACGCGACGCCGCCGCGGCGAGCGAGGATCACGCTATGCGGCGCTTCGTCGCTCCCGACTGCCGCCACCATCCGTGCCGCGAGGCCGGGGAGCAGGCCCCCATCGAGGACGGGCGCCGCGTCGGTGACGCCGAGGTCGGGGTCGAGATCCAGGGCGGGGAAGGTCTCGCTGCAGCCGAGCGCGAGGAAGAGGAGTGCGGGGAGGATTCGTCGCATGGTCGTGAGGCACCGCCGGCTCCCGAAACGGCTCAACGTTCGGGCGGCGAAGAAAAAATGAGCCGTTCGGCGGCGCCCGCGCGCCACACTCTCGCACCCATGGCTGCCCTACGCGAACCCGCGGGAGGCCCGGCGCCGGAGAGCTCCGGCCGCTTGGTCGTGGCCCGCGACCGGGCCCCGAGCGACGCCATCCTGGTCGCCCGGGCGCTGGAGGGCGACGCCTGGGCCGAGGACGCCATCTATCGTTGCTACGCGGGCAAGGTGCTGGCCATGATCGAGCGGCTGCTGCGCCGCTCCTCGGACGCCGACGACGTGCTCCAGGACACCTTCGCCGACGCCTTCACGTCCCTGGGGAAGCTCCGAGAGCCATCGGCTCTCCGGAGCTGGCTCTTCGGGATCGCGGTCCGGCGCGTCCGGCGCCGCCAGCGGACGTTGGCGTTGCGACGCGCGCTGGGCCTGGACCGCTCCCTCGACGACGCGACCCTGGCGATGATCGCCAGCCCGTCGGTCTCGCCGGAGCGGATGGCCGAGCTCGCCCGCCTCGACGTGATCCTCGAGCGGCTCCACCCCGACCAGCGGAACGCCTGGATGCTCCGGCATGTCGAGGGCGAGCGCTTGGAGGACGTCGCGCGGATCCTCGACTGCTCGCTGGCGACCGCCAAGCGCCGTGTCTCCGCGGCGGAGGTCCTCGTCCGCGCTGCCCTGGGAGAGGCCCGGTGAGGCGACCGCTCGCCGACGAGCTCCGGGCCCCCGACGACGAGCTACGGCTCCGGGAGAACTGGGATGGCGTCCGGGAGCGGGTGGCCGCCCGCCGTCGCCGCCCGCGCCGCGTCGCGGGCGCGGCTGCGGTCCTCGGGCTGGTGGCGCTGGTGGGGCTCTGGCCCCGGGTGCGGAGCGGCGGGCCGCTGATGCAGGCGGGCGGCGCGCCGCTGAGCGCGACCGAGGCCATCGCCACCCCGCGAGCCCTCGAGCTCGCCGACGGGTCGCGGATCGAGCTGGCCGCGGGGACCCGATTGGTGCCCACCCGCAACGCGGGTTCGCGAATCGACCTGACCTTGGAGTCCGGCCGGGCCCGCTTCGAGGTCGAGCCGGGCGGGCCCCGGGCCTGGACCATCGACGCTGGGAGCGCCCGGGTCCGGGTGGTGGGCACGGCCTTCCTGGTCGAGCGGTCGGCGCGCCGCGTCCGCGTCGAGGTGGAGCACGGCCGGGTCGCGGTCGAGGGGACCGCGGTGCCGGGGGGCTCGGTCCTCTTGGGCGCCGGTGAGGCCTGGGAGATGGCCCATCCGGGGTCGGAGCCGGCACCGCCTTCAGCCCCCGGAAGCGCCGAAGCCGAAGCCGAAGCGCGGGTCCCCGCGTTGCCGCTCGTCGCCGCCGAACGAGAGCCCGACGCGCCGCCGGCGCGCGTGGCGCGCTGGCGGCAGGTCGCCGACGCCGAGGGCGCCGAGGCCGCCTACGCGAGCATCGGCGAGGGCGCGTTCTCCGCGACCGCCCGACGAACGGAACCCGACCAGCTCCTCGCGCTGGCCGATGTCGCTCGCCGGTCGGGGCACGTGCACCATGCGGTCGAGCCCCTCGACCGATTGGTCCGGGAGTTCCCCCAGCACCCGGAGGCGCCGCTGGCCGCCATCACCCTGGCCCGGCTCCAGATGGGCCCGCTGGCCGACCCCGGCGCCGCCCTCCGGACCTACGCGCGCGCCCGGGACCTCGGCGTGCCCCGGGTGTTCGACGCCGAAGTGTGCTCGGGGGTCGCGCGCGCTCTGGTGGCGACCGGGGCCCCCGACGAGGCCCGGGGGGAAGCCCGCGAGTGTCTCCGCCGCCATGGGAGCCCGCCCCGTCGGGCCGAGCTGGAGCGGATCCTGGACGCCGACGAGTGAGCAGGATCTTCCGAGCGTGGCTCGCCGGGGCGCTCTTGGCGGGCCTCTCGGCGGAGGCCGGCGCGCAAGCGATCACGTCGCCCTCCTGCCGGCCCGGGTGGTGGGACGACGCCGTCGTGCGCGACGCGACGGCGGTCGAGCTGGAGGCCGCCGGAGCCGGTGACGTCGAGGTCCTCTTCACCGTGGACCCGCCGTGCGAACGGAGCGCCATCGTGTCGGTGCTGGTGCGCCGAGGACCCGCCTTCGCGACCCGCAGCGTCGACGTCGGCGACGTCCCTGCGTCCGCGCGCGCCCGCGCGGTGGCCATGGGGGTAGGGGCGCTGGCGGCCACGCTCGCGGGCGAACCGGTCGAGGTGACGGCGGACCCTGGGGATCCGGCGGCCGCTGCCGCGACGGTCACGACCCGCGAGTCCGCGCCGAGCCCCGAGCGCCCCGCGGGCGGAGCAGGGGGCGAGCGCGGGTCCCGAGACCGAAGCCCCGAGGTCGCCCCGCGAGCGACCCCCGCTCCGGGACCATCCGCGACCCGCTTGCTGGACCGAGTGCCGAGCTCCGCGCCGACCCGCGTCGCCGTCGAGGTCGCCGCTGTCGGCGCCCTGACCCGGGGTCCCTCGGGGTGGGGCGGCGTGGCGGCGGCTGCGCGTCTGGAGCGGGGCCGCCTCCGCGCCCGACTGGGTCTGGACGCGGCGTTCACCCGCGCATCGGACCCCCTCGGTGAGGTCCGGGGCCGCTGGGTCGCCACCTCCCTCGGCGTGGGGGTCGGGGGGCGCCAAGGCGTCTGGTCGCTCGGCGCGATGGCGGCGCTGGTCGTCGACTGGATCCGGCTCGCGGGGCACGGCGCCTGGGCCGCGGTGCTCACCCAGACCCGCGCGCGATGGAGGGTGAGCGCAGGAGTCTCGGGCCGGGTGGCGCGCGCGTTCGCCGATCGCTTCGAGGTCTTCCTCGCGCTCGGGCTGCGCGTGCATCCGTGGGGGCTCGCGGCCCAATCGCCCACCGGGACGGTCCTCGCCATCGAGCGGGTCAGTGGGCTGGTTCGCTTGGGGGTCGCGGTGACCTTGGGGTCCTGACGCGTCGACGCCGCCCCCGGAGCCGGGAGCGGCGTCGGCGATGCGAGGGACCTCAGCCGAGGGCGGCGAGGGCCGCGTCGTAGTCGGGCTCCTCGGTGACCTCGTCGATGAAGGTCGAGTAGACGACCTGGTCGTTCTCGTCGAGGACCACCACGGCGCGCGCGGTGAGTCCCTGGAGCGGGCCGCCCTGCATCTCCACGCCGTAGTCCTTGGCGAAGCTGGAGCGGAAGGTGGAGAGCGGGTGGACGGTCTCGATGCCCTCGGCGGCGCAGAAGCGCTTCTGGGCGAAGGGCAGGTCGGCGCTGACGAAGAGCACCACGGTGTCGTCCCGGCTGCCGGCCTTCTCGGCGAACTTGCGCGCGGCGGCCTGACAGACGCCGGTGTCGATGCTGGGGTTGATCGTGAGGATCTTCTTCTTGCCGGCGAAGTCGCTCAGCGACTTCTCCTGCAGGTCGGTGCCGACGAGCGTGAAGGCGGGCGCCTGTGCGCCGACGCCCGGCACGTCGCCGACGGTCTCGATGGGGTTGCCCTTGAAGGTGATGGTGGCCATGGCGCCTTCACACCATGGATCGGGCCCCGGGCGCAAGCGCCGCGGAGCGGAGACCGGCACGATCCCCGGTCTACTGCCGGAGCTCGATCTCCGGCGGCGCCTTGAAGAAGGCGTTGTGCTCGGGGTCGTTGAAGGTCTCGTAGTCGATGTTCCAGGGCTCGATGGTGCTCTCGCCGTCGGCCGCGATGGCCAGGGTCATCGCCTTGGGGGTGACCTTGCGGTAGCTGCTGGTCTCGGGGAGGTCGCCGTTGTTGGCCCCGCCCGCGCTGAAGAGGGTGATCAGCGTGACGTTCTCGTCGTCGTAGGTCTTGTCGAAGCCATCGATGACCTTCTCGTGCCCGCGCACCAGCGTGTGGCACCCGAGCCGCTGGAGGAACGAGGCGGCCTGGAGGCGCCCGAAGGGGAAGCGCGCCGATTGCTCCTGGAGCGCCGCGGGGATCACGTCCGCCGAGCTGGGGTCGCTCCACATCATCTGGAAGCGCATGTCCGGGTCGTTGAGGGTCCCCAGGTCCTGCCACTTCTCCTTGATGAGTCGGTCCCGCGGGATCCCGGCGTGGACGAAGAGGGTCTTGCCGAAGAGCAAGCAGCTCGGCATCGACTCGAAGAGCTTCATGTAGTGGCGGAAGACGTCGATGGGCAGGTGCGGCTTGAGGGTGTTGATGGCCTCCGCCGGCTTCACCCCGCCGTAGATCTGGCCCTTGTACTCCAGGTAGTACTCGTGGTTGCCGCGCAGCACGTACACGTGCTCGGGCGCGCGGACCATCATCTGGAGCGCGGTCCGCAAGACCCCGTTCAGACTGAAGAGGCCGCGGTCGATGTAGTCGCCGAGGAGCACCAGGATGGGCTTGGCGACGTTGTCGGGGTCCTTCTTGTAGGCGGCGACCTTGTCGAAGAAGTCGGCCTGCATCACGGCGCCCTTGAGGCAGCTGTAGCAGCCATGGAGATCCCCGAGGACGGTGACGTCGTAGGCCTTCCCGGGGTCGACCGGGTGCACGTGGACGTGCCCGTCGAGGAAGGGGGCCTGGCCGGTGAACTCGTCGACCTTCTGGGCTCCGGTGAGCTTCCCGTTGCCCGTCTCGCGGAGACCGTCCCAGAGCGCGATGCACTGGTCGAGCAAGGCGCGGTCGGCCTGCACCTGCCGGTTGATGGTCTCGTTGTCGCTCGAGTAGTGGAACTCGAACTGGTCGAAGAAGGCGTGCTTCGTCGCCTCGACCTTCCGTTCGATGGGGCCGGTGACCTTGGTGCGCGCGCTCGCGCCCTCGTCGATGAGCTCGACACCGAGGTCGGCCTCGAAGAGCTCCATCAGCTCGCCCCGGAACTTCACCTCGGCCGGGTGGATCTCGCCATCGGCTTCGATGAGATCGTCCATGGCCTCGAGGAGGACCTCCTGCGAGGCCCGGTCGAAGTCCTGGAAGAGCTCGAAGCAGCGCAGCTTCAGCTTGGCGTGGATGAAGGCGTCCTGGTCCTCGTCCCGGCTCACCGCTTCGGTGAAGAGGTCCTGGACGTGCTTGTCGATGCCCTCGAAGACCTCGTGGAAGTGGGTCGTGAAGCGATCCACCAGCTCCCCGCGGAGCTTCTCTTCCGCGTTGGGCATGCCGGTCTTCACGCGCTGCTCCACGAGCTTGCGGATGTAGCCGCGAACGAACTCCTTCTCCGACGAGTCGAAGTCGCCGTCGATGTACCCGAACGTCGTCAGGTAGAAGATGATCGCCTGCATCTGCCGCTCGGCGACCTGCGGATCAGTGGAGAATTGGAGCATCCCCGGATGATACCCGGGCCGGCCCTCGCCGAAAGGGGGGAGCGCGATCCCGGGGGCGATGCGCGAGGCGGCGGGGGCTCGCCGGGGAGACGACCTTTGCTATCTTGGGCCGCGTGTGGAGGGAGATCGTCCTGGGGGTGGCCCTGGTCGGGGCGCTGGGGAGCACGGGGGCCGCGCAGGCGTCCCCGTCCGCGAGCGCGGAGGTCCCGGGCGATCGCGCGCGGGGTCCGGCGGCCGATCCGTTGACGCTCCGGCGCGACACGAGCCAGGGGCTCTCGCCGGGGTACACCTTCGTGGGGCTGGGCATCACGGCGGCCCTCGGGGGCGTGATGGTGTGGTCCCTGGTGGACACCCTCGCGGCCAGCGACCGCTACCACGCCGACCCCACGGCGATGGGCTACCAGGAAGGGCGCCGCCGGGTCCGCCGCACCTGGTTCCTCGGGGTCGGCGCCGGAGTCGCCGCCTCGGCGACGCTCCTCATCGCGGTCTTGGGGACCCGATGGGGCGACCCCGCCGAGGGCCCTCAGCTCTCCCTCGGACCCCGGGGCGCTCTCGTGGGTTGGGCGGGCCGCTTCCCGTGAGGGCGCTCGGCGTGCTGCTCCTCCTCGCGGGGTGTGACCTCTTCCCCGAGGACCTCTACATGCACGACGCCGCGCCCGCGGACCGCGCTTCGGCGCCGACCCTGGCCATCGCGGAGACCTGCGCCGAGGCCCCCCTCGCGCCGGGCCCGGTGACCAACGCCTACGTGGACCTGAGCACCAGTCGCCACGACCCCGACGCCTGCCCCGACGCGCCCGGCGGCCCCGAAGCGTGGTTCGCGCTGGCGGTGCGCGCCGGCGAGCGGTGGCACGTGCACGTCACCGATCGCAACCGGCTGGGGATCGACCCCTCGCTGCGCGTCCTGCCCGCGTGCGCCGACGCGGTGTGTCCGGCGGGGGCGCTGACCATGAACGAGTGCGGCGTCGGTCAGGACGAGCACCTGAGCTTCGTCGCCGAGACCGACGGGACCTGGCGGGGGGCCCTGGAGGCCCAGGGCGGTGCGGTCGACGTGTTGGTGAACCAGCCGGTCTGCGGCAACGGGCCTCCCGCCGAGCACGCCGAAGGCTGCGACGACGGCAACCGGGTCGGCGGCGACGGCTGCGACGCGCGGTGCCGGGTGGAGCTGGAGGGGCTGGCGACGCCCCGGGAGCGGGAGCCGAACGACGACCCCACGATGGCCAACCACGTCGTGGCGCCGCTGGTCTTCACCGGGGAGGCCGGCGGCCGGTGCGACGTGGACTACTTCACGTTCGAGCACGTCGGCGGCCCGCTCCGGGTGGGGCTCACCGCCGGTGACGGATCCTGTGCCGAACCCTCCCTGCAGGTGGAGCTGCTCCAGGGCGAGACGTCGGCCGCGCTCGAGCGGCTCGGCGCCGGCGACCCGGGGTGCGGTGGGCTGGCGCTGGACGCACCCGCGGGCGAGCTGCACCTCCGGGTCCGCGCCGCGGAGACGGCGCCGGGATTGACCTACCGGGTGGCGCTCGAGTGACGCGCCGACTTGCAGCGTGACTTGAAAACGATTATCAAAAAGCGGTGACCGTTCTCGGTGATCTCGACCCCGGCCAGCGCGCCCGCGTGCAGCACGTCCGTTGCGAGCCCCGGGTGCGTCGTCGTCTCCTGGAGATGGGCTTGCTCCCGGGCACCGAGATCGAAGTGATCCGGCGGGCCCCCATGGGCGACCCCATCGAGGTGCGGCTGCGGGGATACTCGTTGAGCCTCCGCCACGCCGAAGCCGCGGGGGTCGAAGTGAGCCCCCGCTCCGAGTCCGTGCGCGCCGGTCGGCCCTCGACCGCGTCGCCGCTTCCCGCCGAGTAGGGCGCATGAGCGAGATGCCCCAGGTGCTGGTGGCCGGTAACCCCAACGCCGGCAAGACCACCCTCTTCAACCAGCTCGCCGGGACCCGGGCGCGCACCGGGAACTACCCGGGGGTGACCGTCGACCGACGCACCGCGCGGGTGACCCTCGGGCAGGGCGAGGGCGCTCGCGAGGTGGAGCTCATCGACGTCCCGGGGACCTACAGCCTCACGGCGAGCTCGCCCGAGGAGGCCATCGCGGTCGACGCGATCCTGGGGACCATCACACCCGAGGAGGCCAGCACCAAGGCGGTGGTGGTGGTCGCCGACGCGACCTCCCTGGCCCGCGGCCTCTACCTCACGCTCCAGGTCCTCGAGTGCGGTTTCCCCACGGTGCTGGGGCTCAACATGATGGACGAGGCCCGGGAGCTGGGCCTGGCGATCGACTCCGCCGGGCTGAGCGAGGCGCTCGGGGTGCCGGTGGTGGAGATGGTCGCCCGCCGCCGCGAGGGGATGGAGGCGCTGAGCGACGCCATCCTCGCCGTGCTGGACGACGACCCCCCGCCGCCGCCGGCGCTCGCCTGGGGCCCGGCGGTGGAGCGGGCGGTGGAACGGGTGGCCGAGGCCTACGCCGACGTCCCCGATCCGCGCCGGCGCGAGGCCTGGGCCCGCTGGGCCCTGATGAGCGAGATCGACGGTGACGACCTCGAGCTCCGGCCCGAGGTCCGCGCGGCCTGTCGCGCCGCCCGGACGGAGAGCGCCGAGGACCTCGACGTCCAGCTCGTCGCGGCGCGCTACGCCGAGGTCGACGAGTTGGTCCGGCGTCACGTCGAGGGCGAGGGTCCCCGGACCGCGCGGGGCGACTCGCTGGACCGGTGGCTGACCCATCCGGTTGCGGGGATGCTCGCCTTCGCGCTGGTGATGCTGATGGTCTTCGAGGCCCTCTTCAGTTGGTCCGAGCCGCTCATCGGCTGGGTCGAGGAGGGCATCGTTTTCAGCCAGGATTTCCTGCGCGCCTCGATGCCCGCCGGGCTCTTCACCGATCTCTTGGTCGAGGGCGTCGTCGCCGGCGTGGGCAACGTGCTGGTCTTCGTGCCGCAGATCGCGCTGCTCTTCTTCCTCCTCGGGTTCTTGGAGGACTGCGGCTACCTGGCCCGGGTCGCCTTCGTCATCGACCGCCTGATGAAGGGGGTGGGGCTCCACGGGAAGGCCTTCGTGCCGCTCCTCGGCGGCTTCGCCTGCGCGGTGCCCGCGGTGATGGCCACCCGGACCCTCTCGGATCGCAAGGACCGACTGGTCACCATGCTCGCGTTGCCCCTGATGAGCTGCAGCGCCCGCCTGCCGGTCTACGTGCTGGTGGTGGCCACCGTCTTCGTCCACCAGGGCGACGTCCTGGGCTTCCTGAGCGTCGGCGCGGTCGCGCTCCTGGCGATGTACGGGCTCAGTCTGGGCGCCACGCTGGGCGCGGCCGCGATCCTGCGGCGGACGGTCCTCAAGGGACCGCGGCCCACGCTGGTCCTCGAGCTGCCGCCCTACCGCTGGCCGCTGGTGCGCAACCTGGTGGCCAGCACCTGGGCCCGGGTGCGCACCTTCCTCATCGACGCCGGCACGGTGATCCTCGCGTTGACCATCGTGCTCTGGGCCCTCCTCACGTTCCCCAAGGACCCGGCGGTGACCGAGCGCTTCGACGCCGAGCGCGCCGAGGTCACGGCGTCCCTCGCCGGCGAGGAGCGGACCGAGGCGCTGACCGCCATCGACGGCGCCGAGGCCTCGGCGCAGCTCGAGCGCTCCGCGGCGGGGCGGCTGGGCAAGGCCATCGAGCCCGCCATCGCGCCCCTCGGGATGGACTGGCGACTGGGCATCGGGGTCATCGGGGCCTTCGCCGCCCGGGAGGTCTTCGTGTCCACCCTGGGCATCGTCTTCGGCGTGGGCGACGAGGTGGACGAAGAGAGCGAGACCCTGCGGGAGGAGCTCCGCGCGGCGAAGTGGCCCGACGGTCGCTCGCTGATGACGCCGCTGGCCGGCGTGGCGCTGATGGTCTTCTTCGTCTTCGCCTGCCAGTGCATGAGCACCATCGCGGTCGTGCGCCGGGAGTCCGGGTCCTGGAAGTGGCCCATCCTGATGGTGGTCTACATGACCGTTCTCGCCTACGTCGCGGCGCTCGCCGTCTTCCAAGTCGGCAGCGCCATGGGCTGGGGTGTTTAGCGTGGGCTGGCAGGAGATCGCCACCGCGGTCGTGGTGCTCGCCGCCGTCGGGTATCTCGTGTGGAAGCTCGGTGTGGCGCCCCGCCTCGGGTCGGGGCGAAAAGCCAAAGGTCCCCACGTCCCCGTCGATCGTCTCGTACGGGGAAAGCGGGCGCCGAAGCGCGATTCGGCCTGTCATTGAGGGGCTCGGCCTTCGATCCGTGCGCTGTGAACGGATCGTGCATAATTGACCGGCAGTGACCGCCCTCGACGACATCGCCCAACGAGCCCTCCGCGACGCCGACGCCGAACAGGCGCGCAAGAAGCGCTTCCAGCGCGACTACCGCAAGCAGTTCCGCGTCCGGCGCTTCGCCGGCCCGCTGGTCCATCAGACCCAGCTCGACCACCTGCGCATCGCCCACGTGACCGACATCCACGTCGGACGGGTGACCCCCTTCGAAGCGCAGATGGAGGCGGTGCGCCTGGTCAACGAAGGCGAGCCCGATGCGGTGGTGATCACCGGCGACTTCGTCTGTCACTCCACGCTGCACCTCGATCAGCTCGAGGAGATCATCGCCGCCTACGACGCGCCGGTGTTCGCGGTGCTGGGCAACCACGATCACTGGTCGGGCGCCGACGAGGTCCGCCGGACGCTCCACAAGGCCGACGCGGAGGTCTTGGACAACGTGCACACCACCATCACCCTGCGGCATCAGAAGCTGCAGGTGTTGGGCCTGGACGACACCTACACGGGGCACGGGGATTGGCGGAAGGCCACCAAGGGACTCCGCCACGACCTGCCCGTCCTGGGGCTCTCCCACATCGCCGAGGAGGCCGACGCGCTGTGGACTCAGGGGGTCCCGCTGGTCCTGAGCGGACACACCCACGCGGGCCAGATCACCATCGCCAAGCTCCACGAGCTCGCGGTGGGCAAGCTCGCTGGCCACAAGTACATCCACGGGCTCTACGGCTCCCGGGAGGCCGAGCGGGACTCCAAGCTGGGCGCGGTCTACGTCGGCGCGGGCGTCGGCGCCGCGGTGGTGCCCCTGCGCCTCGGCGAACGCGCGCGGCGCGAGGTCACCTTCTTCGAGCTGGGCCACGCCGCCGGCAGCTTCCTGGAGCACCACGCCGAACAGCCGGCGCTCCCCGGCCGCAAGCCCTCCGAAAAGACCAAGGAGCGCCGCATGCGCGCCGTCGCCAAAAAGCGCCAGAAGCGCGAAAAGAAGCGCGCGCGCCTCGCCCGCAAAACCGGCGACATCCCCCCCCAAGACGACTGACCCCTCCACCAACCGGAACCCCGGGCAACGGCCGTGGAGCCGGTCAGAGGGGGGAAGCCGGGACGCCGGAGGAAGAACGGAGAGAACCGGCCGACGGTGGCAGAGCGGGGGACCGGGCGAAGGACGCGACGGCGGAGATCCGGGCCGACGGACGAAAACAGGCGGCCCCGAAGGGCCGCCCGTTTGGAGGGGAGCGAGACGTCGGCTCCGCCGACGCGAAGCGGGGAGGTCTTATGAAGACCTCCCTAGGGGACGACGGTCGTCGGCTCCGCCGACGCGAAGCGGGGAGGTCTCATGAAGACCTCCCTCAGGAAAGGAAATGCTCCGCCTCGAGCGCGGCCATGCACCCGGTGCCCGCGGCGGTGATCGCCTGCCGCCACTTCTTGTCCTGGACATCGCCGCAGGCGAAGACCCCTGCAACGTTGGTCTGCGTGGAGTCGGGCTTGGTCACCAGGTAGCCCTCCTCGTCGGTGTCGAGCTGGTCGCCGAGGAACTGGGTGTTGGGCACGTGGCCGATGGCGAAGAAGAGACCGGAGACCTCGAGGGTCTTCTGGCTGCCGTCCTTGGTGGACTCGATGACGATCTCCTGCAGCACGCCCTCGCCCTTCGCCTCCTTGAGGGTGTGGCTCCAGACGAACTCGATCTTCGGGTTGTCGAGGGCCCGCTGCTGCATGATCTTCGAGGCGCGCAGCTCGTCGCGGCGGTGGATGATGTAGACCTTCGAGCCGTACTTGGTCAGGAAGGTCGCCTCCTCCATGGCCGAGTCGCCGCCACCGATGACCGCCATCGGCTTGTCGCGGAACATGGGCAGCGCGCCGTCACAGACCGCGCAGGCGCTGATGCCGCGCTGCCAGAGCTCGCCCTCGCCGGTGCCCGGGAGGTAGAGGCGCTTGGCGGTGGCGCCGGTGGCGATGATCACCGCCTTGGCGGTGCCGCTGCGCCCGTCGGCCTTGAAGCGGAAAGGACGCTCCGAGAGATCGAGCTCCTGCACGGTCTCGGTGTGGATCACGGTGCCGAAGCGCAGCGACTGGGCGCGCATCCGGTCCATGAGCTCCGGTCCCATGATGCCCTCGGGGAAGCCGGGGAAGTTCTCCACGTCGGTGGTGGTGGTGAGCTGGCCGCCCGCGGCGACGCCCGCGGCCATGAAGCCCTCGTAGAGCACCGGCTTCAGCTCGGCGCGGGCCGCATAGATGGCGGCGGTGTGCGCGGCAGGGCCGGAGCCGATGATCATCAGGTCGTGGGTCTCTTCGGTGCTCATGGCGGTCGACTTATGCCCTCGGCCGCCCGCCGTCAATTCGCGCTGGGAGGGGACTCAGCGCCGCGCCAAGAGCAGCGCGGCGACCTCGTCGGCCAACGCCAGCGCTGCGGTGAGGCCCGGCGACTCGATGCCCAGTAGGTGGACGAGCCCGGGGGGCTCCTCCTCCACCACGAAGTCCGCGAACGCCCCGTCCGCGCGGAGCTTGGGGCGCAGGCCGACGTACCCGGGCCGGAGGTGCTCGGGGCGAAGGCCCGGGAGGTACCGGCCGACCGCGGCGGCGAAAGCCGCCGCGCGGCCGGGGTCCACGTCCAGGTCGTCCATGGCCGCGGCCGGCGCGGCGTCCGGGCCGGCCAGGGTCTGGCCCGCGAGGTCTCGCGTGAGGTGGACCCCGAGCCCGCCGGTCACCGGGAGCGGGTACACCAGGGGCCGCTCCGGCCGGGGAGCGCTCGCGGCGAGGGCGAAGTAGCTGCCCTTCCACGGGTGCACCCGCCAGCCGCGCGCGTCCACGTCGACGCCGGCGCTCGCGGCGACGCGGTCCGCACCGAGCCCGGCCGCGTTGACCACGAAGTGTGAGGCGACGGTCTCGGGGCCCAAGCGGACGCGCCACCCCTGGGGGAGGCGTTCCAGACCGTCGACCGCGACGCCGGTCACCAGATCGGCGCCGTGGTCGCGGGCGTCGCGCGCGAGGGCGGCGACCAGGCCGTGCGCGTCGATCACTCCGCTGACTCCCACGTCGAGGGCGCGGACGGCGCGCAGCCGGGGCTCGTGCTTCGCCAGCCAGGAGGCGCTGCGCCAGGACAGCTCGTCGACGCCGTTCGCGCGAGCCCGCTCGGCCAGCGCTTCGAGCGCGGCGTCCTCGGTGGCGTCGGTCGCCAGCACGAGCTTCCCCGTCCGCCGGTGGTCCACGCCGGCCGCGGCGGCGAAGGCCTGGAGCGCCCGCCGACCGGCCACGCAAGCGCGGGCCTTGCGGGATCCCGCGGGGTAGTAGAGCCCGGCGTGGATGACGCCGCTGTTGCGGCTGGTGGTCTCCGTGCCCAGCCGAGCGTGCCGCTCGACGAGGAGGACCCGCAGGCCCCCGCGAGCGAGGGCGCGCGCCGTGGCCACTCCGACCACGCCTCCCCCGATGACGAGCGTCTCGACCTCCACCGCTCAGCCATAGCACCCGGTCCCGGTGCTATCTTCCCCCGGGTGGGGTTTCGGGACGATCGCGTGGCGATGCGGGCGCACATCCAAGCGCTCGAAGAGCGGCTCGAGGCGCGCGCCGACCACGAGGAGTCCCTGCGCCGCGAGCTCGACGAGCTGCGGGCGCGGGTGGACGCGCTGGAGGCGCAGGCGGCGGCCGCGCCCCGCGAGCGGCGCGTCGCGCCGCCTGCCGGGAGCGACGACGGGCCGCGGCGGGTCCGTCGGGTCGCCGGGGCGCTCGCCGCGGTGGTCTTCCTGCTCGCGATGGTCCCGGTCTTCCTCGAGGGCGCCGAGCCGGACGCGCCGGAACCAGGCGACCCGCCCGCGCCGAGCGAGGCGCGCCCCGAACTGCCGCCCGCCGCGCCCGAGCCCGCGGCGCCCGTCGCGCCCGAGCCCGCGGCGCCCGAGCCCGCCCCGCGGGGCGAGGTGGAGGCGGCCTCGTGGAAGGCGCGGGTGGAGCGGGTGAGTGGACTCGAAGGGGTCGCAACCGGGAGCTCCTGCCGCATCCGCGCCGCCGCCAACGACCTCCGCTACCTCCTGCCACCCCAGTGGTTGGAGGTCTGGTGCGGCGAGACCTCGGTCTACCGCCGCGAGGGAGACCGCGGGACCGCGAGGGGGTTGGAGCGCTGGGATTGCGATGTCCACGGCCAGGATGAAGAGGACTCCGGCCTCTACGTCCTCCGGTGCGCGGACCGGGGGCCCGACCTCGGGCGCCCGGAGCTCGTGTTGGACACGGCCGCGGGGAGCGCCCGCTTGTGGGCGGAGGACCTCGAGCTGGCCCTCGCCATCGAACGGCCGACGGCACGCATCGCCACCGGCCGCAGGCGCCCGGAGAACAGCAGCCTCCCGTTGGGGGAGGGGCGGCGGATGACTGGTCGGGTCACCGACCCCGCGGGACCGCTCCGCGCGGGGGCCATGTGCCGGCTCTCCCTCGTACCGCGCGCGCTGACCCACATGCACGACCGCGCCAGTTGCCGCGTGACCGCCTCGTGCGGAGGGCGCGTGCTCTACCGCGACGCCCGGGGGCGCTGTCGCGTGGACCCGGATCTCCACTTGGTGAGTTTCCTGGTCCCGCAGCAGGGAGGGGCCCCTGGACTGGAGTCGGACCTGTCGCACGCTACGGTCGCGTCCATCGACGAGGAACGAACGTGGCGCGCGCGGATCGAGTGGGACTCACCGTGAGCGGTGATTGCATCGGGAGCGAGTCTCGGCGTACTCCCGAGCGATGAGCATCTTTCGTGAGGACGTGCTGGCCGGGAAGGTGGCCTTCGTCACCGGCGGCGGCAGCGGCATCTGCAAGGGGATCACCCGCACGCTGATGGCCCACGGCGCCGACGCGGTCATCGTCAGCCGCTCCCAGGAGAAGCTCGACGAGGCCGCCGCTGCGCTCGTGGCCGAGACCGGGCGCGCGTGTCTCGGCGTCGCCGCGGACGTGCGCCAGCCGGAGACCGTCGAGGCCGCGCTGGACGCGGCGCTGGAGCGGTTCGGGCGGGTGGACCTGGTGGTCAACGGCGCCGCCGGCAACTTCCTCTGTCCCGCGTCACAGCTCTCCTACAACGCCTTCCGCACGGTGATGGAGATCGACACGTTGGGGACCTACAACGTGTGCCGCGCCGCCTTCGACAAGGCCCTGAAGGCCAGCGGCGGAGTCATCTTGAACATCTCGGCGACCCTGCACTACGGGGCGACCCCGCTGCAGGCCCATCCGTCGGCGGCGAAGGCCGCGGTCGACAGCCTGACCCGCTCGCTCGCGCTGGAGTGGGGGCCGCTGGGCATCCGGGTGGTGGGCATCGCGCCCGGACCCATCGACGACACCGAGGGCATCGCGCGGCTGGTGCCGCCCGACGTCCGCGCGAAGATGATCGCCGCGATCCCGTTGAAGCGGATGGGCACCATCCAGGACATCGCCGACCTCTCGCTCTTCCTGTGCACCGACGCCGCCGCGTTGATCACCGGGTGGACGGTGGTGGCCGATGGCGGCGCCTGGCTCGCCGCGCCGGCGCTGCCGTGACGCGCTGCGCGCTCTTGCTCCTCGTGGTCGCCTGCGGCGCCGCGGGTGAAGATGGCTCGTTCACCTGGGCGGTCGCCGAGACCGAGGAGAACGAGGAGACGGAGCGCCGACTCGGCGACCCCGAGCGCATGTGCGACCAGGACCGCGATTGCGTGGCGGCCCGCGGGATGTGTGGGGCCTGGGACCCGATCCACCGCGATCACCAGGAGGACCACGAGGCCGCGGTGCGAGAGCGCGAGGTCCTCGCCGACTGCGTCCGCGAACGACGCCCGCGGCCTGCCGTGGGCTGCGACGAAGGGCGATGCGTCGAGCGCTGATCGCCCTGGTGCTCGTCGGCTGCGGGGGCGCCGAAGGCGGCGCGCCGGCGACGCCGGTGGATCCGCCGCCGCCGCGCGCGGCCGGCGACGGCGACGCGCCCGCGCGCGACTCCGGCGAGGTCCCCGCGTCGGGCGATGACCTCGCCGCGGGCTTCGGCGACCGAGCGACTCGGGACCTCGCGGACGCCGAGCCCGGCGCTTCGGGTTCCGCCGCGCCGCGCGCTTCGGGTCCCGGGTGCCCCGCTGTCGTGCCACTGGAGATGGCCTGCGTGGCAGGCGGCGCGTTCCTCCGGGGGGACTCCTCCGATCCGGCCGCGGGTCCAGCCGAAGAGGTCACCGTATCCACCTTCCTCATGGACCGCCACGAGGTGAGCAACGCCGAGTACGCGGAGTGCGTGGCCGCCGAGGTCTGTGCCGAGGCCTTCCCCTTCCGGGGCTTCGGAGAGCCCGAGCAGCCGGTGGTGGCCATGCGCTGGGACGACGCGCGCGCGTACTGCCAATGGCGGGACAAGCGCCTGCCCACCGAGGCCGAGTGGGAGCGGGCGGCGCGGGGTCCCGACAACACGCGCTGGCCGTACGGCGACGAGCGGGTGGGGTGCGCGGGGGTCCACGTCCGCGACGCCCGCGGTCACGGCTGCGGCACCGAGGTGACCCGAGCGGTCGGCACGCTGCCGGCCGGCCACTGGGGGCTCCACGACATGGCCGGCAACGTGGACGAGTGGGTCCAGGACTGGTTCACGGAGTGCTACCGGGGGTGTCCCGGCGAGTGCGGCGAGGCCTGCGCCGGAGTCGACCCCCGGGGGCCCTGCGGCGGCGCCGACGAGTGCCCCGGTCGCCGTCGACGGTCGGTTCGCGGGGGGAGCTGGTGGTGGGGGGAGCACTTCGCCACCGGGACCCGCCGCCGCGGGAAGCCGCCGAGCAACGAGGCCCACCATCGATATGGCTTCCGCTGCGCGCGCGACGTGTGAGAGCGTTTCGGCGCGCCATGTCCCGCCTGCTCCTCGTCTCCTGCCTCGTGGCGTGTGCCTCGACGCCCGTTTCGGTCTCCCCCACCGCCGGCGAGTCGTCCGCGACCCCCGAGCCCGCCGGCTCCCCGGGCGCGGGAGCCACGACGCCGAGCGTCGGCGCCGAGTCGTCAGCGCCGGCGACCGACTCCGGCTCGACCTCGGCTCCCGGCTCGACCTCGGCTCCCGGCTCGACCTCGGCTCCCGCGACCGCCGCCGAGGGCATCGCGCCCCTCTCGGACGCCACCCGGGCCCGCATCGCCGCGTTGCCCCGGGAGCAGATCCCGTTGCCCGGCGAGTACTACTATCGCTCCAACGAGCTGCGCCACGACCTCTTGGTCCCCGACCTGCGCGGGCGCGGTGGCGTGGTGCTCGGGGTGGGGCCCGATCAGATCTACACGCTGGCCGCGCTGATGGGCGCCGAGATGATCGTCGGCGTCGACTACGACGCGCGCATCCCCGCGCTCCACCGGCTCTACGGGGTCCTGGTGCCCCGGTCGGAGACGGTCGACGCGCTCATCGCGCACTTCGCGCCCGAGAACACGGAAGCCACCGAGGCCCTGCTGCGCGCCGAGCTCGGCGACGACCTGCAGCCGGTCCGGATGTTCGAGCGGCTCCACGACCAGCTCCATCGCTACCTCCAGCGGCTGAAGGAGCGGCGCCCCGGTGGCACGCCGGCGACCTGGCTCGCCGACCCCGCCTACTACGCTCACGTCCGCGACCTCTTCCGGGCCGGGCGGGTCTTCGCGCGGACCGGCGACCTCACCGGGAGCACCACCGTGCGGGCCATCGGCCCGGTGTTGCGCGACCTCGGCCTCACCGTGCGGGTCTTCTACTTCAGCAACGCGGACCAGTTCTTCGAGTACGACGACGACTTCGTGGCCAACGCGCGATCGCTCCCCACCGACGATCGGACGCTGGTGGTGCGCACCATCCGGCACCCAAAGCTGCCCAACGCCCGGGACGACCGCTGGCACTACATCGTCCAAGACTTCGACGACCTGATGGAACGCCTCGACGCGCGCTACTTCCGGCGCAGTCAGGTGGTGGTCGAGGAGCTCGTCGACGCCGGCGCGCCGTGGGTCGGCGAGGGGCTGAGCCACATCACCCGCGAGACCCCGCGCTCGCACCTCGAGCGGCGTCGTCGGCGCGCGGGCGGCTGAGCGCGGCTCAGAAGCCGACGGGATCCGGCTCGACCGGCGGCAGCTCGGTGCTCAGCGCGATCATCGGGAGCCCCTGCTGGGCCCGGTAGGCGCGGTAGTGGGTCAGCACCCGGCGCACGTAGCGGTGGGTCTGGTCGAAGGGGATGTGCTCCAGGAAGGCGTCGAGCGGCATGTCGCTGGGATGCTCGGCCAGCCACTTGCGGACGTTGTGGGGGCCGCCGTTGTAGCTGGCGATGGCCAGGGGCAGGTGGCCGTCGAAGCGGTCGATGAGGCTCCGGAGGTACCAGGCGGCGAAGTCGAGGTTCACCTCGGGCTTCAGCAGATCCGCGGGCGTGAAGTCCTCGAGCCCGCGCTCCATGGCGATCAGGGTGCCGGTGCGCGGCATGATCTGCGCGAGGCCGATGGCGCCGGCGTAGGAGACGATCTCGGTCTGGTACACGCTCTCCACCCGCATCACGGCGAAGAGCAGGTTGGGGTCGAGGCCGTGGCGCGCGGCGGCTTCCTCGACGAGCCGAGCGTGGGCCCGGGGCCGCTCCTGGACCTCGTCCCAGCCTCCGAAGCCCGTGGCGGCGCCCACGTCGCCCACCGCATAGGCGACCTCGGTGAGGGTGGCCCGCTGGTCGGTGGTGAGGGCCCGCCGGTCCCGCTTCACCTGCCAGGACACGAAGCTCCGCGGGCGCTCGGCGCCGCGGGCGACCGACTCCAGCCCGCAGCGACGAATCGGCCGACCGGTGGCTTCGCGCCAGGCCAGGAAGGCCTCGTAGAGCTGCTGGCCGGCCTCCCGCCGGAGCCCGAGGCGCAGGAAGGCCTCGGCGCGGGGGAGCCAGGGGAGGGCGTCGCCGTGGGCCGCGGCGATGGGCGCCAGGCGCTCGGCGAGGGCGGCGCTCTCGACCGTGGCCGGGAGGTCCGTGGGCCGGATGGCGGCGGCGTCGAGGCGGCCTTCGCCGAGACCGTTCCGGAGCGAGGCAGCCCCCTCCGGTTTCGCGCTCCGCTCGCTCGGCTCGTAGCTCGGCCGCAGGACACAGGAGGCGTTGGCGCCGCAGGAGCCGATCATCGCCGCCCGCACCGCGGTGAGCTGCTGTTCGGCCCACATGGCGTAGTAGGGCGTGGCGTCGGTGTCCCGCGCGATGACCTCCAGGAAGGCGGCCTCGGCTTCGACCAGGCGGCCGAGCGCCATGAGCGCGCGGCCCTCGTGGTAGCGCGCCATCCGGCCCGACTCGCCGCCCAGGGCGCCCACGCCTTCCAGCAGCGCGAGGAGGTGCCGAGGCTCGCCCACGCCCGCGGCGTGGACGGCGACGTCCAGGCGGGTGCGCGGAGGCAGCGAGCGGCCGGCCAGCTCGGCGAGGGCTTCGTTGGTCTCCGTGACCAGGCCGGCGCGGGCGACCCGCTTGAGCATCAGGAAGAGTCGCCCGCTGTTGATGCGGCCGATGCTGTGCCGGCCCTTGTAGCGGCTCCACTCGGTGCGGGCGGCCTCCTGCTCCCGGGACGCGGCGGCCCGCGCCATGGCCTGGGCCCGGCCCGCGCGTCGCTCCTGGTCTTCGGCGTCGCCGAGGGCGACCCCCTGCGCGGAGCCGCGGCCGAGGTAGCGCTCGGCGTCCTCGAAGCGGCCTTCGTGTCGCGCCAGCTTGGCCGCCATGTAGAAGACCTTGGCCCGGTGCGTGGGGCTCCGGGGGGGCTCCGCGAGGAGCGCGTCGATCTCTTCGCGGGCCATCGAGAGGGGGCCCCAGCGGAGGAGCTCGTCGGTCCGCTGCACCCGCTGCCCCTCGGTGTAGGGCGCGATGGCGTGGCCCTCCGTGGCCAGCCGCTCGAGGGCCGTGCGGGCCTGGGCCGCGGCGCCGGTGCCCGGCGAGCGCAGGTCGAGGAGCCGGTACACGCGAATGGCTGCGCTCGGGTCCTCGGCCCGTTCGTGCATGCGCGCCCGCTCCAGCTCCAGGTCCGGTCCCGCCGGTAGATCGGGGTAGCGCCGGCCGAGGGAGACCAGCTCGGCTTCGGCGTTCCGGGCGCCCCGGCGGAGCTTGGCGCGGACCCGGCCCACGCGGCCCTGATAGCGGTAGGCGCCGTCGGGGCTGGTCTCGACGACCCGTAGGTAGACCGCCTCGGCTTCGGCGGGCTGACCGCTCGCCAGGAGGAGGTCGGCGCGCTGGAGGTCCACCCAATCACTCAACGCCGGGTGGGCCTCGGCGAGGACGTCGAGGCGGAGCAGCGCCACGGCGGTCTCCGCTTCGGTGCGCCCCGGGGTCGCGCCGGCCAATGCGTCCCGGGCCAGGGCGTCCCGGCTGGCCGGCTCGTCCAGGGCCGTGGGCGGCGGCGCGTCGGCCAGGGCGCAGTAGAGGCGCTCGGGGCCCGGCGCGGGCTCGGAGAGGAGGACCGGGCCGTCCTCGAGGGCGCAAAGCGGTGCGTCGACCCAGGCGAACGCCGTGGCCGGGAGACTCATCAGGAGTGCGGCCGAGACCGCTCGAATGAGAACCGGCAAGGTCCCCATAGTGTGCCGGACGGAAATCGGCCGCGCAAAAAAGGCGTCTTTGCTCTTGATTTCCGCCACGAACGATCGACGCAGCGGGGCGCCGATCGATTCAGGTTCGCTATTCTGCGGGCTCTGCGGGCTCTGCGGGCGCGTCGGGGCTCTCCGACGCGACCTCCTCGGTGCCCTGGGGATCCTCCTCGGTCCCCGCGTCGAGGGCGGGGATGAGCACGGTGAGGACGCCGACCAAGACCAGCCCGAGGAAGAGCACCAGGAGGACCGCGTTGCGGATCACGGGCCGCTCGTGCTTGGGCGCGACCGGCCCGCGATCCTCGTCGCTCACGAGCCGGCCTCGGTGATCACGCGGGTGACCTGAGCCACGATGTCGCCGATGGGGAAGAGTTCGGGCTCCTTCTGGTCCCGCAGCTTCACCTCCGCGCGGCCCTGGTCGAGGCTGCGCTTGCCGAGGGTGACCCGGATGGGGATGCCGATGAGGTCCGCGTCCTTGAACTTCACGCCCGGGCGCTCCTCGCGGTCGTCGAAGAGGACCTCGACGCCGGCCGCACGGAGACGCTCGTAGATCTGCTCGGCCTCCTTCTGCACCTCGTCGTCGTTCCCGAGGGCGAGGACCACCGCCTGGAAGGGCGCGATGGGCATGGGCCAGCGGATGCCGTCGTCGTCGTGGTGCTGCTCGATGGCCGCGGCCATGAGCCGCGAGACGCCGATGCCGTAGCAGCCCATCACGATGGGGACCGACTCGCCCTTCTCGTCGAGGTAGGTGGCGTTCATCTTCGACGAGTAGTGGGTGCCGAGGATGAAGATGTGCCCCCCCTCGATGCCCCGGTAGCTCTCCAGGGCGCCGCCGCACTTCACGCAGAGGTCGCCGGCGGCGACCTGCCGCAGCGGGGTCACCTCGGCCTCGAAGTCGCGGCCGAGGGCCACGTGCTCGTAGTGGTACTGGGTCTTGGCGGCGCCGCAGACGGCGTCGGCCAGCGCGGCGACGGCCGGGTCGGCGAAGACCTTGCCGTCGAAGGTGGCCGCCTCTTGCAGGATGGGGCCCACGTAGCCGGTCTTGCAGCGGAGCAGCCGGCCGACCTCTTCGTCGGAGGCCAGGCGGACCTCGTCCACGCCGAGGGCCCGCGCGAGCTTGATCTCGTTCAGCTCGTGGTCCCCGCGGACCAGGGCCATGGCGAAGCTCGGCGCCTGCTCGTCGCCGTAGGCGACCATCAGGGACTTGATGGTCCGCTTGGCGGAGAAGTCGGCGTCCCGCTTCTGGAAGAAGGCCACCACCTGCTCGATGGTCTTGGCGCCGGGGGTCTCGACCAGCTCGCGCTCGGGGGTCTTCGAGTGGTCCACGTCGCCGGTCTCGTCCTGCTTGGACTCGGCGATCTCCACGTTCGCGGCGTAGTCGCAGCGGGTGCAGGCCACGATGGCGTCCTCGCCGCTCTGGGCGAGGACCTGGAACTCGGCGCTGGTGTCGCCCCCGATGGAGCCGCTGTCGGCCTCCACCACGCGGTAGCCGAGCCCCAGGCGATCGAAGATGCGCACGTAGGTCTCGCGCATCTTCTCGTAGCTGTTCCGGGCGGCGTCGATGTCGACGTCGAAGGAGTAGCAGTCCTTCATGAGGAACTCGCGACAGCGGAGCAGGCCGGCGCGGGGCCGGGGCTCGTCGCGGTACTTCATCTGCACCTGGTAGAGGAGCTGGGGCAGCTGCCGGTAGCTCTTCACCTCGCGGCGGATCATGTCGGTGATGATCTCTTCGTGGGTCGGCCCGAGGTGGTAGTCGCCGCCGCGTCGGTCCTTGAGGCGCATCAGCACGTCGCCGTAGACGTCCCAGCGGCCGGTCTCCTGGAAGTAGGAGGCGGGCAGGATGGCCGGCATCAGGACCTCCTGGGCCCCCGAGGCGTCCATCTCGTCGCGAATGATCGAGGAGATCTTCTTCAGGACCCGCTGGCCCAGGGGCAGCATCTCGTAGATGCCGGAGCCGATCATGCGGATGTAGCCGCCGCGGAGCAGGAGGATGTGGGACGCGTCCACCGCGTCCTTGGGGACCTCCTTGACGGTCGGGATGAATGCCTGGCTGAAGCGCATGGCGCCCTCGATAGCACCGGCGAGCCGAAATGGCGACGCCCCACGCGGCGCCGGTGCGCCGGCCCTTGACGGACGCCGGCCGGTGGGCGACGTGCAGTCCATGAACGAGATCGACGACGCGACGCGCACGGAGCTCGAGGCGGCGGCCTTCCGCCGGCTGGTGGACCACCTCCGGGAGCGCACCGACGTGCAGAACATCGACCTGATGAACCTGGCGGGGTTCTGCCGGAACTGCCTCTCCAAGTGGTACGCGGCCGCCGCGGACGAGAAGGGGCTGGAGCTGGGCTACGACGAGGCGCGCGAGATCGTCTACGGCATGCCCTACGCCGAGTGGAAGGCGAAGCACCAGACCCCGGCGACCCCGGAGCAGCAGGCCGCCTTCGACGCCAAGCAGAGCTGACCCCGGGACCCCGAGTTCAGTGTCCAGAATGTGGGCGACTGGGCGCCCATCGTTTGGACATGTCCATGCATTGGACGATGGTCGCCCCCCGTTTCTCAGGCGTTTTTCGCCGTTTGGGGTTGGCACCCTCGTTGCTGTAGGTTTGCGCTGACAACGGTTTTCCTCACCAGGTGTGGCGCTCGTCGTTCGGCGGGCCGAGGTCGACCCCGTACCTCGCGAATCCAACGGGGGAAACGGCGGCGCTCGGGGGGGCGCCGCCGTTTCGTTATCTCGAGCGCATGCGTCGCGCTGGGGTCGGGCTCAGGCGGCGGGTAGCCAGAGGCTGAAGCGCGTGCCGCCTCCCTCACGGGCCTCACAGGCGATCTTCCCCCCGTGGGCGGCGACGATCTGCTGGGTCAGCGGCAGGCCCAAGCCGCTGCCGCGCTCCTTGGTGGTGAAGAAGAGGTCGAAGATGCGCGCGCGGCCCTTCTCGTCGATCCCGATCCCGCGGTCCTCCACGTCGATGCGCACGCCGTGGCCCTCGCGCTTGGCCGCGACCCGAATCCAGGGATGTTCCGGTTGAGCCTCGCGCGCGTTGCGCAGGAGGTTCAGGAGCGCCTGCCGGAGCTGGGCCTCGTCGAAGGCCACCAGGGGCAGGTCGGGGTCGCGGTCCTCGACCAGGTCGACGCCGGTGGCCTCCATCTCGCGCCGGACGAAGGAGAGCACCGAGGCCAGCGCGTCGCCGACGTCGTCGACCTCCAGGGCCGGCGCCGGGAGTCGCGCCAGACGAAGGTACTCGTCGGTGAGCCCCGAGAGCCGGTCGATCTCCTTCTGGATCGCCCGGAGCAGCGCCCGGGCTTCGCCGTCGCCGGGCGCGATCTCGTCCTCGAGCATCTCCACGTTGAGCCCGATGGACGAGAGCGGGTTGCGCACCTCGTGGGTGACGTGAGCGGCCATGCGGCCGATGGCCGCGAGGCGCTCGGTTTGGATGAGGCGCGCCTTGGTCCGGAGCGCATCGGTGACGTCGTCGGCCACCACCAGCACGCTGCCGCTCTCGGCGGCGAAGGGGGCCACCAGGACGTCCACGAAGCGCTCCCGGTCGTCCTCGGCCTGCAGCGCCGCTTCCTGCAGGAAGCGCGGGGCGGCGTCGGCGCGCACGCCATCGATGGCCTCGCGGAGCTCGGGCAGCCGGTCGAGGAGCGCGGTCGTCTCCAGCACCTCGCCTTCGGCGGTGGCCGCCACGCCGAGGACCTCGACCGCCGAGGGGTTCACCGTGCGGACTCGGTCGTCGCCGTCGAGCACCACGATGGCCGCCCGGAGCGCCTCGACGATCTGCGCCTGCATGCGGCGGAGCTCCCGAAGTCGCTCGTCGCGGGCGGCGAGCGCGGTCACCATGGCCTCGAAGTCGGTCGCCAGGCGGCCCAGCTCGTCGTCCCGGCGCGGCTCGACGGGGCGCGCGCTCAGGTCGCCCTCGGCGACCGCGGCCACGCGTTCCTGGAGCGCCGGCAGCGGGTGGAGGAGCCGCTGGGACCACACGGTGATGATCACACCGACCAGGAGCGCCAGGACCACCAGGATGCCCAGGGTGATCGCCGCCTGGCGCTCGCGCTCCGCGGCCAGCGCGCCGATGGCTTCGGTGCGGTCCTGGATGTGCCCGTAGGCGTCCTGATACTGCCGCCCGATGGAGAGCTCCCGGGGGCGGAGCGCTTCGATGGCCCGGGAGGCGGCCTCGTCATCGCCGGCGTCGAGGGCGGCGAAGAGCGTGTCGTACTCTCCGTCGAGCTCCTGGAGCGACGTCTCCACGTCTTCCAGGGCGCCGCGGACGGGGGGCAGCGAGAGGGAGTCGCCGCTGGCTTCGGCCAGCCGCTCCGCCCGCTCCAGGTAGTGGTGGAGCTGCCGCTGGGTCGAGGGCCGGAGCTGCCGCGCGGCGTTGAGGAGGCGCACCGCCGCGGGGGAGGAGTCGGCCGCGCGCTCCACCTGGCGCCAATAGCCGTCCTGTCGCGCCTTGGCCATGCCCAGCCGGAGCGCGAGGGGGAGGTAGCCCTCGTTGAGCAAGCGCAGGAGCTCGGCGGTGCGCGCGTGCTGGGCCACGCTGGTGATCGCCACCCCCGCGAAGGCCACGATGACCAGCGCGAAGGCGACGAAGATGCGCGTGGGGATGGAGAGGCGACGGCGCCGCCGCGGCGTGCGGGTCACCGGCGTTCAGTTCCCGACGATGGCGTCCGCCTCGGCGCCGAGGGCGGCGTCCGCGGCCCGGGCGGCCTGGGCCGCTTCCCGGGCCCTGGCGCGGTCGCCCGCCTGCATGAAGGCGCGCGCGCGGACCAGGTGCACGCGGCCGGGCTCGGGGTGTTCGGCGATGAGCGCGGTTTCCGCTTCGTAGAGCGCGTCCCGGGTGCGGCGCTGGCGCACGTAGGCCTCCGCGAGCAGGCGGTGCACCTCGGGCTCGTGGGGGTTCACGTAGAGGCCCATCTCGCCGATCTCGATGGCCCGGGCCCACTCCTCGGCCTCGACCAGGGCGCGGAGCACGGTGAGGTTCGCTTCCCGGTCGTGCTCGTCGATCCGGGCCAGCTTCTCCATGGCGGCCAGCGCCCCGACGGTGTCCTGGGTCTCCTCGGCGATCTTCACCAGACCTTGCCAGGCCTCGGGGCGGTCGGGGTCGATGGTGACCGCCGCCTCCAAGTGCGTCTTGGCTTCGGCGGGCTGGCTCCGGCCGAGGGCGCTGCGAGCGAGCATCAGGCGGAGCTCGTAGCCGTCGCGGCCGCCGGCGAGGATGGCCTTCAGGTGCTCCTCCCCGGTGCCCCCGTCGCCCTGCATGAGCGCCATCCGCGCGAGGACCATCCGGGCGATGGGCTGCCCGGCCTCGAGGCCGATGGCCCGCCGGGCGACCTGCTCCGCCTGGGCCGCGTCCCCGCCGACCAGGAGACCGGCGGCGAAGCGCGCCTGCGCGGTGGCGTCGTTCGGGGCGGCCTCGGCCGCCTGCTTCAGCGGCTCGAGCTCGGTGTACTGCTCGAAGGCCACGCTGAAGTCGTCGGCCCGGGCGCGGAGGCGCTGCCGCTCGTGGGCGCGGAACGCCTGATCGAGGGCGTCCACGTCGACGCCGAGCGCCTCCTGGATCACCACGTCGCTGGGCTTGCCCTGGGCCCAGAGCCGGAGCATCCGGACCACCTTGGGGAAGCCATGGTTCTCGGCGATGTAGGTCACGATCTTCGTCGAGGCGTAGTAAGCGACCATCATGTCCATCGCGCTGCGCGCGTGGGTGAAGGCCCGGTTCATCATGCGCAGCGGCGGGAGCCGATCGTTCTCCAGGGCGTCCCAGAGGTGATGGTCCATCTCGCGCTTCCACTCGGGCCGCGCGATGTTCGTCTCGTACTCCGCCAGGCCCTCGGTGAACCAGCGGGGCACGTGGTTGGCGCTGAGCTGGATGTGGAAGACGTGGGCGAGCTCGTGCCAGTCGATCTGGCCCCAGTTGAAGGGACCTCCCTGCGGCGAGATGGCGGTGACCACTTTGCCGAAGCACACACCCTGGACGCCCAACGCGGGGAGCCCGGTGGTGCGCAGCGCGAAGTGACCCGAGCTGGCGTAGAGCTCGATGTGCACCGGACCCTCGGGGGTGAACCCGTAGCGGCGGACCATGTCCTGCCACGCGCGGGTCAGGGTCTGGGGTACGTAGCGCTCCAGCACCGGCTTCTCGTCGCGGTGCATGCGGAAGACGAAGGGCGCGGCGTCCCAGGTCTCGTACTGGGGGATGATCTCGTCGTAGAGGTTGAGCGTGTTGAAGACCCGCACGTTGTAGCGGTCCCGGCGCCACGCGGAGCGCAGCGCGTTCAAACCCTCTTCTTCGTCGCCCATGCGCAGCAGGTTCAGCCCCAGGGTCGCGTGGGCGAGGGCGTCTTCGCTGTTCAGGGTGACCGCCTCCCGAGCCATCTGGACGATGTCCGGGTAGCGGTGCTCCCACTCCGCGTAGTCGGCGATGATGGTGTACATCTCGCTGAAGGTCCGGTTCCGCCGCAGCACCTCGCGCTTGGCGGCGCGGAAGCCCTCCTCGTCGTCGGCGAGGTAGCGGATGGCGGCCTTGGTGCTCAGCGCTTCGAGGTCCTCGGGGTCGGTGGCGAGGGCCCGACCGATGTGGGCCATGGCGTCGTCGGTGAGGTTGTCGCGCAGCGCCATCCCCGCGTTGGTCACGTGGGCCAAGACGAGCTTCGGGTTGGCTTCCAGCGCCCGCGCCGTGTGCTCGGCGGCGGCGGCGAAGTCGAAGCTCTGGGCGATCCGGATGCGCGCCATCAGGGCGTGCCCCACCGGGTGGTTGGGGTTCACCGCCAGGGCGTCGCGAACACACTCCTCGGCGTGACCCGCGTCGTACTTGGTGAGGAAGACCTGCGCCCACTCGAGCTGGGTCTCCACATAGCCGTCGTCCTTGGTGCCGCTGCGCCCGTAGGCGGCGTTGGCTTCGACGAAGGCGTCGTTGGCGGTGCGGGTGCTCTCGAGGCCCCAGCCGGCCATGCCCACGTAGCCCAGGCCCCGGGCGTCGTTCCGGCCGATGCGGTCGTCGTTGTAGGCGCCGATGAGCTTCATGAAGACCGGCTCCGCCTCCACCCCGCGGCCCTGGCGGGCCAGCGCGCGGCCGAGGAGCACGTGGGCGCGGTGGGCCTCGGCGTCGCCCTCGAGGGTCTTCAGGGTCCGCTCGGCCTCGGCGAGCTTCCCCTGCCGGAGCTGGGCCTCGCCCTTCAGGGTGGTCGCCATGCGCCGGGTGGCCGCGTCGCCCCCGATGCGCCCGGCGAGGGTCTCGGCCTCGGTGTAGGCGCCGGTGACCAGCTGGTAGCGGACCTGGAGGAGCTTCCGGGCGTCGTTGTCCGGCAGGGTGGCGAAGGCCGCGCCGAGCGCCTCGTAGAAGCCCTCGTCGAGGGCGCGCTCCGCCGACGCCAGGTCGGTGATCGAGGGCGCCGGCCGCTCGTCGGGCTGGACGCCCTGGTGGGTCGGGAGCTGGGGCATCGGGATGCCCTCGGCGCTGTGGGTGTCCGACCCGGGTTGGATGGGCCCGGGATCGCTCTGGGCCTGCTCGGGATCCGTCTGGGGGTCGGGGGGCTGGGTGCCCCCACCGTTGCTCCCGCAGCTGGCGCCCATGAGAACGGGCACGAGGGCGCTGGCGAGCCAGGCGAGGGTGTGGCGGGGACGGGCGCGGAGAGACATCGGGTGGAGCATAGAACGACGGAGCCGAAGGCGGGGGCCCGGGCAGAGGAAACCCGCTCGCGGCCGGGGTTCTTCCCCCCGCTGTAACGGGGGCCCCGGTGCCCGAGACTCCCCGGTGCCGAAGAGGCAGGAGAGGTGCACGTGGAACGCAAGACGACGAAGGGGACGCTGGCGGCCGGAGGGATCGTGCTCCTGGTCGCGGGCAGCGCGCTCGCGCAGGACGGCATGGGCTCGATGATGGCGGCCCGGATGGCCGCGAACCCCGAGGTGGCCGAGGCCCAGATGGAGGCCCGCGAGGCCCGGATGGCGCTCCGCGACGCCCGGATGATGCCCGCCGGCGAGGACCGCGACGACGCCGTCGAGGAAGCCCAGGAGGACGTCGAGGACGCCCGCGAAGAAGTCCTCGAGGCGCGGAACGACGCCCGCGAGGAGCGGGTGGAGGCGCGCCACGAGGCCCGGCAGAGCGCCCGGGCCGAGCGCCGGGAGCGCTGGGAAGAGCTGCGCGGCCCGCTGGGCGTCGAGCAACCGCGGGCGGTGCCGCCGGCGGTGCGCGCCGAGCTCCGGGTCCACGCGCGCCGGATGGCGAAGCTGCAGCGGATCTCCGACCTCGCCGACGGGGCGGACGACGACACGAACGAAGACCGCGCCGAGCGCCTCATGGAGCGCGAGCAGGCGCGGCACCGGGCCCGGATGCAGGCCCTTACCGGCGGCGCGGCCGCGGAGGTGGAGTGACGATGCGTGAGATGATCACCGCGATGAGCCTGGCGCTCGCGTTGGCGGCCTGTGGGGGCCACGACGAAGAGCGCGAGTTCGAGGAGTCCGAGGACGTCCTCGCCGAGCACGAGGCGGCCGGGGAGCCGGTCGACGACGAGTGGGCCGACGACGGGCCCACCGCCGACGAGGTCCCGGTGCAGGCGGACTTCCGCGGCGAGGCCGAGGCCTCGATCAACGAGACCAACTACGGGCAGGCCCTCGACGCCATCGAGGCCGAGCTCGGCGAGTGAGACCGGCGCCTGCGGGGTCTCCCCTCGGGCGCCATTTCGATTAGGGTGTCCCCATGGCCCCGGCCGACAAGATCCCACCCGCTCACGACTCCTACGACGCCTTCCTCCAGCACGCCCTCCGGCGGTACTGGGATCGAAAGGGGTCGAGCAAGGTGACCTTCGTCGCCCTGCTCCTGGCGACCAAGCAGGCTTGGTCGGTGGCGTGGGACAAGGGCGTGAGCGCGGAGTCGGGTAAGAAGGCGCTCACCGGGATCGGGGGCGCGGCGGCGGTGGCCGTCGCGCTGCGCATCCTCATCGGCGGGCCGCTGGGGATCGTCCTGGCCGGCGCGTCGGTGGCCTCGCTCCTGGCGGTCTACGGCAAGAACACCGCGTCCATCGGCCGCAAGGTCGTGCGCTTCCGCGGGCTCGTCGACGAGTACGAGGAGCGCTACGCCGAGCTGAAGCAGGAGGTCGCCGGCGCCAGCGAGTCGCGGCGGGACCTGATGATCGACGGCCTGATGAGCCGCTTCCTCGACGAGCTCGACACCGAGCCCGAGGCGGAGGCCCCGGAGGCCGCGCCCACCGAGAGCGGCTTCGCGGCCCATGTCGCCCGCAAAGAAGCCGAGCGCGAGCCGGAGTAGCGCATGACGGACGATGTGGCGCTGCGGGGGCAGCTGGCTCCGCAGGACGGGGGCGGCGAGGACCCGCGGCTACGCTTGGTCGACGGGGAGCTGGTGCTCGAGGCGGCGCATCGTCAGGTGGCGGCGCTGGTCGGCGAGCCCCGCTACCAGTTCGGGCGCCTGTGGGACCAGGCCGACCTCCGCGGGGTCAGCCTCACGGTGCCCGCGCGGGAGACCGACGCGGTGCGCGGGCTGATCGCGCGGGCGCGCCTGGGCGCCGAGGCGCTGCCGGCGCTGGTGGGTCCATTCCTCGAGGAGGCGAGCGCGGTGGAGCGGGTCTTCCTCGCCTCGTGGCTGCACCCCGGCGAGCGGCTCCTGGGCTACCTCGCGACCGAGACCGAACGGCCGATCACCAGCACCCTGGGGCCCGAGGTGGAGGTCCCGCTGCGGCTGGTGTGGACCGATCGGCGGGCGGAGCTGGTCGCGCTCCATCCCCTCGGCGACGTGGCCACTTGGGCCATCGACGAGACCCCGCGCGCGACGGGCGGGCGCTGGCGCGCCGGGGTGCTGCGCTGGAAGATGCCCAAGAAGAGCGCGCTGAAAGCGCTGGCGCCGCATCTGCTGGCGAGCCGCGCGGAGCGGCTGCGCTTCGTGGTGGATGCGTCGCGGCCCCCGAGCACGCCCGCCGAACGCGAGGCGGTGATGGCGCTGCTGGCCGACCTGGCCCACGAGAGCCCGGTGGCCGAGCTGGAGCGCCAGCTCCTGGTGGGCGAGGAGCCCAGCGGGGCGAGCGTCGCGGCCGCCGAGGGGCTGGGCGACGCGCTCCCGGCGCACCTGGAGCCGTGGGGCCTCCCCGCGGCGGCCACCGCGACCCTCGAGGCCGCGCTCCGGGCGTCCGACGACGCCAGCGCCGCCGCGCTCGCCCTCCATCGGGCCCGCCGCGCGCGGGGCGAGGCGCCGGCTCTCGAGTCCCGGGTCGCCGCGGACGTGGCCTTCGCCGAGCACCTGGTCGTCGCGGGGGATCACGACGAGGCGCGGGCGGTGCTCGACGAGCGCCTCGCGACCCTGGCGCCGCTGGAGCTCGACGATCTCCTGCCGCCCGGGACCGGACGCCGCATGGCCCAGGACCGCGCCGCGCGGGCCGCGTTGCTCGAGGCGCGGGTGCGGCTGGGTCTGGGTGTCGCCGAGGCCCTCGGGGAGCTGGCGCGGCAGCGACCGCTCCAGGTCGAGGCCGTCGAACGCTACGCCGCGGAGGCCGGGCGCGGAGCAGCGCGGGTGGTCACGCTCCTCGACCGGGGCGCCCTGGCGACCGACACGCTGGACCCCGCGGGCCGGACCACGCCGCTGGCGCCCGACGAGGTCGAGCTCCTGCGGCATCCGGTGGGCCGGGGCTCGGCCTTCCTGGGGATGATCCAGTCGCTGGTGGCCTCGGTGCAGCCGCCGGACACCCGCCTCCTGCGCCAGTACGCCAGCACTCTGCGGGCGGACGACCACCCGCGCGCGGCGGCGGCCTACGGGACGGCCAGCGCGGTGCTCGGACAGCGCGCCGAGGTCTTCGTGTCGCTGGGAAAGCGCTCGGTGGGCGCTCGCGCCTACGAGGTCGGCGAGGGCCTCATCGTGCTAGGCGGCGAGCACCTCGACGCACGCTCGCCGCTGCACCTCGGGACCGACGCCGAGCTCCGCTTCGCCTTCGGGTCGGAGCTGGCCCACCTGCGCCTCGGGCACCGGCTGGCCACCGAAGACGAGGTTTGGGCCGGGCTGCGCAGCAAGGGGCTCACCGCGGCCGAGCTGGTGCTCGGGGTGGTGCCGCTCTTGGGTCGCTTCCCCATCGGGCGCCGGCTGGGTCAGATCGCCGGCGCCGTCGATGCGGGGAAGATCGATCGCGCCATCGAGCTCGGGAAGCGCTTCGTGGGTGACGACGCGCCCATCCCCGGCGAGGCCCACGTCACCGAAGGCCGGATGCTCGCCGCGCACCGGTTGATGCAGCTCGGAGCCGACCGGGCCGGCCTGATGTTGGCCGGCGATCCGGTGCCCGCCGTGCGCGCGATGCTCCGGCTCGACGGGAACGGGTCGGCGCCGGCTTTCACCCAAGGCGCGGAGCTCGTGCCCTGGCTCCTCGAGCGGGATGGCGAGGACACGCTGGTTCGCGAGGCCCTGGCCATCCGCGTCGGCGCGCTGGTGAGCTTCTGGCTCTCCGACGAGTACGCGGCCCTCGCTCGCTGAAGGCCTCGCTCGCTGAAGGCCTCGCTCGCTGAAGGCCTCGCTCGCTGAAGACGGGAGAGCTCAGCTCGGGGCGCGGATGCCCAGGTGCAGGATGCGCGCGCCGGTCGAGGCCACCGGGTTGGTGCTGCGGCCCACGACCACCCCCGCCTCCGGCGCGCGGTAGGTGCGCACCTTGTGGCCCCAGGGGTCCAGGAGGTGTGCGATGGGCTCGCCCGCCTCCACTGCCTCGGCCAGTCCGGGGAGCACGTCGAGGATCCCGCCGGTGTCGGTGTAGAGCCAGTAGCTCCGCTGGCACTCGACGGCGCGCCGGGGGGCGGTCTCGGCGTCGGCGTCCACCACGTCGAGCGCCTCGAGGGCGTCGCGGAGGCCCACCCGGGACTCCTTCACCTTGCCGCGGTCGATGACCTGGGGGTCGCCGATCTCCACCGTGAGCGCGGCGATGCAGTGCTCGGCCGCGCAGGCCCGCAGCGTCCCGTCGGCGCCCTCGTTGTGCACGATGATCTCCGCGCCCAGAGTGCGGGCCACCTTGGCGGTGACCTCGTCGTTCATGTCCGCGCGGACGTAGTAGGAGTTCACCCGGCCGAAGCTCGCCGTGTGCAGGTCGAGGAGGTAGTCCAGGGGCGCGATGAGGCGCTCGACCAGCCGGTGCGCGTAGACGTCCGACTCGTTGCCGGCGGGCTTACCCGGGAAGATGCGGTTCAGATCCCGCTCGTCGGGGAAGAGCCGGTCGTAGCGCAGGAAGCCGGGGACGTTGACGATGGTCGCCCCGACCACGGTGCCGCGCATCGCGGCGGGGTCCAGGCGCTTTACCAGCCGGTGGATGGTGGGGATGCCGTTGAGCTCGTTGCCATGCACCGCGGCGGTGAGCCCCACCATTGGTCCCGCCCCCGCGCCGCGGACCACCAGGAGCGGGATGCGCACCGGCGTTCCGGTCGCGTCCTCGATGAGCTCCAGGGCCAGCCGGTGGATCCCTGGCGCGAGCCCGTCGACCGCCAGCCGATCGACCACCTGCACCGGGCGCCGCTCGAAGGCGGTGATCCAGTCGCTCACTCGGCGTCCTCGGGGGGCAACTCGGGCGCGGGGAGCTCGGGCTCGGCGGAGACCACCACCGGCGGCGAGGTCGCCTTGGTCGGCCGGTTGCGGACCGGCCGCACGATGAAGGGGCGCTCGGCGGCGAAGCGCGCGCTGGCTTCCTTCTCGGCGCCGTCGGCCAGGGCCAGGAACTCCACCTGGCTGCGGACCCGCGCCGCGGGGTCGTCGGGCGTGTCCAGGCGCTCGTAGGACCCGTCGGGCTGGAGGATCCGCGCCTTCACGTTGTCCCGCAGCGAAGTCTTCAGGAGCTCTTCGACCACCCGCCGCCGCGCGTGCTCGGCCTCGATGGGGAACATGACCTCCACCCGGCGCTGGAAGTTGCGCGGCATCCAGTCGGCGCTGGACCCGTAGACGAGCTGGCGGCCGCCGGCCTCGAAATAGTAGAGCCGGCTGTGCTCCAGGAAGCGGTCGACGATGGAGCGCACCCGGATGTTCTCGCTGATCCCCGGCAGCCCCGGTCGCAGGCAGCAGATGCCGCGCACGACGAGGTCGATCTCCACGCCCGCCTGCGACGCGCGGTAGAGGGCGCGGATGGCGTCGGGATCCTGCAGCGAGTTCATCTTGGCGATGATCCGCGCCGGCTTCCCTGCCCGGGCATAGGCCGCCTCGCGCTCGATGAGTCCCAGCACGGACTCGTGCAGGCCCAGGGGCGCGACGATGAGCCGACGCCAGCTCTCGGGGGCGGTGCACGAGGTGAGCAGGTTGAAGAGGTTGGTGGCGTCCTCGCCGACGTCGGGGCGTGAGGTGAAGAGCGACACGTCGGTGTAGAGGCGCGCGGTCGACGGGTTGTAGTTGCCCGTGCCCAGGTGGACGTAGCGGCGGAGCACGCCGCCCTCGCGCCGGACCACGAGCATGGTCTTGCAGTGGGTCTTCAGGCCGACGAGCCCGTAGACCACGTGGACGCCGGCTTCCTCGAGCCGCCGCGCCCAGTGGATGTTGTTCTCTTCGTCGAAGCGCGCCTTGATCTCCACCAGCGCGACCACCTGCTTTCCGTTCTCGGCGGCGCGCATCAGCGCCTTGACGATCGGGCTGTCGCCGCTGGTCCGGTAGAGGGTCTGCTTGATCGCCAAGACCTCGGGGTCGCTCGCCGACTGCTCGATGAACTGCACGACCGGATCGAAGCTCTCGTAGGGGTGGTGCAGCAGCACGTCCCGCTCGGCGATGACCTCGAAGATGTCGTCGACGCCCATGAAGGCCGGGCTGGCCGCGGGCGTGAAGGGGGCGTCCTTGAGCTCGTCGCGGCCCTTGATGGGCGCCGAGAGGGCGGTCATGTCCGGCAGCGAGAGCGGCGAGTCCATGTGGAAGACGAAGCTCTCGTGGACCTTGAGGGCCCGCTGCAGGACCTCGATGGCGTCCGGGTGGCAAGCGGTGGAGACCTCGAGGGCCACGGCGTTGCCCCGGTCCCGGCGCCGGACCTCTTCGCGGATGGTCTCCAGGAGGTCCTCGGCCTCCTCCTCGTCGATGCTGAGGTCGTGGTTCCGGATCACCCGGAAGGGCCACGCGCCCACCAGCTGGAAGCCGCGGAAGAGGTCCCCGGCGTGCTCGCCGATGACGTCGTCCAGGAGCACGAAGTCCGCGCTCTCACCTTCGGTGCGTACCGGGGTGAGTCGCGAGAGGACCGCCGGCACCTGGACCACGGCGAAGGCCGGCTGCCCGGGCTCCTCGCCGGCCAGCATGATGATCAGGTGGATCCGCTTGTTGGGGACGTGCGGGAAGGGGTGCCCGGGATCCAACGCCAGCGGCGTGAGGATTGGGTAGACCTGCTCCTGGAAGTAGCGATGGAGCCGCCGCTGCTCGGCCTCGGGCAGCTCGCTGGGCGTGGTCAGGTTCACACCCGCCCGCTCGAGCTCCGGGACCAGGAGCTCCAGGAAGGTCCCGGAGAGGTCGTCGTACATCCGCTCCATGCGGGTGGCGATGGCCGCGAGCTGCTCGGACGGGGTCATCCCGTCGGCCGGGCGGTCGGTCACGCCTTCGAGGTACTGCTCCTGGAGACCGGCGACCCGGACCATCAGGAACTCGTCCAGGTTCGACTGGGTGATGCTCAGGAACTTCAGGCGCTCGACGATGGGCACGCTGTCGTCCCGGGCCTCGTCGAGGACGTGCTGGTTGAACTCCAGCCAGGAGAGCTCGCGGTTCAAGTAGAGCTCGGGTCGCTCGAGGTCCTCGAGCGCCCCGGACCCGTCGTCGGCACCGCCGGCTGTTCCGTCCACGGGCTCCTTTGTCTCGCCGGGCGAGGGCCGCGTCAAGCGCTGCCCGCCTCGGTTTCGGCGAATTCCCGGGCGATTGCCACGAAGCGCCGCAAGAGTCGGTGTCCGTCCGGCGACGCACTCACCGTCGCCAGCAGCGCGTCGGGGTCCAGGCCTTCTTCGCGGATCCGCTCGGCGCGCCCCTCGATGTAGCCCCGGGAGGCGCGGTCATCGAGCTCCGGATGGAACTGGACCGCCCAGGCCCGGTCCCCGACCCGAAACGCTTGGTGGGGATCGAGGGGCGAGGTGCCCATGAGCAGGGCGCCCGCGGGAAGCCGGAGCACGGACTCCACGTGGGTCGCCTGCATGCGGAGGGTCGGACTCTCGAGCGCACCGAAGAGGGCGTCGGTCTGGCCCTGCGCGGTGAGCTCGACCTGGATCGTGCCGATCTCGCGGCCCAGGGGGTTGGCCCCCACCTGGCCCCCGAGCCCTTCGGCCAGGAGCTGGTGCCCGTAGCAGACGGCCAGGAGCGGGACCTGGGCCTCGACCACGCCCGGGAGCCACTCCTTGGTGCGCTCGCTCCAGTCGAGGCGCTGGGTGACCATCGCCGCCGACCCCGTGACCACGACCGCGTCGTAGTCGCTGGGGGCCGGGAGGGCGTCCCCGTTGCGCGGATCGACGAGCACCAGGTCGTGCTCGCGCTCTTCACCGAGGAGGCCTCGATGGAACATCGCGTCGAAGTCACCTTGCTCCTCGGCGATGGAGGGGAGGGTGTTGCCGGTCTGGACGAGGAGGATCCGCACCCATGCATCCTAGCGCGGAGCTCAGGTCGGTT
>DCLA01000096.1:0-13904 GCA_002320815.1 Myxococcales bacterium UBA1660
AACCGACCTGAGCTCCGCGCTAGCCTACTCGGGCGGGTCCCATGTCTTGCGGCCCGGCCAGGACCGCGCGGGTCCCGTGGCGCCGCGCGCGCCATCGGGTCGGGTCGCGTGAGGCAGGTCCCTCGGTCGGTCACGCCAGGCGATCCCCTCGGAGCCCCGCCGTGGTATCGCTCGGGGATGAGCGCACGCCGCACCCGCATCCTCTCCCGGACCCAGATCGCCGACCTCGCCGAGATGCGCGACGCGGTGGATGCCGTCGCCGAGGCCTTCGAAGCCCAGGCGAAGGGCACGGCGCAGATGCCGCCCAAGGTCTACCTCGACCTGCCCGAGCACGAGGGCGACTTCCGGGCGATGCCGGCCTCGATGGACGGCGCCGCGGGCGTGAAGTGGGTCAACAGCCACCCGGCGAACCCGGCGCGCTTCGGGCTCCCGTCGGTGATGGGGGTCTACATCCTCAGCGATCCGGCGACCGCGTTCCCCGAAGCCATTCTCGACGCGACCTTGCTCACCGCGCTGCGCACCGGCGCCGCCGCGGGCGTGGCCTCCCGGGCGTTGGCCATCGAGGACCCGAAGACCGTGGGCTTCGTGGGCTCCGGGGTGCAGGCGCGCTTCCTCCTTGACGCGCACCAGGCGGTCTTCGGCGACGGCTTCGAGGCGCTCTTCAGCGACTTGGACGAGGCGCGCGCGGAGAGCCTGGCGAAGGCGCTCGGCGGCCGCGCGGTGTCGGTCGAGGAAGCCAGCGGGGCGGACATCGTCTGCACCTCGACGCCCTCCCGGACGCCAGTGGTGCAGCGCGCCTGGCTCGTCGACCACGCGCACGTGAACGCCATGGGCGCCGACGCCGAGGGCAAGCAGGAGCTGGAGAGCGCCATCCTGAAGGACGCGCAGGTCTTCATCGACGAGCGCGAGCAGGCGACCCACAGCGGCGAGATCAACGTGCCCCTCCACGCGGGCGAGCTGGCCGAGGAGGACCTCGGCGGAACGTTGGGTCAGGTCCTCACGGGCGCGGCGAGCGCGGACCGCAACGGGCTGACCGTGTTCGACTCGACCGGGCTGGCCCTGCAGGACCTGGCGCTCGCGCGGCGGCTCCTGGCCAAGGCGCGCGAGCTGAGCGTGGGGACCCTGGTCGACCTCGTCGGCGCCTGACGAGCGGGCGCCGACGGATCTTTCTCAGACCTCGCCGGGCGCGGCCGACGCGGCGTCGGTCGGCTCACCCGGGGCGGCGTCGGTCGGGTCGGCCGTGCCCTCGCCCGCGGGCGGAGTGGCGGGCTGGAGCTGGTAGACCTCGATGACCTCCCGGCCCCGGTCGACGCAGTAGGCGCGCCAGGGGACCCACTCGCTCTCGTCGCCCAGGGTGACCAGCCGCTGCTGGCAGTGGGCGTAGTTCGAGGCGGCCTCCAGGGCGAAGGGCCGCAGCATCTCGGTCAACGCCGCCACGTAGATCTGCAGCAGCTCCGGGTCGCTGGTGATGGAGTCCGGGACCGGCGAGCTGCGGATGTCGGCGGCGAAGTCCTCCAGGGCGTAGCCGAAGAGCGCGGCGCCCAGGGCCCGCTCGTAGACGGGCTCTTCGGGGATGCCCCGGGCGACCTGGCCGACCTCGAGGGTCGCCGTCCGGCGGGCCGTGACCCAGTCCATGAAGGGCCCCTCGGCCCAGGCCCGAATGGCTTCCCCGGTGGGCTCCACCGGACCATCGGGCGGGCGCAGGGCGACCACCTCTTCGATGCCGGTCCAGGTCTCCTGGAGAGGCTCCGAGAGGTCTTCGCGGGCCACCGCGGGCTGCGGAACCGGCACCGGAATGGTGGTCCGCAGCGGATGGACGGGCTCGGTGACCGCGGTCTCGGTCTCCCCGCCGGTGGAGGCCACGGGCTCGACCGGCTCGGGGTCCGGGGTACTGGCGCAAGCGGACGCGAGGCCGAGGAGGAGCGGGAGCGCGAGGCGAGGGGTCATTGGCCGGCGAGCATACACTCGCCGGCCGGTGAAGCGGAGAGGCGAGGGTCGCGCTCAGAAGCCGAGGGGCGGCATGCAAAAACGTTCGCCGCTGCCGTCGTCGACACATTCACCCAGGTCACCGCAGTCGGGATCGCTGGTGCACGCGGGCATGCACAGGCTGACGCCGGGAGAGCCGGGGGTCACGCAGGTCAGACCGGCAGGACAACTCCCGTCGGGGCACTCTCGGATACAGTAGCTGTCGACCCCGCGGGGGACGCACCGGGAGTCCCGTGGACAGATTCCCGTGGGCGGCAGGCCGGGGGCGTTGCAGTCGACGATGGAGCAGAAGCCGGCCGAAGCTCCTCGGTCCCGAAGGAGACAGCGCCCGAAGCCGAAGGGGTTGAAGCAGTCCCCGTCGGAGTTGCAGCCTTGGCCGAGGTTGGGCATGTTGATGTTCGACTCGGCCGTCGGCGCGCAGACGCCGTTGGTCTCGGGGCCCGAGCCGCGCCACCAGCAGGCCTGCCCGCCGGAGCAATCGCCGCGGTTGGCCTCTAGCGGGTCCAGCGCCGCGCCAGCGCTGATCGTGCACGACTCCCCGCACTCCGAGGCGAAGCCATAGCGCTCACGCTGGAGGCAGGCCTGGCCGCCGCTGCATTCGCACTCGGTGCATCCCCCGATGCCGTCGCACGCGTAGTCGTCACAGTCGACGAAACCGTTCCCGTCGTTGTCGCAGTTGTCGCTGCACGCTTCCGGGCTGCGCTCTGGCGTCAATTCTGCTGGGCACTCGACTGGACAGCCTTCGGGCGGGCATTCGTCGACCATGCCGTCGCAGTCGTTGTCGATTCCGTCGCCGATGGTCTCGACCATGTCGGGACTCCGGGACGGCTCGTTGTCGTCGCAGTCGTTGCCGCAGGGGGGCGCGAAGGTTCCGTCCATGTCGGCGTCCACCCTCATCTCGGCGGTGCACTCGCAGCTGTCGCTGTCGTCGTTGCACACGTCCTCCGCGCACGGAGGAGTGCCGGGCATACAGGCGCCGTCGATGCACTGCTCGACGCCGTCACAGAACCGGTCGTTGTCGCAGTCGTCGGGGAGCATGCACCGAGGCCTGGGCGCGAAGGGTTCCACCCGGCCGCCCTCGTAGACGTCGAGGTCACCGGCACGGACGCCCACGGGCCGGCACGTCCCCTCGGGTCCGCAGGTCTGCCCCTCGGAGCAGGCCATGGGGATGCAGTCGCCGCGCAGGAAGATGTGCACCACCCGGGACTCGCCCTCGAGGTACTCGCCGGAGATCACCTGGGTCACGAAGATGCCGCCGGGGTCGAGGGCCTCGGCCTGCAGACGCCACTGGCGGCCGACGTCGCCGCCGGCGGGGGTGATCGAGAACTGGTAGTTCAGGTCGCCGGGAACGAGGTCGATGGTCTCGGCGTCGTCGAACCTGCCGGCGGTCCCGGCCCGCCCCTGCACGAACACGCGGATCGCGGTGGCCCGACCGCGGACGGCGGGGTCCGCTTGGACCAACACCACGATCTCGGTGGCTTCGGGGGTGTCCCCGCAGTGGCCGAGCAGGGCCAGGGCCCCGACCATGAGCAAGACGCGCTTCATCGAAAGACTCCCAGGGCTTCGATGACCGACCCGTGGTCGCTCACCGCGTACTGCGGATCCCCGTCGTCCCCGGCGACGGCCAAGCCGATGCCGACTCCGGCGCCGACGACCACCACCGCGAGGATCGTCCAGAACCACCACTTGGTGGCGATGCCGCCGGAGTCCTCCGTGGGGGCCGGTTCGGGCTCCGAGGTGTCCAGAGCCAGGTCCTCGGCGTCCATGGTCGCCGGGTCCAGGTCGGGTGCGGTGACATCGGTCCCGGGTTCCTCCGGTTCCTGCTCGTCGGGCTCCGCGGGGTCCGGCGCCTGGGCCGGGCCGACCGAGCGCTCCAGGAAAGCGACCCGGCGCTCGGCCATGTCGCGGTGCGCGGTGTCCTCGGGCGTGTCCGCGAGGAAACGCCGGAAGGCGTCCAACGCCACCGCGTCCTGCCGGAGCCGGTCGGCCGTCTGCCCGATGTTGTAGAGGAGCTCCGGGCGCCCGGAGAGCTCGTAGGCCTCCTGGAAGCGTTCCAGCGCGGCCTCGTAGCGGCCTCCGTCGTAGGCAGCGCGGCCGGCCATGAAGAGCGCGCGGGCCTCTTCCTCGCGATCCTGCGCCTGGCCCGTCGCCGCGACGGCCAACCAACCGACCGCGGCGAGCACGGAGAGAACCCGCCTCATGCCGCCAGACTGGAGGAACAGACCGCAAGAAGCAACGGATTCGGCGCTCGCGAGGGGGACGCGAGGGGGTGCTTCAGGCCTCATCGCCGGCCTCCAGGTCCTCGTCGAGCTCGGCCTCGATCCAGTCGTCCTCGCCCTCCAGGTAGGGCGCGATGAGCGGCATCAGGGTCTCGTGGGTCTCGCCCAGGCGGTCCACGAAGGCGTCGTCGAAGGCCTCGCGGCCGCGGACGCGCGCGTAGAGCGCGTCGAAGGTCTCCAGGACCTCGGGGGGCAGCTCGGAGGTGGCCCGCGCGGGATCGGCGCGACGGAGCGCGGGATCGACGGCGGCGGCCATCACGTCGGCCTTGGCGGGATCGGCGTCGAGGTAGACCAGCGCGCGCTCGGCGGTCTCCCGGGGCTTCTCCAGGAGCAGGTCGTAGGCGACGACCATCATCGGGTAGTCGCGGTCGGAGAAGTCGCTGAGCAGGCAGTAGTTCTCGAACCACCACTCGAGATCGGCGGGCATGGCCTGCGGCACGTCGGTGCCCAACGCGGCGGACTCGAGCTTCTCGAAGGCCGCGGCGGAGACCACGTGCTCGCGCCAGGGCCGGAGCGTGAGGATCACCCGCTCGAGGTCCTCTTCGTCGGCCTCGATGACTCCGGGGACGAACATCTTGAGCACGCAGCCCGCGAGGTCCGCCGGGTCCCCCTGGACGCCGTAGCGGTGCACCGACTCGTAGAAGCCCTTGGGGTTGGCCTCGGCGAGGACCTCGAGCTCCTCGGAGAACTTCTGGCCCACGATGGGGAGGTCCGCGGCGGCGAGCATCTGCATCCACAGAGAGGTGCCCGAACGGCGACAGCCGGTGACGACGATCATGGGCGCGGCTCTACTCGGCGGGGGCCGCCGGGTCCAGTCCGTAGAAGCGGGCGGCGTTGTCGTGGAAGAGCGCCCGCTGGGTCGCGGGGTCGGAGGGCGCGAGCTGCTCGAAGGCCGCGTAGAGCGTGGTCCAGGGCAACGAGGCCTTGTCCATGGGGAAGTTCGACGCGAAGAGGCAGCGCTCGGGGCCGAAGGCGTCCAGGGCGACCTCCACGAAGGGCGCGAAGCCGTCGACGACCTCTCCGACGCTGGGCGGCGCCGACCGCCGATGCCAATCGAAGCCGAGGACCGGCATGGCCAGCCCGCTGATCTTGGCGTGGACCCGCGGGTGCGCCGCGACCGCGCGCAGATCCCGCTCCCACGCGGCGACGATGCGCTCGCGCTCCGCGGCGTTCGCGCCCTGCCGCGCGTAGGGCCCGGCCGCGCCGACCGGGGAGCCCAGGTGACAGAGCATCACCGGGGTCTCCGGCGCTTCCTGGAGCGCGCGCTCGAAGGCGCCGAGCTGCCCCGCGTACATCCAGGCGTCGAAGGTCAGGCCGCGCTCGCCGAGCCGACGGAGCCCCGCGCGCCAGGCCGGGTCGTCCATGGTGCCCGCACCGCGCGCGTCCCAATCGAGCACGCCGGAGTCGGCGTGGTGCGCGGTCATGTCGCGCACGCCCACGAAGCGCGCGCTCGCCGCGGCGTGCCCATCCAGGACGCGATCGAGCTCGCCGGCCCCCAAGCGGGCTTCACCGACGATGGCCAGCAGATCGCGACCGCAGAGGGCCTCGAGCCAGCGGGTCTCGTCGACCTCGGCCAGGTCGCCCTTGGCGTGCCAGCCGGCCTGGACGTGCACGAAGCCGCGAACCTCCCAGCCCTCGCTCTCGGCGAGGTAGGTGCCGGGGAGATAAGGGCTGGCCACGTGGTCGATGACGCCCACGAAGTCGATGGCCGCGCGCGGGAAGAGCTTGGGGCCGAGGGACTGGATGAGGCGCTCGTTCCAGCCGAGGAGCTTCACCGCCGGGCTCACCTGCCGGGGCGTGGAGCGCGGCTCCCAGAGGTGGATGTGCGGATCGAGGATCGGGAAGGGGAGCGCCATGGGGAGCACCCTACCCGACCTGCCGGTGCCATTGCGCCGGTCCGCGCGAGGGGACATCGTCGGGGCCCCGACCGTACGAGGCGATACCGATGGGCTACTGGTCCTACTACCTGCTCTGGATGGTCGCGATGTGGCTCTTCCAGTACCCACCGCTCCTGCTGGGCGTGGTGGCGTTCTTCCTACTGCGCCGTTTCATCCCCGACCCGTGGGTCTGGCTGCGCACCGCGTCCAAGATCCGCGCGCTGCGCTCGCAGATCGACGCCAATCCGTCCAACACCACCGCGCGCCGGGACCTCGCGCGGATCTATCTGGAGCGGATGCGCCCGCGGACGGCACTGAAGCTCCTGGACGAGGCCCGACAGCGACACCCGGACGACCCCGAGCTCCTCTTCCTCACCGGGCTCGCCCGGGTGCGCGCCCGGCGCTACGAAGAAGCCCTGCCGGCGCTGGTGGAGGCCATCGAGGCCGACCCGCGCACCGGGTTCGGCGAGCCCTTCAAGGTCGCGGGCGATGCGCTGTGGAAGCTCAACCGCCTCGAGGAGTGCGAGGACGCCTACGAGCGGTACACCGACGCGAACAGCTCGTCGCTGGAGGGTTGGTACAAGCTGGCCCGGGTGCGGCGGGAGCGGGGCGAGAAGCCGGAGGCGAAGCGGGCGATGGACGAGCTCTTCCGCACCTGGCGGCAGATCCCGGGGTACAGCCGGCGCAAGCAGTGGCGCTGGTGGCTACGGGCGCTGCCGGCGCGACTGGGCGTCTGAGGGGGCTGGGGGCCCGGCAGGTTGTCGCGTTGGGGAAAGGAACGTCCCTCGTGCCAGTGTGCGCGCCCCTTCTGCAAGTCGGGGGGCTAAGGAGCGTCCCTCGTGCCAGCGTGCGTGCCCCTTCTGCAAGTCGGGGGGCTACTGGTCGATGGACCAGGACTCGCGGCCGGAGCGGGCGAACCAGAGGCGGAGGGAGTCGGCGAGGTCCGCGCGCTCGGCGCTGGTGAGGCCGAGGCCGCGGATCATCACCGTGAAGGAGCCGTCCTCCATCATCTCGATGGGCAGGGTCAGCTCCCGGTCGTGCCAGGCCGCGTGGACGACGCCCCCGCGGCCCTGGAACTCCACTCGATAGCGAGCTTCGGGCACGGCGGCGTCAGTCGCAGAAGTTGGCGAAGCCCTGCTCGCAGCACGCTTCGCGCGACCAGTAGCCCAGGTTGCAGTTGGCCTCGATCTCTTCGCGGGTGAGCTCGCGGGTCACGGTCTCGGCCGCGCCCTCGCTGGCTCGGGCGCGCTCGCGCTCGAGGGTCTCGCGCAGGGGCGTCACCTCGTCGGCGTGCTCGGGGGCGCGGTTGGTCGTCTCGTGGATGTCGCGGTCGACGCGGTAGAGCTCGGTGGGCTCGAGGCCGCGCGGGTTGCCGGGGTTGGCCACGATGAGCTTCCACTCGTCGGTGCCACGGCGCTCGCGGACGCTCTCCAGCACGTTCCCCTCGTGGCTCTCCTCGGCGTAGACCACGTCGGTCCCCTCGAAGACGTCGCCGCCCTGGACCCCTTCGGGCACCTCGACGTCGACGTGGCGGAGCACGCTGGGCATCAGATCGATGCTCTGGACCCAGTGGCGCACCGTGGTGCCGCCGCGCTGGTTGCCAGGGAGCTTCACGAAGAGCGGGACGCGGACCTGCTCGTCGTAGAGCGTGGTGCCGTGCCAGAAGCCGCCGTGGTCCTGGAACTCCTCACCGTGGTCGGCGGTGATGATGATGGTGGTGTCCTCGTAGAGACCGTTCTGCTTCAGCTGGTCCACGAGCTGACCGAACTGGGTGTCCCAGTAGGTGATCTCGCCGTCGTACATGCGGCGGAGCTCCGGGGCCTCGTCCGGGTTCGGGTGCTGGTGCGCGGCGCGGGCGTAGCCGGAGCCGTCGTAGGGGTGCACGAAGTAGGGGTCGTGGGGATCCATGTAGCCCACGAACCAGAAGAAGGGCGCGCCCTCCTCGGCCTTGCCCATCCACTCGCCGAGCCGGCGGTTGACGACCTCGGCGTCCTGGTAGGCGCCGCCGGGGTGGACCACGTCCATCACGGCGTAGACCTTCTCCACCACGCGGCGGAGCACCTGGTGGAGCAGGAGCTTGGAGCCCGAGTCGTCGGCGCCGAGCACCTGGTCGGGCTCGAGGAACTCGTAGTGATCGAAGCCCTGCTGGAAGTTGTAGTAGGGCGCCACGTTGAAGTTCGTGACCAATCCGCGGGTGTGGTAGCCGGCCTCCTGCATCGCCTCGGGCAGGGTGGTCAGCTCGTCGGGGAGCGAGTCGGCCTTGCCCATCACGCCGTGGTTGGAGGGCAGGCGGCCGCTGAGGATCGAGGCGAAGCTCGGGCGGGTCCAGCTCGCGTTGGCGAAGGCCTGGTCGAAGCGGATCGCGTCCTCGGCGAAGGTGTCGAGGTTGGGCGTCGACCCGGTCTCGTATCCGTAGGCCGGCAGGTGATCGGCGCGCAGGGTGTCGACCACGATGAAGATGACGTTGTTGCGGTTGGCCGAGGGCGCGGCGTGGGAGCCGTCCTCGGCGGCCGCGTGGTCGCCCCCGAGGAGCGCGAAGAGCGCGAGGGCCCCGCAGACCGCGGCCGCGACCACCGGGCTACCCCAGGCGCGGAGCATGATCTCGCCGGGCTTGCGCTTCAGGAGCCAGCGGAAGGTGAAGGAGAGCACCAGGTAGACGAGGCCGGCCGCGAGCAGGCAGCCGATGGCCACGCCGAGCCCCTTGGCGCTCTTGAGCACCAGCTCCTCGTGGAAGATGTCCCGGCGCACGCGGAAGAAGCCGATGACGAAGGCGAAGGCGGCCACGAAGGTGGCGACCAGGCGCGCGTAGGCGTCGGACTCGCGCATGGCCTCGCGCTTCATCAGGCGGCCGCTCATCGCGAGGGCCCAGGCGAAGCCGGCACAGGCGAGCGCACAGAACACGCCGTAGAGGATGGCGCCGTAGGCCAGCACGCTGGTGGACGCGCCAGCGGCCGCGGAGGCGAGAATGACGGCCCCCTCGGCGATGCCGATCAGCATGCCGGCGACCAGGCCGGCGCCGAGGCCGATGGTGAGCGCGCGGACCGGGCGCGGCTGGAGCTCGAAGGGGACCTCCTCGATGGCCTCGAGGGCTTCCTGCTCGGCCTCCACTTCGTCGACCTCGATGTGCGGCTCGTAGCCGGTGCGACGCGCGAGGAAGACCGGTCCGCCCAGGGCGCTCACCGCCATCTCACACGCGAACCCGAGCAGCGCGATGAGGGCCGCCACGCCCACCGGCACACCCACCGCGGCGTAGAGGATCACGGCGGCGGACTCCCGGAGCCCCATGCCGTTGATCGACGCCGGAACGAGGGTCGCCAAGATGGTCATGTTCGCGGCGAAGAAGAGCTCCCCCACGCCCACGTCCACGTTGAGGGCCTTGGCCGCGGACACGTAGATGAGGCCGTTGAAGGCGTGCACCCCGAGCCCGAAGGCGAAGGCCCGGGCGAGGAGCCAGCCCTGACCCTCGTAGGCGCGGATGGCCACGACCAGGGTCTGCACACGGGTGCGAATCGCAGCCGGGAAGATCCGCGTGATCCTCACGAACAGCCCCGGCTTGGCCAGGAAGAGGACAGCGGCAGCGATGACGCCCCCGAAGAGCCCGGCGACGAGCATCACTCCCTCGGTACCAATGAACCGGTAGCCGTAGAGCAGGGAGCCGCCGATGACGACAGCGCCCATGGCCATCTGACCGAGCAGCATCTCCACGCCGATGGTCGCCGTCGCGCGGGCCACCTTGCCGGTGTGCCGACCCACGTCGAAAATGCGCCACCCGCCGAAGCCGATGAAGCCACCGGGGGTGAAGGCTCCCCAGAATCGCGCGATCATCAGGGAGCCGATGAGGAACCGCCAACTGGGGCGGATGCCTTGGCCCTGGAGCAGGGTGCGCCAGCGGAGGACCGCGAAGGTCATGGCGACCAGCAACATGCTGGTGGCTACGCCGAGCCACCCCCAGCGAAGCTCGGCCAGACTCGCGCCGACCTCCTCCATGCCATCGCGCAAGACGACCTTGCGGTAGACCCACACGAGCGCGCCGATCGTGAAAGCCAGCTTGAGGACGAAGAGGAGACTCTTCTTCCAGCTGCGGCCCTGGGCCTCGGGGGTGGGGTTCTCGGGACTCTCGGCGCGATGCGCGCCGCTGTCGATCTGGTCTGCCATGTTTCCTCGCGGATTCGCCCGTCCGTTCGGTGCCGGCCGACTTCGGGTGCCCTTGAAGACGGCTGACCGTGTCGCCCGCATTTCGCCCACGGGAACACGACCCCAGCGGTTAGCTCGCGGGATCGGGGGGGTCAACTTCCTGACCAAGGGCGCCGGGGCCGTCATTCGACTCACTCGAACGGTCACACCCAGCCGATCCGCGACTCCAACCCAGGTCGGATCGGGTTCGAGCCCGGTCGGGTCGAGTTCGACCCCGGTCGGCGAGGTTCGACCCCGGTCGGGCGCCGCGTACCCCCTACGAGGTATGGACAATCGCTAATATGAGTCACCCGCTTGCGGGATACTTGTCACCCAGTGAATTCGGATTCAGGCTTGGTCGGTGGATGGTAAGGGTGCACGGGACCGGCGGAGGTCCGACCGGGTGAGTCCGCGACCGGACAGTGACCGGCCGACGGGCACCCGCCTACGCACCGCGCGCACGGTGGTCATGAAGCTCGAGGGGTTCCTCGACGCCGAACAGATGAACGCCGCGGCCCGTCAGGCGAGCGCGAACCTGGACCGCCTCGGGCAGGGCTGCCTGCTCGTCGACTGCTCGGCCATGGACGACTACGAGGCAGAGGCCCGGCGGCTCTTCACCGAGTGGAATTCCCAGAACCGGCACCGCATCGACCGGGTGGCCGTAGTCACCGAGAAGGTCCTCTGGCACATGGTGATCCGCACCATCGGGCTGGCCTCGAGCCAGACGATGAAGCCCTTCGACACGCGCGACGCCGCGTTCGAGTGGCTCACCGGCCAAGACTGAGCGCTTCCGCACGAGCATGGCCCCTCGCGGGTGCAGACCGTGACTCCGCTCATGGCGACCCCTGGGACCCACCGGGGTCTGGGACAAAGTGGCGGAGATGCCCGCGTTCACCATCGACGATTCTCAGTGGCCTCGAGTGGAGATCCGCTACGAGGGCCTCGCAACTCCCGAAGAGTTCGATGCCTATCTCGAGGACGTTCGGCGGATCCGCGGCCGCGGTCCCAACGTCCTCATCCTCGACGGCCGCAAGAGCGGCATGCTGCCTGCCCGGCTCCGTCGACGGCAGGCCGAGTGGCTCGACGAGAACCGCGCCATGCTCGAGCGAAACTCTCGGGGCACGGTCTTCGTGCTCGATTCCTCGGTCCTCCGCGGGGCCCTGACGGCGATCCTCTGGTTGGCACCGATCCCGGGGGAGTGGGCCGTTCTGGGATCGCTGGAGGAAGCCCGGCGTTGGGCCGACGAGCGCCTCGCCGAGCTGCGCTCCGGGTGAGCGAGCACGGAAGACTCAAAGAGAGAAGACGAAGCGCTCGAGGGCTGCGCGCTCCTCGGCGGACAGAGCGCGATAGGCCGCCCGGGCGCTGGCCGCTTCTCCCCCGTGCCAGAGGATCGCTTCGGCGAGGGAGCGGGCCCGGCCGTCATGAAGGAGCCGGAAGCCGCCGTTGACCTCGTCGACGAGGCCCAGCCCCCAGAGCGGCGCGGTCCGCCACTCGACGCCCGTGGCGTCCCCCTCGGGGCGACCGTCGGCGAGGTCGTCCCCCATGTCGTGGAGCAGGAGGTCGGTGTAGGGCCAGATGCGCTGCTCGGTGAGCTCCGGCTCCAGCGCCGCGCCCGTCTCGAAGGCCGGTGTGTGACAGGCAGCGCACCCGACTTCGGCGAAGAGGGCCTTGCCGCGCAGGGTCTCGGCGTCGTCCCCGCCGCGCCTGGGAGGGACCCCCAGCAGGCGGACGTAGGCCGCGGTGGCCGCCAAGCGGGCGGGGACCAGCTCGGGCTCGCCCCCCGATGGCGCCGCTACACAGGCGGTCTGGCCGCGGGGACAGTTGGGCTCGGGGCGGAGTTCGGAGGTGAGCCCGAGGTCCTGGTGGAACGCGGCGGCGGTCTGGCCTACCACGGTGGGCTCGGCCGCCTTCCACCCGAAGCGACCCAGGTCGCCGGATTCGAGGTGCGCCGCCCGGCCCGAGATGCCGTCGCCGTCGACGTCGTCGGGGTCCTCGCCGGCCAGCAGCGCCACGTCGGAGATGGCCTCGAGCAGTCCCATCCCGACGAGCTGCTGGGCAACGCGCGGGGAGATCAGGGTGGTCGCGGCCAGGGGTGGACCTCCGAGATCGATGAGTTCGTGCTCCACCCGGGTCAGCGCGACCTCGGTGCCGTCGCCGAGTGTCACCGAGCCGGCGTCGATTCGGTGGCGCTCCACGCGAGCCTCCGCGGGGACTCCCGGAACGGCCCGCGGTTGGAGCTGCTCACCGTAGTAGGCGTCAGGTCCGCCGGTGGCGGGGCCGAGCCGCAACAGGACACCGTCCTCCGCGTTCCCGGCAGGCAGACTCCGACCATTGCGGATGTGGCAAGCGATGCAGGAGTCGGCGTTGTAGGTCGGCCCGAGCCCATCCAGATCGGCGCGGCCGGGGGCCGGGACCCACTGCAGGCGGAAGAACTGGAGGCCGGCTTCGAACTGGCTCCGGCGGCTCAGGGAGAGGTTCGCCGCGGGCTGGAGGAATGCCGAGGCTCCCGCCTCGGCGAGCGTGGTGGCCCCACCGGGCAGGAGCTCGCCCTCCTCGAGACTCGGGAGGGGTCGCTCCGCGTCGGCGGTCACCGCCGCGTCCACCTCGGCGTCCGACGGGGCTGGACCGACGTCGTCGCCGCAGGCGGCCAGCGCGGACAGAAGCGACCCGAGGACGAGGGCGCGCATCATTCGGGTGCCGGAAGGACCAGGACCGGCGCGCTGTAGGCCCAGGCGTCGATGGCACCTTCGAGGCCCAGGGAGCCCCGGAAGCTCCAGCCCCAGCCGAAGAGCGCGCCGGACTCGGCGAGCACCAAGGAAGGCCCGCCCGCGCCGGCTTCGATCTCCACGGCAGTGAAGGCCTCGCGGTCGGCCTCGGGGACGAAGACCTCCGACGCGACCAGGCGGTTCTCCAGGTCGCGGTCGCCCTCGGCATCGTAGCCCTGACCGAGCTGACCCAGGAACCCCCAGCCCCACGCGAAGACGCGGCCCTCGGGGGTCGAGGCCAGGGCGACGAAGCCGTCGGCCGCCAGGTTCTCGATCCCGGTCAACGGGCCGCCGTCCGCGAGGACCTGCGCCGGCGCGAGGACGTCGTCGCCGGACTCGCCGTTGCCGACCTGGCCGGCGTGGTTGCGGCCCCAGGCCCAGACGGAGCCGTCGACGGTCAGGGCGTAGCCGCTGGCGTTGCTGGCCGCGATCTGCACCACGTCGCTCAGGGCTTCGATGCGCGTGGGGACGGGATGCGCGTCGCCGTCCGAGGTCCCCAGGCCCAGCTGGCCGCGGTCGTTCTCGCCCCAGGCCCAGACCTCGCCGTCGGCGGTGAGCGCGTAGGTACTGGTCGCCCCTGCGGCGATCTGGACCACCTCGGCGAGGCCTTCGACGGGCGCGGGCGTCGCGGGGTCCCCCGGGCGGCCCAGCTGGCCGAATTCATTGGACCCGAAGGAACTCACCGATCCGTCGGCGTGGAGCACCAGGGTGTGCTCGAAACCGGCCTGCACGGCGACGACGTCGGTGAGGCCCACGACCGGCTCGGGGGTCCGGCCGCACGCCGAGGTCCCATTCGAGCCGCAGTCGCTCGCCGTCTCCCGGCG
>DCLA01000096.1:14212-17195 GCA_002320815.1 Myxococcales bacterium UBA1660
CGCTCGCCGTCTCCCGGCCGAGCTGCCCCGAGCCGTTGCTGCCCCAGGTGAGCACGGTGCCGCCTGCCTGCAGAGCGACCATGAAGGTCTGCCGGGTGACCACCGAGACCACGCTCGCGACCTCGAGGGTATAGCGCGCGGGCAGCGACGATGTCTCCGGGTCCTCGCCGTATCCGGAGCCCTCGAGGGTCCCGTTGCCGAGCTGCCCGAGCTCGTTGCGACCCCAGGTGTGCACGACGCCATCGCGCAACGCGACGGCCTGGGAGTTCCCGACGCCGATGCGGTGCCCGAAGTAGACCTCCACGGTCTCGTCCGTGGCGTTCCCGGCGGCGTCGGTGAGGTGGAGGTCGATCGCGTTGGCCCCCGGCTCGAGGAGCACGGCGGTGGTGAACGACCCATCGGGCTCGACCGCGACGGGCTCGCCGCCAACGGTGAGCTCACCGAGCGCGGTCTCGTCGGTGGCGACGCCGGTGACGACGACGCGACGCACCGGGGTCATCCGGCCCGACCGTGGCGCGGCGATCGCGAGGATGGGCGTGAGGACGTCGCTCTCACCGGCGTCCGCCGAGGCATCGGGCGAGCCCGAATCGGGGGTCCCGGCGTCGGCTCGCGCGGCGTCGGGCGCGGCCGCGCCAAGGTCGACGGCGGGGGAAGGGGAATCGTCACCGCAGGCGGCCAGGAGGGTTGCCAAGAGGAAGACCGAAGGAGTATGTCGCATCGCGGACGATATTGAATGTCAATTTCATTAAGTCAAAAGCGAATGCAGACGAGGCGGACGATGGGAGCTGGCTTTGCGATCGTCGTTTGCAGCCTGCTGCTGCCGGCGTGCACCGACCTCGCTCCCGGTCCGGACCCCGCCCCGCCCGCCGATCCCGGCGCGAACGACGCGGGCGTCCTCGATGGCCCTGGCCGTGAGGCGGGCGCGGTGGCGCCGCTCGAGCCGGCCTACTTCTTCTGCCAGGTGCAGCCGGTGGTGCTCGCCGCACACCGGTGCGCCGGAGAGGACACCGACTGCCACGCCGATCGCTCCGCGCTCCGCCTCGAGCTGACCGGCGAAACGGACGCGCCGCCCCTCTGCGAGAACGACGTCCCCGTGGGCCCGGTGCCGGCCAGCTACTACACCAACCTCGCCCGGGCCCGCGGCGAGGTACGCAGCACGGCCGCCCGCAGTGATCTCTACGTCCGGCCCCTCGGCCGGGACCACCCGGTGACCCTCTTCCGCGAGGGCGACCCGGAGGCAGCCATCCTGCGCGCCTGGATCGAGGGGGCACCGTGACCCGATGGGCGATGCTGCTGATCCTCGGGACCGGCTGCGCAACGGTGAAGCCCTACGAGCGGGAGCTCCTGGCCGACGAGATGATGACCTTGGAGGCCGACGGCGAAGCCGACGCGGCCACCGACCACGCGCTGGACTATCGCGAGGGCGGCGCGGCCCTCGATGGCGCCGAGGGGGGCGGATGCGGCTGCAACTGATCGCGGTGGCCGTCTTGCTGACGGCGACGTCTCCAGCTCGAGCGCAACACGAAGTCACGGCGCGTACCTCGATCTTCCACGAAGCCCGCGGTCCGCTGAGTACCACCGCGGTGACGCCGGCGGTCTCCGGAGTAGCGGCGGTGGGGCACGACCTGAGCGTACGCGCGGGCTGGGAGGCCGACGTGGTGAGCGCCGCGACCATCGCCGTGGTGGACTCGCCCGCCGACGTCGACGCCATCACCAGCGCGACCCGGATGAGCGATACCCGCCACGCGCTCAAGGGCGGCCTGGAGTGGGCACCGGACCGGGTGACGCTCCAGGGGGGATACACCTTCGTCCGCGAGAACGATCTGCGGAGTCATGGGCTCACCCTCGGGGCCGCCGTCGAGCTCCCCGGGCGCGCGACCCGCTTCGACGTGCGCTACGCGCTGGATCGCGACCGTGTCTGCGACCGCGCGGACAACGAGGGAGTGGCCGCCGTGGACCGACAGCGGCTGCCCAACGCCGACGGTTGCTTCGCGCTCGCACCGGAGCGTGCGGAGCGTGGCCGCACCGTGCACGTGGCCACGGTGGGGTGGACCCAGGTGCTCCGCCGGGACGCGGTCGCCCGGGTGTACCTGGGGCTTCAGCGGTCGAGCGGGCTGCTCGCCAGCCCCTATCGGGAAGTGTGGCTGGGCACCCTCGCCGCCCAGGAGCACCACCCGGGGCAGCGGCGCCGAGGAGCGCTGGGCGTGGAGTTCCGCTGGGCCCTGCCGGTCCTCCGCGGTGTCCTCGCCGCGAAGGTCGACGGGACCCACGACGACTGGGGCGTGCACACCGTCGCCGGGCAGCTCGCCTGGCAGCAGCGACTGAGCCCCGAGCTACGCCTGCGGTTCCGCGCGCGCGCCTTCCGCCAGTCGGGGGCCTTCTTCTACTCCGACGACTACGGGACCCAGCCGCGCGGCGCCTACTTCACCGGGGATCGGGAGCTGTCGCCGATGAGCTCCTGGCTCGGCGGCGTGCAGATCGCCTGGCACCCGACCCCCGCGGCGAACTGGCTCGGGTTCCTGGAAGGCATCCGCCTCGTGGCCTCCGTGGATGCCTCCCGGGCGACCTACGCCGCCTACTCACTCCGCGCGAACCCGCTCCCCGACGGAGCGTGGGTCGTCGCCACCTTGTCCCTGACCGGAGAGCTCGAATGAAGACGAAGAACCTCGCCCTGCTCCTCGCCCTGTCCCTCGGAGCCTGCGTCGATGGCGGCGGCCGAGGGCCGAGCGACGAGGCCGACGAAGACCGGGATGACGCTGGCGGAACCTCGGTGGACGACCTCGACGGCGACGGCGTGCCCGCCCCAGCCGACTGCGACGACACGAACCCCGCGATCTTCCCGGGAGCGGTCGAAGACTGTGCGACGCCGGTCGACGAAGACTGCGATGGCGAACCAGGCGAACTGGACCCCGATTGCTCCGGATGCGCAGGCGACGACGACGACGACGACGACGACTGCGATGAAGACATCGACGAGGACTCG
>DCLA01000070.1 GCA_002320815.1 Myxococcales bacterium UBA1660
TCGGGTCAACCCCGGTCGGTCTCGCGTCAACCCCGGTCGGTCTCGGATCCGCCGGTTTTGGGTCAACCCCGGTCGGTTTCGGGTCAACCCCGGTCGGGGGCCGAGGGGGGTCATGGGCGGCGTTTCCAGCGGGCGCGGCGCCTCGCGGCGCGGGCGCGGGCCTTGTCGCGGGAGAAGAGGTCCACGTAGTCGATGGGTTCGATCGGCGGCCGCTGCGCCTCCCCGAGGTCCGGCAGCCGCCGTTCCAGCGCCTCGCCGAACTGCAGCAGGCTCGGCGCCGCGCCCCCGAACCTCGGTCGGTCCACCGTCGCCGCCGCCTCGACCAGCCGCTCCGCCACGGGCCGCCCCACGTACCGCCGCCGCGCCAGGTCCAGGAAGCTCGCCACCAGCGAGTCCGGACTGAACGCATGCCGCAGGATGATCTCCGCTCCGATCCGCAGCACGGCGTCCGGTTGCAGCCCGCCATCCCGGAGGAGCACCACGGCCGGCTGGAAGTAGTTGTAGAACGGACAGACGCGCATCCCGAATTCCGCGAAGACGTCCGGCGACTCCATCCGCTCCAGGTGGATGAAGATCTGTCGCACGGTCTCCCCCTGGGGGAGCCGCTCGGCCAGCCGCACGATGCGCGGGATCTGCGACCGATAGATCCGCGCGCGCTCCAGGACCGCGAGGAGCTGATCGGTGCCCACCCGGCCGGCGCAGAGGTCGGCGTATATGGAGTAGATGAAGGCGTCCGCCTCGGCGTCGTCCCCGAAGAGCAGCTCCTGAGTCCCCGGCTCGGACACGATTCGGGACTCGAGGAGCGCCCCCAGCTTGTAGGACACCTGGTCCTTCAAGAAGCGCACGCGCCCCCGCATCAGGTTCTGCAGGCTGGGCTTCAAGGTGAACGAGTCCCAGCGGATCCCGTCGAGCCGCAGCTTGGCCTCGAGGACCCGCCGCATCTGCTCCGGGCTCCCCGAGAGGATGGTGATCGCCGCCGGCCCCGTGGCGCGGAGCTCCCGGAGCAACGCGCTGGCGCCGGGCATGGTCCGCTTGCGCGACGCAGGCTCCACCGCCGTCTTCAACAGGTCTCGGACCGTGTCGAACTCGGTGCGCAGGTAGGTCTTGTCCAGATCCCACCGATAGATGGTCGAGCCGGGGGCGATGGCCTCCACGGGGCCGACGATAGCAGACCGGGGCCAAGTCTCGACGTGCTCCGTTCCCGACGCTAGAGTGACTGCCGATGCGCTTCGATCTCGGGACGATTCCGGTGACGTTGGCGCTCGCGACCGCCGTCGGGGCTCTGACCAGCGGCTGCGGCGCCAAGACGGGCCCCTACGTTCCGGACCAGGGGACGAACTCCGAGTTCGATGCCGGCGTGGACCTCGGACCCCAGGACATGGGGCCGGACATGGCCATTCCGTGCATCGAGGTGCCCTTCGACGGCGGCCCGGTCGATCTCCAGCTCGACGTCGAGGCCCAGGTCGGGCGCGCGGACGTGGTCTTCCTGATCGACCGGACGGCGTCGATGATGGACGAGATCGGCGAGATCCGGGAGACCCTGCGGACCCGGCTCGCGCCGGCCATCCGGACCGCCATCCCCGACTCGGAGATCGGCGTGGCGACCTTCGCCGACTTCCCGGTCGACCCCTACGGTTCCCGCGGCGACGGCGACACCCCCTTCAGCTTGCGGCAGCGGGTCACCAACGACGTGGCGCAGGTGCAGACGGCCCTGGCCACCATCGACCTCGGCAACGGCGCCGACATCCAGGAGAGCCAGGTCGAGGCGCTCTACCAGGTGGTCACCGGCGAGGGCCTCGACGGCTTCATCGACCGCTCCAGCGGTTGTCCCCGTGGCGGCTTCGGCTACGCCTGCTTCCGCACCGACGCCTTGCCGGTCGTGCTGCTCTTCACCGACGCGACCTTCCACAACGGACCCGGTGGCGCGTTCCCCTACGCCGACGCGCGCGTCCCCGGTGCGGCGACCTACGACATGGCCGTCGAGGCCCTGCGAGCCCGGGGCGCCCGGGTCATCGGGTTCGACTCGGGCGAGGTGGGCTCGGGGGTCCCCGCGGTGCTCTCCCGGCTCGCTCGGGACACCGAGACCCTCGCCGACGGCTCGCCCTTGGTCTACGACATCGGGACCCGTGGCCAGGCCCTCGGCACCTCGGTGGTGTCCGCCATCGAGACCTTCGCCGGCACGGTGGTCCAGGACATCGAGGTCGTGCTCTCCGACGGTGACCGCACCGATGGCGTCGATCCGCTGGAGCTCATCGAGGCCATCGTGGCCGCGGAGGCCATCCCGCCGGACGGCGTGAGCGGGACCGACGGCGCCAAGTTCCTCGACGCGCAGGCGGGGACCCAGCTCTTCTGGCAGGTCACCCTCCGCAATGGAGCGGTCGCCCCCGGCGCCGGACCGCAGCGCATTCGGGTCCGGGCGGTCTTCCTCGGTGACGACCGCCGGCGACTGGACGAAGAGCTCTTCGACATCGTGGTGCCCGGCGCGGACGGCTCCGGATGCGAATCGCTCTGACGGCGCTCGCGCTCTTCATCGGGGCGTGCGGCGCCAAGACCGGGTTGGACGCGCCGGACCTCGGACCCGATCTCGGCGTCGACCTCGGCCCGGACCTGGGTCCCCCGCCGCCGCCACCCCCGGTCTGCATCGAGGTCCCCCGGGACGCCGGCCCGGTCGACGTGAGCTTCGAGCTCCCGGTCGCCCTGGCGGTCGTCGACGTCTTCTTCCTCCTCGACGCCACGGCCAGCATGGTCGACGAGATCGAGACCATCCGGGAGGGCCTCCAGAGTCGCGTGGTGCCCGGAGTCCGCGCGGCGATCCCCGACGCCGCCTTCGGGGTCGCGCTCTTCGGAGAGTTCCCGGTGTCGCCCCATGGTCCCGCGGAGGTGCAGCCCTTCGTGATGCGCCGCACCGTGACCACCGACGTGGTCCAGGTGGAGTCGGCGCTCTCGAGCCTGCCTAGCTGGGGCAACTTCGACGAGCCGGAGGCGGCCACCGAGGGGCTCTACCAGGTGGCCACCGGCGAAGGACTGGATCCCTGGATCCTCCGCAGCGACGGCTGCCCGGGCGGCGGCACCGGCGGCGCGTGCTTCCGGTCCACGTCGCTGCCGGTGATCCTCCTGATCACCGACGCGCCGATGAACAACGGGCCCGCCGGGGTCGCGCCGGTGAGCACCTACGACTTCGAGGGACCCCACACGTACGCCGAAGCCCTCGAGGCCTTGGACCGGGTGGGCGCGCTGGTCATCGGGCTCTGGGCCACGGACTTCGGGACGATGAGCCCTTCGCGGCAGCTGCGGCGGGTCTCCACCGACACCGGCGCGGTGGTCGATGGCGACCCCCTCGCCCGGAGCATCGGTGGGGGCGGCGACGGGGTGGGCGCGGGGATCGTGAACGCCATCACCGGCCTCGCCGAGGGCACTCCCCTCGACGTCGACGCGCGGGTCGAAGACGTCCGGGGTGACGCCATCGACGCGCGGGACCTCGTGGTCGCGGTCGAGCCGGTCTCCGCGGAGCCGTCCGACGGAGTGACGGCCATCGTCGACGGGAAGTTCCTCGGGACCCGACCGGGAACCCGGGTCACCTTCCGGGTGGTGGTGGACACCTCGAGCGTGCCAGACAGTGCCGCGACCGTGGTCGTGCCCGCCCGGATCGTCTTCCGGGCGTTCGAGCGCAGCCGCCTCGGATCCGAAGAGGTGCTCATCGTCATCCCCGGCGACGACGGGGGATCCTGCGACGACCTGCCCTGAAGGGGGCCCCGCGCGTGTCCCCGGTCCGAGTTTTGCTCTACGCTCCCCCCGTGGGAGTGGAACGATGAGCCCGAGCGCGACGAAGGGGGCCCTCGCCCTGGCGGCCCTGGCTGCCCTGGCGGGCGGCTGCGGATCCAAGACGGGGCTCCGGGTCCCCGAAGAGACGGACGCCGGGCTGCGCGACATGCCGGCTCCGCGCGACATGCCGGCCCCGCCCGACGCGGCGGTGATCTCCGACGTCTGCATCGATCTCCCGCCGGACGAACCACCGGCCTTCGTCGACGCTCAGTTCGTCGCGCGCATCGCGACCGCCGACGTTCTCTTCCTGGTCGACGTGACCGGCTCCATGAGCGACGAGATCGACCGGATCCGCGAGACCCTCCGGGACGTGCTGGTGCCGCGGCTGGCCGAGGAGATCCCCGACATCCAGTTCAGCGTGGCGGAGTTCGCCGACTTCCCGGTGAGCCCCTACGGCGACGAGAGCCAGGACCTGCCCTTCGTCCTGCGCCAGACCTCCACCGCGAACATCGACCAGGTCCAGCGCGCCGTGGACCGGCTGGCCACCCGGAGCGGCAGCGACATCCCCGAGAGCCACGTCGAGGCGCTCTACCAGGTCGCGACCGGCGCCGGGATCAGCCCCTGGGTGGCGCCCCGGAGCTGTCCGGCGGAGACCATCGGCTACCCCTGCTTCCGGACCGCCGGGTCCCGCATCGTGCTGCTCTTCACCGACGCGGCCATGCACAACGGCCCCGGCGGGAGCTTCCCCTACGACGCTCCGGTCCTGCGCCCGACGCCGGCCGACTACGAGCAGGCGGCGGGGGCGCTCCAGTCCATCGGCGCCAAGGTCCTCGGGCTCTACAGCGGTGCCGACCCCACCGACCGCGCGCTCCCGGACCTCGAGCGCGTCGCGCGCGACACGGGGGCGGTGACGGAGAGCGGCGAGCCCATCGTGCTCGACATCGGGTTCCGCGGCGAGCGGCTGGACACCGGCGTCATCGACGCCATCCAACAGCTCGTCCAGGAGGTGCCCATCGACATCGACGCCTTCGTCGAGGACTACCCCCTCGACGCCTTCGACGCGCTGCAGTTCGTCACCGGGATCACCACCACCGGCGCGGTGCCGGCGTCGGGCGCCACGGACCTCGGCGACCGCTACGCCGAGGTCCGGCCGGGCACGCGCGTCGGTTTCCGCGTCGGCCTGGCCAACGAGACCATCCCGCGGGGTCCGGAGCCCCAGGTGTACTACCTCACCGTGGTCCTCCGGGGTGACGGAGTCACCCGGCTCCTCGAGACCACGGTGCAGGTGGTGATCCCCTCCCTCGGCGGCGAGGGCTGTGAGGCCACCCGGCTCTGACCCGGGCTTACGCTTCTGGCGGGCGGGTGGGATCCACTGGCCCGAGCCGGGCGATTGTGCTCTAGCTCCATCATGAGCCGCGCCGCCCTGGAAGAGATCTTCGCCGCCGATCGGGCCCTCCGGGAGGCGGAAGACCGCCTGCTGGAGACCGACCCCACCGACACCCTGGTCGAGGCCGTCGCCGAGGCGATGTCCATGGACGACCCGGAGGAAGCCGAGATGCGGCTCACCCGCCTGGCCGACCTCTGCGCCCAGGTCCCGGGGATGGCCATGATCGAGGCCCTGATGGACATCCTCGACCACGAGGAGCCGCAGGTCCGGGTCAACGCCGGCGAGGCGCTCCTGGACGTGGCCTATGAGTACTACGGCGAGGTCGCCCGGGCCGTGGAGAAGCGGCTCGAGCAGGGCCATCGGGGCCCGGGCATGGCCGAGCTCCCCTTCCTGATCGCCGAGGTCGGGGAGGGCGGAACCGTGAAGCTCCTGCGGCGCTTCCTGAAGCACCCGGACGCCGAGGTGGTCGCCGCCGCCATCGAGGCCGCCGTCGACGCCCACGAGCCCGAGCTCGTGGACGCCCTCCGC
>DCLA01000005.1:0-150203 GCA_002320815.1 Myxococcales bacterium UBA1660
ACCGACCTGAGCTCCGCGCTAGCGCATCAGAAGAGGTCGAACTCGTCGTCCCAGCTCCGCTCGTTCTCGCCACCGCTCGACTCGTTGGTCGGCCCGTCGGCGGGTCGGTCGGGGGGCCCGAAGAGGTCGAAGGCGCTGGCCACCACTTCGGTCGGCAACGCCTTCACCGGGGTCCGGGGCATGTCCAGGGTGCGCTCGGTGGGATCGGTGCCCCGGAAGTGCGAGGCCTCCTGCGCGGGGATGGACGGCGGCGGGTCGGCCGGCACCAGGACCAGACCTTCGGCCATCGGGCTGAGGAGGGCGCCGCCATGGACGAAGGCCTCCCGCGGCGCGTCGGGGTAGGGCGTGGCCGGCAGCGCGAAGGTGGCCGCCGCGGACTTGAGCGCGGGATCCGCCGTCATGCCGGTGCGTTCGGCGGCCCACTCCCAGACCGCGCGCCAGTCTTCGGCGCGGACCGGATGAGCCAAGGGGAGGCAGAGCCGGAGCTTGGGCTTGCCCGGGCGGTGCGACCACGTCGTGTGCACGATGTGGTACCAGCGCGCCCAATCGCTCGAAGCCTCCTGGGGAGTCACCCCCGAGTCGAAGTCGAGCACCAAGCAGGAGACGCTGACCACGTGGTCCGAGTCCCGGCGACCGCCCTCGGTGAAGAGAGCCGGGGACCAGAGCCGGAGGTCGGTCTTGGCTCGCCCCTTCGCCTTCTTGCAGAGCCCCTCCATCGCCTCCCGAGCGGCTGCCTCGCCGCCGCGTCGTCCCGCCCGCGCGATGATCCCGTAGCGGCGTCCGCCCGGGTTCTCGCCGGCCTTCCAGGCGTCCCAAGCAGCGTCGATGCGCTCGAGGTCCCGGGTGATGGCCCGGTGGAGCTTCGGCTTGACGATGAAGCGAGTGAGCCCGGCGGTGAGCTCGTCCAGCGTCACCACGTCGCGCTTCGGCTCCACGTCGAAGACGCGCATGAAGGTCGCGATGGCGAAGCGCGGCTCGGCGTCCATCCGGGTGATGTTCACCCGCCGGGCCGAGCCGCGTCGACATTCATGAGCCGGCGGACGCGTCCGGGGTGCAGAGCCCGGTCCCCTCGGGGGACGTGGCGTAGGCCATACAGGTTCCGCCGACGGCTTCGCAGTCCGAGCGGCCGAGCCGGCAGATGCGCGCGCAGGTGCCCTCGAAGGCACCGACGCAGGCGTAGCCGGCGGCGCAGTCGTTGGCCGCGACGCAGGCTTCCCCGGCGGCGCGGTCGCCGGCGGCGAGGCAGGCCGTCTCGCCGTCGGAGAGGATGTAGCAAGCCTCGGCCAGCTCGCAGGCGTCGGCGGGGCTCGCCAGGACGTCGCAGGTCCGGGGCTGCTGACACTCGCCGTAGCCGGTCGCGGTTCCGTCGACCAGGATGCCGGTGCCCCGGCAGACCTCGTCGCCCTCGCAGGTGGTCGCGTCGTCCCGGCAGCAGATGCGGCCACAGACCCCACCGGTTCGTCGCTGGAAGCAGGCGAAGCCGGGCGCACACTGGTCGGTGGCTTCGCACGCGCTGCCCAGCTCGCCGTCGCCCACCGTCGCCGCGCAGCGCGGACGCGCGTCTTCGAGGACGCAGGTGGCCTCGCCGCTGCAGCCGAGCGCCTGGTCAGGCCGGCAGGAGCCGGGGCAGAGCGGGGCGCTCATGTCCATGGCGACGCCCTGATCGATGGCGAAGTCGGCGTCGGCCATGGGCGCGTCCACCACGGTGACCGCGTCCCGGGGGATCGCCATGTCCACCGGCGTGTCGCCATCGTCGTCACCGCACCCGACCACGGCCAACGCGCCCAGGATCACGAGGATCCGGGCGCGCGAGCAGGAGTCGGTGGTGTCAGGGTGGACGAGAGTCCGCACGGCCTCAGGCGGCGTCGACGCAGACGCCGATGTCTTCGTAGCCGGTCAGGCCACCGCACTCGGTGCCGGCGGCGTCGCAGACGGGCGAGCCGGTGTTGCAGATCTGAACGCAGATGGGGTTCGGGTCCCCGGTGATGCACATGAAGCCCGCGGCGCAGTTGACCGAGTCGCAGTTGGCGCCCTGGGTGCCGGGGCCGGGCTCGGCGCAGGAGTACGCGCCGCCACCGGAGGGGTAGCAGGCGTTGCCGTCGGCACAGCCGGTCTGCGCGACGGGGTCGCAGTCGTCCGGGAGGCGACAGGCACCGACGCCGGTGGGCATGCCCTCGTCGTCGACGATGCTGATCGAGCAGAGCTGACCGGTGGTCTCCGGGAGACAGTCGTCGTCGCTGTCGCCGCAGCAGATGCGGCGGCACACGCCCGGCTCACCGATGCAGATGAAGCCCTCCTGGCAGGAGTTGGCGTTCTCGCAGGGGGCGCCGTCGCCCATCGTGCCGGCCGGGGCGCAGAGGGGCGCCGCGTCCGCGCCCGCCTCGGCCGCGCCGAAGTAGCAGGCTTCGCCGGCGGTGTCGCAGCCCTCGCTGGTCACCACGTTGCAGTCCCCCGCGGGACACATCGAGCCGAGGCCACCGCCGCCGCCGCCCATGTCGGGCGTCGTGGTGTTCATGTCGGGGGTCGTGGTCGTGCCACCGTCGTCCTCGGTGGTGCCGCCATCATCGGTGTCGCCCAGGTCCGGGCGGCTCATGTCGGTTTCTTCGGCGTCGTCGTCACCACAGGCGACGGCGAGGCAGCAAGCGAGGATAAGCGTGATCTTCTTCATGGATAATCCTTGTGTGGCTCGAGCGAGCGCGCCGCCAGCATAGCGGGCGCCCCCGGCGCGGGCCAACAACCCGGAGACGAGGGCACCGCGAGCCGGATTCACCGGGCCGCTCAGGCGGTCGCGGACTGGCTGGGCTTCTCGGCGGAGGTGCGCGCCCGGCGGTGGTCCACGGCGGCCTTCACGAAGTGAGTGAAGAGCGGGTGCGGCTTGTGCGGCTTGCTCTTGAACTCCGGGTGGAACTGGCAGGCCACGAAGTACGGGTGCTCGGGGAGCTCGACCATCTCCACCAGGCGGCCGTCGGGGCTGAGCCCGCTGAGGCGCAGACCGTGCTCCTCGAGCGCCTCCCGGTGGGTGTTGTTCACCTCGTAGCGGTGCCGGTGGCGCTCGCTGATCTCGCGCTGGCCGTAGACCTTGGCGGCGACCGAGCCCTCCTCGAGGGTGCAGGGGTAGGCGCCGAGGCGCATGGTCGCGCCCTTGTCCTTCACGCCGCGCTGGTCGGGCATGAGGTCCACCAGGAGGTAGGGGGCGTCCGGGTCGAACTCGGCGCTGTTGGCGCCCTCGAGCCCGCAGACGTGCCGGGCGTACTCGACCACGGCCATCTGCATCCCGAGGCAGATGCCGAAGAAGGGCATGCCCTTCTCGCGCGCGTACTGGATCGCGCGGATCTTCCCTTCGGTCCCGCGGTCACCGAAGCCACCGGGGACCAGCACGGCGTCGTGTCGGCCGAGCACCTCGGCCAGGTCACCCTCGGCCAGGTCCTCGCTGTCCACGTAGGTGAGCTGGACCTTGGTCTCGTGGGCGATGCCGCCATGGACCAGCGCCTCGTGGAGCGACTTGTAGCTGTCGCGGAGGTGGACGTACTTGCCGACGACCGCGATGGAGACGGTCTCCCGGTCGGTGCTGGTGGTGATGTCGGAGACCCGCCGCCACACCGAGAGATCCGGCTCCCGGGACCAGATGTTCAAGCGTTCGGCGATGTAGGAGTCGGTGCCCTGGGCATGGAGGACCAGGGGAAGCTCGTAGATCACCCGGACGTCGGGGGCGGCGATGACCGCGTTCACCGGCACGTTGCAGAAGTGGGCGATCTTCTGGCGGAGGCTCTGGGGGATGTCCTGCTCCGAGCGGCAGATGAGCATCTCGGGCTGGATGCCCAGGCCGAGGAGCTCCTTGACCGAGTGCTGCGTCGGCTTGGTCTTCATCTCGCCGGCCGCCTTGATGTGCGGGACCAGCGTCACGTGCACGTTCATGGCGTTCTGGGGGCCGAGCTCCGCGCGCATCTGGCGGATGGCCTCCAGGAAGGGGAGGGACTCGATGTCACCGACGGTGCCGCCGACCTCGACGATGGCCACGTCCGCCTTGCGGGTGGCCTCGCGGACCCGGGCGCGGATCTCGTCGGTGATGTGCGGGATGACCTGGATGGTCGCGCCGAGGTACTCGCCGCGGCGCTCCTTGGAGATCACCGCGTCGTAGATCCGACCGGTGGTGAAGTTGTTGGCCCGGCTCATCGTGGCCGAGGTGAAGCGCTCGTAGTGACCGAGGTCGAGGTCGGTCTCGGCGCCGTCGTCGGTCACGAAGACCTCACCGTGCTGGTACGGCGACATCGTGCCGGGGTCGACGTTGATGTACGGGTCCAGCTTGAGGTTGGTGACCCGGAGGCCGCGGGCCTCCATCAGGGCGCCGATCGAAGCGGCAGCCAGCCCCTTGCCGATGGAGCTGACGACGCCTCCGGTCACGAAGATGTACTTGGTGCGGCGAGACATGGACCTGGACGAACCTTCAGTGGGGGTGGGGGGAGGGGGCGTTCGGCGCCGGCCGGGCTGCGGGCAAGCCTCTGCCCTCCGAAACCCGAGTCTCGGTCCGCCAGCGCCGGCCGAACCCTACGGAGCGGGGCTCCAGGTGTCAACGCGAGGGCGTGAGGCGGCGCCGGGCCGCGGGAGCCGGCCCGCCCGCCCCCTCTAGGGCCCACCACGGGAGGTCCTGGTTTACAGATGGTTTACCTGTAACGAGTCGAGAAAATGCGCGTCACGTCGTCCCCGCAGGGGGAAGGTTGCTTGACGCGCCGCGTTGTCGGCGCTTGACTTGACTGGTTCCTGGTACAGAATTGTGAATCTGTAAATGAATCCTCGAGACCGGGTTCGACACGGGTAGGGGAACGCTTCGCCGGGGGCCATCGGGCCGTCACAGAGGGAGAGAGCCAATGAGCATCGAGAAAGTCGCCGTCATCGGATGTGGACAGATGGGCCTCGGGATCACCGAGGTCTGCGCGGTCGCCGGCTTCGAGGTCGTGGCCATCAAGGCCACCGGGGGCGATCTCGAGAAAGTCCGCGCGCGGCTCGCGAAGTCCCTCGACCGTCGCGTGGCGAAGGGGAAGCTCTCCGCCGAGGACCGGGACGCGACGTTGGCGCGCGTTCGTTTCGCTGGGGACCTCGAGCCGGTGGCCGACGTCGACCTGGTCATCGAGTCGGCTCTCGAGGACTTCGCCATCAAGGCCGACCTGCTACAGGCGATCGAGGCGAAGATCTCGGAAGGGACCATCCTGGCGTCGAACACCTCCTCGCTCCCGCTGGTGAAGCTGGCGGAGCGGGTGAAGCGGCCGGAGCAGCTCCTGGCGCTCCACTTCTTCAACCCCGCGGTCATCATGAAGCTGGTCGAGCTCGGCGTGACCGACAAGACCGCGCCGGGCGTCACCGAGGCGGCGCGCGCCTTCTGCCAACAGATCGGCAAGGTCCCCGTCGAGGTCTCCGCCTCGCCGGGGTACGTGGTGAACCGGCTCCTGGTGCCCTACCTCCTGCACGCCATCGAGACCCTGGAGAGCGGCATCGCCGGTCCCGAGGCCATCGACGAGGCCATGCGGCTCGGCTGCGCCCACCCCATGGGCCCTCTCTCGTTGGCCGACCTCATCGGTCTCGACGTCGTCGCGGCCATGGCGGCGACCCTGCAGGCCGAGCTCCGGGACAGCCGCTACCGCGTGCCTTCGCTGCTTCGGCGGCTGGTCAACGCGGGGGAGCTCGGTCGCAAGGCCGGCAAGGGCATCTTCGACTACACCGGTGAGCAGCCGGTGCCCAGTCGGAGTCTGCAGCTCCCCAGCCCGCTGGCCAACGCCGCGGAGTGAACCGCGCGCCGGGCGCGCATCCCGGTGCCGAGCCTGGTAAAGGGACGGGGATGCTCCACCGTCCCTTTTTCCTTTCCGTCCTCGTGCCGCTGCTCGCCTGCGGCGGCTCGGCGACGGTCTCCCAATCGACCGAGGCGACGCCCGAGCCGGTCGTGGCGCCGACCGAGCCGACGCCGAGCGCGGGCCAGAGCGTCCCGTTGACGGAGGTGGTGCTCCTCGAGCCCGGCGCCGAAGAACGCCAGGTCCTCCGGCTCCACCCCGAGGTCGGCACCGAGCGGGTCATGGTCCTCGAGCAGAAGCTGAAGATGAGCATCCGCCTCCAGGACGCGCAGCTGCCCGAGGTGGAGATGCCCCCCATCACGATGCGCTTCCGGCTGCGCGTGACCGAGGTCGACGCCGCCGGGGCGGCCCGCCAGGAGTGGTCGGTGGAAACGGTGGAGGTGCGCGGCGAGGGCGAGATGGCCGAGCGGCTCCGCCAGCAGCTCGCCCCGATGGCGGCGCTGACGGGCTGGGACGTCCTGGACGCGCAGGGCCGGATGCTCGCCTCCGACGTCGTGGTTCCGGCGGACCTCGGCCCCGATCTGCGCCGGTCCCTGGAGAACACGCGCGACACCATGCGCCAGCTGATGCCGCCTTTGCCCGTCGAGCCCGTCGGGGTGGGGGCGCGTTGGCAGACGGTCTCCCCGGTCCAGGGGGCCTTCACCTTCGAACAGCGCTCCACCTACGTCCTGGAGAGCGTCGATGGCGACACGATCCGCCTGCGGACCGAGGTCGCTCAACAGGCCGGCCCGCAGCGCTTCCCCACCGAGGCCTCGGGCGCCGAGTCGGAGCTCGTGGCCATGGAGGGCCAGGGCACCTCGGTCTACACCTTCGATCTCGCGACGCTGGCCAGCGACGGGACGCTCACCTACGGATCGACCATCGACTCGCTGACCACGCCCCCCGGGCAGGAGCAGGTGCGCTCGCGGGTCCAGATGGGCATGGAGGCCACCACCGGGACGACGGTGGAGGCGGGTCAGTGATCGTCGTCGTCCGGCGGCGCCACCAGGCGCCCGCGCTTGACCCCCGCGGCGCCGAAGCGCTCGCGTAGCTCCCCGGTCAGCGCCTCGATGCGCTCCCGCTTGGCCCGCCGTTCGTCCGGGAAGAGGGTTGGCGCGGCCGGACCCTCGTGGAGATCCGAAGCCGACACGCCGGTCAGCCGGATGCCGCGGGCGATGGACGGGAAGCGCGGCAGGAGCGACCTCGCCGCGTCGTAGATGGAGTCGGTGTCCGCCACCGGCTCGGGGAGCTTGAGCTGCCGGGTCTTGCTGGTGTGGTCCCGATACTTGAGCTTCACGGTGATGCATCCGGCGCGCAGCCCGTTCTGGCTGAGGCGCGCGGCCACCCGGCCCGCCTGGTGGAGCAGTGGCCGCTCCAGCTCCTCCACGGTGTGCAGGTCGCCCTCGAAGGTCTCCTCCGCGCCGATGCTCTTGGCGTCCCGATCGGGGATCACCGGGCGGGAGTCGTCGCCCCGGGCCAGCGCGTGGATGGACCGGCCCCAGGAGCCCAGGAGCGCTTCGAGGTGGCCGGGGTCGGTGCGGGCGAGATCTCCCAGGGTGTGGAAGCCGTGCCCGTGGAGCTGCAGCGCGGCCTTCTTCCCCACGCCCCACATGCGCTCGACGGGGAGGGGCGCGAGGAACTCCTCCACGCCCTCGGGGGCCACCACGACGAGGCCGTCCGGCTTGTCGAGGTCGCTGGCGACCTTGGCGACGAACTTCGATGGCGCCACCCCGGCCGACGCGGTGAGGTCCAGCTCGTCGCGGATGGCGGCCTTGATCTGGCGGGCGATGGCCACGCCGTCGCCGAAGAGACGGCGGGAGCCGGTGACGTCCAGGAAGGCCTCGTCGAAGCTGAGCCCCTCGACCAGCGGCGTGAAGCGATGGAAGACGGCGAAGACCCCCGCGCTCACGTCGGCGTAGTGCCGCATCCGGGGGGAGACCACGATGGCATCGGGGCAGCGCGCCAGCGCTTCGACCATGGACATCGCCGAGCGGACCCCGAAGCGTCGCACCTCGTAGCTGGCCGCCGCCACGACGCCGCGCCGGCTGCGCCCGCCGACGATGACCGGCTTCCCTCGGAGGGCGGGGTCGTCCCGCTGCTCCACCGAGGCGTAGAACGCATCCATGTCGACGTGGAGGATCTGGCGGTCGTCCACGGATCCGTCGCCGTCAGCGGCCGCGCGCGAGCTGGAGCATCTCCGCGGCGGCGTCGCGGGTGCGCTTGGTGATCTTCACGCCGCCGACCATGCGCGCGATCTCCTCGAGCCGGTCTTCGTCGGAGAGCCGCTCGATCGTCGAGCGGGTGCGGCCCTCGTCGACGTCCTTGCTGACCTGGAAGTGCGCGTCGCCGTGGACGGCGATCTGCGCGAGGTGCGTGATGCAGAGGACCTGGTGGTGCTCGGCCACCTGAGCGAGTTTCCGCCCGATGACCTCGGCCACCGCACCGCCCACGCCGGTGTCGACCTCGTCGAAGACGTAGAGCCCCGCGGGGCCCAGGCCGGTGAGCACCCGCTTGATCGCCAGGAGCGCGCGCGAGAGCTCGCCGCCGCTGGCCACCTTCCGCAGCGGGCGCGCTTGCTCGCCGGTGTTGGGCGCGATGAGGAACTCGCAGCGGTCGATGCCGCTCTCGCTGAGGCGCGCGCCATCGACCTCCAGCTCGCCGCGCGCGCCTTCGAGGCGCGCCAGGTCCACGTGGACGCGCGCCCCGCCCATGCCCAGGTCGCCCAGCTCCTTGCTGATGGCTTCGCCCAGGGCCTTGGACTTCTTCTTCCGCTTCACCGAGAGGGCGCGGGCTCGGGTGCGCGCGTCGTCGAGGGCGAGGTCCCGGGCCTTCTCCGCGGCGAGGATCCGCTCCTCGTGCTGGTCGAGGTTCTCCAGCTCGTCGGCCGCGCTGGCTCGGTGGGCCAGCACGTCCTCGACGCGGGGGCCGTACTTGCGGCAGAGGCGCCGGAGCCGGTCCAGCCGGCCCTCCACCTCGGCCAGGCGCTGGGGGTTCATGTCCACCTCGCGCGCGTAGCTGCCCAGCTCGCCGGCGGCGTCTTCCAAGATGGTCAGCGCCTCCTCCAGCTGGCTCGCGGGGCCGGCCAGGGCCGGGTCCACGTCGGCGGCCTGGCGGACCCGGGCGGCCACTCGGCCCAGGGTCTCGGTGATCGATCCGTCCTCGGCGTAGAGCACCTGTTCGGCGCCGCCGGCCGCGCTCACCAGCTTCTCCGCGTGCCGGAGCCGTTCGCGCTCGGCCTCCAGCTCCTCGACCTCGCCGACCACCGGGGCCAGCTCGTCGATCTCCTGGACCTGGAAGCGCAGGAGGTCTTCGCGATCGGCCCGGTCCCGGACCCGGCCGCGCAGGTCGTCCAGGTGGCGGGCCGCCTCGGCCAGGCGCGCGTGGGCGGTGGCGACGACCTCGCGCTCCCCCGCCAGGCCGGCGAAGGCGTCCAGGTAGTCCAAGTGGGTCTGGGGGTCGGTGAGCGTGTGGTGCTCGTGCTGCGACGAGATGTCCGCGAGCCCCGCCGCCAGGGTCTGGAGCTGGCTGGCGGTCGTCAGCCGGTCGTTCACGTAGGCGCGGCTCCGGCCGCTGGCCAGCACCACACGCCGCACCAGGAGCTCGCCGTTCTCCTCGGGCTCGATGCCCGCGGCCTCCAGGCGAGCGCGGAGCACCGGGTCGTCCCCGAGATCGAAGAGGGCCTCGACCTCGGCGTTCTCCGCCCCGGTCCGGACGAGCTCGGGGCGCCCCCGGGCGCCGAGCACCAGGTTGAGCGCCGACACGAGGATCGACTTTCCGGCCCCGGTCTCGCCGGTGACGACGTTGAGGCCCGGGCCCAGCTCGACTTCGAGGGCGTCGATGATGGCCAGATCGCGAACACGGAGGCACGCCAGCATGCGGACTCGATAGCATGGGGCCGTGACATCAGCAGCGAGCCCGGGTTTCGAGGGGCAAACGCACCCCATTTACGGTACGCTCGCGGCCGAATGTCGAAGCGCGGCCTCCCGCCGATCCTCTTCCTGGCCCTCCTCGGGGCCTCCACCCCCTCCCTCGCGCAGCAGGACACCGGTGGGATCCGCGTGGTGGTCGAACGCTTCCGAGGCCCCCAGAGCGGGTCGGTTCGCAACGGGCTCGTGGCGAGCCTGGAGGAAGCCGGGCTCACCGTCGTCCCCGAGGACGAGGTCCGGGCCAAGGCGCGCGAGCTCTTCGGCCGCACGCGCTTGCGCGACGACGACTACCCCGAGGTGGCCCGGGCCCTGAACCTCACCGCGTTCTTCGACGGCCGGGTCAGCCGCCAGCGCCGGCGTTGGGCGCTCCGGGTCCGGGTGCGCAACGCGGCCGATGGGATGATCCTGGGCACCGGCCGCTGGGGCGGGCGCACGGTGGGATCCCTGCGAGCGATCCGCCGCAACGGGCACGACCGACTGGCCCAGTACATCCAGCTCGCCAGCTCGCCGGCGGCGCCTCCGACGCCGGTCGCGGTCCAGCCGCAGCCCGTGGTGGAGCCCGGGGGGACCCCCTGGTACGCCGACGGGGAGACCCCGCCCGCCGAGGAGGACGAAGACGAGGACGACGAGCCGCGCGCGCCTGGCGCCCACGACGGCTTCCGCGCGCGCTTCCTGATCGGCAGCGTGAAGCGCTCCATGTCCGCGCCGGTACGGGTGAACACCGCGTTTCGGCCCGCGGGGGCGTCGGCCGACGAGGTCCGCGAGTTCAACAGCAGCGGCTTGGGTCACATGGAACTGGGCATCGCCGCCGAGCTCTTCCCCGGGGCCCTCCTCGACGAGCCGGTGGCGCCCTGGTTGGGCATCGCCTTCTCGTTCCGGAACTCGGTGCTCCTCGAGACCACCGGCCGCGCCTGCTCGCCGGACACCGAGCCCATGGGGAGCCCGCGGCTCGATCCGGCCGACCCCCAGGGAGTCCCCGATTGCCTCGGCGGGATCCCCGTGCCCGTCGAGACGACCCAGCGCGAGGCCTACATCGGGGCCAAGGTCGACTACCAGCTCGGTGAGGATGGCCCCTGGCTCGACGTGGACGTCGGCTACGGGCGCTTCTCCTTCCTCCTCGAGCCCAACGACCTGGTGCTCCTGGAGCGCTCGCTCATCGTGCCGCCCATCGTCTACTCCTTCCTCCACCTGGGGCTCGGGGTGCGGCTCGGCCTCCACGAGACCGTGCAGCTCGGGGCGCGGGTGGCGTACCGGCAGGGCTTCTCCGTCGGCGACGACGCCCGCCGCATCTGGGGCATCGAGACCACCTCGTTCCGCGGTTGGTCCATCGGCGCGGACCTCATCCACCGGATGACCTGGGCCAGCGACCACCTCTACGGGACCCTCTCGGTGGAGTACTTCCGCTTCACCACCGAGTTCCAGGGCAACACCGCGTGCCGGAGCGTCGGCGAGAGCGGCGACTGCGTGGACACCGACCTCTGGGAGCCCTGGCCGGAGGACGGCGGCTTCGTCGACTCGGTGGACGACAGCTACCTGCGCCTCAGCCTCGGCCTCGGCGTCGTCTATTGAACCCTACCGGGTCGCGTCCCGCCGGGGGCGCCAGCGCCAGAGCAGCGGCGCCATGATGAAGACGTTGGCCACCGAGATGGCCACGAAGCGCTGCTCCGGCCAGCGCGTCGCCGTCAGGAAGGCGACGGCGCTGGCCACCGCGCCGATCCACAGGATCGGCTCGATGAAGATGGCCAGGAAGCCTACGCAGACGCCGCGGACGGCGTAGTCCTGGATGGCCGCGACCTCGGGGTCCATGCCCGCGAGCCACTGCCCGAGGGTCATGACCCACTCGGAGGCGAAGAGGGTCAGCGCGCCGCCCCAGAGCTGCCGGTTGAAGAGGTTGGCCGCGAGCGCCTCGCGCTTGAAGGCCATCAGCGCGACCAGGACGACACAGTAGACCAGCGGCCGCACCAGCTCGTCGGTCCAGGCCGTGGTCGCCGAGACGAGCTGGTGCACCAGCGGGGAAGCGGTCCATACGATGGCCAGGAACCACAGGACGTACCAGCGGGTCTCGTTCGCCACCCGCGGGTCGTGATGAAACGCGATGCGCTCCAGCTTGCGCCGGTGGGCCTCGTTGGAGCGCGCGGCCTCGTTCACGCGGTCCCGGAAGTCGGGCCGCGGGGCGTGCATCTCGGCCAGGAGCGCCTTGGCGCCCCGCACGTTCTCGCGCGCCAGCTCCAGCTCGATCATCGTCTCCAGCGCGCGGTCGAGACCCTGCCGGGCTTCCTCGGCGTCGGGCTGGCGAGCGAGGGCCGCGCGGAAGCCGAAGCGGCAGGCCCCGAAGAGGTCGTGGAGCTCGGCCCGCTCGTCGCCGTCCAGGCTGGCCTCGGTATGCGCCAGCGCGGCCAGCTCCTCGAAGCGCCCCAGGTCCCGCTGCGCGGCGTGGGTGAGGGCGCGGGCCTCCCGGCGCTCCAGGTACTCCTGGATGGCCCGGCGGAAGGTCTCGGCGTCGGCGAAGCGTTCGCTCGGGTCGCGGTCGAGGGCGCGGCGGATGATGGCCCCGAGGTCCGGGTCGACGTCGGGAGGGATGGGCGGCCGGGAGAGGAGCACCTTGCGGGCGATCTCCTTCAAGCTGCGGCCGTCGTGGGGCGGGTGACCGGCGACCAGCTCGTAGAGGAGCCCGCCCAGCAGGTACACGTCGGTGCGCACCGTGATGGGGCGGCCCTCCATCATCTCCGGCGCCATGTAGGGCGGCGTCCCCGCGATCGATCCGGTCCGCGGCGCGTCCTCGGTCAGGGCGATGCCCCAGTCGAGCACGTAGACCTCGCCGTAGGCGCCGATCATCACGTTGTCCGGCTTGATGTCCCGGTGGATGACCCCGCGCCCGTGGGCGAAGTGGATCGCGTGGCACACCTGCATGAAGAGGCCCAGGTGCCAGACCAGGGCGTCCTGGGCGCCGAAGCGCTCGCGGACCGCCGCGGGGTTCTCCATCAGCTCGGTCCAGCGCACGCCCTCGATGCGCTTCATCACCAGCCGCGGCCGGCCCGCGGGGTCGAGGACCAGGTCGTAGATGGGCACCACGTTCGGGTGCTCGAGGCGCCCGGTGATGCGCGCCTCCTGCAACAGCTCCAGGGAGGCGATGGTCCCCGCGGCTGGCTTGGCGCCTTCGCGCTCGGGGAGCTCCTTGACCGCCACCTTGCGGTCGAGGGCCACCTGGAGCCCGTGCCGCACGACGCTCATGCCGCCGACCCCGAGGACGTCCTCGGCGACCTCCAGCCGCTGCTCGGGCGCCTCGGCCAGCCGCACCGCGGCCATCGCGCGTTCGCCCGCGGTGGTGCGCATCCGGTCGGCGGGCACGATGGTCTCCGACGGCCGCTGGGCGACGGTCTCGGCGTAGGAGGCGAGGGCCGGCCATCGCTGGGCGAGGGTGGCCTCGACCTTCTCGCGGGTCTCCGGGCCCACGGCCTCGTCCGCGCCGTCGCTCCAGGGCTCGTCTTCGGTCCAGCGCTCGGTGCTCTCCTCCCCCATCGCGGCGGGAGTCTAGCATCCGAGCGTCGCCGGACGGGGAGGTCCTCGGCGTGCGGGAGGACACACCTTCGGCGATTGCTCGCCCGGCTGGGGCGGGTTAGGTGAGGGCGATGGATTCCCGCGCCATTCGCGATGCTTTCACTGGCTTCTTCGCCGACAAGGGCCACGCCCACGTGGACAGCGGCCCCCTGGTGCTCCGGGCGGACCCCACGCTGATGTTCGCCAACGCCGGCATGGTCCAGTTCAAGGACGTCTTCACCGGCAAGGACCGCCGCGACTACACCCGGGCCACCACCGCGCAGAAGTGCCTGCGCATCAGCGGCAAGCACAACGACTTGGAGAACGTGGGCGTCACGGCGCGGCACCACACGCTCTTCGAGATGCTGGGGAACTTCTCCCTCGGCGACTACTTCAAGGAAGACGCGATCCGCTACGCGTGGGAGCTCTTCACGAAGGTCTACGGCCTCGACCCGGCCAAGATGGTCGTGACGGTCTTCGGCGGCGAAGAGGGCTACGGCGGTGAGGACACCGAGGCCGCGGCCATCTGGAAGGACGTCACCGGCTTGGACGACGCGCGGATCATCCGCTGCGGCGCCAAGGACAACTTCTGGCAGATGGGCGACACCGGCCCCTGCGGGCCCTGCTCCGAGATCCACTACTGCCTGGGCCTCGACGAGGTCGATCCGCGCACCTTCGGCGAGGAGCCCGACGCCGAAGGCCGCGGCTGGTTCGAGCTGTGGAACCTGGTCTTCATGCAGTACGACCGGCAGCCCGGCGGGGAGCTGCGGCCCCTGCCCGCGCCGAGCGTGGACACCGGCGCGGGCCTCGAGCGCCTGGCCGTGGTGCTCCAGGACCAGCTCAGCAACTACGACACCGACCTCCTGAAGCCCATCGTCGAGCTCGCGGGCGAGATCGCCGGCAAGCGCTATCAGAAGTCGCAGAGCGAAGACGACATCAGCATGCGGGTCATCGCCGACCACGCGCGCGCCACGGCCTTCCTGATCAGCGAGGGCGTCTTCCCGGACAAGAGCGGCGAGAGCTACGTGCTCCGCCGGGTCATGCGGCGCGCCATCCGCCACGGACATCGGCTCGGCATCCACGAGCCCTTCCTGCACACCTGCGCCGGCAAGGTCGTGGACCTGATGGGCGACGTCTACCCGCAGCTCACCGAGCGCGCGGCCCTCATCGCCGACATCGCGCGCGAGGAGGAAGAGCGCTTCCGCCGCACGATGGACCGGGGCCTGCAGATGATCGAGGCCAACACCGACTGGGTCGGGGAGGGCGACGCCAAGACCCTGCCGGGCGCGGTGGCCTTCAAGCTCTACGACACCTTCGGCTTCCCGTTGGACCTCCAGGACGTGATCGGCCGCGAGCAGGGCTTCGCCGTCGACCACGACGGCTTCGACACCGAGATGGAGGCCGCCCGCGAGCGCAGCCAGGGCTCGAAGGTCGGCAACGAAGCCGCCGCCGACGTCTACCCGCCCATCCTCGCCGCCCTCAAGGAAGGCGAGGGGCCGGTGCGCTTCGTCGGCTACGAGCGCGAAGAGGCGGCGGCGAAGGTCGTCGCGCTCATCGAGCGGGGCGCCGCCGTGGAGCGCCTCGAGGCCCAGAACCTCGAGCCCGACGACCGGGTGCCCGCCGAGGTGGTCACCGACGTGACGCCCTTCTACGGCGAGAAGGGCGGCCAGGCCGGTGACCTCGGGCGCATCCGGATCGGCGACGCCATCTTCGTGGTCCAGGACACGCAGATCCCCATGGAGGGTCTGGTGACCCACCGCGGCTTCGTCGAGCAGGGCGCCTTCTCGGTCGGCGACGAGGTCACCCTCGAGGTCGACCATGGGATGCGCAGCGCCGCTCGGCGCAACCACAGCGCGACCCACCTCCTCCACTGGGCGCTCCGCGAGGTCGTCGGGCCCACCGCGGCCCAGAAGGGTTCGTTGGTCGGCCCCGACCGGCTGCGCTTCGACTACAGCGCGACCAAGCCGCTGACCGCCGAGGAGATCCAGCGCATCGAGGACATGGTGAACGAGGCGGTCCTGGCCAACACGGCCATCACCACCGAAGAGCTCCCCATGGACGAGGCCAAGGACCGGGGCGCCATCGGCATCTTCGAGGAGAAGTACGGCGACGTGGTGCGCATGCTCCGCATCGGCCCCTCCCTGGAGCTCTGCGGCGGCACCCACGCCTACCGCACCGGCGACATCGGCCTGTTCACCATCCTCTCCGATGGTGGCCTCGCCGCCGGCGTGCGCCGCATCGAGGCGGCCACCGGGCTGCGCTCCCTGGAGCACCTCCGCGAGGTCCGGGGCTCGATGGCCGAGGCGGCCGGCAAGCTCAAGGCGGCCCCGGCCGACCTGGTCGACAAGGTCGAGCGCCTGGTCGCCAAGAACAAGGACCTCCAGAGCGAGGTCGAGGGCCTGCAGCGGGAGCTCGCCTCGGGCGGTGCGGGCAATGACCCGGCCGCCGAAGCGCGCGAGGTGAACGGCGTGAAGGTCCTGGGGACCACCGTGCCCGTGGGTGATCCCAAGACCCTCCGGGAGCTGGCCGACCAGCTCCGGGACCGGCTGGACCCCGCGGTCATCCTCCTCGGCGCGCCCAGCAAGGACGGCAAGAAGGCCGTCTTGGTCTGCAGCGTGTCCAAGGGCATCACCGACCGCTTCCGCGCCGGCGACATCGTGAAGCGCGCGGCCGCGGTGGTCGGCGGCGGCGGCGGCGGGCGCCCGGACTTCGCCCAGGCCGGCGGCTCCGACCCGTCGAAGCTCGGCGAGGCGGTCGCCGAGGTCTACGCCATGGTCACGGCGCCCTGACGCCATGACCTTCGCCTCCCGGACCCGCGGCGCGCTGGTCCACGCCTACCTGCGCGCGGGGACGCGCCAGGCGGTGTGGCACCGGATGCGATCGCGCGTCTGGGCCGGCACCCCGACGCTGACCTTCTGGCATCAGGTCGACGACCCCTGGAGCCACCTGCTCGCCCAGGCGCTCCCCCGCTTCCTCGCGGCGTTCCCCGCCGCCGAGCTCGCCATGGAGATCGTGCCGCCGCCGGCCGCCGACGCGGATCCGGAACCGCAGCTCCGCCTGGCCCACGGGATCCGGGACGCGGCGGCGCTGGCCAGCCTCTACCCGGAGCTGGACTTCCCGCGAGCGCCCGAGGCCCTGCCCGACGACCGCGTGCGCCGGGCCAACGCCGCGCTGCTCTCCGTCGCCGACGGACGGGAGCGCCTCGACGCCGCCATCCAGATCGGCCGCGCGCTCTGGAACGACCGACCCGACGACCTCCGGCAGGGGATCGGCGCGGTCGGGGCCGTCCCCGGTCATCGCATCGATCCGCTCCTCGAGGACGCCTACACGCGGCTGCGGGCCGCCGGTCACTACCAGGGCGCGATGATCCGCTACGGAGGCGAGTGGTACTGGGGCGTCGACCGGCTCTGGCACCTCGCGCGGGCCCTCGGCGCCGACGAGGCAGGCCTCGCCCGGGCGCTGCCCTCGGCGACGCCCGGGCGAGGAACCGCGCCGCGGGGCCAGGTGGAGGTCTTCTTCTCCTTCCGCAGCCCCTACTCCTACGTCGGCCTCCAGCGCCTCGCCGAACGCTACGGCGCGGACCCGGCGGTGACCCTCGAGCTGCGGCCCCTCTTGCCGATGGTCACCCGAGGGCTCGCGGTTCCGGAGATGAAGAAGCTCTACATCGCCCGGGACGCCTACCGGGAGGCCAGGGTGCACGGGGTCCCCTTCGGTCGGGTCTACGACCCGCTGGGGGAAGGCGTCGAGCGCTGCCTCCGACTCTTCGAGGCGGCGCCCCCCGACCAGCGCCTCGCCGTCTCCCTGGCCGCGTTCCGCGCCATCTGGGCGGAGGCCGAAGACCTCACGGACGACGCGAGCTTCGCCCGGCTCGCGGCCGAGGTCGGGCTCGACGCGGCGCAGGTCCTGGCGGGCGGCGACGCGTGGCGGGGCCGGGTGGAGGCCAACCGGGCGGAGCTCGGGACCCTGGGCCTGTGGGGGGTCCCCTCGTTCCGGGTGGGCGATGGCGTGACCTGGGGTCAGGACCGGCTCGACCTGGTCCACCGGTGGCTCTGCGAGCCCTGAGATCTTGAACCCGAGGCCCAGCCCTGCGACCCTGGGGACCGTGACGCGATCCGTTTTCGAGCTCCGAGGGCCCCACTGATGGAGGGCCTGGCTGCCATCGACGAAGAGCTGGACGGTCTCGCCGAGGATCGCGACCTCGAGCCCATCGCGGCCGAGGCGCACGCTTCGCTGCCCGACCGCGGCGAAGGCCTCGGCGGGATCGACGCGCTCCTCGCCGAGCTGGGGGAAGCGGTGACCATCCCGACGGTCGAGCCGGTCGGGGTCTCGATCCCGCGCCCGGAGATCCGTCTCTCCTCCCCGTCGCTTCCGCCCGTCCACGGGGACCCGACTCTCGACAGCGCGGCCATGGTTCGCTCCGAGCCGCCGGTGGTCCAGGAGACCGAGGCGCCCGCCGCGGCGACGGAGGCGCCCGCCGACTCGGGCGAGGCCGCGGAGCCGCCTCGCGACGGGGGTCAGGCCGAGCGCGCCCGGGCCGCGGACGCCGAGGTCGACGCGGTCGTCGCGGAGAGCGCCTCCTCGTCGGGCGGGCTCTCGGCCGAGTCTCTCTTCGGCGACATGGACGAGGACGAGGCCCTCTTCGGTGGGGTCTTCACCAAGTCCGAGCCGCCCGATGACGACGTCGCCGAGGCGGCGCCGGCCGACGCGACGACTCCGCCGGCCAAGCCGCCCACGATGCCGCCGCCCCCGCCCGCCGAGGTCCGGGCCGACGTCGAGGAGATCGACATCGAGGACCTCGACGACCTGCTCATCGACGACGACTCCTTCGAGTTGATGATCGACGACGACGACGACGACACCTTCATCGGCGACGCGGCGGCGGTGGAGGCGGCGGCGGCGGCGGCCGCCGCGCGGGACGCGGAGGCTTCGGGCGAGGAGCCCGCAGAGCCCGCAGAGCCCGCGGGCGAGGAAGAGGACGACGCCCGCGAGCAGAGCTTCTTCAAGAAGCTCTTCGGCTGAGCGGCGCGGCGACGGAACGAAGCGAGCCCGGTGTTTCCCACCGGGCTCGCTTCGCTCGAGGAGAGCGGTTCAGAAGTAGAAGTGCATGCCCAGGGTGCCCAGGGCGCCGGCCGAGGTGTTCGTGGTCCGGCCGTCCCGGGCGACGAACTCGGGGTTGGTGTCCCGGTCGCCGTCGATGCGGGTGCGGAGGAAGCCCCGGACGTCGGCGCTCAGCGCGAAGACCGGCGAGATGCGCCACTCGAAGCCCAGGCCGAGCTGGCCGCCGATGTAGGCGTAGCGCTCGTCGTAGCTCCCGTCGTCCCAGTCGTCGTCCCACCGGCCGTCGGTGTCGACTCGGGCGAAGGAGAAGCCACCGCCGACCAGGGTGTAGACCTGGAACCGGCTGGCGCGGGGGAAGAAGAACATGAAGTCGAAGGTCAGCGGGTGCTCGCGGCGAGCGTTGCCGTCGTAGTCCTCACCGCCGTACGCGCCGATGCCGAGCTCCACGCCGAAGATGCGCGAGGGACGGAAGCGGGCGCCGAGCTGGAAGCCACCCATGGCGACCCGGTCGGTGAACATCCCGCCGAAGCGCCCGGTCAGGCCGACCTTGCGATTCCAGCGCTGCTGCCGGCGCACGGCCACCGGGCGCTGGGTCTGGACGGTGACGGTCGTCTGCTGCGGGGGCGGGGGCGGGGGCTCGGCCTGGACCACTACGACCTGGTTGGGCGGCGGCGCCTGCGGGGCCGGGCGCACGACGACGACGCGGCCGCGACGACGGCGGTGCCGCACCTGGACCTGCGCCACGGGGGGCGGCGGGGCCTGGACCTCGACCTCCACCTCGACGGGGGGCGGGGGAGGGGGCGGGCGACCGAAGGACACGGAGCCTTCGACCTCGATCTCGGCACAGAAGGTGGCTCCATCCGGGCATTGGGCTTCGGCCAGCGCGGGGAGCACCAGGGCGAGCGAGGGGAGCAGCAGGAGGGCGGCGCGGTTGGTCATGGATTTCCTCGAGCGAATGGGACGGGCGAGTTCGCCGTTCGATTCGTGCCTGATCCATAAGCAGGAAGGGTGCCAGGACTCGAAAGGCGCCCGTCGTCGGGAAAAACTGCGAAAAACAGGGCTCGGCCGCCTCGACAGGCGGGCGAGCGAGCCCGATCTCGTCGGCAGCCGTGAAGACCCGTTCACGGTCCCTCGGCCATCTCGGTCACGGTACCGGCGGGATCTCCGCCGTGGACGGCGCGCACCCACCTGGGGTACGAACCGGCATGGGGACGACGGCCCGAGCGCAACCGAGCACGGCGCGCCGCATGGCGGACGTGGTGCTGGCCACGGTGATCCTCCTGGTCGTCGGGATGATGATCGTCCCGCTGCCCACCGGGCTCCTGGACGTGCTCATCGCCGGGAACATCTCGGTGGCGGTCCTGATGCTCCTGGTGGCGATGTACATCTCGGGGGGCCTGGAGTTCACGGCGTTCCCGACCATCCTGCTGGTGACCACCCTCTACCGGCTGGCGCTCAACGTCTCCTCGACCCGCCTGATCCTCCTGCAGGCCGACGCCGGCGACGTGATCCAGGCGTTCGGGAACTTCGTGGTCCAGGGCAACTACGTGGTCGGCGCGGTGGTCTTCTTGATCCTCACGCTGATCCAGTTCCTGGTCATCGCGAAGGGCTCGGAGCGGGTCGCCGAGGTCGGCGCGCGTTTCACCTTGGACGCGATGCCCGGCAAGCAGATGAGCATCGACGCCGAGCTCCGCTCGGGCGCCATCTCTCAGGACGAGGCGCGTCGCCGTCGCTCCAACCTCCAGCGCGAGAGCCAGTTCTACGGCGCCATGGACGGCGCGATGAAGTTCGTGAAGGGCGACGCCATCGCCGGCATCGTCATCACCGTGGTCAACGTGCTCGGCGGGCTGGCCATCGGCGTGGCGCAGCGGGGCATGAGCGCCGGCGACGCCCTGGCGACCTACGGTCTGCTCACCATCGGCGACGGTCTGGTCTCGCAGATCCCGGCGCTGCTCATCAGCACCGCCGCGGGCCTGGTGGTCACGCGGGTCGCGTCGGAGCAGGAGGGCTCCACCCTCGGCGGCGACGTGGCGGCCCAGGTCTTCGGGGACCCCCGGGCCCTGACCATCGCCGCGGTCTTCCTCCTGGTCCTGGCCGCGGTGCCCGGCCTGCCGGCGTTGCCCTTCCTGGTCCTGGCCATCGCCTTCTTCGTCACGGCGCGCCACCTGACCCGCGCGGTCGCGCCCGAGGAGGTCACGGCGGTGGTCGCCAAGGAGGAGGCGGCTCGGGAGACCAAGGCGCGGCAGGCCATGGTGCCGCTGATGGTGCCCGTCTCGGTCGAGGTCGGCTCCGGCCTGGCCGAGGTCGTCGCCGGCGAGGGCGGCAGCGGACCCCTCCTGGAAGAGGAGGTCCCGTTGCTTCGGGACCGGCTCTTCTTGGATCTCGGCGTCGCGCTCCCCGGCGTGCGCGCGCGGGCGACCGCGCACCTCGAGCCCGAGCGCTACGTCATCGCGATGCAGGAGGTCCCCCTGGCCAGCGGCGTGGTCCGGCCGACGATGGCGCTCGCCCTGGACGCGCCCGGGGTGGTGGCCGGGTTGGGCGTGGACGGGGAGGGGACCACCGACCCGGCCACCGGCGCGCCGGCGACCTGGGTGCCGCTGGAGAGCATCGAGTTGCTCGAGGCGGGCGGGATCCCCGCGCTCGGTCCCGCGGCGTTGGTCGCCCACCACCTGGGCGCGGTGGTCCGACGGCGGGCGGGCCAGCTCGTCGGCATCCAGGAAGCGCAGTCGATGCTGGACCAGCTCGAGCGGGCCTACCCGGCGCTGGTGCGCAACGTGGTCCCCAAGCCGGTGGCCATCGCCCTCCTCACCGACGTGCTCCGCCGGCTGGTGGAGGAGGGAGTCAGCGTGCGGCCCCTGCGGGAGATCTTGGAGGCCCTCGCCACCTACGCGCCCAACGAGCGGGATCCGGTCAGTCTCACCGAGCTCGTGCGCGCTTCGCTGCGTCAGCAGATCACCCACCAGCACGCCATCGATGGGGTGCTCCCGGTGGTGCTCCTCGACCCGGCCATCGAGGAGGCCGTGCGCGACGCCATCCAGCGCACCGCGTCGGGGAGCTACCTGGCGCTCCCCCCCGCCGTGGCGCGGGACATCTTGGAGGCCTTCAAGCTGGAGTGTCGGCCCGAGGACGGCCCGGCCATCGTGCTCACCCAGGCCGACGTGCGGCGCTTCGTCCGCCGCTTGGTGGAGGTCGAGCTGCCGGACGTGACGGTGCTGAGCTACCAGGAGCTCGCGCCCGAGGTCACCGTGCAGCCCCTCGGCCGGGTCGCCATCTAGAGGGTCGAGCGCGGCGCTCAGAGGGCGACGTCGGTGACGTCGCGGTCCAGGCAGGCCCGGTAGTGGGCCTCCCAGGAGGCCACGTCGTCGCGCGGCGTGGGCTTGCCGAGGCAGCGCTCCACGTCCTTGGCCACCGACGAGAGCGCCCGGCGGCGATCCCGGGGCGAGAGGTCGTCCAGGGTCAGGCGGCGGCTCTCGATGGGCAGCTCCCAGGTGGCGAGCTCGAGGTCCCGGGCCAGGGTCCGGCCGGCTTCTTCGGGGAGCTCCCGGAGCACCCGGAGGACGAGTTCGCCGAGGACCTCTTCGGTCAGCGCCCGCTTCGTGCGGAGGAGCGGAAGGAGCTCCGCGGGCTCGACGCGCTTCTGCAAGTCGAGGTAGGCGTTCGCCAGGATCGAGGGGATCGGCGGCAGGTAGACGTTGCGTGCCTCGCCGAGGGTGACCCCGCCGAGGTCGTGCCACGCGCGGAAGAGCGCCTGGGCCCGCCGGTGCGAGCGCGTGAACTCGATGCCTTCGTCCAGGACCTCCTGCTGATGGTCCAGGGGGAGCTCCTGGGCCCGCTGGAAGAAGAGCTGGCAGAGGAAGGACCAGTATTGGAGGTTGTCCCAGTAGATCTTGGCGGTCATCACCGCCGGGTTCCCGAAGGCGCCCATCATGTGGCGGAAGGTGACCACCGACTCGTCGAAGAGCCGGAGGTACCACTCGCTGAATCGGTCCGCGTTCGTTGCGTCACCGGTGGTGAGGTCCTCGCGGATGAGTCGCGTGGCGTAGGTGTTCGCCAGCGCGATGTAGTCCGAGCCCGGGCTGTAGAAGGGGTCCACGAAGGTCCCCGCCTCGCCCACCAGCGCCCACCGGTCGGGCGAGAAGACCCGCTCGGCGCCGTAGCTGTACTCGCGGTAGCAGCGGAAGTCCCGGGCGGGGGGCTCCGCGAGACGCGCGGCCACCTCCGGCTCGTGCTCGGCGAGGAACGCCCGGGCCTGGGCTTCGGTGTGGATGGCTTCGAAGGGGTGGATGTCTCCGTCGACGACGATCCCCACGCTGGTGAAGCCGCTCGACAGAGGGATGAGCCACGCCCAGTAGCCCTCGCCCATGAAGTGGACCGTGGACTGCCAGCGAATGTGGGTTCGGTCGCGCTCGTGCCAGGCGGTGTCGCTCGGGGGGACCAGCTCGGCGACGTCGACCCGCTCGCCGACGCGGAACCAGGCCGCCCGGGCGAGGTGGTCGGTGGAGCGGCGCAGGCCGAGCTTCCGCGCCAGGAGCTGTCGGCGACCGGTGGCATCCACGAACCAGCGGGCCCGCAGGGTGCGCTTGGCGCCCTCCGGCCCGCTCAGGGCGATCGTGTGCGGGGCGTCGCCGGGCGCGAGGTCGACGGCGGTGACCTTGGCGCCTTCGAAGAGCTGCACTCCGTCGGCCTCGTTCATCGCCCGCAGGTCGTTCTCCAGACGGCCCCGGTCGAGCTGGAAGCTGGGCACGATGGGGAGCTGGGGCGGTCCGATCTCGGTGCGCTCGGCCAGGGAGTGGGTGGCGCCGCCGCCGGGGAAGAAGCGCAGCCCGTTCTTCAGGATATGGTCTTCTCGGAGGTAGCTCTCCAGGTCCAGTACCTGGGCCAGGTAGTGGGTGGCCAGCTCCACGGTCGACTCGCCCACCTTGTGGCAGGCATCGGGGAGCGGCCGCGCGATGGGGTCGATGCAGGCGATCGAAGCGTCGGGGAGCTCGCGCCGGAGCTGCCGGCAGAGGGTCGAGCCGGCCATGCCGGCGCCACACACCACGATGTCGAAGTCCATGCCGGTCACAGCACTACCACATGGGTCCAAGCTCGCCAGAGGGCGAGCGGCCCTCAGATGTCCTTGCGGCCGTCGAGGGCGCGGCCGAGGGTCACCTGGTCGGTGAACTCGAGCTCGCCGCCATGGGGCACGCCGCTGGCGATGCGCGTGACCCGGACCCCGGCCTGGCCGAGGACCTCGGCGACGTAGAGCGCGGTCGCTTCGCCCTCCACGCTGAGCGGAGTGGCCACGATGACCTCTTCCACCTCGACGGGGGCGGCCCGACTCACCAGCGCGTCGAGCGGGAGGTCCTCCGGGCCCACGCCATCCAGGGGCGCGAGGAGCTTGTGGAGGACGTGGTAGCGGCCGCGGAAGGTGCCGCTCTTCTCGATGGCCACCAGGTCGGGGACCCGGGCCACCACGCAGAGGGTGCGCTCGTCGCGGCGGGGGTCGGCGCAGATGCGGCAGATGTCCTCGGCGCCATAGTTCCCGCAGCGGACGCAGCGGCGCACCCGCTCGTGGATGCCCATGAGGGCATCGCCGAGCGCGCGCGCGTACTCCGGATCGCCGCCGAGGACGTGGAAAGCCAGCCGCGTCGCGGTGCGCTCGCCCACCGAGGGCAAGCGCGCCAGGAGCGCGACCAGCTCGCCGATCGGGTCGTCGGGAGCGCGACTGCCGAACACGCTCACGCCGAACCTCAGCCGATGCCGGGGATCTTCAGGCCGCCGGTGACCTTCTCCAGCTCGGCGTCCACGTGATCCCGCGCGTTCTTGAGCGCGGCGTTGGACGCGGCCACGACGAGGTCGAGGACCATCTCCAGGCCTTCGCTCTCGATGGCGCCATCGGCGATCTCCACGCGGACCAGATCACCGGCGCCGTCTACGGTCACCTTGACCATCTCGTTGCCGGCGGCCGCCTCGAAGCTCTCTTCTTTGAGCTCTTCGCGACGACGCTCGATCTTGCGCTGCATGCGGCTCGCCTGCCGCATGAGCTCGGCCATTCCTCCACGAAACTTCACGATCCGTTCACCTTTTCCGTGTTCTGTGCAGATCCCGACGGCGCTCCAACGCGGGGCGCGCGCGGGGAGCCGCAGCATGGTTCATTCTTCGCCGAGCCGCACCTGGACACGACCGCTGGAGGCCGGAAAGACCTCCATGGCGTCTTTGACGGCCGGGTGGCTGAGCACCTCGCGCCGTCGCTGCTCCTGGCGGCCCTTGCGGCGCGCCACCTCCACCGCGGCCACGGTGCGCTCCTGCTCGGCCACCGAGCCGGCGTCGAAGCGGACCTCGAGCTCGGGTCGGGCGCCGAGCCGACTGGCGGCGGCTTCGAGGATGGCCTCGCGCGCGGCCCGGGCGTTGGCCTGGCGGCCGTAGAAGCTCCCCTCCTGGAAGGAGATCACGATCTTCTCGTTGGAGACCACCCGGGGGACCCCGTGCTCCAGCACCGCAGCGAGGGCGGGCTTGCCTTCGCGGAGCATGTCCACGAGCGCCTCCCACTCCTGGAGCGCGGCGCGGCGCAATCGAGGCTCCGCGGGCGTGGCCTTGGCCGGGCCGGGGCTGCCCGCCGCGGGCGGCGCCATCGGAGCGGGATCGGAGGCGGAGGCGGAGGGCGGCGGGGGCGTCGGCTCGGCCGGGCGCGAGGGGGCCGCGTGCGAAGGGGCCGGGCGCGAGGGGGTCGCGGAGCGGAACCCCGTGGGGGCCGGCCGCCGGGGTGCGGCCTCCGGGGCGCGGGGCGACGGCCGTCGGGGTTCGGGCGGACCTCCGGAGAAGCCGTCGTCGTCGTCGTCGTCGAAGCGACCCCCGCTGGCGAAATCCTCGTCGGGGGAGGGGCCGTCGAAGTCGTCGGGGGGCGCCCCGCGCTCCCGGCCGGGCGCGGAGCGCGGGGCGCCCCGACCCTCCGGGCGCTGGGGAGCTCGCGGCGGCTCCGACACCGAGCGCGGCTCGGGGCGGCGCGGCTCCGGGCGGCGCGGCTCGGACCCGCGGCTCTCGGGAGCGCGGCTCTCGGGGGCGCGGAAGCGGCTGCCCGAGTCGGGAGGCGCGCCGGCGTCGCGAACACCGGGCGCGGAGCCGCCGGCCTCCCGCCGACCGGGTTCGGAGCGGGGCCCGGCCTCGCGAGGGCGGCCGGCCTCGGCCCGGGCTTCGCGGCTGCGCGGGGGCTCGGCGCGCGGCGCGGCGGCTCGGGGCGGCTCCTGCCGCTCCGCGGGGGGCTCTCGTCGAGGCGCCTCGGGCGGCGTGGCCCCCACCGGACCGCTCGGTGCGGCGACGGCGCCGGCGCTGCTCGGCGACGCGGAGGCTCGGGGCCCGCCCTCGCCGCGGGCGGGGGCGGCGGAGCGACCGGGTGGCGGTCCGCCGCGGCGTCCACCGGGGCCACCCCGGCCGCGGGATGGCGCCGGGCCGCCGCTGGGGCCGCCACCGCCCGACTCGAGGGCTTCGAGGCGCGCGAGGAGCTCGCCGACCTGTCGGAGCGGCGGTCGGGTGGCGACGCGCACGAGGCCCATCTCCAGGACCAGCCAGGGCGAGCTCGCCTTGGCGACCTCGTCGACCAGCTTGGCCACGGCCGAGAAGGCGCGCTGGAGCTCGAGGGGGTCCTGGCTGGCCACGATGGCGGCGGCCTGGTCGCGCTCCTCTTGGACCACGTCGACCAGGTCGGTGTCGGTGCCCACGACCCGCAGCACCACCAGGTCCCGCAGGAGCTCGACGAGCTGCCGGACGAAGTGGGTGGGGTCGGTGCCCCGGCCCATCACCTCGGCGACCTTGCGGACCACCGCCTCCGCGCGACCCTCGAGGACGGCGGAGAGGAGCTCGTGGAGGCTCGCGCGGGCGGCGATGCCGAGCTGGGTGGCGACCTGGTCGCCGACGAGCTCGTCGCCGCCGAAGGCCACGAGCTGGTCCAGCAGGGTGAGCGCGTCGCGCATCGAGCCGGCCGCCTCGCGGGCGACGATGGCGACCGCGGCGTCGTCGGCCTTCACCTGCTCCGCTTCGAGCACGCCCCGGAGCGCGCCCGCGATCTCGCCCTGGGGGATCAGCCGGAAGTCATAGCGCTGGCAGCGCGAGCGGATGGTGACCGGGACTTTGTGACTCTCGGTCGTCGCGAAGATGAACTTCACGTGGGGCGGCGGCTCCTCCAGCGTCTTCAGGAACGCGTTGAACGCGCCCGTGGAGAGCATGTGGACCTCGTCGACGATGACGACCTTGAAGCGGTCTCGCGCGGGCCGGAAGGGGAGCGACTCCTGGAGCCGCCGCACGTCCTCCACGGAGTTGTTCGAGGCTCCGTCGATCTCCTGGACGTCCATGTCCACGCCGGCGGCGATGTCCCGGCAGGCGTCGCACTCGTTGCAGGGCGTGGGGGTGGGGCCCTTCTCGCAGTTGAGCGCCTTGGCGAGGAGCCGGGCGGTGGTCGTCTTGCCGACGCCCCGGACGCCGGTGAAGAGGAAGGCGTGGGCCACGCGGTCCTGGGTGATCGCGTTGCCCAGGGTGCGAGCGACGTGCTCTTGCCCGACCAGCTCCTCGAAGGTCTGGGGTCGATACTTCCGCGCGAAGACCGTGTACGCCATGGAGCGCGGAGCCTAGCAGGTTGGTGTGATTGTCGAACGGGCGCGGCGCCCGCCCCACGGATCACGGCTTCTTGGTGCTCGTGACCTCGTCCCAGGTCTGCTTGCCCAGGTCGTGGGGCACGGTGAGGACCCGGACCCGCAGGACGACGCGGAGGACCGTCGAGGTGGTGATGTACCCCTTGCGCTCCGGCCGCTCGAAGACCGCCTCGTTCCCGGGGCGGGGCACCGGGTAGGTGATCTCCAGGGCGTCGTCGTGCTGGGACTGACCGCCGGCCAGGCGCGCGCCCAGGAGCTCGTGATCCACGGCCTTGTCCGAGAGGCGGTCGATCACCTGGACACACTTCATGGTCCAGTCGCAGCAGTAGATGCGGTTGCGGGTCCAGACCTCGAAGGTCTGCCACCGCGCGGCGTTGACCATCCCGGCGTTGCCGGTCTGGTAGACCATCTCGACCTCGACGAAGGGCGGCAGCGTGGCCGCCGTCTTCTCGTCACCGAATTCGTGCTCGGACCCCACGGCCGGACGATATCAGGTTCTGCGCCTTCCCAAAATGGGGGTCACTCGACCCCGGCCGCTTCCATCATCTCCTCCAGGGAGAGCACCCGGCCGTCGTCCTCGGCGTCGGTCTCTTCGCCGTCGAGGTCACCGGCGTCGTCGTCGAGGTCGCCGCCCTCTTCGCCCATCTCGAGCTCGCGCATCATCTCCTCGAGGGACTGCACGCCGTCGGGGACGTCGTCCTCGGCGCCCGTCTCTTCGGTCTCGTCCGGGAGCTCCTCCAGGGCGCCGCCGGTGGCGGGCACCTCCACCACCGGCGCCTCGTCGTCGCCCATGATGTGACGGCCGAGGCCGACGCTGAGGTCGGGCCAATAGGTGACCATCGCCAGACCGCCCAGCATCAGGAGGATGAAGGGGGCCACCGACTTGATCATGTGGCCCAGCGGTCGCTCGAAGAGCGTACTGGCCACGAAGAGGTTCAGGCCGACGGGCGGCGTGAGGTAACCGATCTCCAGGTTGACGATGAAGATGATCCCGAAGTGGATGGGGTCGATGCCCAGCGCGTTGGCGATGGGCGCCAGCAGCGGCACGAAGACGAACATCGCGCTGAGGATGTCCATGGCCATGCCCACCAGGAGCAGGACGCCGTTGACCAGCAGGAGGAACTGCCAGGGCTCGAGGTTCATCCCCTCGATCCACTGCACCAACATGTGGGGCACGTCGCGGGCCTCGAGGAACTCCTCGAAGGAGAGGGCGGCGACCATGATCACCAGGAGCGATCCCAAGAAGACGCCGGTCTCCCGGAAGACGCCGAGGACGTCGCGCATGGTCAGGGCCCGGTGGATGAAGACCTCCACCAGCACCGCGTAGACCACGCTGAACGCCGCGGCCTCCACGGCGATGTAGATGCCGCCGTAGATCCCGCCCAGGATGGCCACCGGGAAGACGAGCGCCCAGAAGCCGCGACCGGCGCTCCGCAGCACCTGTCGGAACGAGAAGTCGGTCGTCTTCTCGATCACCACCAGGTAGACGGCGAGCTTCACGCCCACCTCGAGCATCCCGAGGCCGCCGTCGAGGAAGGGGTAGAAGACCACCGGGAAGAGCAGCGCCAGGAGACCGCGGTAGAGGTCGGGGCCGAGGGGCTTGCCCTCCTGCCGGTTCTTCCGGACGCCGATGGCGTAGCAGGAGGCGGCGAAGATGACGGCCATGACGCCACCGGGACCGAAGCCGGACGCGAAGAGGGTCTCCACCTGGATCACCGCCGTCTGGTTGACGATGGGGTAGAGGATCATCGGGATCGACGGAGGGATCAGGATGCCCAGGGAGCCGGCGCTGGTGAGCAGGCCGTGGGTGAAGCGCTCGCCATAGCCGGCCTTCACCAGCGTGGGCGCCATCATCGCGCCGATGGCCACCACCGTGGCCGGGCTCGAGCCGCTGATGGCGGCGAAGAAGACGCAGGCGAAGACGGCGCTCATCGCCAGGCCGCCGGGGATCCACCCGATGCAGGCCCGGGCGAAGTCGATGAGCCGCGAGCTGATCTCGCCGCGGCCCATGACCGCGCCGCTCATGATGAAGAGCGGGACCGCGAGGAGGGTCACCTGGTCCCCGAGTCCCCGGCTGCGCTCGATCAGGGGGAACTCGTTGGGCTGGTCGGCTCCGAGGTAGACCACGAAGGCGGCCAGGGTGAGCAGGCCGATGATGCCGAAGAGGGGCACGCCGAGGACGGCGCAGCCGATGACCACGCCGGCGATGATCCCGCCCTTGCCGAGGAAGGGGAGGCCGAGCGCGAGGAGCACCAGGACCAGGAAGATGGGCAGGTTGCCCTTGGGCTTCGGCGCGGGCGCGACCGAGGTGGCGGCGGCGGTACTCATCGGGCGGCCTCCTCGTCGTCGGATCCGGGGCCGGCGGCCGCGTCCCGGTCGTCGGGGCTCGACTCGTCGGCGACCTCGTTGGCGCCGGGCGCCGTCCGCGCGGCCTGGGCTGCGGCCAGGTCGTCGTCGACCGCCGCTCCGTACGAGCCGCCCATCAGCGCGCTTCCGGCCGCGGCGAGGAAGCGCAACACCGTGAGGCCGAAGGCGATGGGGATGGCCAGGGTGGCGAAGTAGTCGGGGACGCCCGACTGCTCGTAGACTCCGCCGAGCTCGATGGCGGTGCCCAGGTAGTCCCAGCCGAGGTAGGCCATCACCCCGCAGAAGAACGCGGCGACCAGGAAGCCGAGGGCGGTCACGTACTTGGCGAGGTTCTCCGGGACGACCCGGCTCGCGGCCTCCATGCGGATGTGCTTGCCCTCGTGGGCGCAGATGGACGCGCCCAGGAAGCCGACCCAGAGGAGCATGATCAGCGAGATCTCCTTGGACCAGGAGTACTCGTTGGGGAAGTAGCGGAGCGCGAAGGCCGCCAGGGCGACGCCGGCGACGACCAGGCCGACGAGCCGGGTCACCCATCCCTCCGGCTTCGTGCGCACCAGGCTCACCGCCCAGGGCACGGCCAGGAGCGAGTAGAGCAGGATGTAGAAGTACTTGCTGGGGAAGACGCGCATCCGGCGCTCGAACCCGAACTCGTCGACGCCCATGGCGTGCCAGCTCATCAGGTACCCGAGGCCGGCGATGAGCGCGGCGAGACCCAGGGTGTAGAGGGCGCTCTTGCCGTCGATCCGGGCATCTTCGCCGCGCGGGCTCCGGGCGCTGGCCACCCCGAAGAAGAGGACGACCAGCCCGGCCACCACGCTGACGATGGGCGCCACCGTGTGCTCCATCATCGAGACCGTGCCCTCGTCGGTGATGCCGAGGAGGCGCGCCAGGAGGATGCCCACCCGACTGTCCGGCGCGGTCAGCCGCCGGTCGACGAAGTCCAGGAAGACCATCAGGACGATGGAGGAGAGGAAGGTGGCCACGATGGTCTGTTCGACGGCAAAGATCGCGTCGTCCACCTTGCGCACCCATCGGAACACACCCCCGCCGTCTTGGGACGACGAGCTCGAAGGGGCCGGGGCACCGCCCCCCGAGGCGGTCCCGGCCGGATTGGCTGTGGCCATGGGGAACCCTACGCAGGGGGCGCGGATCGGTTCAAGCGCAATCCATGGGGGGAGCCGGCGCCGTCTCGCTTTCCGGCGAGGCTCCACGTACCATCGGCGGCGACATGGTGGTGAAGGACGGGAGCCGGGTGCTGCTCACCCTGGCGTCGCTGATCATCATCGCCGCGGGGTTGGTGCTGGCGCGGAGCCTGCTGGTGCCGCTGCTCTTCGCGGCGTTCGTGGCGTCGATCACCGCGCCGCTCGTCCGCTGGCTGACGGCTCACCGGGTCCCGGGGTTCGTGGCGGTGGGGCTGGGCCTGTTGGTGGACGGGCTCTTCCTGCTGGGAATCGGGCTGGTCCTGGGCGACGCGATGCTCCACATCGGGGACCAACAGGACCGCTACACCCAGCGGCTCTGGGAGCTGGCCGAGGCGCTCTCCGGGATGGGCGAACTCTACGGGGTGGATCTGGACCCCGGGTCGCTGCGCTCGGCCCTGAGTCCGGACAGCGTGGTCGCCACGTTGACCAACCTGATCCAGCGGCTCCTGGCCCTGGTGTCCCAGCTCTTCCTGCTCCTCTTCCTGGTGGCCTTCATGCTCGCCGAGCTGGGCGAGTGGTCGGCGAAGGTCCGAGCGCTCCTCCTGGACCGGGAGGACCTGGCGGCGCTGCAGCTCGCGGCCTCGGACGTCCGCGGGTTCCTGCGGGTGAAGTTCGCCACCAGCGCCGCCACCGGCGTGCTGGCCTTCGCCATCTGCGCCGCCCTCGACGTGGACCTGGCGGTGCTCTGGGGGGTCACCGCGTTCTTGCTCAACTTCATCCCCAACGTCGGCAGCATCATCGCGGCGCTGCCCCCCATCGCCATCGCCCTCCTCCTCCACGGACCGGGGACCGCGGCGCTCGTGGGCGGCGGGTACCTGGTGGTGAACACGGTCATCGGGTCCATCCTCGAGCCGCGCATCATGGGGCGCACCCTGGGGCTGAGCCCCTTGGTGGTCTTCGTGGGGATGCTGGTCTGGGGATGGATCCTGGGACCGGTGGGCGCGCTGCTCTCTCCGCCGCTGACGGTCTTCCTCAAGTCCTGGCTGGAGCACACCCGGGACCTGCGGTGGGTGGCGGTGCTCCTCGGGCAGGACGCGCCCGAGGAGACCGCGGTCGAGCCCACCCCTCAGTAGTGCCAAGGGAACTTGCGGAACTCGAAGGAGCGCTTCTCCAGGAAGGCGTCCCGGCCCTCCACCGCTTCGTCGGTGCCATAGGCCAGGCGGGTGGCCTCGCCGGCGAAGAGTTGCTGTCCGACCATGCCGTCGTCGACCATGTTGAAGGCCAGCTTCAGCATCCGGATGGCGGTGGGGCTCTTGGCGGTGATCGTCTTGGCCCAGTCGAGGGCGACGTCCTCGAGCCGCGCGTGGTCGACCACGCCGTTGACCATGCCCATCATCGCGGCTTCTTCGGCGGAGTAGTCGCGGCCCAGGAAGAAGATCTCCCGAGCGCGCTTCTGGCCGACCATCCGCGCCAGGTAGGCGCTGCCGTAGCCGCCGTCGAAGCTGGCCACGTCGGCGTCGGTCTGCTTGAAGACGGCGTGCTCGCGGCTGGCGAGGGTCATGTCACACACCACGTGGAGGCTGTGACCGCCGCCTACGGCCCAGCCCGGGACCACGCAGAGGACGACCTTGGGCATGAAGCGGATCAGCCGCTGGACCTCGAGGATGTGCAGCCGGCCGAGCTTGCCGGGGTCGACGGACTCCTGGGTCTCGCCCTCCGCGTACTGGTAGCCGTCCCGGCCCCGGATGCGCTGATCGCCGCCAGCGCAGAAGGCCCAGCCGCCGTCCTTGGGGGAGGGGCCGTTGCCGGTCAGGATCACGCAGCCGACGTCGCTGGTGGTCCGGGCGTGCTCCAGGGTCCGGTAGAGTTCGTCGACCGTGTTCGGCCGAAAGGCGTTGCGGACCTCCGGCCGGTCGAAGGCGATGCGGACCGTCCCGTGCTCTTTGGCGCGGTGGTAGGTGATGTCCTGGAGGTCGGAGAAGCCGGGCACCACGTCCCAGCGGCTGCTGTCGAAGATCTCGGAGACCATGGCGGCCGAGCTTGGCAGCTTCGCCGCGGGGCGCCAACCGTAGCCGCCGGGACGGGCGATCGTCTGGTAGGCTTCCAGGTGGTCGAATGAGCAAAGGTCGGCAGAGCACGGAATCGGTCCCGGAGACCGAGGAGCCGCTGAGCCCCGGGTCGTACCTGGGGCCGGGGCTGCGCTTCGTGCGGGAGCTGGGCGCCGGCGGTCAGGGCCGGGTGCTCCTGGCCGAAGACGAACATCTGGCGCGGCCGGTCGCGGTGAAGTTCCTCGGCGGCGACGCGGGCGCCCGCATGACCCCGGAGATTCGCGGCCGACTGCGGGTCGAAGCCCGCGCGATGGCCCGGGTGCGGCACCCCTCCGTGGTCCAGGTCTTCGACCTCGGCGAGGCGCATCAGCGCCCCTACCTGGTCATGGAGTTCGTGCCCGGCGAGACCATGGAGCGACGGATCCGGGCTCACACCGAGGCGTTGAGTCTGGCCGAGTCCCTGCCGCTCCTGGCCCAGATCGCCGAGGGGCTCCAGGCGGTCCACGAGGCCGGCCTCGCGCACGGGGACCTGCAGCCCACGAACGTGCTCATCGGGCAGGACCAGAAGGCGCGCGTGGCCGACTTCGGGCTGGCGTTCCTCTCCGGCGGGACGGCGCACTACATGGCGCCGGAGCTTCAGAGCCCCGGGCCCCACGAGGTCTCGGTCCGGCAGCGGGCGGACCTCTACGCCTTCGGCGCGCTGGCCCACGAGATCCTGGCCGGGGAGCGGCCCTTCGAGGCGCCGGATCGCGCCCGGGTGCTGGTCCAGCACGTCCACAAGGCGGCGCCGCTCATCCGCTCGCGGCGCCACGAGGTCCCGGACTCGCTCGCCCAGGTGGTCGACGCCTGCCTGGCGAAGGATCCGGCCGACCGACCGGCCAAGGCGGCCGACCTCGCGGAGACCGTGGCGGCGGCCATGGCGGGGATGCGCCGGCCCTCGTTCCGGCGGGTGCTGATCGTCGACGACGACCCCCACTTCCGGGCGCTCGCCCGGGCCTACGTCGAGGACGCCTTCGAGGAGATCCACATCGTCGAAGCCGACGGTGGCGAGTCGGCCATGGAGGCCTGCGCCCGCGAGACCTTCGACGCGGTCATCCTCGACCTGCACATGCCCGGGGTCGACGGCCTGCAGCTGGCCACCAACCTCCGCGCGGAGGCGGCGCCCCCCAAGCTCCTGGTGATGACCGGCAAGGGGTCGGCCCGGGACTGGGCGCTGCTCCACTCCCTCGGCGTCTCTTCGTTCCTGGCCAAGCCCCTCGAGCCGGACCAGCTCCACGCCGAGCTGCGGCGCCTGCTCTACGAGTCCTGAAGGACCACCGGGTCGCCCACCCGAAGCCGCCCGGGCTCGGCGACCACGTTCACCCCGAAGAAGACCCCGGCGCCGCCGGAGCGCCGATAGGTGCTCAGGGTCGCCAGCGGCTCCTTGGTCTTCACCCCGTCGTCCACGGTGACGATGGAGCAGCGCTCGCAGCGCTTGACCATGCGGGCGGCGATCTCGCCGAACCGAAAGCGGTCCCAGTCGTCCTCGGCGAAGGGGGCGGCGCCGGCCACGACCACGTTCGGGCGGAAGCGACTCATGGGGACCGGCTGCGCGAGCCTCCCGTTGAGGTCGGCGAGGCTCGCCGTGGTGGTGACCAGCACCGGGTAGCCGTCGGCGAAGCCGACCTTCGCGCCGGGAGCGCGGCTGCCGGCGGCCCGCTCGGCCTCCGGTCCGAAATGGACGAGACGTACGGCGCGGCCGAGGGCGTCGGAGAAGAACCGGCTCCCCTCCGCGTGGACCCGGGCGCGCACTCGGTCGCCCCAGACGGTCACGTCGAGCCGCGCCTCGGCGTCGGGCGCCTCGACGACGCACGTGGTCTCGCCCGCGCTCACTCGCCAACCGGTGCCCGCGGGGCGGACGAGGACGCGAGCCATCGTCGGCGCCTCCCGCTGGGTGACGAAGTCGCCGTGCTCGTCGACCACCATCCAGCGGCGGTCGTCCACCAGGCCCCGGGCGTCGATCGAGACCTCGTCGACGTTCAGCGGCGCGCAGCTCTTGATGGGATGGATGGTGAGGGACTCGATGTGCATGCTGGCCGGCCTCCGTTGCGGTGACGGGCGGCCGCGCCTACGCTCGCGCGTCGTGGCTTCTCCCGCAACCGCCTCCGCCCTCGATCCTCGAACCGCCGCGCTGGGGACCTGCCTGGTGACCGGTGGCGCGGGCTACTTGGGCCGCATGCTCGCCACCCACCTCGCCGAGCTCGGGATCCCGGTGCGCGTCTTCGACCGCGTCCGGCCCATCGGGCTTCCGGCTGGCGTCGAGGCCCGGGTCGGCGACATCCGCGACGCCACGGCGGTGCACCAGGCCTGCGCTGGCGTCGACACCGTCTTCCACGCGGCCTCGGTGATCCAACCGCTGCGCATCGCCAGCGAGGCGGTGCGGGCAGACGTCCGCGCCATCAACGTCGGCGGGACCCGCAACGTGCTCGACGCCGCGCGCGCCACCGGGGTCGCGCGGGTGGTCTACACCAGCTCGGTCAACGTGGTGGTCGACCGACCCTACGCTGGCGGCGACGAGAGCGCGCCCTACGCCGATCTCGCGGGTATCGACCTCTACACCGAGACCAAGGCCGAGGCCGAGCGCTTGGTCCTCGCCGCCGACGGCGACGTGCTCGCCACGTGCGCGCTCCGACCGGGCGGGATCTATGGTCCCGGGGAGCCGCAGCACTTCCCGCGCATCGTGCGCGAGGCCCTCCAGGGCCGGGTGGTCGCGCTCATCGATGGCGGCCGCGCGCTGGCCGACAACGTCTACATCGACGACCTGGTGGCCGCGCACCGGATGGCCGCCGAAGCCCTCACCGAGGCCGACGCGAAGAACCGCGGGCGGGCCTACTTCATCAACGACGGGGAGCCGCAGAACTACTTCCACTTCTTCCGGCCGACCCTGGACGCCCTGGGGATCCCGTTCCCGACCCGGACGGTCCCGGCGGCGCTGGTGGAGCCGGTGACTCAGCTCGGCGAGCTGCTCCATTCGCTGGGCGGACCCCGGCCGCCGCTGACGACGATGGAGCTCGACAAGCTCCGACACGATCACTTCTTCTCCATCGGGGGCGCGGCCCGGGACTTCGGCTGGCGACCCGAGGTGCCGCCGGCCGAGGGACACCGCCGCTGCGCGGACTGGGTGGCGCAGCTCGCCGATGAAGAGAGGACTCGCATGGCCGACGACGTGGAGCGCCCGGCGCTGGGTTGGTGGATCGCCATCGGCGGAGGCATGGGCTTGCTCCTGGCCCTCGCGTTCGTGCCGGAGGCCTACGCGTTCTGGCGTCGGCACGTCGGCCCCATGATGCCCCGGCGGGTCCTGCAGGGGATCGCCGTGGTCGCGCTGGGGCTGCACGCGGGCGAGGCGGCCTACGCCTACCGGGTGGCCCGCAAACACGGCCTTCCCAAGGCGGGGAAGTGGGCCTGGCAGACCTTGCTCCTCGGCTACCCGTCGCTGCGGCTCCTCCTCGCGCGGGTGCGCCGGGAGACCGGCGCGTGAAGCGGAAGCCGCGCGGCTGGGTCGAGCAGTTCGAGCGAGCCCTCGACGCCGACCCCAGCCCGGCCCTCGAGGAGTGGCGCTGGGCCCGCGAAGGCGAAGAGCCGGCGGATCCCCGGGCGGTCGCCGCCGCCTGGGACCTGGTCACCCAGCACGCCTCGGCGGAGGCGGCGAAGCTCAACCACGCCATGAGTCTCCTGGATGGCCCGGTGGCGCGCACGCTCTTGCCCGCGCTGGTGGTCACCGGCGCGCGGCACACGCCCATCGGCGCGCTCCGGGTGGAGGCCCGCGACGGCTCTTCGTGGCACCCCCGGGACCTCGCCTTCGTGCCGGGGCGGGAGCCCCTCGAGCCGGACCTGACCATCCTCTGCGGCGCCGAGCGGGCGCGCTCGCACATCGACTTCCTGGTGACCTATCGGCACCGCGCCTACGCCGGGGAGGCGCTCCGAGAGGTCGTCCGGGAGCGCGCGCTGGCCATCCTGCTCGACCGCGGCGACGAGGGTCCCCAGGAGAAGCGCGAGCAGCAGGCGCGGGATCGCGAGCTCCAGCAGGAGGGCCTGCTCCTGGTTCACCCGACCCGGTCGGAGGTCTGGCGCGATCCCATCTCGGTGGCCGACGAGGCCCTCCGTACGTTGGTCGAGTCGACCCGCTTCGACGCCGAGGCCGCGGCGAGCGTCCTCGAGTAGCGCGCCGCGCTCAGCCCTCGCTGTCGAGACCGCGCCCGTTGCGCTCGTCGGGCGGGAGGAGCTGCTGGAGCAGCCACCGCTGCCGGTAGAGTTCGTCGTCGGCGCGGGTGAGCCGATCGTGGATCCCGCCGACCATCCGCACGCTGACGATGGTCGCGAGGATGCAGCTCAGCAGCAGGAAGACGCGCAGGCTGACCTCGTCGAAGGCGAAGACCGGCGAGCCGATGTGCACGGCGCCGTCGACGACCGTGTAGCTCGCGGGGAAGAGGCCGAGCCACTCCAGCACCGCCGGTGCGGCGATGGCGACCACCGAGGCGGCCACCACCATCCGCCGGCCGACGGCGTCGACGTTGAGGACCAGCGCGGGCACCGACGCCACGACGATGACCGGGAGGAGGAAGTAGGGCCCCAAGACGAAGCCCACCGGGATGATGCTCAGGAGCTGCACCACCGCGGTGAAGCGCACCAGGGACATGGGGATCGGTCGCTGCATCGCGGCCCAGGAGTGGACGACCCCGGCGGTCATGGCCGTGGCGGCGATCAGCGCTCCCAGGACGATGTCCTGGAAGCCGACCCAGACCCAGAGGGGCGCGCAGAGGAGCCACGCGAAGCGGCCCAGGGCGAGCAGCTTCATGCCCACGCGGCGGAAGGCGTCCCGGCGAGCGTCGAGGGTGAGCCGGGCCTCGGGCGGGAGCTTCGCCGGCGGCCGGGCGATGAGCTCGACCAGGGTCCGTCGGGCCTGCTCCGAGTCCGGGTCGAGGGCCACGGCCATCCCGGCCCGGTGCATCGCCTCGGCGTAGGTCCCCGAGGCGTCGGCGGCGCCCTCGCGGGCTCGGAGCCGGGCGCGCTCGGCGGCGGCGGCGTGGCGGGCGGCGGCGGCGCGGCGGCCCTCGTCCCACTGGTCGCCGTCGAGGAAGCTCTGCACGCCCGAGTGGAGCTCCCGGGCGGTCTCGAAGCGCTCCTCGCGGTTCGGGGCGGTCGCCAGCCCCACGATCTCCATGAGGAAGTGGGGGACCGCCGGCGCATCGGGGACGTCGCGGTAGCGCCGATGCACGTCGAGGTCGTGCAGCGTGTCGGTGAGCATCACGTGGGCCTCGGCCTCGGCGATGAGGGCGCTGCCGGTGAGGATCTCGAAGAGGATGGCGCCCAGCGCGAAGATGTCCGCGCGGCCGTCGAGGTCCTCGCCGCGGATCTGCTCCGGGGCCAGGTAGCCGGGCGTCCCGAGCAGGGTCCCGCTCATGGTCTGCAGGTCCTCGATGGCCCGGGTGTCCAGTGCACCGCCGTCGGCGGCGCCGAGGACCCGGGCAATCCCCCAGTCGAGCACGTACACCTCGCCGAAGTCGCCGATCATGATGTTCGCCGGCTTCAGGTCCCGGTGGATCACGCCCCGGGAATGCGCGTAGTCCACGGCGAGGCAGACCTGCGCGAAGGCGTGCAGGAGGCGCTTCAGCGAGAACTCCTCCAACGTCTGCGCGTCGTGCCGGCTCCGGCGCCGGAGGATGCTGGAGAGGGTGTGGCCGCGGACCCGCTTCATGGTGAAGAAGGGGATGCCGCCGCGGGTCTCGCCGATCTCGTGGACGGGGACCACGCAGGGGTGGTCCAGCTGGGCCTGGATGCGCGCCTCGCGGAGGAAGCGGGTCCGCTTGGTGGCGTTGTCGGCGAACTCCGGCAGGAGCACCTTCATGGCCACCTCGCGGCCGACGTGGACGTCGCGGTAGAGGCGCACCTCGCCCATGCCGCCTTCGCCGAGCACGCCGCGGCCGCGGTAGCGCTCGGCGTCCATCTCCGAGCTGCTGGTCGCCGGGCGCGGCCCGAGGAGCGTGGGGTCGTCGTCGTCCTCGGCGCGGGTCATGGGCTCGGGGAAGTCCGAGACCCGACCGCCGCCGAGGGGGAAGCCGACGCTGATGCGACCGGTCAGCTCGGTGTCGCCGCTGCCGGTGACGTGCGAGTCGCGCGGACCGGGGACCCGCGTCTCCGGGGCCGCGGGGCCGTCGTCCTGCGAGTCGGGGCTGAGGGTTTCGGCGCCGCTACTTGGACTCACCGGGAGAGTATACCGGCCTGACGCGGCGCGTCACGTTTCGAGAAGGTGTCGCGGGACCCCGCGCTCGGCGGGGCCCACGTCAACGGGGGAAGGGGACCCGGTTGGGCTCGCTCCGGATGTCCAGGCGGCCGTCGGCGCCGGTGAGCGGCGTGACCGCGCAGCGGAGACCGGTGATGGCCACGTCCGCGACGCGCCAGAACTGGTCGCTGCTGCCCACCATTCGGGTGGAGGTGAACGTCGCCTCGGGCTCCGTGGTGTTGCCGCCGCAGTAGATGTTCACGGTCACCTGGTCGGCGTTGCCGGAGTAGGCGTCGACGCCCACGCGGTAGACGCCATCGACGGGGCGGCTGATGTTGATGTTCTCGGGACCGAAGCCATCGGTGTCGTCGATGTCCAAGCGGGGATCGTCGTCTTCGCTCGCCGTGCCCCACATGTTCCGGGGCCGGCAGTTGGCGTAGTAGCAGCTCTGCTGGGTGCGCCACTGGGTCCCCTCCGGGTTCAGCAGGTGGAGGTCCATGTCCGTCCGGTTGCTGTCCCAGAACATCTCGACGCGCAGACCCTCGGAGTTGATGGCGCGCACCAGGGTCGTACAGCTCGCCTCGTTCCCGGAGTCGTCCCGGACCGTGAGCTGCAGGGTGTACTCGCCCGCGATGTCGGGCGTGAAGGTGGTGAACTGATCGTTCGGCGGCGCCGGCGCCGGCGCGCCCGAACCCATGGGGGCGTCGACGAGCTGCCACCGCCAGCGGGTGATGGTCCCATCGTCGGCGGCGTCGCCGGCCAGCATCGTGGTGTCCAGGGGCCGCATCTCGATGGTGGGCGGGCAGAGGGCGTCGGGCGGGGTCTCCTCGATCTGCACCGGGAACTCGCAGGAGCTGGAGAGCCCGGCTTCGTTCTCGACGACCAGCCGGAGCACGTAGGTGCCGAAGCGGTCGGGCAGGAAGGTGGTCGTGAAGGTGTCGCCCGAGCGGGTGGTCGGGGTGAGCGAAGCGCCGCTCCCCGGCGGCTGGCTGAGCAGAGTGTAGGCGCCGCCGGTGATCGCCACCGTGTCGCGGGCGGTCACCGCCACCGTCTGGGTCTCCCGGCTCCGGCCGGTCAGCGCCATCGGGCACTCGATGGCCGGCGGGCCCACCACCTGGACCGGGACGCTGCAGAGGTCGGAGGCGCCGTCCTCGTCGGTGACCGCGAGCTCGAGGAGGTAGTCGCCGACCACGTCGGCGGTGAAGAAGGTCACCGGCTCGTCGTCGGGGATTACCGTGGCCGGCGCCGGACCGTTGACGATCCAGCGGTAGGAGGCGACGGCGATGTCGTCGAAGCCGTCACCGACGACCTCGAGGGGTACGCCGACCCCGGTCACCAGGGGATCCTCTGGGCAGATGGCCCGGGGCGGGCCGACGATGGACTCCACCAGGACCTCGCAGCTCGCCGAGCCGCCGCGGGTGTCCACCGCCCGGAACTGGAGGCGGTAGAAGCCCTCCATGTCCTGTTGGAGCCTGGCCGTGGGGCCGCTGCTCGGGGTCAGGGAGACGTCGGCCGCGCCGGGACGATCCAGGATGGTCCAGCCGCTCGAGGCCAGGGGGCTCTCACCCAGGCTGACCTCCGCCGTCACCATCAGCGGGAGCCGCGGGGTGGTGAACTGCATCGAGCGACCGCAGTCGACCTCGAGCTCCGCGGGCGTCGGCGGCATGTCGGGCAGCATGTCCGCGGGCACGGCCATGTCGCGGGCGACCACGCCGCCGTCCGGATCGGACTGGGGGTCGAGGGCGGTCTTGCCTCCGCAGGCGGTCAGCAGCGAGAGGGCGAGGAGAGGACGCAGCGCACGAGGGCTCGGCATGAGCATGCGACGGAGCAAGGCACGTTCCAGCGCGGACCGCAAACTCTGGGGGGTGAGGTTCCTCGTGCGCTGCGCGACAAGCAGGCGCGACGCGCCGCGCCGAAAGCGTGCCAAAGCGGGCCAGGTGGTCTATCAGCGACCGATGCAGCTCTCTCGCCTGGCCCCCGTCGTCGCGCTGGCCCTGGCGGCCACCCCCTCGCTGGCCTGGGCCCAGGAGGCCGCCGCCGCGACCGAGGAGGCCGCCCCGGACTTCGGCTTCCTGAGCCTGCTGCCGCCGCTCCTGGCCATCACCTTGGCCCTGGTGCTCCGGCAGGTGCTCTTGGCCCTGGGGGCGGGCGTCTGGCTGGGCGCGCTCTTCGTCGAGGTCTACCACCCCGTCCGGGCGACGCTGCGGGCCATCGACCGCTACGCGGTGGAAGCCGCGGCCGATTCGGACCACGCGGCCATCCTGATCTTCAGCCTGGCCCTGGGGGGCATGATCGGTGTGATGACCCGGGCCGGCGGTGCCAGCGGCATCGCCCAGCTCGTCACCCGGCGCGCCAGCGACGCGCCCCGGGGCCAGCTCGCCACCTGGTTCCTGGGGCTCCTGGTCTTCTTCGACGACTACGCCAACTCGCTCTTGGTGGGCTCCTCGATGCGCCCCATCACGGACCGGTTGCGCATCAGCCGGGAGAAGCTGGCCTTCCTGGTCGACGCCACCGCGGCGCCGGTCTCCTCCATCGCGCTGGTCTCGTCGTGGATCGGCGTGGAGGTGGGCTACATCGGCGAGCAGCTCGAGGCGCGGAACATCGACCTCGATCCCTACCTCGCCTTCCTGCAGACGCTCCCCTACCGCTTCTACCCCTGGCTGATGCTCTTCTTCGGCCTGCTCATCGTGCTCAGCCGCCGGGACTTCGGGGCCATGCGCAAAGCCGAGGAGCGCGCCCGGGCCACCGGCGCCGTGAGCCGCCCCGGCGCCCGGCCGGCGTCGGACTTCGACACCAGCGAGCTGGAGAAGGCGGCGGCGCCCCGGGCGCTCCTGGCCATCGGGCCCGTGGTCACCGTCGTCGCCGTCGCGCTCGTCGGGATGTACTTCGACGGCCGCGCCACCGTGCTGGAGGAGGGCGGCGAGGTCACGCTGCGCAACGTCTTCGGGAGCGCCAGCTCCATCAAGGCCCTGCTCTGGGCCGCCGTGTCCGGCGGCGCGGTGGCCATCGTCCTGGCGTTGGCCACCCGCGCGCTGAAGCTCACCGAGGCCATGGACGCCTGGGTCGACGGGATGAAATCGATGCTCCTGGCCTGCGTCATCCTCGTGCTCGCCTGGTCCCTGGGCCGCATCTGCAAGGAGCTGCACACCGCCGAGTACGTCATCCAGCTCATCGGGGACGGGCTGCTCCCCAGCCTGCTGCCGGCGACCGTCTTCGTCATCGCGGCGGCCGTGAGCTTCGCCACCGGAACCAGCTGGGGGACCATGGCCATCCTCTTTCCCCTGGTGATCCCCCTGGCCGACCATCTGGCGCCGGGGGAGATGCACATCCTGCTCGGGGCCATCTCGTCGATCCTCGCGGGCAGCGTCTGGGGCGACCACTGCTCGCCCATCAGCGACACCACCATCATGAGCTCCATGGCGTCGAGCTGTGACCACGTCGACCACGTACGCACGCAGCTCCCCTACGCCCTCTCGGTCGGCATCGTGGCGTTGGTCTTCGGCGAGTTGGGCACCGGCTTCGGGCTCTATCCGGCCTGGGTCGGGCTCCTCCTCGGCGCGGCCGCGCTGGCGGCCCTCGTCTTCTTCGTCGGCAAGCCCGTGGACGGACCGGGCTCGGAAGCGGCCGCCGCGGAGCCCGCCCCCGAGTAGACTGGGGTCGTGCGCTGGTTGCTCGCTCTCGGGCTCGCGGCCGCGCTCGCCTGCGACGACGGAGGCGAGCACGGGGTGGACACCCGCGCCCAGTGGGAGCGCGCCGAAGAGGCGTGGGAGCGGGGCGAGGTCGGCGCCTACGCGATGTGGAAGGAGCTCGACACCGACACCTCCATCGGCCGCGAGGCGCACCGCCGGCTGGCGGAGGCCGACCCTCACTATCGCGAGGGCGTCGAGCTGCTTCGGGAGGGCGACCCGGACGCGCGGCACGCGCTGGCGGCGGGCATCGCGCTGGCTCCGATGGACCCGTCGTTCTACCTCGCGCTGGCCCGGGCGTGCCGCGACCAGGGCCTCTCGCTCCGGGCCGCGGAGTACTACACCAAGTTCCTCACCGCCTTCCCCGAGGGGGAGCGCGCCGAGGAAGCCCGGGTCGAGCTGCGCCGGCTCGATCCTCAGCTCGCCGGGCTCTTCGACCAACGCACCCTCCTGCCCCGCGCGCCCACGGCGCCGGACCGGAGCCCCTGGTTGCTGATCGTGGCCGGGGTCTTCCTCGGGGGCGTGCTCACCCTGACCACCCAGACCGTCGCCCGCTTCCAGCGGACCCGGGGGGTGTCGCTGGAGCGGCTGGTCGCCGCCAGCCCCGAGTTCCATCCGGCCATCGCCTACCTGGTGGGCTCGCTCCGCCACGAGCTCCTCAAGCACCGCATCGGCGCCGCCGCCGACGCCATCGCCGGCGCGCCCGACGAGGAGCGCCTGGCCTTCCTGCGCAAGCGCCTCTACGGCGGGCAGCCGTTGGTCGACGCCTGGGAGGCGCACCTCTCGGCCTTCGAGCGCGCGCTGGGGCACCGGGTGGACCTCCACCGGGACCGCTCGTTCCGGCGGGCCGGCCGCGCCATCCGCCGCATCGCGCGGCTGGAGGAGGGCATCGGCGCGGGGCAGCCGGCGGCCTTGAGCGCCCTCGCCGAAGCGCACCGGACCCTGATGGCGCTGGACCGGGAGCTCGCGGGGCTGATCGGCGCCTTGATCCGCACCGAGGTGGACCGTTCGCTACTGGAAGAGATCGCGAAGGAGGTCCGGTCGGAACACAGCGCCGGCCGGGTCGAGCTGGCGTCCCTCGCCATCGAGCCCCCAGCCGGGGCGGAGGCCGTGGCCCTCGACGTCTTTCGAGTGGACCTGGTGCTCATCCTGAAGAACGTGCTGCGCAACGCCATCCTGGCCGTCGCCGAGGACGAGCCGCCCCGACACGTCCGGCTGGACGCGGTGGTGGAGCTCGAGGCCACCGGCGAGGAGACGGTGCGCATCCGGGTCCACGACTCGAGCGCGAAGACCCTCGATCCCGAGATCCTCTTCGACCGCCGGGTCGACCGCGGTCTGGGCTTGGTCGCCGCCGCGGTCCATCGCTATGGCGGCACCATCGACGTGGAGCCCGCCGAGGCGCCCTACGAGAAGCGGGTGGTGGTGGCCTTCTTCCGCACCTTCGCCGAGGAGAGCTGAGAACTGCTCTATGCTGCGCCAGTGACCCGCCGTGACCTGCTCGTCCTGGAGGACGGCCACGAGTACCAGGAGTTCGCCGAGGCCTTCCTGGGGGCGCACTTCGACGTCCGCGCGGCGCATTCGGCGCAGGAGGCGCTGCGCCAGCTGGAGGCGGCGATGCCCGACGCGCTGCTGGTGGATCTGCGCTTCGAGCGGGCCCCGGTCGGCACCCTGGTGGGCGACGTGGACGCCACGGCGCGGCGGCGCTTCGCCGGGGACACCCACCGGGCCATTCGGCACCTCAAGGAGCAGCAGGGGACCCTCGTGCTCGGCGTCCTCCGCGAAGCCGGATGCGCGGCTCCGGCGGTCTTCGTCCACGACTTCCCCGCCCGCCGCCTGGAGAACCTGCGGCGGCTCTACGGGGACGTCCACGCGGTGCCCGGCTTCGACGCTCGGGCCATCGCCCGGGCCTTGGGGGCGTCATGAGCGTGGACCGGGAGCGCCTCCGGCACGACGTGGGCAAGTACATCGCCCGCGTCGCCACCAACGTCCCGCCGGGGAGCCCGGTGCCGCCGGCGTTGGCGCCGTTGCTCCTCCGCGACGTCTACGGCCGCGCCGACGAGCCCTCGATGCGGTTGCGCTTCCGGGAGCTCACCCCCGGTGCCGACGACCCGGTGCTGACGGCGTGCCGCAGGGAGCTCGACGCGCTGGCCTCGCTGGAGTCGCCCGCCCGGGCGGGCGATGCCGAGACGCTGACCGAGGTCGCGGACCGAGCGCGCCGGGTCGCGCGGATGCTCCGGGAGTGGACGCCGTGAGCGACGACCCGCGGGTTCTGGTGGTCGATGACGGCGACCGCTACGTGGAGCTCCTCCACGCGCTGCTGCGTGACTTCCGCTACGCCACGCGCTGTACGTTGGAGGGTCCTTGCTGGACCTGTCCCCATCGCGAGGGCTGCACCCTCACCCACGCGCACGATTGGGCGGAGGCCCGGGAGGTCCTCGTCCGCGACCGCTCGGTCGACGTGGTGCTCCTCGACGTGCGCTTCGACCTGCCCGAGCAGCGGCTCCTCGGCGACGCCGCCGAGCCCCTCGAGGATCGCCAGCGCCTGCAGGGGCTGCGCATCCTGGAGGCCCTCCGCAAGCTCCGCCCCGACCTCCCGGTGGTCCTCATGACCAGCGAGACCGCCATCGGCCTCGAGCACGCCGCGCCGCTCCTCGCCGACGAGTACGTGACCCTCGCGGGCGACGACGCCTTCGACGCCCAGGCGTTGGCGTCCTTGGTCAACCGCCTGGTCGCGCGGCGCCGTCGTCACGACGAGGACGACGGCTACGTCTGGGGCTCGAGCAAGGCGATGCGCGACCTGCGGCACGGGGTCATCACTCGCATCCGCACCGAGCTGCCGCTGCTGGTCCTGGGCGAGACCGGCACCGGCAAGAGCGCCCTCGCCGAGCGGGTGATCCATGGGACCTCCGCTCGCCGCCGCGGCCCCTTCGTGGGCGTGGACCTGGCGGCGCTGCCGGACACCCTGGTGGCCTCGGAGCTCTTCGGTTCGGTGAAAGGCGCCTTCAGCGACGCCGTGGACCGCCCCGGCCGCTTCGAGCAGGCGCACGGCGGGACCCTCTTCCTGGACGAGATCGGGAACCTCCCCGCCGACGCGCAGCGGATGTTGCTCCTCGCGCTCCAAAACGGCCGGGTCACCCGCCTGGGCGACACCCGGGTCCGGGACGTGGACGTGCGGCTGGTGGCGGCGACCCACGTGGACCTGGCGGCCAAGGTCCGCGAGGGATCCTTCCGCGCCGACCTCTACGCGCGCCTGAACCCGGCGATGGCCTTCGCGCTGCCGCCGCTCCGGGACCGGGTCGGGGATCTCCGCGAGCTCGCCGAAGCCCTGGTGCGGCGCCGCTTCGCGGACGGGCGGCCGCGAGAGCGGCTCGAGAGCTACCAGCGCCTGGTCGGGGTCGATGGCGTCGCCCGAGCGGGCTTCGTGGTGGGGCGTGAGGAGACCCCGCGGGCCGGCGTGGCCTTCGTCTTCAGCGACGAGAGCTGGACGCGGATGCGCGCCCATCGCTGGCCCGGGAACCTGCGGGAGCTGGAGTACTTCCTGGCGTCCGCGTGCCTGATGACCCTGGAGGCCGACCTCGACGCCGCCGAGCAGGGGAGGGCGGGGCTCATGGGCCCGCGCCTCCACGTCGCGGCCAGCCTCGTGCGCGAGCTGCTGGAGACCTCGTGGGTCGCCCCCGGGGTCGAGCCGCCTCGCGCGGTGGGCAGCGTCGCGCCCCAGCCGCATCTCAAGGACGTCGCGCGGCAGCTCGAGCGCGAGCTCTTCGAGCGGCTCTTCGCCGAGACCGAGGGGGACTTCGAGGCGATGGCCGCGCGGCTGCTCGAGGGGGACCCGGCCACGAACGCGCGCCGGGTCCGCACCCGCTTCAACCAGCTCGGGCTCAGCGCCCGGGAGCTCCGGGACGGCAGGTAGCTGAAGAACGAGCCCGCCGGACGCTGAAGCGCGGACTCCGGCCGCTCGTTCAGCGTCCTGCTGAGGCGCTCGCCTCAGCCGCGGAGCGCGGGGAGCTCGCCCCCGACCAGCCGGCTGAAGTCTTCCCCGCCGAAGGTGTCCTGCGGATACCCGGCCGCGCTCAGGAGGCTCAGCCACAGGTTCGACATGCGCCGATGCCCCGGCGCGCCGAGCCGGGGGTAGACCAGCGTGCGGCCGTGGCTGAAGCCGAGGCGCTCGCCGCCTAGCGCCAGCACCGGGAACTCGCTGGCGCTGGAGTGGTGGGTCTCGCCGTTGTCGCCGAAGTAGAGGATGACCGTGTTGTCCAAGAGGGTGGCGCCGTCGCCATCGGGCGTGGCCGCCAGGTCGCGGGCGAGCTGCGCCAGGTGGCCGACGATGGAGCCCGAGACCTCGTGGATCATGTCCTGGTGGGCGGCGCTGCCCGCGGACTCGTGGTGGAGATCGTGGCGCCGGGTCGGCACCCCCGGGCGGGCCAGCGAGGGGTAGCTCACTCCGCCGAACTCGCCGGCCGTGGCGGAGGTGATGACGGCCACGTTGGTCAGACCCAAGCGCAGCGCGGAGCTGGCGACCGAGAACTGGGCCCCGAGGGCGTCGAGGTGCCGGCTGCTGGTGTAGCGCGGGTCGCTCGCGGGATCGGCCGGGAGCCGGGTGGGATCGGCGTCCCAGGAGACGAGGGCGTCGAGCTGCCGCTCGGTCTCTTCGAGCGAGGTGAGGTAGGTGCGGAGCTTCTCGCGCTCGGTGGCGCCCGCGAGGCTCTCGCCGAGGGCGTGCTCCACGTCTTCCCGGGCGAAGGCCAGCATCTCCGCGCGGTCGACGGCGCTGGGATCCCCGGCCACCGCGCCGAGATAGGTCTGGTAGGCGGTGGCGGGGCGCTGGAGGATCGCGGCGGGGACACCGGCGCGGTAGGCGCACGTGCCCCCGTTGAGCGGCGCGCTGCCCGCGCCCACCCGCACCGCGTCGAAGGGCGTCCCGTGGGCGTCGGCGAGGTTCGCGGCCAGGAGCGCGTCGATGCTCTGACCGCCCGGGCTCCCGCCGACGGTGCGGGTGCAGGTCAGCGTGCCGTGATGGGGCGTGTGTCCTCCGCCCCCCGCTTTGTTCGAGAGGCCATAGATCACCGACGCCCGGCTCGCGAGGTCGCGGCCCAGGGCCTCCAGGGACTTCGCCTGGTCGAGGTCGGCGGTCCCGATCTCCAGCAGGTCGTCCTGACGGTAGCTCCGGTACCAGTTGCGGGCCCCCTCGATGGGCGCGGCCAGCTCGGCGTCCAGGGTCGCGCGCGCGGTGGGGCTGAGCATCGCGACGGGCTCGACGCAGTTCCCCTCGATGACGAACACGAAGCGAGGGGACCCGCTCGGCGCCGCGCGGACCGAGCCCACGCCGCGCGGGAGGAGCGTGGGCAAGAGCACCATGCCGCCGGCAGCGGCGGCGACGTTGCGCATCCAATGGCGTCGGGTGGTCTTCATTCCTCGGTCTCCCATGCGCGGCGCGCGAAGGTGTCGGTGGCCGCGAGCGCGGCGAGCATGTCGACGAAGGACCCGCGGTCGCCCAGGGCCTCCTCCATCTCCGCGAGGGTGCAGGCGTCGTCCAAGCGCTCGGGCCGGCCCATGAAGAAGCGGAAGGCGTGGCGCACGAACCCCTGCCGAGCGAGGCGGGATCGGGCGAGCGCCTCGGCGAAGGCGAAGGGGTCGGCGTACTCGCCGTTGAGGTCTTCCCCGCCGGCCGTGGGGAGGTTGGTGAGCACCGTCGCGCCGTCCGGCGCGCTTCCGTGGTCGTCCTCGCGGAAGTAGCCGGCGTGGTTGAAGAGCTCGAACATGTTTCCCAGCGGGTTCATCAGGGAGTGGCAGGTGCGGCACTCGGCGTGATCGGTGCTCTGGTGGACGCGGGCCCGGGCCGAGAGGTCCGGCGCCGAGGGGATCAGCTGGGCTTCGACCTCCACGAAGGTCAGCGGCGGCACGGTCTCGCAGAAGATGTGCTCGCGGATCCACTTGCCGCGGTGGACCAGGCTGGCGTCGTCCTCGAAGTTCCCTCCGTGGGCTCCGAGCCAGGTGGGGTGGGTGAGCACGCCGCGCCGCTCGGCGGCGGGGACCGTGACCCAGCGGCCCTCCTGGGTTCCGAAGACCTGCTCTTCGACGCTGAATACCAGCGCGATGTTGGTGGAGCCGCGCCGCACCGTGCCGCTCGTGTTGCGGCAATCGTCGAAGCGGGAGCAGCTCGCGTAGGCTGCGGTGCAGTCGGCGTCGGTCTCGCAGTCGACGGCGTCGCCGGAGGCGGGCACGTGCCAGTTGCGGCCGGCCATGAGCTCGGCCCAGAAGTCGCGCCCGCCGTCGGCGTGGGTCTCCACCACCAGCCGGGCGATCCAGTCGTCGAGCTGGTGGGTGAGGCGCCCCTCGCGGCTGCCGCCGCCCTGCAGGCCGTCGTACGCGCCGGTGATCGAGTCGTACCCGGTCTCGTAGCGGCTCGTCGCCGCCGGGGTGTCCTTGAGGATGTTGTCGGCCTCCTCGTAGTCGAGCCACTGGCGGAAGAAGCGCACCAGCTCGCTGCTGATCCAGAACTGCCCCATGCGCCCCGGTCCCACCGGCGCGCCGAGCGCGAGGAGGGCCGACTCGTCGTTCTCCCAGAAGCCCCGGCTGGGGTCGGTGCCGCCGAAGTAGCGCCGCACCAAGGCGGCGCGGACGGCGGGGTCGTGGATCGAGCCCGCCTCACCCTCGGGGATCGCGGCGGCGTCGCCGATGGCCGCGAACCAGCCCTCGGCGACGCGGTCGCCGTCGGGGTCGGCCGCGAGGCCCTCGAAGCCGGAGGTCTTCGGGGCTCCGAGGGGGCGCGTGGAGAGCAGCCGAGCCAGGGCGCGCCCCACGGCCTCGCCGCTCATGCGGGTGTCCCCGGCTTCGGGAAGCTCGGCGCGGAACATCCCCCCGGTCGAGAGGAGCGACGCCTGGAAGACCAGGGCGATCGTGGACCGGCGGTCCTCGATCCCCGCTTCCCGCGCCAGCGCGCGCTCGACGAGCGCCCGGAGATGCTGGTGCTCCCACTCCGTCGGCGCCCGGAAGTGGGTGCCGTGCCGCACCAGGGTGCGGACGAAGTGGTCGATGCACTCGCTCGAGGGCTCGGTGTCGTCGTAGAAGCAGCGGAGCTCGGGGGTCTGCAGCAGGTCCGCCGAGAGGGCCTCGCCGGTCCAGAGCTGGCTCGCCTCGGGGAGGCTCAGGGTGAGCACCGCGAGGGTCGCCGGGTCGATGCTCACGCCCTCGGCGTAGGTGGCGTAGGGGAGGTGGACCGGCGTGCTCAGCGGGTTCTCGATCACCGAGGAGGTCTTCCCGTCCTGCCGGCGCCCGACCGCGTGGGTGAGCTCCACGCGCTCGAGCCGCCGGTAGCGCGCGGGCGAGCTGCGGGGCGCCGTGGGGTCGGCGCAGGTGAAGAGCGCCTCCCGGTCCAAGGTGTTCGGGTCCACCTCGAGGTCCGCCGGCGGGAGCGCGTCGCAGCTCGCCGGGGCGCCGTCCCGGATCCACTCGGCGACGAAGACGACGTCGTCCGGGAGCTCGTCCCAGTCGCCGCGCCGACCCGCGGGCATGAGACCCCCGCCGTCTTCGCCCTGGAGCCCGGCCATCTTCTTGTAAATCCAGCTCGCCTCCGGATCGCCGGGGACGAGCAGCGGTTCGCCGGGCGCCACGTCGCTGGTCAGGTCGGGGAGGGCGAGGAGCCCCGCTCGGGTCAGGTCCGGGAAGCGACCGCCGGGCTGGTGGCAGGCGCCGCTCGCGGCGCAGGTCCGCTCGAAGTAGACGATGGCCTCGCCGGCGACGCCGCACTCGGCCGGCGGCGCCCAGGCGTCGTCGGCGGGGACCCCGGCGTCGCGCGGCGAGTCCTCGGCGCCGCCGATGACGCCGTTGCACCCGGCGAGCAGCGAGAGGAGGGCGAGAAAGCGTGTCATGGTCTCGCATGGTCTCAGCCCGGCGCGCCCCATGCACTTTCGGACCCTTCGCGGTCGGCTCCGCCCCGGCCCCCGGGATGGTGTAGCGTGGGGGCCATGGCCCGGGCGAGCGTCCTCATCGTCGACGACGAGAAGAACATCCTCTCCACCCTCTCGCGCGCCTTGCGCGTGGAGGACTACGACGTGGACGTCGCCGGGAATGGCGAGCTCGCCGCCAAACGCCTGGGCGCGAAGGCCTACGACGTCCTGCTCCTCGACGTGCAGCTCCCGGACACCGATGGGCTGACCATCCTGCGGCAGCTCCGCGAGCAGGGGAACGCCGTGCCGGTGGTCATGATGAGCGGCCACGGCACCATCGAGACCGCCGTCCAGGCGACCCAGCTCGGGGCTTTCACCTTCCTGGAGAAGCCGGTGGGCACCGAGCAGCTCCTGCTCACCCTGCGCAACGCGCTGGGCATGGCGCAGCTCGAGGCGGAGAACCGGGACCTGCGCGAGCGGAGCGGCGCCACCGACGACCTCCTCGGGGACAGCCGGGTCATGGTCGAGCTCCGGGAGCGCATCGCCCTCGCCGCCGACGCCCACGCCAACGTGCTGGTCCAGGGCGAGCGCGGGACCGGCAAGGAGCTGGTGGCCCGCGCGATCCACCTGGGGAGCCGGCGCGCCGAGCGGCCCTACGAGAAGCTCAACTCCGCCGCGGTGCCGCGGGAGCTCATCGAGAGCGAGCTCTTCGGGCACGAGGCGGGCGCCTTCACCGGCGCCACCAAGCAGCGGCGGGGCAAGTTCGAGCGGGCCCATGGCGGCACGCTTTTCCTCGACGAGGTGGGCGACATGCCCGCGGACATGCAGGCCAAGCTGCTGCGCGTCCTCCAGGAGGGCGAGCTCGAGCGGGTGGGCGGCCACGAGCTGATCCCCGTGGACGTGCGGGTCGTCGCGGCGACCAACAAGGATCTAACCTTGGAGATCGACGAGAAGCGCTTCCGGGCCGACCTCTACGACCGGCTGAACGTCTTGCCCATCCGGGTCCCGCCGCTGCGCGAACGCATCGAGGACGTGCCGCACCTGGTGGGGCACTTCCTGCGGCAGGTCTGCGCCGCCAACGACCGCCGGGGCAAGGCGCTGAGCGAGGGCGCGCTGGGGCTGCTGAGCGGGTACGACTACCCCGGCAACGTGCGCGAGCTACGCAACCTGGTGGAGCGGCTGGTGATCCTCACGCCCGGCGACGAGATCACCGAGCGCGACGCGCGCGCGCTCCTGCCCATTCGGGGCGGCGGGGCCGCGGGCGGCGGCCACTACCGCCCCGGGGTGCCCCTCAAGGACATGTTGGCGGACGCCGAGCGGGACCTCATCGTCCGGGCCCTGGAGCACCACGACGGTCACGTGACCAACACCGCCGGCGACCTGGAGGTCGAGCGGAGCCACCTCTACAAGAAGATGAAGGCGCTGGAGATCGAGCGCCCTACCCGAGGGAACTGACGATGCGACGATGGGCGGGGATGTTGGTTCTGGCGCTGGGCTGCGGCGACGCCGAGCCCGACGCGCTGGACGAGGACACGGTGGCACCCCTGGCGCGGAGCGCCGGGGACCAGGTGGCGCTGGTCGTCGCGGACCGGGTGGGGCGCGATCCCCTCGTCGGCGAGCCGGAGTGCGCGCTGACGGTGCAGGTCGGCGAGGCCACGGCGAGCGGGGCTGCCGGAGGTGAGGGCGCCTGCTGGACGACGGACGCGCCCTTCGATCTCCGGGACGGCTACGCTCCGCTGGACGGAGGAACCCTCGATCTACGCATCGGGTCCTCGGTGGACCGCATCACCGTCGACGGGAGCGCGGTGGCGGGCCCATTGGCCTACGAGTGCGCGCGCCTCGAGTCCGCCGCCAGCGTCGGCGTCGTCAGCGTGGCGGGCGAGTCGCCGAACGACGTGCTCGGCGCCTTCGAGGGCGACATCCCGCTGATGGCCATCCCCACCTTGAGCGCGCCCGTCGAGAACTCGCCGGGCTACGCTCGCTGGGGCACCGGCGACCTGGCGCTGACCTGGAACGGGGGGCTCGGCGACGCGGTGGAGGTGGTCGTCGCGCCGGAGGCGGGCGGCACCGCCGTGCGCTGCTCGGTGGCCGACGATGGGAGCTTCGACGTCCCCGGGGAGCTGCTCGAAGGGCTGCGGAGCGAGCGCGCCATCCTGCGCGTGGCACGGGTGGGGCTCGAGCGCCGCACGGTGGACGGAGTGCAGGTCCGCCTGGCGAGCCGCTCGGCCACCGAGCGCGTCATGCTGCCCTTCTGACTGTCCGCCTGCGTCAGTCGTCGTCGTCGAGGCGGCCGCCGGGGCCCGGATCCATCCGGGTGCCGGCGATGCCGACCTTGAGCCGCTGCATCACGGCCTGGTGCTGCCGGTCCTTGTAGGCCGAGTGGCTGGCGTCGCCGATCTCGTTGGCCTGGTCGGTCTCGTGGTCCAGCACCTGGAACTCGGTCTGCACGAAGATCACCCGGCCCAGGGCCCAGGCCGCGGGGGGCGCTTCGCTGAGCAGCCCCTCGGGCAGGCGGACGGGCATGTCGGCGACGAAGTGCACCACCCGGTAGGCCTTCGAGGTGAACATGTTGTCCACCAGCTCCCGCCCGTCGTCCTCGAAGTCCGGGCTGAGCTGCAGGTTGGGCAGGTGGTTCTGCAGGGCCGGGCGCGAGTCGCAGTAGCTGCGGAAATGCACCAGCGTGTTCGTGGACTCGCAGGGGATCACGTAGTTGAACGGGAAGACCTCGCGCATGAGGTAGTTCAACATCGGGACCACGTCGTCCACGGTCCGGGTGACGATGCGGAAGCGCAGCTTGTCGTAGATCTGCGCCGCGCTGACCTCCTGCTTGGAGAGCAGCTTGGTGTAGAGGCTGTCCTTGTTCTTCCGGCCGCCGATGAACTCGACCACGGGGAAGCCCTTGGCCAGGGCGTTGCCGATCACCCGGTAGACCTTCTGCTCGACGAGGTGGAAGACCTCCTCGTCGGAGGTGGGGAGCATGAAGAGCAGCTCCCGGGCCTCGAGGTGATGGATGATGTGCATCACCTTCAGGATCGTGCAGGCGCAGAGCTGCCGGTGACCCTTGGTCGAGGCCAGCTCGAGCAGCCCGCCCACGTCCAGCGCGGCGACGGGCTTGGGGATGGGGAAGTCGAACTTCCGGCGGAGGTAGGAGATCGCCGAGTGCTTCACCGCCTCCGTGCGGGAGCGGTCGACGGGCTCGTTCAGGTCGATCTCGTGGGCCCCCAGGAAGCGATCGACCTCCTCACGGGATCCGAAGTTCAGCCGATGCCAATCGATGACCGAGCCTCCCCGGAGCAGGAGACGGATGCCCTCGAGCTCGGCCAGGGTGCAGTCCCGGAGCTCCCGCAGCTCGTCTTCGACGTTGGTGCCCGGGGTCATCGCTCCGCCGTGCTCATGCTGCGCACATCATCGCATCTCGCGCCGGGCGGCGGGCCGATCAGGAGCGACCGGCGGTCGAGGAGGCGGGAGCCTCGGAGCGCGTCGCGTCGGTCCCGGTCCGGCCCAGCCGGAGCGTGCCGAAGAAGATCCCGAACGTGACGCCGAGGACGATCACGTTGCCGACCATCGCGCCGTTGCACCCGGTCAGGAGCAGGGGGAGGGCCAGGGCCATCAGGGAGCTCGCCTTCGTCATTCGTCGATACCTTTACTGCGCGTCGGCGTGAGGGGTCCGGGGGGCTGTCGGCCGTCGGGTCCCGCGAAGCGCCGGAAGGATGCTCATCCTCGACCCTCGCGCAAGCCCAACATCACCTACAGGTAGGAACCTGTACTACATGTGTGTGCGGGTCAACATTCCCGCGCTCGCCCGACCGACGATTCGCCCCGTCGGCTGCGGCCTCGCCGTAGCACGAGCGACACATGTCGATCCAGCGTCATTGCTCCCAGGGCGCGGCTTCTCTATCTTCCCGTCCGCATGGTCGACTCCCTCTTCCCCAACGATCCCCGGCCCGAGCTTCCCATCCTCCCCCTGCGGAACTCCGTGCTCTTCCCGGCCTCGGTGGTGCCCGTCAACGTGGGCCGTCCCCGATCGGTCCGGCTGGTCGAGGAGGTGGTCGGCGAAGGCGCCGATCGTCCCCTCATCGGCGTGGTCGGGCAGATCCGCCCCGAGACCGAGGATCCCGCCTTCGATCAGATCCACCACGTGGGCACGGTCGCGCGGATCCTGAAGGTCATCCGCCTGAGCTCGGGCAACTACTCCGTGGTCCTCCAGGGCGTGTCGCGCATGCGGCTCCTGGAGGAGAGCGCTCGCCACCCCTGCCTGAAGGCGCGGATCGAGCGGATCAGGGAGCTGCCCCGCTCCGACGAGGAGATCGACGCCCTGGCGGCGAACCTCCGCGCCAAGGCCCGCCGCCTGGTGGACCTCCTGCCCAACCAGCCCCGGGACGCGGCGGCGATCTTGGAGAACGTCCAGGAAGCCGGCGCGCTGGCCGATCTGGTCGCCTCGAACCTCCCGGTCGGCAATGACGCCAAGCAGGAAGTGCTCGAGTGCCTCGAGATCCGCGATCGCCTGCGCGCGGTGCTCGACCTGGTCGATCGTCAGAGCGAGGTCTACCGCGTGAAGCGCGAGATCTCGACGATGGTCCAGGAGGAGATGTCGCGCTCGCAGCGCGAGTACCTGCTGCGCCAGCAGATGAAGGCCATCAAGCGCGAGCTCGGCGAGCCGGACGACGACGAGGACGACGTCGAGAACCTGCGTGAGCGCATCGCGATGATCGACATGCCCAGCGAGGCCGAGAAGGCCGCGCGCAAGCAGCTCTCGCGGATGCGCCAGATGAGCTCCGCCAGCAGCGAGTTCCACGTGGCGCGCAACTACGTGGAGTGGCTCACCGAGCTGCCCTGGTCGAAGACCACCGCGGACCGGCTCGACGTCGCCGAAGCCCGCCGGGTGCTCGACGAGGACCACCACGGCCTCGACAAGCCCAAGCGCCGCATCCTGGAGTACATCGCCGTCCGCCGCCTGCGGCACGATCTGCGCGGCCCGCTGATGTGCTTCGTGGGACCCCCCGGCGTGGGCAAGACCTCCCTCGCGCGCTCCATCGCTCGGGCCACGGGTCGGAACTTCGTGCGCGTCGCCCTGGGCGGCGTCAGCGACGAGGCCGAGATCCGGGGCCACCGCCGCACCTACGTCGGCGCCTTCCCCGGCCGCATCGTCAGCGCGCTGAAGAAGGCCGGCAGCCGCAACCCGGTGATGCTCCTGGACGAGGTCGACAAGCTCGGCTCGACCCAGCGCGGCGACCCCGCGAGCGCCCTGCTCGAGGTGCTCGACCCGGAGCAGAACGACACCTTCGTGGACCACTACATCGACGTCCCCGTCGACCTCAGCGGCGTGATGTTCATCGCGACGGCGAACCGGAAGGACACCATCCCCGGCCCGCTCCTGGACCGCATGGAGGTCATCGACCTCCCCGGCTACACCCGCGAGGAAAAGCAGCAGATCACGCGGTCCTTCCTGGTCCCGCGGCAGCTCTCCGATCACGGTCTGAGCCCGGAGCGCCTCGAGTTCGCCGACGACGGCATCGACATGCTGGTCGACGAGTACACCCGCGAGGCCGGCGTGCGCCGCCTGGAGCAGCAGGTCGCCGCGATCTGCCGCGCGGTCGCGGTGCGCTTCGCCGAAGGCGAGGACGTCCACGAGACGGTCACACCGCAGATGGTGGAGAAGGTCCTCGGGGCCTCCCGCTACCGCCGGGAAGGGCGGGAGCGCAAGGCGTCCGCCGGCCTGGCCACCGGCGTGGCCTGGACGCCGGCGGGCGGCGATCTGCTCTTCGTCGAGGCGCGGCGGATGCCGGGCACCGGCAAGGTGCAGCTCACCGGTCAGATGGGCGGCATCATGAAGGAGTCGGCGGCGACGGCGTTCACCTTCGTGCGCACCCGGGCGGCCGACCTCGGGCTCCCGGAGGACTTCCTCACCAAGATCGACGTCCACGTGCACCTGCCCGCGGGCGCGGTGCCCAAGGACGGCGCCTCGGCGGGCATCACCATCTTCACCGCGATCGCCTCGATGCTCACCCGGCTCAAGGCGCGTCCGGACGTGGCGACCACCGGTGAGATCACCCTGCGCGGCAACGTGCTGCGGGTCGGCGGCATCAAGGAGAAGTGCCTCGCCGCGCACCGCGCCGGGATCACCACCGTGGTGATCCCCAAGCAGAACGAGGCCGACCTCGACGAGGTGCCGGACGAGGTCCGCGAGGGCCTGGAGATCCACCTGGTCTCCAAGGTCGACGAGGTCGTCCCGCTGGTGCTCGAGCACACCGAGACGCTGCCGGTCACCGCCCAGGCGAGTTGAGCGACGCGCCCGAGAGCGAGCCCGTCGGCCCTTCGCCGGCGGGCGTCGCGGCGTCGTCTGCGCAGCCCGGCGTGCCGCTGGTGCGTCGGGTGACGAGTCGCCGCGCCAACCAGATCGGTTTGGGCCTCGCGTTCGCCCTGGGGGTGGGCCTGGTCTTCAACCGCCTGGCGGGCATCCCCGGCATCGAAGGGGCCCTCGCGCTGGGCGCCGCCTTGCCCTTCCTCGCCGCCGTCCTCTCCGCCCGCGCGGTGATCCGCGCCCGCCGCGAGGCGCGGGCGGTCGGCGCCGGGACTCTGCTGCTCGAGGCGGCGACCCGCGGGTTCCTGCTCTGGGCGGTCCCGGTCCTGGTGCTCTGCCTGAACATGCTCCGGGTCCGCACCTGCGAGCCCTGGGTAGGCCTCGGCTACATGGTGCTCGGCCCCGCCTTCGGCGTGATGCTCACCAGCCTGGGCTCGCTGGCACTCGCGCTCCTGGTGCGCCGCTTCGTGACCCTCGCCGCGCTCGTCCTGCCCCTCGGCGCGGTGCTCTGGGGGCTCTGGGAGTTCTGGAGCACGCCGGCCATCTTCGTCTACTCGCACGTGGTCGGGTGGTTCCCCGGCACCCTCTACGACGTGGGTCGCGGCTTCCCCTTCGAGCTACTCACCTTCCGGGGGCTCACCCTCTGCTGGATGCTCGCGGCGGTGCTGGGCGTCCTGGCCATCCGGCCCCGGGAAGGCCGGCCCACGCGGCCCCGCCTGCGCCTCACGCTTCCGGCCCTGGGCTTCCTGGTCCTGGGCGCCCTCGGCGCCGCGCAGGGGCCGACGCTGGGCCACCGCTCCACGGTCGCGGCCATCGACGAAGCCCTCGGCGCGCGCCACTGGGGCGAGCGCTGCGTGGTCCACGCGCCCCGGGAGGTGCCCGCGGGCGAGGCCTGGCGTCTGGTCCGGGACTGCGACTTCCGCGTGATGCAGGCCGAGCGCGCCCTGGGCGTGACCCAGTCCCGCAAGGTCCACGCGTTCTTCTACCGAAACGCGGTGGAGAAGGCGCGCTGGATGGGCGCGGGGAACACCTACATCGCCAAGCCCTGGCGCGACGAGGTCCACCTTCAGCTCAGCACCTGGCCGCACCCCGTGTTGGCCCACGAGGTGGTCCACGTGGTGGCCGGCAACGCGGCCCAGGGCCCGTTCCGGGTGTCCGGACAGCTCGGCGGCTGGTTCCCCGACGCCGGCCTCATCGAAGGGATCGCCGTCGCCGTCGACTGGCGCGAGAGCGACGGCATGGATCCCCATCGCTGGTCCCGGGCCATGCGCGACATGGACCTGCTCCCGCCGCTGCGGAACCTCCTGGGCCTCCGCTTCATGACCCAATCGGCCCGGGTGGCCTACTCCGCCGCGGGCTCCTTCACCCGCTTCTACCTGGACACCTACGGCGCCGAGGCGATGCGCGAGGCCTACCGCACCGGCGACTTCACCGAGCCGGTGGGCAAGTCCTTGGACGCGCTCGAGGCGGAGTGGCACGAGGTCCTCGACGCACAGGAGCTCGACGCCGCCGACCTCGCGCTGGCCGAGGTCTACTTCGACCGCTCCAGCATCTTCGAGACCACCTGCCCCCATCGGCTCGCGGCCCTGAAGCAGCGCCTCGGGGCGGACCTCCTGGCCGGCGACGACGTGCGCGCCCGGGCGACCTGCCGGGACATCCTGGACATCGACGCCGGCTCCGCCGGGACCCGGGCGGTCCTGGTCGGCGTGCTCGCCCGCAGCGGCGACCGCGAGGCCGCCCAGGCCGAGTTGGACGAGCTGGTGGGCGCCTCCCGCACCTTGCTGGCCCATGCCCGCGAGGGCATCGCCGACGCGCTCTGGCTCCGGGGCGAGAGCGCCGACGCCCTGACCATCTACCGGGAGCTCCTGGGCGAGCCCCAGACCGAAGGCGCCGTGCGCAGTCTGCAGGTGAAGCAGGTCGCCATCGAGGCCGGGGGCCGCGAGGAGCGCATCCTGCGCGACCTCTTCCTCGGGCCCACCGGCGGTGGCGTCCGCCCGGTGAGCATCGTGCACTTCGGGCACCTGGTCAGTGGCCTCCGAGAGGACGGCTTGGGACTCTACCTCGCCGCCCGGCAGCTCGTGGACGCCTCGCGCTACGACCTCGCCCACGCGACCCTGGCCCAGGCCCGCCGTCGGGGCCTGCCGACCCCCGAGCTGGAGCGCGAGGCCCTCCGCCTCGAGGGGCGCGCGGCGTTCGGGGCCGGCGACCTGGACCGCTCGGCCGCCCTGTGGACCGAGGCCCGCCAGGACCCCGCGTTGGCCAGCGAGGCCACCGAGTGGCTCGAACGGATCCGCTGGCAGCGCGACCGCTAGGGTTCCTCGGCCGGCGTCCTCGTTTGGTCTGGGTTTGGTCCGTCCGCTCAGCTTCGAGGGGTCATGGCGCTCCTGCCTTCCCCCCGTCGCGTCCCGCTCCTCCTGCTGCTCCTCGGCGCGGCCGCCTGCGCGCAGCCGACCCGGGACCAGGCATGGGTCGCCGACCAGATCACGGAGCGCACCGGCGTGGGTGGGGAGGCGCCCCTCCGAGCAGGGGCGCTCGGGGATCGGCCGCTGACCGAGGACGCCGCGGCGGCCTTCGCATTGGCCTCCAGCCCGACCTTCGCCGCCGACCTCACCCGCCTCGGTGTCGCGCGGGCCGACCTCGCGGAGGCGACCCGGCTCACCAACCCCAAGGTGTCCCTCTTGGCGCCCATCGGGACCATCGTCGCGGCGGCGTCCCTGGTGGGCCCGATCATGGAGCTCTTCCAGCTGCCCCGACGCACGGCGGCGGCGAGCCGGATGCTCGAGAGTGTCGCGGCCTCACTGGTCCAGAGCGGCCTGGACCTGGTGCGGGACGTCCGGGTCGCCCACGCGGAAGCGATCCTCGCGGTCCGGCGGGTCCAGGTGGCCGAGGCGACCGCGGAGCAGGCGGGCGACCTGGCCGCGATCGCCGAGGCGCGCGCCGAAGGCGGCGACATCGGTCCCGCCGATGCGCTCCTGGTGCGATCGGAGGCCGAGGTCGCCCGGGACCGGCTGGAGGTCGCCCGGCGGGATCACCGGGTCGCCCATGCGCGGCTCCTGACCCTGCTCGGGGCCGACGCGCAGCGGGTGCTCCCCCTCGTGTCGCGAAGGCCCCTGCCCGACACGGCACCGCCGCTCGCCGCCCTGCTGGAGCTGGCTCGCGCCGGGCGGCCCGACGTCCGCGCGGCCGAGCTGGCGTTGGCCAGCGCCGCCGCTCGCGCGGGCTGGGAGCGGTCGCGGGTGGTGAACCTCATGGGCCAGGTCGACGTGCAGTGGAATCGGTCGCAGGTCGGTGCGCGCGTCGGCGGCGTATTGGAGCTGCCCATCTTCAACCAGAACCAGGGCGGCATCGGTCGTGCCGAGGCGGAGATCGAGCGCGCGTCCCATCAGGTCGAGGCGACGCGGCAGCAGGTCACCCTGGAGGTGATCCGAGCCCGGGCGACGCTGCTGCAGTCCTTGGAGAGTCGCACGCGCTACCACCGCGAGGTGCTCCCGCCGTTGGCGGTGGCCCTGGACGCGGCGCGGCTGCGCTACGAGCTGGGCGAAGACTCGTACCTCGTGGTGCTCGACGCCCTCGGTCGGCAGACGGCGGCGGAGCTGCGCGTGGCCGAGCTGGACGCCGACGTCCGGCGCGCCCGCGCGGAGCTCGAACGGGCGATCGGTCATCGCCTCGGCGTCACGCCTCGGGAGGAAGTCGAATGAGAGTCTGCGTCTCCGGGATCGCCCTCGTGCTGGCCGCCTGCAATGCGCCACCCCCGGTCTCCCACGAGCCTCCGGCGTCGGTCGAGCATCCGGTCCCCGAGAGCGAGCTGGCGCGGGTTCGCCTGACGGACGCCGCTCGAGAGCGGCTCGGCGTCACGACCGGCGCGGTGGTCGCCCATCGAGGCGCGGCCCGGCGGCGGATGGCGGGCGAGATCGTGGTTCCGCCGGGGCGAAGCGTGACCCTCACCGCCCCGGTGGCCGGCGTGGTTCGCGCGCGAACGGCGCCCCGGCCCGGCGCGTCCGTGGAACGCGGCGAGGACCTCTACGTGCTGACACCGCTCGCGCCGGTCGACCGAGACACCCGGGCGCGCGCGGCCCGGGAAGTCGAAGCCGCCGAGGCCACCCTGGCCGCGGCCGAGGCTCGGCTGGAGCGGACCGAGACCCTCGCCCAGAGTCGCGCGGGGAGTCGCCGCGCCATCGAGGAGGCGACGGCCGCTCGAGCCATCGCGCGCGCCGACGTGGACGCGGCCCGGGCCCGGGCGCGCTCGGTCCGCTCCACGCCGCTCCTCGCGGACGTCCGGATGCGGGTCACTGCGCCGGAAGGCGGCGTCATCGCGCGGGTGCTCGTGGTGCCGGGCCAGAGCGTCGTCGCCGGGGCGCCTCTGGTGGAGATCGCGGCGGTCGCGGACCTCTGGGTGCGCGTGCCGGTGCCCTCGGCCGAGCTGGCGACGCTGGACTCCGAGGCGTCCGCGACGGTGGAGCCCCTCGGGGTCGGCGCGGGGTCGGCCGCCGAAGCGCGTCCCGTCGCCGGTCCCCTGGGCGCCGATCCGGTCCTGGGGACCGTCGACCGCTACTACGCGCTGACCGAGGGCTCGTTCACCCCCGGCCAACGGGTGCTGGTCTCGTTGGCGTCGACCTCCCTCACGGAGACCCGCGCAGCTCCCTTCTCGGCCGTCTTCCACGATGCCGCGGGGTCGGCCTGGGTCTACGTCGTCGAGGAAGACGGCGTCTACCACCGGGCGCGGGTCGACGTGGTGGGCCGGGACGGCGAGCTCGCCGTCCTGGCGCGGGGGCCGGCCGAGGGGACCGAGGTGGTCGCCGTCGGGGCCGCCGAGATCTATGGCACCGAGTTCGAGCCGGGACATTGATGCGCTGGTTGGTCGAGCTCTGTCTCCGGCAACGCTTCGTGGTCCTCGGCCTCGGGCTGGTGATCGTGGTCGTGGGCGCGGTCCTGACCCGCTGCGCGTCCTACGACGCCTTCCCCGAGTTCGCGCCCCCCCGGGTGGAGGTTCAGACCGAGGCGCCTGGACTCGGCAGCGAAGAGGTCGAGTCGCTGGTCACCACCCCGCTGGAGAGCGCCTTGGCCGGCGCCCCGGGTACCGTCGAGGTCCGCTCGAAGTCGGTCCTCGGGCTCTCCTCGGTCGTGCTGATCTTCGCCCGGGGGACCGACCTGCTCGAGGCGCGGGCCCTGGTCGCGGAGCGGGTGGCCCGCGCGCGGCTCCCGGCGGTGGCCAGCCCTCCGGTGGTCCTCTCGCCTCTCTCGTCGACGTCGCGGGTCTTGAAGATCGCCATGGAGTCCGAGAGCCATTCGCAGATGGAGCTCACCGACCTGGCGCGGTGGGTGCTCAGGCCCCGTTTGATGAGCGTGCCCGGGGTCGCCAACGTGGCCATCTGGGGTGAACGCAACCGCCAACTCCAGGTCCTCGTCGATCCGGAGCGAGCGGCCGCCTCGGGCGTCGGCCTCGACGCGATCCGGGCCGCGACCCGCGGCGCCGTCACGCCGCGGCCCGGGGGCTTCGTGGACGGCCCCAACCAGCGGCTTCCGGTGGTCCACGCCGCGGTGGTCGAGACCCCCGAGGACCTCGCCCGGATCCCGGTGGCCGGGGGCGCGGGGCTCACCCTCGGCGACGTCGCCGAGGTGGTGGAGGACCACCCCGCGCCCATCGGCGACGCAGTGGTCACCGGGGGTCGCGGGCTGCTCCTCATCGTGGAGAAGCAGCCCGGCGCCAACACCCTCGACGTGACCCGCGGCGTCGACGAGGCGCTGGCTGCGCTCGCGCCCTCCATGCCCGGCGTGAGCACCGACGCCACCGTCTTCCGACCGGCGGGCTTCATCGAGCGTGCGCTGAGCAACCTCGGCCACGCCATGGCCATCGGCACGGGCCTGGTGGTGCTCATCCTCCTGCTCTTCCTCTGGGACTGGCGCACCGCGGTCATCAGCGTGGTGGCCATCCCGGTGTCGCTCCTGGTCGCGGCGGCGACCCTGGCCCTCCTCGGCCTCCCCATGGACACCATGGTGATCGCCGGGCTGATCATCGCCCTCGGCGAGGTGGTCGACGACGCCATCATCGACGTGGAGAACATCCACCGACGGCTCCGCGAGGAGAAGCCCCGCGGTCTCACCGCTCGCCTCCAGGTCGTCCTCGCCGCGTCCCTCGAGGTGCGCAGCGCGGTGGTCCACGCCACCCTGATCGTGGTCCTGGTGTTCCTCCCGGTGCTCTTCCTGCCCGGCGTCGCGGGCGAGTTCTTCCGGCCCCTCGCCCTGGGCTACGGCCTCGCGGTGATCGCCTCGATGTTCGTGGCGCTCACGCTCTCCCCGGTGCTCGCCTCGCTCTTGCTCCGCGGAAAGAGCCCCGAGCGCGAGCCGCCGTTCGCTCCCGCGATGCGCGCCCGCTACCGCCGCGCCCTGACGTCGGTCCTCCGGCGACCGCGGGCCGTCCTCGCGGGGGTGGCCATCGCCCTGGTGACCTCCGTCGTCGCCTTCGTCAGCCTGGAGGAGGCCTTCCTCCCGCACTTCGCGGAGAACGACTTCCTGATGCACTGGATCGGCAAGCCGGGCACGTCTCTGGAGGCGATGGCTCGCAGCACCGATCGCGTCCGCGACGAGCTCCTCGCCATCCCCGGCGTCCGGAACTTCGGCGCGCACATCGGCCGAGCCGAGGTCGCCGACGAGGTGGTCGGCCCCAACTTCGCCGAACTCTGGGTGAGCGTCGACCCCGACGCGGACCTCCCGGCGACCCTCGCCGCGATCCAGCACGTGGTCGATGGCTACCCCGGGATCTACCGCGACGTGCAGACCTACCTGCAGGAGCGCATGCGCGAGGTGCTGAGCGGCGGCTCGGGGGCCATCGTCGTCCGCCTCTACGGTCCCGACCTCGACGTCCTTCGAGGGGAGGGCGCGCGCTTGGGCGACGAGCTCGAGGCGCTCCCGGGGATCGCGCACGCCTCGCCCGCGGCTCAGGTCACGGTCCCACAGCTCCGGGTCCGCCCCCGGCTCGACCGCTGCGCCGCGCTCGGCGTCGACCCCGGCCGGGTCCGCGAAGCGTCGGCGGTGCTCCTCCAGGGCGAGACCCAGGGCACCATCGTGCGCGGCCAGCAACCCATCGACGTCGCGGTCTGGTCCCCGGCGGCGGTCCGAGACGACGTCTCCGCCCTCCGCGGGCTCCTCCTGGACCTCGGCAGTGGCCGGAGCGTTCGCTTGGGCGACGTGGCCGACGTCGACGTCACGCCGATGCGCAACACCGTCGAGCACCACGACGGGTCGAGGAAGCTCGACGTCACCGTGGAGCTCGCCCCCGGCGCCGACCTCGGCGCTGCCGCTCGCCGGATCGAAGAGCACCTCCGGGCCCACCCCCTGCCCGCGGGGCATCACCCCGAGCTCCTCGGCGAGCACGCAGCCCGCCAGGAAGCCAGCCGAACGCTGCTCGGTCTCGGGGTGCTCTCGCTCTTCGGCGTCTTCCTCGTACTCCTGGCCGACTTCCGCAGCCTGCGGACCACCCTGCTGGTGATGGCCAGTCTTCCCCTCGCCGCCATCGGCGGGATCCTGGTGACGGCGGCGGCTGGAGGCGTGGTCTCCCTGGGCACCCTGGTGGGCTTCGTCACCGTCCTGGGCATCGCCGCGCGGAATGGCATTCTGCTCCTCGCGCACTATCGGCATCTGGAGGAGGTCGAGGGGGTGCCCTTTGGACCGGAGCTGCTCCTCCGCGGCGCGAGCGAGCGGCTGGCGCCCATCCTCATGACCGCGCTCTCGACGGGGTTGGCCCTGGTTCCCTTGGCCCTGGGGGGCGCGGAGGCCGGCCACGAGATCGAGCATCCGATGGCGGTGGTCATCCTCGGCGGCCTCGTGTCGTCCACCGTCCTCAACCTCTTCGCCATGCCCGCGTTGGTCGCTTGGGTTCGCAGCCGGGAGCGCCCCCCGACGGCGCCACTCTCGCCGCCGGCCACCGACTCCGATACGGTGCTCTGGGGCTGAACCGATGCGCATCCTCATCGTCGACGACGACGCCGAGCTCGCCGAGCTCGTCGAGCGCTCCCTGGCCCGGGAGGGCCACGCCACCGACGTGGCCCATGACCTGGCGCAGGCGCGCCGGGCGGTGATCGCGGGACCGGATGTCATCGTCCTGGACATCGGTCTGCCGGATGGCTCGGGCGTCGAGCTCTGCCGCGAGCTCCGGGAAGGGGGCCTCACCGCGCCGATCCTCCTCCTGACCGCGCAGTCCGCCGTCGCGCAGCGCGTGGCGGGCCTCGACGCCGGCGCCGACGACTACCTGGTCAAGCCCTTCGCCATCGCCGAGCTGCGCGCGCGCCTCCGCGCCCTGGCTCGCCGGGGCGAGGTCGCGCCCGTCCTGCGGCATCGCTGGGAGGACGTCGAGCTGGACCTCGGCGTCCGGCGCGCCTGGCGTGCGGGGAGCGAGGTCGAGCTCACCGCCTGGGAGTGGGCCATCCTCGATCTCCTCGCCCGGGCCCAGGGTCGAGTGGTGCCCCGCGAGCGGATGCTGGACGAGATATGGGGCGAGGTGACCGACAACGCCGGGGCGTCCCTCGAGGTGCTCGTGGGGCGCATTCGGCGAAAGCTCGGACGCGGCTTGATCCACACCGTGCGCGGCCAGGGCTATGGGCTCCGGTGAAAGCTCCCTCGCGCGCCGGGTCGGCTGGACCGCGGCGGGCACGGCGTTCACGGCCGGCCTGGCGACCCTCCTGGTGCTGATCGCGCTCGTCGACCATCTGGAGCGCGCCGAGGCGCGAGCAGACGCGACGGCGCTGGCCGAGGCCGTGGCGCGGGAGGTGAGTCACTCGCCGTCCATGAGCCCGAGCGAGCTCGAGGCGGAGGTGGCCGAGTTCACCCACGGCGACCTGGCCATCGCGGTCTTCTCCCGCCGGGGCGAGCTCCTGGCGGGCGCCGCCGCGCTGAGTCTGCCCGACGAGCCCCCCTGCGACTTCGGCGGCGACGCCGACGAGCGCTGGCTCCGATGCGCCGCCGGGGTCGACGACGGTCGCCGCATCGTGGTGGGGGAGCCCGAGCGCCTCACCCTCGCCCACCGCACCCCGTTGGCGTTGGGGGGCGCGCTGGCGCTCGTCGCCGTCCTCCTCATGGCCATCGTCGCGGGGGTGTTGGTGGGTCGCTGGGCGCTGCGACCCCTCGCGGACCTCGAGTCGGCGGTGGCCCGGGTGGACGCCGTGCATCCGGGGGCGCGGCCGCCCCAGGTGCCCACGGGCCTCCGCGAAGTCGACCGCATCGGCGCTGCTCTCGACGCCCTCCTCGCCGGCCTCGACGCGGAGCTGCAGCGCTCCCGCCGCTTCTCCGCCAACGCCGCCCACGAGCTACGCACCCCGCTCGCGAAGCTGCGGGCCGAGCTGGAGCTCTTCGTCGAGGCCCCGGAGGACGTGGCCTCCCTGACGTCGTCGATACGGCGCATCGACGAGCTCGCCCAGCTCGTCGATCGCCTCCTCATCCTGGCGAGCCCCGGGGACGCGCTCCTCTCGCCGACGCTGACCTCCGTCGCGGTCCTGGTGGAGGACTCCCTCGACGACCTCGCCCCTGCGGAGGCGGCCCGCGTCCAGGTCGAGCTCGGCGCCGACGGTCTGGTCCGGGGCGACGCCACCGTGCTCCGGTCCGTGGTGACCAACGCGGTGAAGAACGCCCTGAGCTACTCGGACGGCGGGGTCACCGTCCGGGTCGCGCGGGAGGGCGAGGACGTGGTGCTGCGCGTGGACGACCAGGGCCCAGGCCTCGGCGCCGAAGGCCGCGCCCGCGCGTTCGAGCCCTTCTACCGGGGCACCACCGCGAAGCAGGGATCGGGGCACGGCATCGGCCTCGCGCTCATCGCCCATGTGGTCGGAGCCCATGGGGGCCGGGTCCGGTTCCTGCCGGAAGAGCCGGGCGCGAAGCTCGAGGTCCGCTTGCCCGCCCACGGCTCTCGCGGCTGACCTCAGAGATCGAAGACGTCGTGCTCCAGCCAGGGGTTCAGGAAGTGACGTCCCGGATCCCAGGCCTGCCGCACCGCGAGGAAGTCGGCCATGCGCGGGTAGAGGGTGTCGAGCCCCGTGGTTCGGCCGAAGTGCTTCCCCCAGTGCGGCCGGGCACCGGGGATGCCGGCCCAGCGCGACTCGAGCTCGTCGAAGAAGCCCTGGAAGCCGGGAGTGCCGATGGCCGTGGTGGCCTCGATGTAGAGGCTGTAGCGATCGTGGTTGGGCGCGATCCACCCCTCGCCCGGTCCGACGAAGCGCCCGTGGAGCGCGTAGTTGATCGGGTAGGCGCCGGCCTCCGCGTAGTCGTTCACCAGGTCGATGGCCCGGCTCCAGGCTTCGGCCGCGTGGGTCGCGGGGATGCTGTACGCGATGTCCCAGTTCTTCGAGTAGGCCTTCTGGAAGTGGAAGGCGTCGGACGCGGGGACGATCTCCTTCTCCACCTCGGTGACGGTCCCGCCGGCGAGCTTGGTGAGGACCGGGGTGAGCCCCGGCGCGTGCTGCGCGATCCACGGCACCCACACGTTGGCGGCGCGGCTCTGGATGGTGGTGTCGAACCACTGCTCGGCCTTGCGCCGGAACGACCACTCGTCGGCGTGCGCGCCCGACTCGTCCATGAGCATCAGGTAGAAGGTCTCGGCCCCGGGCATCCAGAACATCTCGAGGTAGTCGTAGGCCTCGATGAGGTCGTCGAACTCCGCGAGGGTCCGGTCCACCGGCACGTTGCGCTTGTCGACGTAGACGTTGAACTCGGGAGAGACCTCGAGCTCGGCCGCGTAGATCATCCCCAGGGACCCCAGCGCCACCATGGCCGCCGGGAAGTCGGCGTCGCCCCGGGTCACCCTGCGCAGCGACCCGGTCGCGTCGACGATGTCCAAGGAGTGCAGGCTGTCGGCGAAGCATCCGCCCTTGCGGCCGACCCCGTGGGAGCCGGTCGAGAGCGCGCCGGCGATGCTCGGCCAGGGGAATAGCGTGGGGGAGCGGAGGGTCAGCCCGCGGCTCCGGGTGATCTCGATGAGCTCGCTCATCTTCATCCCCGCCTCGACCTTCACGTAGTGGTGCTCCACTCCGCCGAGGACCTCGGTGCGGACCCCGAGGAGCCGGTCGAGCTTCGCGGTCTCGACGATGGTGCCGTCGCCGGGCACCGGGATCAGCGGGGTCCAGGAGTAGCCGGTCCCCGCGGGCCGGACCCGGCGAGTGCCGGTGGCCGCGCTGGCCACGGCGGCCTGGAGCTCCGCGAGGTTCTCGGGGCGGACGACGTCGCAGACGCAGCTGCGGTTGCCGGTCCAGTTGGACCATTCGGTGGTCGGCATGATCGGGCTCCTAGATGTTGATGCTGTTGGGGACCCGGGACGGTCGGTAGAAGGAGCAGTCGCGATGGCGGTCCCGGTCCCGCGCCTCCATCGTCGTCTCGATGTCGCGCAGCGAGGCCTGGAAGGTCGCGACCAGCGGGCGGGCGGCGCGAAGCCAACCGAGGCGATAGCGCCGGTAGTCCCCGAAGCGGTCGAAGCGGAAGTCGCCGAAGGTGCTGTAGGCGAAGCGGAGGTTCGCGGCGTCGAAGGGCGGGAGCATGTCGCGCCAGTGCGCTGCCGTGTCCCCGCTCGCGTCCGCCGGAGGCGGCGCATAGGCCGACGCCGCGAAGGCGGGGGGATACCGGTAGTACTGCATCTGGGAGAAGTGCTGCGACGCGTGCCCGGGGCCGGCGATGAAGATCACCTGGGCCAGGATCCGCGCCAGGGTCGCGATGGAGTCCAGCGCCTCCCCCGGGCGGAAGAGCCCCCGCACGTGGCCTCGGTCACCCGCCTGGAGCTCCGCGGCCCAGGCCTGCAGCTCCCAGTCGGCGAAGACGTCGGCGTCGCTGCCGTAGAAGAGGTTCAGGTAGCCCTCCACGAAGTCCCGAATCGGAGCGAGGTAGAGGCTCAGGTCGTCGCGGTAGGGGTACTCGGCCGGGCCCGTCTCGACTCCGCGAGCGGCGACCTCCTCGTCCAGCGCGAGCTGCCAGAGGTCGTTCTCGCCGTGGGAGAGGGTGACCGTCTTGCGGAGCTCCTCCAAGGTGCCGGCGTAGAACGTGAAGTAGGCGTCCGTCCGGTCGACGAAGTTGTTGTAGGCCGCCTCGTTGGTCCCGAGGGTGAAGCGCAGGTGTGGCTCGAGGAGCACGTGCACCGGGTGACTCCGGTCGAGGTTCCGGTAGGTCGCCATGCAGAAGGGGTCCATGGTCAGGTGTGTGCGCAGGACGTGCCCCACGGCGACGTGGAAGTTCTCGTCGGCGACCTCGACGTAGAGCTTGCCGATGCGCCAGCCGACGCCATCGGTCGGGTACCAGACCCGATTGGGCGGGTCGGCGTCGTGCTGATCGACCTGGATCACCAGGGGCACCAAATCGCACCCCCGCGCGGGGTCCGGGTTCTCCCAGAAGACCGCGACCGGCGCCGGCAGATACTTCCGCCGCCAGCGGGTGTCCCTTGTCGCCGCGGGCACCAGCGAGCGCTGCAGGATCCGGTAGTCGAGGAAGAAGAGCTTGCCTGCGGCGATCTCGGCGTCGACGGTGGATCCTCCGAGCTGCGTCTCGATGCGCGGGAGCACCGCCGCCGGATCGAAGAAGAGGGCTTCCAGGCGCGCGCGGTCGGGCACCTTGGTGAGGCTCAGCGGGTTGGGCCCGGCGATGCGCCGCCAGGCGAAGTCCACGTCGGAGTCGAAGTCCTTCACGAAGTCGGGCACCGGCCCGAGGAAGAGCTGCTCGTAGGAACGCAGCTTGTCGTAGCGGAAGACCGCCTTCTGCAGCAGCGAGAGCGCCTTCTTGGCGCCCCGGTTGGCCTGAGCGAGCCCGTAGCGCGGCAGGAACGAGGCGACCCAGGGGAGCCGGACCTTCTCGCTGACCAGGGGCAGCTTCCCGCTCGACATCACCGGCGCGAGCTGGTTCTCGCTGGCGGCCATCACGTCGTAGCGGGCGGCGCGGCGGGCGACCCGGGCGCGCCGGCGATCGGGGTCCGGGTCGTCGTTGGGGAGGCGGAGGGGGCGAAGGGCGGCGATGACCAAAGGGCGTTCTCCTCGAGGCGTTCAGCGGGCGGCGAGCCCGGGGTTCCAGGCGCGGCTCCAGCGCGCGGGGTCGGCGACGTCGTGGGCCGCTAGCAGCTCATCGACGGCGTGGATGCCGGCGTGGTCGCCGGCGAGCTCCAGGAGCCGGCGCCGCGTGGTCGCCGCGCGCACCGGCAATCCGGCGGCTTCGAGCTCTTCGGCCGCGTGCTCGAGGGCCCGCCGCGCGCCGCGCTCGTCGCCCTCCTGATGCGCGAGGGTGCCTTCCAGGGTCGCGCGCCGGGCGCGACCGTACGCGCTCCGGGGCTTCGCCAGGTACCGCTCGATCAGGGCGCGCGCCTTCCGGCGAGCCCGCCGGGCCCCGCGTCCCTCGTCGCCGGCGGTCGTCGCCAAGAGCGCGGCGACGCGGAGGGCGCCATAGAACTCCTGGCCCGCCGGGACCCAGAGCAGCCCCGCGGTTCGCAGGCGGGGCCAGGCGCTCTCGACCCGCCGGTGCGCCGCGTGGGCCCGGCCGAGGTAGAGCTCGACCAGGGTGTCGATGGTGAGCGACGCGAACTCCACGTACATGCCCGGCCCCACCGTGTCCTGGCGCGCCAGGGCCAACGCCCGTCGGGCCTCGGTCGGGCGACCGAGGGCCAACGCGGCGTACGCCCCGTCGACCTTCGCCGCGGCGGCGGTGTAGGGGTTGCCGACCTCCCGGGCTTCGGCGGCGATCTGCTCGGTGCGGGTCTCCAGCTCGACGAAGCGGTCCAGGTACCGGAGCTGGGTCGGGATCTGCGAGAGCGCCGCCTGGCGGAGACCGACCGCGTCCTTCACCCGGGTCAGGTGGCGGTGGGCGTCCTCGAGCTCGAGGAGGGCCGCGGACCAGTCGTCGTCCATGAAGGCGCGCAGACCCCGGGCGTAGGCCGCGGTGCCCAGGGCTTCGGGGCTGTCCAGGCGCCGCGCGAGGTCGCTCGCGCGGTCGAGCATCGTCTCGGCGCCGTCCCACCCGAAGTTGGCGAAGAAGCTCCCGAGCATGGCCGTCGCCACCGCGACGCTCTCGGCGTCCCCCGCGCGCAGGGCCAGCTCGTACCCCTGGAGATAGAAGTGGATCGACCGCACGAGGTCCGAGAGCGTGAGACTCGGGGCGAGGCTGAAGCAGGCGCGGATGCGGTCTCGCTCGGCCGGCGCGATGGCATCCCGCGGCCGCTCCCGGAACGCCTGCCCGCGGAGGAAGAGGCGTGTGGCGCGCGCGGCCAGCCCACCGTGCATGGCGACCCGCGAACGAGGCGCGCCGAGCCCGAGGAGGTCGCTGAGGGAGCGGAGCACCGCGTCCCCCTCGCGGGTCGCGCCGGTGGTGAAGTAGGCCTGCGCCGCGGCCAGCTCCAGCCGGGCGCGCTCCACGGGGTTCGAGCGGCCCCGGGCCAGGGACTCGTAGAGGCGCGCGCCGTCCCGACAGCGGCCGACGGCGACCAGCGCCTCGGCCAGGGCGCGCCGCACCTCGGTGCGTTCCGCGAGGGTCCCGCCGCTCGCTTCGAGCCAACCCAGCGCGCGTTCGAAGAGGGACACCGCCTCCGGGAACGCCAGCGCGCGGCTCGCCTCCTCCCCCGCGCGGCGCGCGTGGAGCGCGGCGGTCCGCAGGTCGCCCGCTTCGGCATAGTGCGGCACCAAGAGGCGGGCTGGAGCTCCATCGGCGGCGAGGGCGTCCCCGACCGCGCGGTGCAGGGAGCGCCGCCGCGCGGGCTCCAGCGCGGCCAGGATCGCCTCGCGGATGCGGCCGTGGTAGGGCGCCAGGCGATCGGCCTCGCCGCTGTGTTGGGTGCGGACCAGTCGGGCAGAGAGGAGTCGGTGCTCGATGCGCCGGTCCTGGAGCTCGAGGCCCGCGGCCCGGTGCGCCGTCCCGGGCGCGATGGGCATCCCCGCGATAGCGACCACCTCCAGCAGACGCCGCGAGGGATCCGGCAGCTGCAGGAGCCGTTCGCCGAGGACCCGGCCCAAGAGGACGCGGCGGTCGTCGCTGTCCGGGGTGCCCTCGCTCGTGCGGGGCAGATCGAGCGTGCCGGCGTCGCGGGCGTGCCGCGCGAGCTCCTCCACGAAGAGCGGGTGGCCGCCGGCCTCGCGCGCGATGCGCTCCGCCAGGCCCCCATCGTTCGAGGCGAGGATGCGTCCGGCCAGGTCGGCGCACGCCGCGGGCGGAAGGGGCCGGAGCACGATGCGCCGGGAGTCGATGGTGTCCTCGTGCAGCAGCCGCTCGAGGAGGGTCCGGGGGAGCGGCGAGTCCCGCTCGTCCGAGCGCAGGGCGAGGACCCAGGTGATCGGGGGGGCCGCCGGCCCCCGCATCAGATCCAGGAGGATGTCCGCGCTCTGGACGTCGCCCCACTGGATGTCGTCGATGAAGACGACCAGGGGCCGATCGCGGCCCAGCCGGAAGAGGAGCTCCCGGAGCGCTCGGAACCCGCGCCGGCGCGCGGCGACGGAGTCCTCGAGGAGCGGCTCGACGGCGACGCCCTTGGGCACCACCCCTGCGAACACCGGGAAGAGCCGCGCCAGCTCCGCGGCGTGCGGGGGCAGGAGCTCGCGGAGCTGCGGGGCCCCGAAGCGCGCGAGGTGGCCGCTGAGCTCGTCCACCAGCCCGTCCACCGCCTTGTAGGGGACGAAGTCCTGTTCGTAGCAGCGGCCGGGAAAGGCCATCGCTCCGTCTCGACGCTCCACTTCGGTCAACAGGGCCGTCGCGACCGCGCTCTTGCCCATGCCGGAGTCGCCCTCGAGGACCACCAAGCGCGGCTCGGCGTGTTCGCACGACTCCCGAAAGGCCTCCCGGAGCTGGGCGAGCTCGACGTCGCGGCCGACCAGCGCCGCGGCCGGGAGCATCGAGTCGGAGACCGCCGGCGCGGCGCCGCCGCCCAGCCCGCGGGCGACGTGGGCCGCGTCCGGCCGGCGGTCGGGGTCGACCGCCAACAAGGCATCGCAGAGGTCGGCCAGGGCCTCCGGTATGCGCGGGTTGAGAGTCCGTACTCCGGGCGCTCCCCCGCGGACCTTCTTCCACAGGAGGGTCATCAGGTTCTCGTGCTCGTAGGGCAGGCGTCCCGCGAGGACCTCGTAGAGCATCACGCCGAGCGAGTAGAGGTCGCTCGCCGGTCCCGCGGCCCGGCCGGTCGCCTGCTCGGGGGCCATGTAGTTCGGGGTCCCGACGACCAGACCGGAGCGCTCGCCAGCTCCAGAGCCCCCGCGCTCCGTCACCAACCCGAAGTCCAGGACCACGGGCCGGCTCCGGGGCGTGACCAACACGTTGTGGGGCTTCAGATCCCGATGGAGCATCCCCGCTCCGTGCAAGGCGGTGAGCGCCTCGGCGACCCCCGCGAAGACCCGGCGGACCCGGGCCCAGTCGAGATCGTGGGGGACCGCCTCCACCGGTCGCTCGGAATCGAGACCCTCGAGCGTGCCTGCCAGGGCCGCGTCGCCGGAGCGGTCCAGGGGGGTCGGCCGGGGGTCGAAGCGCGTGGCGTCGGGGCTGGGATCGAAGGCCGAGGGGAGGGTGGCCATCAGGCTGCCACCAGCGACCGCGCTCACCACGCGGGCGTCCTGGCGCAGGCTCGAGGTGATGGGCTCGCCCTCGACCAGCTCCATGGCCAGGTACCAGGAGTCTTCCTCCACGAAGAGCTCGTAGAGGGTGACGAGGTTCGGGTGGCTCAAGCGCGCGAGGGAGCGGAACTCCTTCTTGAAGCGGTAGAGACCGCGAGCGTCCGCTCGGTGCAGGCGCTTGAGCGCGATCTCCGTTCCCCGCTCCAGGTCCAGGGCGGCGAAGACGTCCCCGTAGCTGCCCGAGCCGATGCGTCGATCGATCCGATACCGGCGCCCGACGGCTGACGTCGTCTCGGTGGCCCCCGCCATTGGGCGGCAGCATACCGGTGGGCCGCCCATTTTGGAACCAGCCCCCGCACCCCGCGGGGGGGTAAGGTGCAGGGGTGGCCTCTCCCGCGTTCCCGCTGCCGCTCGCGCCCCTGGTCCGTCGGTCCCGGCGGGCCATCCTGCGGGCGGGCTTGCCCACCCCTTGGCCGGAGTCCCCGGCGCGACAGCTCCACCGCTGGGCGTCCGACATGGATGGGCTCCTGGGCGAGCTGGCGGCCACCGGGCGCCCCTGGACCCTCGACCTCTGGCGGCAGGGGTGGATCGCCGTCTTCTCGAGCGCGAGCGCCCGCCAACGGCTCCAAGAAGCCGACCCCGAGACCTTCGGGCACGCCAACGACCTGGCCAGCCTCTTCGTCGGACCCCACTCGCTCCTCCTGAAGGACGGGGCCGAGCACCGGGCGGGCCGGCGGCGCACCGTCGGGCTGGTGGGCGCCGAGCGGCTCCCGGTCTTCGGCGTCGCCATGCGCGACGCCACCGACGAGTGGCTCGACCGTCTCGAACCCGACTCCACGGTCCCGGTGCTCGATGGCTGCCAGGCGCTGACCCTGGACATCATCCTACGGACGGTCTTCGGGCTCCCTCCCGGGCCCGAGCACGCGGCGCTCCACCGAGCGGGCCGCGGATTCATGCAGGCGGGCCGCTCCGTCGCCGGCAACCTCGCGGCGCTGGTGCTCCCCACGACCGTCCTCCGCGGGCTGGCCCTCGGCGGCGAGAGCCCCGGCCCGATGGCGAGGCTCTTGGGCCCGGTCGGCACGAACCTCCCCGGCAGCGCCGAGGGCCGGCACCTGATGCGGCGGCTCCGAGAGCTCATCGCGCGGCGTCGCGCGAGCGACTCGAGCCGCGGGAGCGACGTGCTCTCCCGGCTCGTCGCCGAGGGCGCGCTCTCCGATGACGCGATCCGCGACGAGGTCGCGACGCTCCTGCTCGCGGGCCACGACACCACCGCGGTGACCCTGGGCTGGCTCCTCTACCGCTTGGGCTCGCGCCCCGATCTCTGGGACGCGCTGCGGATGGAGATCGCCAGTTGCTGCGGGGCGGATGGCCTCGTCGATCCGGCGCGCTTGCCGCGCCGCGGGCTCCTGGGCGCCTGTGTCCGGGAGAGCCTACGCCTCGACGGCCTCACGATCGGGATCGTGCGGAGGGCCCGGCGGGAGACCACGGTCGATGGATTCCGCATCCCGGCGGGAACGCAGGTCAACGCCCTGGTACGACCTCGGCATCTCGACCCGGAGCGCTGGCCGGACCCGGAGCGCTTCGATCCCCATCGGATGCTCGGGGAGCGCCCGGGCCCCGAGGACCTGGCCCCCTTCGGCGCGGGCTACCGGCGCTGTGTGGGCGCGTCCTTCGCGACCTTCGAGATGCTGGTCGTCCTGGCGGCGATCGCCCGCCGCGGCCGCTTCGTCCGACCCCCGGACTTGGTGGTCGACCGTCGCCAGTACGGCGCGTTCCCGGGCCCGAGCAACCCGATCCCCATGCGCTGGGAGCCCCTCTGAAACGCAAGAGGCCGCCTCACCGAAGTGGGCGGCCTCTCGACGCGGGGTGGGGGCTCGCTAACGCGGTCCGCCGCCCAACTCGCCGGTCTTGTTGGTGACGAAGCGGATGTTGCTGAACTCCGTCTGACCCAACGTGTAGATGACCTCGGACATGGTCCGGAAGGGGGTCCGCTGGTCGGCAACGATCTGCACCTCGCCCTTGAAGGGACGCGAGGGAGTCCGCTGCTCGATGAGCTTCTGGAGGTCGCGGATCCGGCCCATCTCCCGGAAGAGCGGGGTGATGAGGAAGCCCGTGCCGCCGCCCTGCTTCTGGCTGGGATCGACCAGACCGTTGCGGAGCTCCAGGACCGTCTCGCCATCGACGACGATGGCGTTCCGGGAGATCTGAATCGGCGTGGCTTCGCCCATGTCGATCTCGGAGGTCGAGTACGGGATCCGCAGCTCGTCGCTCTGGGTGATCGCCGAGGCGGAGGACGAGGCGAACTGCATGACCATGAAGACGAGTAGAATCGTCATCATGTCCATCATCGGATAGATGTTCAGGCCGTGGCCCTCGATCTCCGGGTGCTTGGCGATGCGGCGGCGGATCTCCCGCTTCACCGCGGCCATCGAGGCGGGTTCTACGTCGTGGTCGGCCATGGTCCTACCTCACACCCGCCGAGATGAGCACCTCGGGGAAGAGCTCTTCGCCTTCCTTCTGGCGCACGGCGTCCATCGCCGAGACGACGTCCTGGAACTCGACCAGGTTGTCGGCGCTCACGGTGACTCGGGTCTCGTCCGGGAACTCCTGCTTGACGGTGGCGACGCAGTTGCGCAGCGACTCCCAATCGTAGCTCCCGCTACGCTTGGGGACCGTGAGCACGTCGCCGGTGGACGTGGTCGAGCACCCGGGAGCGAGCTTGCCGCCGGACCCCGTCACCGTGACCCCGTTGGGGGTCACGAAGACGCTGAGGTTCAGCTGGGGCTCGTCCGAGGCGCGTCGTCCGACGCCACCGCTCGAGTAGGTCGGCAACGAGGCCTCGACCTGCGCGTAGAAAGCGATCGAGCTGGTGATCATCAAGAGGAACATGATGAGGTTCACCACGATGTCGAGGAAGGGGATGATGTTCAGCTCTTCGTCGAGCTCATCAGCCCCCGGCTCCTCGTACTTCGAGCGCTTCTTGATATAGGCGCGCTGCTGTGGAGTGAACTCGGGCATGGAAGGCTACCGCCCTCAGCTCTTCGGTCGAAGCGTGAGCAGGTTCTCGAGCTTGGTCGCGGCCTTCTCCATCTCGGTCTTGTGCTTCTTCGCCATGCCGTGGAGGATCAGGTGCGCGGTCATGCAGATGACGGCGATGAGGAGGCCGAGGAACGTGTTCCACATGGCCTCGGCGATACCGGCCGAGAGGATCTTGGACTTCTCGCCCGGGTCGTCGATGACGCCGACGGCCTTGAAGGCCTTGATGAGGCCTCGGATCGTCCCGAGGAGACCGATCAGGGTGGCGATGTTGGCCAGGGTCCAGAGGGCGGGGATCCGCTTCTCCAGCCGGGGCAGCTCCTCGGCCATCCGCTCGTCCATCGCGGCGATGATGGCTTCCTCGCCCCGGTTCACCTGGGTGAGGCCGGCCTTGCAGACCTGGAGCAGGGGGAGCGGGGCCGCTTCACAGAGCTTGATCGCACGGTCGATGTTGCCCGCCTGAACGAGCTTCCGGATCTGACCCATGAACTCCGTGGTGTTCACCCGGTACTTGGTCAGGATGAACACGAAGCGCTCCGCGATGATCGCGAGCGCGAGGGCCAGCACTCCGATGTTGATGAACGAGAACGGAGCTCCCTCCATCAACGCATGCCAGACTTCTTCCATCAGTGGGCTCCTATGGATGGCTCGGCCTGCGCCGAGACGTTCCCCCCCGCGCCGTTCGGCTCGAGCGGGCGGAATTCCTTGAAATCATTGAGATAAGACAGCTTTTTCGGGGCTGCCTCGGCGCCGACGCTAACTCAGCGCGCGCGAGGTTGTCAATGGAATCGGGTGCAGCGTTACAAGCGAACCGACCCCGGGCGGTGGTCGGGAACTTTTCCGACGGGGTGGGGTCGGAGGCTGAGTCAGCGGGGTCCACGGATGGCCACACCGACCCTCTCGCGGATCACCGTTGACTTGTTGGGGCGACTCTGTATCATCGCCCTCGCTCGGCCCCTGGGCTACCCAAATTGGTTGGGTTTCCGGGGGCATCCCCCGAGCATATCGAGTGAATTTCGTAAGGTTCGACGACGGCCGAGGCCACGACGCATGGAGCGTGCGTGCCCTCGAGCCCGAGGTTTTCGAGGAGGCAGTCTGAAATGTCCGCAATCGCACACCATTTCGAAGAAGGCGGATGGGCGATGTACGTCATCCTTTTCTGGCTGGTGCTGGCGATCGGGTTCGCGATCGAGCGTGGCGTCTATCTCTACAAGGCGAGCATCAACAAGGATGTGTTCCTCGCCACCATGCAGAAGTGCATCCTGGCCGGTGACATCGGTCGGGCCATCAAGCTCTGCAGCGCCGCCAACGCTCCCCTCGCCCGCATCGTCAAGGCCGGCCTGATGAAGGTCAACCGCCCCGATTCCGAGGTCCAGGCCGCCATGGACGAGGCCGCTCTCCGCGAGCTGCCCAAGATCGAGGCGCGTACCCCGTTCCTCGGCCTCTTCGCCAACCTCGCCATGCTCTCGGGCCTCTTCGGCACCGTTCTCGGCCTCATCGGCGCGTTCGCCGCCGTCGCCGGCGCGGACCAGGCCTCGAAGGCCACCATGCTCGCCAAGGGTATCTCCGAGGCCATGAACTGCACCGCCTTCGGTCTGATGTCGGCCATCATCGCGCTGATGGCGATGGCCGTGCTCAACGGTAAGACCCAGGGCCTCCTCGACGACATCAACGCCGCCACCGTGCAGGTGATGAACCTCGTCGTGAACAACCGGTCCAAGGTCAACCTGCAGGGCCTGAACCAGGGCGCGTGAGCCCCTGGATCGCTAGGAGGAGCTGAGCCATGGGCGGTATCGACACCGGCGGCGGACACGGCGGAAAGAAGAGCGTCGATCAGGAGATCCCCCTGATCCCGTTCATCGACCTCCTGTTCTGCTGCATCATGTTCCTGCTCGCCACGGCCGTGTGGAACCAGCTGGCTCGCATCGCCGCGAACCAGCAGACCCCCGGCCAGGCGCCGAGCGACGACCAGCCGCCTCCCGAGGAGCGGGTCAAGCTCATCCTCCAGGTCCAGAACTCGGGGTACAAGCTCGCCTCCACGGCGGGTGACAACCTGAACATCCCGAAGAACGGCGAGGACTACGACGTCGAAGAGCTCCGGAACAAGCTGCAGGAGCGCAAGCGCCTGGAGCCCAACCGGCAGGACATCATCGTCGCGCCGGAGGACGGGGTCCGCTACCAGGACGTGGTTCAGGCCATGGACCTGGTGGTGGGCGAAGGCTTCCCCCAGATGACCCTGAGCGACGGCGCCACGCTGTAAGAGGACCCGATGCCCGTACACGTACCCGGACCCGTTCTACTCCACCACATTCCGCTCAAGTTCGTGCGGGAGAAGGTGGGCGGTGGCGGTCGCAAGAACGTCGACCAGGCACTGCCTCTGGTCCCGTTCATCGACTTCCTCATCGTGCTCATCGTGTTCCTCATCATGAACTTCGCGGCCTCGGGTGAGCTTCTCGCCCAGAAGGCCTCGATTCGGATGCCGAACGCGTCGAACACCTCCGAGCTGGAGATCTCGCCGGTCATCGCCATCGACGACCGCGTGGTCACTCTCGATGGAGAGCGCGTCGCGGACTCCAACACGCTGGCTCAGTCCGCGCAGCTGGATCGCATCGAGGGGCTCATCCAGAACCTCGAGACTCAGAAGCGCAACTGGGGCATCCTGCACCCGGCGGAGCCCTTCCCGGGCGCCATCATCCTGCAGGCCGACGTCGACGTGGACTTCCGCGTCATCAAGAAGGTCATGTTCTCGGCGGCCCAGGCGGGCTACGCGAACGTGAACTTCGCGGTGAACAAGGTCGGCGGCGACAGCTGAGATCCCGATCGTGTGAGATGAACGGCGCGGCCCGCGAGGGACGCGCCGTTTTTCTTTGGGGGAACGCCATTCCGATTGCGCACCCGGGTGGGGTCCCGATACTCGGGCCATGCGCTTCCTGCACCCGGAACGGGACGAGCTGCTCGAGCTCGCCCTCGAAGACGTCTTCATCGTCCCCGATCTCTTCGAGGGGGGCTCCCGCCTGGACGTCGACCTGACGCCCGACGACTTCGCCGGCGGCAGCCACCCGATCGTGGCGGCGAACATGAACGCGGTCACCGGGAAGCGGATGGCGGAGACGATGGCGCGCCTCGGCGGTCTGGGTGTCCTGCCCCAGGACATGTCCCTGGCCACCGTGGAGCGGATCGTCGCGCACGTGCACGCGGCCCATCCGCGCTTCGACACGCCCCTGGTGGTCGGCCCCGACGCCACCCTTCGGGACGTGCAGGGGCTCATCCACAAGCGCGCCCACGACATGGTCGTCGTGCTCGAGGACCACCGCCCGGTGGGGATCCTGACCGGCGCCGATCTCCTGGAGCGGGACCAGTACACCCCTGCCGCCCACGCGATGTCGGTGGACGTGGTGACCCTCTCCGCGAGCGACGAGCCGCGGGCCATGTACGAGACCCTTCGTTCCAACCGCGTCCGATCCGCGCCCGTCGTGGACGAGCGGGGCCACCTGGTGGGGATCGTCGGGCGGCTCGACCCGGTGCGCCAATCCATCCTCGAACCGGCCCTCGACGGCGAAGGGCGGCTCCAGATCGCCGCGGCGGTGGGCATCAACGCCGGGAGCGCCAAGCGGGCCGCCGCCCTCGTCGAGATGGGCGTGAGCTGCGTCGTGGTGGACACCGCGCACGGCCATCAGCGGAAGATGCTCGACGTGCTCGCCGAGGTCCGGAAGGCCGTCGGGCCTTCGGTGCCGCTCGTGGCCGGGAACGTCTGCACCGCCCGGGGGACCCGAGCCCTCCTCGACGCTGGCGCGGACATCGTGAAGGTGAACGTCGGACCGGGCGCGATGTGCACCACCCGGATGCAGACCGGGGTGGGGCGACCGAGCTTCAGCTCGGTGCTCGCCTGCGCCCGAGAGGCCCACTCCCGGGGCGCCAAGGTCTGGGCGGACGGCGGCGTGAAGCACCCGCGGGACGTGGCGCTCTATCTGGCGGCCGGCGCGTCGCGGGTGATGGTGGGGACCGCACTGGCCGGGACCTTCGAGAGCCCGGGCGACCTCCGCACCGACCCGGAGGGGCGGCGCTTCAAGGAGAACTACGGGATGGCCTCGGCGCGGGCGGTCAGCGACCGGACCGAGAAGGACGACGCCTTCACCCGCGCTCGCAAGGGCTTCTTCCGCGAGGGCATCAGCACCTCGAAGATCTACCTCCGGAACGGCTTCGAGAGCGTGGCGGACATCGTGGTCGACATGATCAGCGGCGTCCGCAGCACGTTCACCTACGTCGGCGCCAGCGACCTGGACAGCCTCCGCGAACGGGTGGTCGTCGGCGTGCAGACGCCCAGCGGCTACGGCGAGGGCACGCCCCACGGCCGCGAGCGCTGAGCGTCAGGCGGGCTCCGACGACTCGGTGCCCGCCGACCCGTCGGCGAGGAAGGCGGCGATCCACTCGGTGGGCTGGAACTCGCGGGTCAACAGCACGATGAGAAGGGTCAGCGGTACCCCGATCAGGGCCCCGACGATCCCCCAGACCCAGCCCCAGAAGACGACCGAGAGCAGCACGACCAGCGGCGAGAGGGCCAAGTACTTCCCCTGGACCAGGGGGTCGACCCAGTTGCCCATCACCAGCTGCACGCCGCCCACGACCGAGAAGGCGAGGATGGGGAGCATCGGATCTCCGCCCCCCTGGACCAGGGCGAAGAGGACCGGCGGCACCACCCCGATGATCGAGCCGAGGGTGGGGATGTAGTTCAGGAGGAAGTTCAGGACGCCCCAGAGCCACCAGAGGTCGAGGCCGATGGCCAGGCTCCCCAGGGCGCAGGCCACGCCGGTGATGGCGCCGATACCGGTGCGCACCATGAAGTAGCGCCGCATCTGGGCGGCGATGTTCTCCACCCGGCCCGACCAACCCTCGCGAGCCGTCCGCTTCTCGAGCTTCGCTTCGTAGTCGCGGGTCTCGTAGAGCCCGAGGCCCAGGAACGCCGTCGTCAGGGTGAAGCCGCCGATGAGATCGATGGCGCTCTTGCCCAGGCGGCGCGCCATGTCGGTCGTGTCACCGCCGCCGCCGAGGTCGACGCCATAGCCGGCCGCCCACTCCTTCACCGACGCGATCGTGTGGTCGATGGTGTCCATCTGACCCTCGAGCTCGGCGCGGGTGGTCTTGGCGATCGCCCACAGCGCCACGGCGAAGCCGGTGGTGATCGCCAGGAAGAGCAGCACGTTGGTCACCACGGCCACGCCGCGGGGGAGGACCTTGGCCATCGCCTTCTGTAGCGGCCAGAAGAGGCAGACCAGGAAGACGCCGAAGGCGAGGGGGAGGGTGACGGTCAGCGAGTACTTGAGCGCGAAGGCGCTGACGATCACCACGAGGATCGCGAGCAGCACCGTCTTGCGGTCGATCGGCTGGGAGCGTTCGGCCATGGGGGGCACATAGAGCGATGGTCTCCCTTGGCCAGGCTCGATCCCTTCGCTTTCGCCGCAGCGAGCGCTAACCTCCGGCGCCATGCGGGCCCCTCCGACCGCGGACGCCTTGGGTCAGTCCCTCGAGATGCGCCGGGACCCCCTCGGTCTGCTCGACCGCCTCGCGCGGGACCACGAAGCCGTGGGGCTGGCCCCCATCCGGCTCGCGGCCACCGAGGGGTATCTGGTGTTCGCGCCGGAGCTGGTCGAGCTCGTCCTGCGGGCCCGGATGCGCAGCTTCAATCGGCAGACACCGGTGTACCGCTCGCTCTCGCGGTTCCTCGGGAACGGGATCCTCACCAGCGAGGGCGAGCACTGGCGAAAGCATCGACGGGTGGTCCAGCCGGCCTTTCACCGGCAGCGGCTCCGATCCTTCGGAGACACGATGGTCCGGCTCTGCGACCAGGCGCTCGCGCAGTGGGGCACCGAGATCCACGTCGCCGACGAGATGATGCGGCTCACGCTGGCGGTGGTGGGCGAGGTCCTCTTCGGGACCGACATGGACTGGATGGCCGCCGAGCTCGGCGGCGCCCTCGATCATGCCCAGCGCCACACGGAGAGCGTGGTGGCCGGGCTCATCCCCGCCGACGACGAGTGGACCTCGCGCCGCGGTCGCCGATTCGCCAAGGCCGTCGCCACCCTGGATCGCCTCGCCTTCCAGCTCATCGACGAGCGGCGGGCGAAGGGCGTCGACGGCGACGACGTCCTGGGGATGCTGCTGGCGGCCCGGGACGAGGAGGGCCGGCCGCTCCCGCGGCAGCAGGTGCGGGACGAGGTCATGACCCTGCTCTCGGCCGGGCACGAGACCACGGCGAACGCGCTGACGTGGAGCGCGAGCGAGCTCGCCCGGCACCCGGAGGTCATGGAGCGCCTCGTCGCGGAGGTGGACGCGCTCGGCGACCGAGCGCCCGGCAGCGACGATCTACCGGCCTTGACCTACACCCGCCGGGTCCTGGACGAAGCCATGCGCCTGCACCCGCCGGTCTGGACCACCGGCCGCATCGCCGACGAGCCCGTCGAGCTCGGCGCGGTGACCGTCCGCCCCGGCGAGCTGGTGTTGCTCAGCCCCTGGGTGACCCATCGGCTCCCGGGGCTCTGGGACGATCCCCTCCAGTTCGACCCCGACCGCTGGGCCCGGGCCGAGGTCCCCGCGCACCCCTTCGCCTTCTTCCCCTTCGGTGGCGGGGCTCGCAAATGCGTCGGCGAGGCCTTCGCCTATCTCGAGGCGACCCTGATCCTCGCGCGAGTGGCGCAGCGGGTGCGCCTGGAGCCCATGGACGGGCTCCCGGAGCCGGAGCCTCAGCTCACTTTGGGCGTCCGGGGCGCGGCCCGCACGCGGGTGACGCGCCGCTGACGTCCATGCAGCGAGTGTGAACTCAGGTCACACGCCTGTGGCAAGAGTTTCACTCGGGGCCGAGTCTTCGGGCGGCAGCGCGCCGATGTCCCGGAGGTCGTCGACGGTCGCGCGGGTCGCGCGGCGCTGCCAGAGCGCGGCCACCAGGAAGATCGCGTTCATCCCGAAGAGCCGGAGGTAGAGGTAGACGTCCAGCCGATCGCACATCGCGCAGATGGCCATCAGGTAGCTGTGCGGCGCGAGGGAGACGATGGCCCAGAGCCGCATCGGTCCCTGGTTGTGCCGGCGGTAGATCGCCGCGGTCTTTTCGTTGCGCGCGACGTCGTTGCGGCCGACGACGGCCAGCGGGTCGAGGAGGCGGATGATCTTCTGCTGGGTCTGCACGTAGGGCAGGAGGACGTGCTTCACCGCGAAGTGGGTGATGGCTCCCTTGGCCTTGGCGGACTCGACCAGGCGCGCGACCTGCTCCGGATCCTCGCCCTCGCCGCCCCGGTCGAGCCGGGTGCGGCGGAGGTAGTTCTCCTTGTAGAAGTCGTAGAGCCAGAGGTGCACCGCGGTCAGGCCGATGGCCGGGCCCATCAACCAGAGGTGGGTGGTGTTCTGGTCCTTGAAGTAGAGGTGCGCGAAGGCCGGGAAGACGGTGGCCACCGCCACGATCACGTCGGCGGCGCCGTCGAGCGCGCGGCCGAACTGGGAGGCCTGGCCCTTGGCCCGGGCGAGGATGCCGTCGGCGCCATCGAGGATGGCGGCGGTCCAGAGCAGCGCGCCCGCGGCGATCATCGCGGTGGGAGTCCCGCTCAGGAAGAACGCGCCCGAGGCGAGGCCGGCCAGGATCGCCATCAGGGTCACGCCGTTGGGCGTGATGGGGGTCCGGAAGATGCTCCAGACGAATGCGTAGGCGAGGGGCCGGTGAACGCAGATGTTGACCGGATCCTCGACCTCGGTGGACTTGAGGAGCGACCGGAAGGGAGGGAGGGTCGGTTTCTTCGCCTGCATTACACCACCTGACCGTGCAAGGAGCAGGCCGACGGCATCCTGGCCGTCTCCCACCCCCATGGGTGTCAAAAGTGTCGACGAAGCGACCTTCCGAGGCCGCGCCCGCCGCGACCTGTGGCTACCGGAGAAGCCAGTGTCGCGGCAAGTTCACGGCCGAGGTCGAGGGCGATGGGGTCGTGAGGGGGCTCACCGGGATCGGGCGTCCGCGGCTTCGGAGTTCCCCGGATATGTGAACCCGAGCGTGGGATCATGTAGGCTGCGCGCGTCATGCGCCGCTTCTCGTCCTTCTTCCTTCCGCTCTTGGCGCTGGTCGCCCTCGCTGGCTGTGGTCGCTCGGTCCTCTCGACCGGCGACGACGATGATGGCCGGGACGACATGGGTATTCCCGGCGACATGATCGTGACTCCGGACCTGCCCAGCGAGGTCTGTGGCAACGGCGTCTGCGTGGCCGGTCGCGAGAACTGCACGACCTGTCCGGCGGACTGCGGCGAGTGTCCGCTGGAGTGCGGCGACGGCCTCTGCGCCGGCGACGAGGACTGCTCGACCTGCCCGTCCGACTGCGGCTTCTGTCGCGACTGTGGCGACGGGGTCTGCGACCCGGACACCGAGGCGTGCGACTCGTGCCCGGCAGACTGCGGACCCTGTGACGGCTGCGGCGACGGGATGTGCAGTGGCGCCGAGACCTGCGCGAGCTGCGCCGAGGACTGCGGCGCCTGCGCCACCTGCGGCGACGGCACCTGCTCCGAGGACCGCGAGAGCTGCTCCACCTGTCCGGCGGATTGCGGCTTCTGCACCACCTGCGGCGACGGGAGCTGCAACGGCGGCGAGACCTGTTCGAGCTGTCCGCGCGACTGCGGTCTCTGCGAGACCTGCGGCAATGGAACCTGCGGGGCCGGCGAGGACTGCGCGAGCTGCCCGGACGACTGTGGTTTCTGCGTCACCTGTGGGGACGGCACCTGCTCGCCGACCGAGAGCTGTAGCTCCTGCCCCACCGACTGTGGTCGGTGCGAGACCTGCGGCGACGGCAGCTGCGGCACCGGCGAGAGCTGCACCAACTGCCCCGATGACTGCGGGCTCTGCGAGACCTGCGGCAACGGCCGCTGCGCGACCAGCGAGAGCTGCTCCACCTGCGCGCGGGACTGTGGTCTGTGCACCACCTGCGGCGACGACCGCTGCGACGCGACCGAGAGCTGCAACTCCTGCCCCGGCGACTGCGGCGTCTGCGACACCTGCGAGGACGGCTTCTGCCGCCCGGAGGACGGCGAGGACTGCCTGAGCTGCCCCGAGGACTGCGACGCCTGCCCGGCGTGCGGTGACGGCACCTGTGATGCCGGCATCGAGAACTGCTCGACCTGCCCCGCGGACTGCGGAATCTGCGCCGGCTGCGGCGATGGGCGCTGCCAGCCCCGGCGCGGCGAGACCTGCGCGAGCTGCGCGCGCGACTGTGGCTCGTGTGCCTTCTGCGGCAACGGGGTCTGCGAGGCCGACGAGTTCGAGAGCTGCACCAACTGCCCCGGCGACTGCGGCACCTGCCCCGGCGTGACCTGCATCGAGGTCGCGACCTGCATCTTCGGGTGCATCGACCTGATGAGCTCGCCGCCCGGCGTGTCGTTCACCTGCATCGGTGACTGCACCGCGCAGGCCTGCGCCGACGTGCGCTTCTTCGTGGACCAGGTGGTCAACTGCGCCATCGGCCAGATCGGCACCTGCACCGACTTCGGCTGCGTGATGCGTCAGTGCCAGAGCCAGATCGCGGCCTGCATCACCGCGCCGCGCTGCCCGCCCGGCATGTGAGCTGGGGCGGAATCGCCGCCCGTTCCTCGAGCCCCGCTCCCCTTCGGGAGGCGGGGCTCGGCTCGTTTGGGGACCCCGCGCTCGGGTCGACGCGGCCTGGACCTAGCCATCGCCGGTTGGCAACCGGGGTCCCGACGCGTCGAGCCCCGCGCTCCCATGGGGAGGCGGGGCTCGTTGCGAAGTAGGGCCGGGGCGGCGTCAGCTGAAGGCGTGACCGGCGGCGGTGAGCTTGTCGCTGAGTCGTCGACGTCCGCGATGGAGCATCACGCGAAGGGCCGTCCGCTTCACCCCCATGCGGTCGGCAGCCTCCTCGCGGCTCATCCCCTCGACGTCGACGAAGGTCACCGCCTGGCGCTCGCGCCGCGGGAGGCTGGAGAGCTCTTCGTGGATCATCTGGAGCGCGGCCTCGTCGTCGAAGCGCTCCCGGGGTGCGTCGACGGGCGGCGTGTGGTGCTCCTCGAAGGTGACCTTGGGCCGCTTGCGGCGGTGGGAGTCGACGATCTTCCGTCGGAGGATGCTGACCAGCCAGGTCCGCAGGGAGCTGCGGCCGGCGAAACGGTCGATGCCGCCGAGGGCGGCGAGCCAGGTCTCCTGCACGAGGTCCCGGGCTTGTTCGTCGGTGGCCACGCGGCGGCGGGCGTAGCGCATGAGGGTGGGCTCGAGCTCGGCCACGAGGTCGGCGTCGAGATGGGCGGTGGCGTCTTCTGGGGTGCGACTCATCGGTGGCCCCTTCCTTCCAATATGGACCATTCGGTCCACAAACCCTGGATCCGCACTCGGAGCCAGTCAAGACCGCCCTCTCGATTTAACAATTCATAACGTTTCCAGGCGTTTCGAGCGTGATTCAGCCCCAGACCGAGACCGTGATCCGCCGCCTGTGGGGGGCCGTTCGGTGTTCGAACAGGTAGATTCCCTGCCATGTTCCGAGGGCTCCGCGATTTCCCACCACCGGGAGGGTGAGGGTCGTCGCGGTGAGGGCCGCCCGGACGTGGGCGGGCATGTCGTCGGGCCCTTCGTCGGTGTGCCGGAAGAGGGGATCGCCGTCGGGGACCAGCCGGGACAGGAAGCGCTCGAAGTCGCGGCGGACCTCTGGATCGGCGTTCTCGTTCAGGAGCAGGGAGCAGCTCGTGTGGTGCACGAAGACGTTCGCCATGCCGGCGTCGATGCCCGAGCGGGCGATGACCCGCTGGACCTCGCGGGTGATCTCCTGGGTCCCGCGCCCAGGGGTCTCGAAGCGGAGCTCTTCGCGATGCATCAGGGGGTCTCCTCGGCGTCGGGGTCCACCCGCATCCACATGGCGGCCTGCTCGCTCACGTAGACCTCGCGGTCCTCCTGGGTGAAGCGGAAGGCGTAGCGGGCGAAGATCTGCTTCTGGCGGCGGCGGACCTTGGTCGCCGTGCCTTCGAGGATCAGCGGCGCGTCCATCGTGGCCAGGGAGAGGAAGCGGGCGTCGTAGATGCGCCCGCCGTAGCCGATCCAGCCAGCCGAGTGGCGGAGGCCCAGGACGAAGTAGGCGTGCACGAAGCCCACCATCCCGGTCATGTGGACCATCAGGCCCCCGCTGACGTGCCGGGGGTGGCGGACCGGGTGGGCGCGCTGCTCGCGAGTCAGCGGGAGGTCGGCGTGGGCCGGCATGCGGACCACGACCCGGCCGGCGTCTTCGTCCAGCTCGAGGAGCTCGTCGATGAGGAGGCCGCCGGGCCCGTAGGGGCAGTCGGCGACGAAGGCTTCGTCCAGGGGCATCGCGGCGCACGATGGACCAGGGCCCGGGGCGCCGCCAGCGGTGGGGGACCTCGTCGCAAAAGCGGACCATCGGGCTGCGCGTGCTATCGCTGAGTCGTGTCTTCCCCGGTGCACGCCGTCCTGGCCGTCGGATTCGCCACCCTCGCGGCCTCCACGCTGGCGCCCTGTGCGACGCCCGCGCCGGAGCCGCCCGTCGAGAGCGTGGTCGCGGGCCGGGAGACCCCGTCGGATCCGCGGCCCGCGGCGGAGACCGAGCCCCCGACGGAGACCCTGCCGCTGATCCAGGCGCCGCCCCCGGACCCGACCCTGGTCCGGGCCGACCCCCGGATCCACTCGCCCCTCGACCCGGCGATGGCCGAGCGGCTCCGGGCGCTTCGCGCCGAGGGGGATCACCGGGACGACGTCTTCGTGAAGCTGGGCGGGTCGTCGGTGGAGAGCCGGGCCTTCCTCCACTGCTTCGCGTACGACGGGGACAATCTGGACCTCGCGGACCACCAGGCGACCCTGGGAGAGACGCTGGAGTTCTTCCGGGGCGGCAACGCCGGGGGGAGCAACCCGTTCAGCCGGGAGAGCCTGGCGGCGCAGGTGGGCTGGTCGCTGCGGCAGGGGCTCGCCGGCCGGCCGTCGAAGATCCTGCAGGAGGCCCGGGCCACCGACGGGCGCTTCGCGCTGCTCTTCTTCGGCGGCAACGACGTCCAGGCTCGGCGTCCGCGGAGCTTCGGCGAGCGCCTCGAGCAAGCGATCGAACAGCTCGTGCAGCGCGGGATCGTGCCCATCGTCGGAGCCAACAGCCCGCGCGGGGACGACCCGGAGATGGACTACTGGGCTCGGCGCTACAACCGTATCAGCCGGGGTCTCGCGGCCGCCTGGCGGATCCCCTACGTGGACTTCCACTTGGCCCAGATGGCGCTGCCCGGCATGGGGCTCGCCGGGGACGGGGTCCACCCCAACACCCTGCTCGACGGGGGTCGCGGGCGCGCCTGCGTGCTCAGCGCCGAGGGCCTGGAGCGCGGCAGCAACCAGCGCAACCTGCTCACCTTGGAGGCCCTGGATCGGATGCGCCGAGTCGTCGTCGCCGGTGAGGACGCGCCGGACCCGGCGCCGGCCGCCCTCGCGGGCGCCGGGACCGCGGCGGAGCCGATCCGGCTCACCCGGATCCCCTTCGCGGAGCGCTTGGAGCCCGCCGGCGAGGGCACGCTGACCGCGTACGGATGCGAGGGCGCCGAGCCCGCGCCGGGGCGCGAGCGGGTCTACCGGGTCCACGTGGAGGAGACGACCGCCCTCGAGGTGAACGTCTTCGCCGATCAGGGGGCGCGCACCTACCTGCTGGGGCCGGAGCTGAACGCGCTCCAGTGTCGCGCCCACGGGGAGGAGGACCTGGAGGTGACCCTCGAGCGGGGGGTGCACTACCTGGTGGTCGAGGTCGCGCCCGACCAGGAGGCGCCGGTCACCGTGCTCATCGACGAGCAGGTGCCCCGGGGCGACGACTGAGGGACTCAGCCGCCGAAGGCTTCGGCGGCGCGCTCCAGCAGGCCGAGCTGGGCCTTCACGATCCGGGGAGCGGCCTCCGCGAGCGTGAAGAAGGCGCCGCGGTCGGCCTCCGGGAAGGACTGCTTCCGGCCCGAGCGGGGCGGCCACTCCATCTCGAAGGTGCCGCTCACCAGCGAGGTCGGGTCCCACTCCGCGTCGGCGAAGGCCCAGGCGTGGACGTCCTTGGCGCTCTGCTTCACGAAGCCCAGCGAGACCAACCCCGTGCTCGGCGGCTCGTAGCCCGTCTCCTCGCGCATCTCGCGTCGCGCGGCGTCCAGGAGGGTCTCGCCCCGCTCGGGGAGACCTTTGGGGATGGACCACACGTGGTCCTCGCGCTTGGCGTAGAAGGGCCCGCCGGGGTGCAGCAACAAGAAGCGCAGGGGGGCGCCCGGGCGCACCATCACCAGGCCGGCCGAGAGGGGTCGCGCCATGACTCAGGGGACCTCGCGGGTCCGGTTCGCCGACACGGTCATGGGCTCAGCGGGTGAGCTTCCACGTGCGGTGGGGCTCGTGGCGGAAGTCCTGGGGGACCGTCTGGCGGGTGATCTCCTGCGCGTCCAGGCCGCGGTCGAGCTCGAAGTCCCGGGCGTGGGTGGAGAAGAAGAGGTTGCCGCCGGGGGCGAGGACGGCGAGGCTCGCCTCGATGAGCTCCCGATGGTCGCGCTTCAGATCGAGCACGTCGGCCCGGCTGGACTTGCTGAAGCTCGGCGGCGCCAGGAGGATGCTCTGCCAGGTCTCGCGGCCGCGCACGTGGCTCAGGAAGCGGCGCACGTCGAGGGGCTCGAAGCGCTGGGCGCCGGGGTCCATGTCGTTGCGCTGGAAGTTGTCTTCGCCCCAGCGCAGGTAGGTCTTCGAGAGGTCCACGCTGGTGGTGTGCGCGCCCAGCCCGGCGGCGACGACGCTGGCGGTGCAGGTGTAGGCGAAGAGGTTCAGGAAGCGCCCGCCGCGGGCGGCCTCGGCGGCCATGAGCCGGAGCTGCCGATGGTCCAGGTAGAGGCCGGTGTCCTGGTAGTCGAGGAGGTTCACCTCGAACTGGTGGTCGCCCTCGCGGACCAGGTGGCGCTCCCCGGTGTTCGCCCGCCGCTCGTACTGGGACTCGCCGCGCTGTCGGACACGGAGGTGGACGGCGGTCTCGTCGAGCTCGAGGACCTCGGCCACCACCAGCAGCGCGTCCCGGAGCCGGGCCTCGGCGACGGCGGGGTCGACCCGGCGGGGTCGGTGGTGCTCCTGGACCAGCGCGGCGTCGCCGTAGCGGTCGACCACCACGTTGTACTCGGGGATCTCGGCGTCGTAGACCCGGTAGGCGTCGAGGTTCTGGCGGTCCGCCCACTTGCGCAGTCGCTTGAGGTTCTTGCGCATGCGGTTGAGCAGCATCTCCGCTTCCGGCCGCCGCCGCGGCTTCGAGGGCCGGGCGTCGGCGCTCATGGCGAAGGAGGCCAGGGTGCACTCGATGGGCCCGTTGTAGAGCGTGCGGCGGGCCTGGCTCTTGAGGCCCAGCTGCTTCAGCAAGCGAGGCTCGCCGGTGATCACGTGGGCGTGCCAGCTGGGGAAGTTGCGGAAGGTGGTGCCCAGGTCGAGGTGCGCGCGAAGGGCGTCGCCGCTGGCGCCCAGCCGCTCGCCGTAGGGCGGGTTGACCACCAGGTGGCCCGGACCCTTGCCGAAGGGCCGGGCGTCCAGGGCCGGCCCCTGCTCGAGGGTGACCCCGTGGACGCCGGCGCGGCGCAGGCTCTCGCCGGCCAGGCGCAGGGACTCGGGGTCCAGGTCGCGCCCGCGGATCTGCAGGGTGCGGTGAGCCGCGGCCTTCTCGCGGAGCTCGACCTCGCGCTTCAGCTCGGCGAAGACCTGGGCGTCGTGACCGCGCCAGCTCCCCAGGATGAGGCGCCGGCCGGGGGCCGCCTCGCGGGCCGCCAGAGCGGCCTCGACCAGGAGGGTCCCCGAGCCGCACATCGGGTCCAGGAGCGGCTGCTCCCAGGTCCACCCCGAGGCGCGCAGCACGGCGGCCGCGAGGGTCTCCTTCAGCGGGGCCTTGGCGCCGCGGGGGCGGTAGTGCCGCTGATGGAGCGAGCGGCCGGCGAGGTCCACCGCCAGGGTGACCTCGTCGCCGAAGTGCACGTGGTAGGCGACCTCGGGGTCGTCCCGGTCGACGCTGGGGCGGCGCCCCGTTCGGTCTCGGAAGGTGTCGACGATGGCGTCCTTCACCCGCTGCAGCAGGTACCGCGCGTGCACGTCGCGGCCGCGGCCGATGGCGGCGCGGATCGCGAAGGTGTCGTCGGTGTCCATGTGCTCGGGCCAGGCGAAGCCCCGGAGGGCTTCGTAGACCTGGTCGGCGTCGTCGGCGGCGAAGGTCCGTAGGGGCCAGAGGACCCGCTGCGCGATGCGCGAGCCCAACATGACGCGGTAGGCGGCCTCCAGGCCGCCGGTCGCGGTCAGGGCGCCCACGCTCTCGGTGGCGCGGACCCCGAGCTCGGCGAGCTCGGCGTGGAGGAGGGACTCGGTACCCCGAGCGCAGGTGATGGCGAAATCGTGCACGGCTCACTCCGGCAGCGCGACGAACCACAGCTCGCTCGGGCCGCTCAGCTCCCCGCGATAGTGGTTGTCGGACAGGAGCGCCAGCCTCCCGTCCTCCAGGAAGGTGATGCCCTCGAAGTTCGGCGAGGGATCCCGGCTCTGCGCCCAGCGGTCCAGGTTCAGCACCACCTCGGGGGTGAGCGCCGGCACCTCGTCCATGGACGTGGGCGCCGTGGAGGAGCCCGCGCCGTCGGGGAGGGGAGGCAGAACGAAGCGGAGGATGCGCAGCACGCCGAAGTGGCGCTCGATGGCGAAGACCTCGGCCACGCCGTCGTCCAGGAGGCGGCACTCCACGCCCGAGATCTTGCCGGTGTCCGAGCTCAGCCAGACCCGGTGGGCGTTCCAGCGGCCGTCGTCGTCGCGGCGCCCCAGGGGGGCGTAGCGCCGGCCGTTCTCTTCGCCGGTGATCTCCGCCGCCACCACCAGATCCCGCCCCACGGCGCAGAGCCCTTCGATGCCGCGGTTGTGCTGGCCCTGGAGGTGCCAGAGTCCGTAGGGACAACGCACCATCTCCCGCACGTGGGCGAACTGGCCGTCGAAGTCGAGGATCACCAGGTCGTCGCTGGGCCGGGAGGGGCCGTCGGTCTCGGTGCCGATCACCAGCTCGCCGCCGTTGGGGCCCGGGCGCCAGGCCAGCGCCTCGGCCTCGAGGTCGGCGGGCATCCCCACGATGGGGAAGCTGCGGACGGCGCCGGTCACCGGGTCGAGGCGGAGGAGGGTCCGCGCCTCCTCGGGGACCGCCCAGAGCCCGCCGTCCGGGCCGATCGTCATCCCGCTCAGGCCCGCGGCGCTCGTGGTGAGCTGGACCGGGTGCTCCGGTCGGTAGTGGGTGGCGCAGGCCACCGCGAGGCAGGCCGCGCCCACGGCCCCGAGGGCGACCCACCACGCCGAGCGGTGGCGCCGTCGCACCGGCGCACTACGCTCTGCCGAGCGCTCCCCCCAGCGCGCGGCGACGGTCCGCCGTCGTTCGTGTCGCACCCTTTCCAAGCTCGCATGGACTGGGGCCCGCGGGGGGCCGTCGCAAGCCGAAGCGTACGAAATGCCGGCTTTCGCAACCCCCGCTCGCTGCCGCCGAAGACCGCCCCGATGACCGAACCGCCCGCCGCCACCGACCGCCTCCAGCAGGCCCTGGAGACGCGCTTCGGACTCTCCGCCTTCCGACCCTGGCAACGGGAGGCCATCGACGCGCTGGTCGACGGGCCGCGCCGGGTCCTGGTGGTGGCGCCGACCGGTGGAGGCAAGTCGCTCACCTACCAGCTCCCGGCGGTGGTGCTCGAGGGGACCACGGTGGTGGTGTCCCCGCTGATCGCGCTGATGGAGGACCAGGTTCGCGGACTCCGGGAGCGGGGCATCGAGGCGACCTTCCTCGCGTCGACGCTCTCGCGGGCGGAGGTCTCCGAGCGCGAGCGAGAGCTGCTCTCCGGCAAGTACGACCTGGTCTACGTGGCCCCGGAGCGCCTCGGGAACCCCTGGCTGGTCGACCTGCTGCGGCGCCTGAAGCCGCCGCTGGTGGCCATCGACGAGGCCCACTGCATCAGCCAGTGGGGCCACGACTTCCGCCCGGACTATCTCCGCCTCGGGGAGCTGGTCCGGAACCTCGCGCCCGAGCACGTCCTGGCGTGCACCGCGACCGCCACGCCCCTGGTCCGCGACGAGATCCTGGAGCGCCTGGGGCTCCAGGAGGCCGAGGTGGTCCTCCGGGGGTTCGCGCGCCCCAACCTGCACCTGGAGGCGGCCACGATCGACTCCAAGCGGGCGCGGATGAAGACCCTCAAGGACGCGCTCGCGGACGCCATCGGCGACCCGGGCGAGCCGGCGCAGGGCGCGGCCATCGTGTACGCGGCGACCCGCAAGGAGTCGGAGAAGGTCGCCGGCGAGCTGGCCGAGATGGGCTACGACTGCGCCGCGTACCACGCGGGGCTGGCGAGCGACGAGCGGGCGAAGGTCAACGCCGCGTTCGGTGGCGGCGAGCTCGACGTCGTGGCGGCCACCAACGCCTTCGGCATGGGCATCGACCGGCCGGACATCCGGCTGGTGGTGCACGCGCAGGCGCCGGGCAGCATCGAGGCCTACTACCAGGAGGTCGGCCGCGCGGGCCGGGACGGGCTCCCGGCCAAGGGGCTCCTGCTCTCGGCGTCGAAGGACCTGGCGCTTCGCCGCTTCCTCATCGAGTCGGGGACGGCGAGCGAAGAGCACGTGGAGCGCCAGTGGTCGCTCTTCCTGGACCTGATGCGCTACGTGGAGGCCGGGAGCTGCCGCCACGACTTCATCCTACGCTACTTCGGCGACGAGGAAGAGATCCTCGGCGGCTGCGGCCACTGCGATCTCTGCGCCCGGATGGACGGCGCCGAGGCCACCGTCACCGAGGAGGACGTGGAGCTGGTGCGCAAGGCCCTGGCCGGCATCGCGCGGACCAAGGGCCGGGTGGGCATGCGCTCCATCGCCGACATGCTCGCCGGGCGCGGGGGCGAGAAGCTCGCGCGTTGGGGCTTCGATCGCCTGAGCACCTACGGGATCCTCCAGGGCGAGTCCGCCGAGTGGCTGGTGGCGCTGATCCGGCGGCTGATCACCGCGGGCTACGCCACGATCTCCGGGGACCGCTACCCGCTGGTCGGCATGACCCGCTTAGGCTGGAAGGTGATGAAGGGCGACAAGCCGGTGCGGGTGATCGCGCCGGACCGCAAGGAGGTCGCCCGGCGCTCGGGCAAGAAGCGCGGCCGCGGCAAGGGGACCTCCCTCGAGCGCCCGGGCGGCGCCGAGGGCGAGCTCTTCGAGGCGCTGCGCGAGAAGCGGCGCGAGCTGGCCAAGGAGCACGGCGTGCCCGCCTACGTGGTCTGCAGCGACCGGACGCTCTTGGAGATCGCGTCCACGGCGCCGGGCGACGCCGCCGCGCTCGAGGGCGTTCACGGCATGGGGCCGGCCAAGGTGGCCCGCTTCGGCGACGCGCTCCTCGAGGTGGTCGCCGCGCGCTGAGGGGCGTCAGTTTTCGAAGGAGGCCTGGGCCTCCTCGAGCTCCTCCTGGACCTCGGTCCAGGTCTCCATGGCGACCTCGAGCTCGGCCTGCGCGCGGGCGAACTCGCGGCTGAGGGCGGCCCCCTCGTCGCTCTCGAAGAGGGCGGGATCCGAGAGCTTCTCGGTGCGCTCCGCCTGCTCCTTCTCGAGGCGAGCGATGCGCTTCTCCAGCTCGCCGGAGCGCTTCTCCAGGGGGCGCAGCTTGGCGCGGCGCTCGCGCCGCTCGGCGGCTTCCTGACGGCGCTGCTCCTTGCTCTTGGTGCCCTTGGCGGGCTCGGGCTCGGGCTTCTTCTCCGGCGCCTTGGGCGGAGCGGCCGCGGTCTGACCGCTGGTCGCGCCGGGGGCCCGGCGCAGGTCGGCGGCGTCGGCGATGGCCGCCTTCTTCTCCTCGCCCTCCATGCGACAGCGGGCGAGGTAGTCGTCGAGGGTGCCGGGGTAGTGGACGACCTTGCCGTCCTCCACGAACCAGAGCTGCTGGGCGAGCTTACGCACGAAGCCACGGTTGTGGCTCACGAAGAGCAGGGTCCCTCCGAAGGTGCCCAGGGCCTCGGCGAGCCGGTCGGCCGACTGCAGGTCCAGGTGGTTCGTGGGCTCGTCCATGAGCAGCACGTTGCCGGGGTCGATGAGGAGCTGGGCCAGGGCGACCCGGGCGCGCTCGCCGCCGCTGAGCACGCCGACCAGCTTGTCGACCTCCCGCTCGCCGAAGAGCATGGCGCCGAGCACCTGGCGGATCTGCTGGTTGCTGGCGCCCTTGGAGCAGCTCGCGACCGCCTCGAAGACGGTCTGCGTGCGGTCGAGGGACTCGGCGTGGTGCTGCGCGTAGTAGCCGACCTTGGTCTTGTGGCCGAACTCGAAGGATCCACCGGTGGCCTCGATCTCGCCGGCCAGGATCCGCAAGAGGGTGGTCTTGCCGGCGCCGTTCACACCGAGCAGGCCGATGCGCTGGCCGCGGGCGACCTCGAGGTCGATGCCCTGCAGCACCTGGTGGTCGCCGTAGGCCTTGGTGATGCCATCGACGGAGAGCACGGTCTTGCCCGCCCGCTCCACCTCGGGGAAGCGGAAGTTCATCACCTGGTGCTCGCCGTGGAGCTCGATGGTCTCCATCTTCTCCAGGCGCTTCACCCGGCTCTGCACGGCGGCGGCCTTGGAGGCCTTGGCGCGGAAGCGGCGCACGAAGTCCTCCAGGTGCTCCTTCTCGCGCTGGAGGTTCCGGGCGCGGTTCTCGAGGAGCACGCGCTCCTCTTCGCGCTGCCGGGCGTACTGGTCCAGGTCCCCCTGGTACTGGCGGACACCCTCCGGCTCGAAGGAGACCACGCGGTTGATCTGCTCGTTGAGGAACTCGCGGTCGTGGCTGATCAGCACCAGCCCGTAGGACTGCTGCTGCAGGAAGCCCGAGAGCCAGCCCACCGAGGGCATGTCCAAGTGGTTGGTGGGCTCGTCGAGGAGCAGCAGGTCCGGGCGCTGGAAGAGGAGCGACGCGAGGACCGCGCGCATCTTCCAACCACCGCTGAACTCCCCGAGGTCGCGATCGTGGTCGGAGTCCTTGAAGCCCAGACCGGCCAGGATGCGCTGGGCCTCGTGGTCGCCATAGAAGCGGTCGTAGTCGGCGAGGCGCTCGTGGAGCTCGCCGATGCGCCCGGCGAGCTGGAGCGTGAGCTCCTCGTAGTCCGGGGCGTCGGTCGCCTGGCTCGCCTCGGTGAGCGCCTTGTCGGTCCGCTCGATGTCCGCCTCGAGGGCGGTCCGGCCGGGGACGCTCTCGCGGATGAAGCGCATGAGCGAGCGGCCGCCCTCGGTGGTCACGTCCTGCGGGAGGTAGGCGATGCGGGAGTCCTTGCGGGGACGCACCGCGCCACCGTCCGGCTGGGACGCGCCGGCCAGGACGCGCATCAGCGTGGTCTTCCCGCTGCCGTTGGGGCCGATGAGGCCCACCCGATCCTGCTCGCTGAGGCGCAGCGAGAGCTCGTCGAAGAGCGTGCGCCCTCCGAGCGTGATCGACACGTTTTCCAGGACCACGACGCTCATGGCGGGTGCCGATAGCACGCATCGGCGACCGGGGCCCCCCGTCAGAGCAGGGCGCGGGCCAGCGCCGCGAAGATGGCGGCCAGCGCGGCGGTCACCGGCACCGTGGAGACCCAGCTGAAGACGATCTCGCGCAGGACCCGGAGGTTGAGCGCGCCCAGGCTGCGCGAGAGACCCACGCCGACCACGGCTCCCACGAGGACCTGGGTGGTGCTCACCGGAAGCCCGAGCTCGCTGGCCACCACGATGGTCAGCGCGGCGCCGAGCTCGGCGGCGAAGCCGTGGGCAGCGGTGAGCTGGGTGATCTCCCGGCCGATGGTGGCCATCACCCGGAAGCCGAAGGTCGCCAGCCCCAGGATGATGCCCACCGCGCCCAGGAGGAGGACGTTCATGGGGATGGCCACCGACTCGGTGAGGGTCCCGCCCATCGCGGCGAAGACCGCGGCCATGGGGCCCACCGCGTTGGCCACGTCGTTGCTGCCGTGGGCGAGCGCGATGAAGCACGCGGTGACCACCTGCAGACTCTGGAAGAGGCGCTCGGCGGTGCCCGCCCGGTCGGGCCCGGAGCGCAGGCGGCGGGCGAGGACCAAGCGGGTGGCCAAGGCGGCGAGCACGCCGACCGCCAGCGCGATGGGGCCGGCGGTGGCGAGGGGCAGGTCGAGCGCCAGCGGCGGGCGCGGGTCCCGCAGCAAGGCGTGGGTCGGGATGGCGACCATCACGAAGACCGCCAAGGGACCGAAGGAGAGCAGACCCCGTGCCGGCCGCGCGCTCTGCAGGATGCCGCGCTGGATGAAGCGGAAGAGGGCCCAGGCGACCACCCCGCCCAGCACCGGCGAGATCAGCCAACCCACGGTGATCGCGCCCACGATGCCCCAGTCGACCGCGCCGGGGCCGCCGAGGACCAGGCCGAACCCGAGGACGGCGCCGACGATGGCGTGGGTGGTGCTCACCGGCCAGCCCTGCCGGGTGGCGAAGTGGAGCCAGATCGACGCCGCGATGAGGCACCCGGTGAGCCCGGCGGCGAGGAGGACCTCGTCGCCCTCGATGGCCGGGAGGGACACGATCCCGTCGGCGATGGTCTCGGTCACCGAGGCCCCGAAGAAGACCGCCCCGGCGAGCTCGAAGATCGCGGCGGCGAGGAGCGCCTGGCGCAGGGTGAGCGCCCCGGACCCGACCGAGGTCCCCATGGCGTTCGCCACGTCGTTGGCGCCGATGTTCCACGCCATGTAGAGCGCGCTCACCGCGGTCGCCGCCAGGAGCAGGGTGACCAGGTCCATCGGCTCGCTTCACTTCGCGACGAAGAGCCGGAACTGGTCGCTCACGTTCTCGGCGTGATTGGCCATGTTCCCGATCTGCTGGAGGACCTTCATCCACATGAAGAGCGCGACCGGACCGATCTCCGCCTCGTGGCGGAAGAGCGCCTTGGCGCACTGGTCCTGCAGCTTGTCCGCCTCGTGCTCGCGGTCGCCCACGACCTGCACCTGCCGCAGGGCTTCCTCGGCGGCCTTGCCGGAGAAGCCGGCCTTGCCCAACCGCTCGAGGCCCGACACCAGGGTCTCCGCGGCCTCCACCGCGTGGAGCGCGCCGCGCCCGAAGGCGCGCACGGACTCCTGCATCTGGGCGGGGACGGGAAGGGGCCGGAGGGTGAGCAAGACGCCCACGTCCTCCGCGCAATCGGCGATGGCGTCCAGCTCGCTCACCAGGCGGAGCAGGTCCCGTCGGTCGACCGGCAGGAGCAGGCGGGCGGGCATCTCCGCCCGGGCCAGGTTCTTCACGGTGTCGGCCCGCCCCTCGAGGATGCTGGTCTCCTTGGTGAGCCGGTCGAGCACCGCGCGGTCGCCGGCGATGAGCGCCTCGAGGAGCTCGGGGACCTTGTCCGCGCACGCGCGGACGGCGATCATGTGCTCGCCGATCCGGGGGAGCGGGCTCTTGGCCAGGAGGTTCGCGAGGGGGATGCGCATCGCGCGGCGAGCTTAGCAGGCGGCGGTCGTCGCGCTCCGCGAAGGCTCACGGGGCGGCGCGGCCCTGACCGAAGTCGTCAGGGAAGAACGTCCGCTTCGCAGATGAAGTAGATGTTCCAGTCGCAGTTCAGATCGTTGAGGCGGTGGCTCGCCAGATTCCACATCTGGGCGCAGCGACCGTCCCCACTGGGCTCGTTGTCCGCCCAGAGGGGTTCGCGCACGGGGGTTCCCGAGTCGGCCCAGGACCAGTTGCCCTCATCGGTCACGTTGCCGCTCGGCGCCCGCGCACCGACCCACCAGGAGTCGCTGCCCGCGTGCATGCGAAGGAATCGGCGTTCGAAGTCGGTGTCGACTTCGGCGAGGACCGCACCGAGCGCCGCGCACTCGCCCGCCGCTTGGTTCCAGCTGTCGGCGTCTTCGCAGAAGTAGTACACGCTCGACCCGTCCGTGACGGCGGTGCAGTCGCCGTTGCCGGCCTCGCAGACCTCCTCGTCGACTTCGCCGTCGCAGTCGTCGTCACGGCGGTTGCAGGTCTCGGTCGTGGGTGTGCAGTCGTCCTCGCAGACCAGCGCGTCGGCGACGCAGGCGAGCATGCCCTCCGCGACCAAGTCGGCGTCGCCGTCGTCGCAGGCGGTGCCGACTCGGTCGGCGTCGTCGCCCTCACAGATCATCAGGCCGCCAACGCAGGCGCTGGTCCCCTCCGCGCAGCCGTCGGCGTCGTCGTCGCAGGCCGCGCCCACCGGGACGTCCTCGTCGACCCGCTCGTCGCAGTCGTCGTCCACGCCGTTGCAGGTCTCGTCGACCGGGGTGCAGGTCGCCGGCATGTCGGGGGGTCCGAGGTCGAGGCCCGCGTCCTGGGGGCCCCCATCGCGGGGAGGCGCCGCGTCCGGTTCGTCCCCGGCATCGGGAATCACGGAGGAATCCGGGGCGTCATCGCCACGGCCGGCGAGGCCGGCGGCGTCGACGGCGCAGCCCGCGAGGAGCGAGCAGAGCACCCACCCATACGTCCGGTGGCGGAGGTCGCGCATGCGGAGCGGATTCTAGCACGTCCGGCGGACCTTGAAATCCGACCGCCCGCCGGGGTACGAGGCACGCATGGCTGACACCGTTCGCGCATCCCACATCCTCCTCATGTACAAGGGCTCGGCCCGTTCCACCGCCACGCGGTCGAAGGACGAGGCCAAGACCCAGATCGACGACCTGAAGCAGCAGCTCGACGGCGGCGCCGACTTCGCCGACCTCGCGCGGCAGCACAGCGATTGCCCGAGCGGCCGCTCCGGCGGCGACCTGGGCGAGTTCGGCCGCGGCCAGATGGTGAAGGCCTTCGAGGACACCACCTACGCCATGCAGCCGGGGCAGACGAGCGACGTCATCGAGACCGACTTCGGCTACCACATCATCCACCGCACCGGCTGAGCGCGGCGTTCCGGGCTCGACCCGGGCTCAGGCGTCGGGGGGCCGCTCCGCCCAGCGACGCTCGAAGGCCTCGCGATCCAGGGCGACCTGGATCGCTGTGGCCCGCTGCAGGACCTCCCGTCGCCGCGCTTCGTCGCGGAGCACTCGGGTCAGGTCTTCCGTGAAGGAGCGCACCTGGGCGGCGGGGCGATGGCGGATGACGTCCCCCGCCCCGTCGCGGACGAGACCCCACTCCATGGCCCACGCGGCCTGACTCAGCGTGAGTTCCTCGCGCTGGAAGAGGGCGTCTTCGAGGGCCAGGTGCCGGGCGGCGGGCCCGATCTCCAGGAAGGTGAGCTCCCGGCGGTAGATGACCGCGTTGTGGAAGTGATCCGCGACGCCGACCAGGCCGTCGAGCTCCAGCCGCTCGGTGACTCGGTAGAGGACCTCCAAGACCCGTTCGCCCACGCCGAGCCCGGGCGCATCCTGGCCCGGGAGCGCGGGGCGCTCGGCGGAGAACCCGCGCGCCGGGTCGCGCATGGTGAGCCAGTCCAGGGTGAGGACCTCGTGCGGGCGGGCGATCGGCGCGTCGGGGCCCGGGACCAGCCGGTCGCGGCGGACCACCAGCTCGATGAGCAGCTCCCGGCGCGGCAGGTCCGGGTGGGCCCCGCTGACGCGCAGCACGTGGCGCTCGTCGTCGGCGTCGGTGTCCAGCTCGATGCCCTCGTAGCCGCGCTCCTCGAGGGCGGCTTCCAGCCCGTACCGTCGGAAGGCGAGCCGGAGCCCTTCGTCGCCGTAGAAGTCGAGGAAACGCCGGGGGCCCCGGCGGGCCTCGACGTCTCCGGAGAGGCCCAGGTCGTCGGGCACGAAGACGTCGTCCATCGACTGAGCCATCAGCTCGATGGTGCCCAGGCGCTTCATGATGCGCCGAGTGTCGCGCTCGAAGCGGGTCATCGGGGCTCCGCCTCCAACGATAGCAGGCGACCGTCGGCGGCGTCGGCGCGGCGCTGCTTCTTGCCGCTCGGCGTCCGCGGGACCGCGTCCACGCGCAGCACCCGTCGGGGGCGTTCGTGGGCGGCGAGGTTCGCCGCGACCTGTGCGACGGTCTCGCGCAGGGCGTCGTCCGGGAGCGAAGAGACCACGAAGGCCGAGACCACCTGACCCCAGACGGGATCGGGCGCGCCGAAGACCGCGGCCTCGACGAGCGCGGGGTGGGCCTCCAGGGCGGCCTCGACCACCGCCGGGTCGACGTTCTCGCCCCCGGTCACGATCCGGTCGTCGAGACGCCCCGTGACGTGGAGGTACCCGGCGTCGTCGAGGTACCCGGCGTCGCCGGTGGGGAAGAAGCCGTCGGCGTCGAAGGGCGAGGGTCGCCCCAGGTACCCGGCGAAGAGGCTGGGTCCCCGCACGCGGATCTGCCCCTCGTCGATGCGCAGCTGCACGCCGGGGAGCGGGCGCCCGACCCCGGGTTCGTCCGGGGCGGCGGTGGCCATCTGCGCGCAGGTCTCGGTCATCCCGTAGGTCGCGTGGACCGGGACCCCGGCGGCGAGGGCGCGCCGATGGAGCTCCGGGGGGAGCGCGGCGCCGCCCACCAGGACCGCGCGCAGGTGCGCCGGCGGACGCCAGCCGGCGTCGAGGAGATGCGCCAGCATCGTGGGGACCACCGAGAGCAGGGTGATCCGCTCGCGCTCCACCTGGTCGATGGCGGCGGGGGCATCGAAGGGGCTGGCTCCCAGGACCGTGGTGGCCCGACCCTGGACGCAGCGCAGGAGGACCGAGAGCCCGCCGATGTGCGCGGGCGGGAGCAGCAGACCCCACCGGTCCTCGGGCTGCCACCCGAGCCGCTCCGCGCTGGCGCCGAGCGCCGCGGCGACCGAGGTGCGCGGGAGGAGGGCGACCTTGGGGACGCCGGTGGTCCCGGAGGTGAAGAGCAGCGCCAAGGTGTCCGGGGGGAGGGTCGCGCGCTCGATCAGCGCGCGGCGGGTCGCGTGGTCTTCGGCGGTGCCCCGGGGATGCAAGAGGACCAGCGGCGCGCGGGCGGCGACGGCCGCCAGCAGGGTCACCATGGTGTCCACGTCGAGCGTCGGAGCGATGGACACCGGCGCCCTCAGGGTGCGGGCACGCCGGGCGACGCGCGCCGAGAGCTCGGCGTAGGTGAGCCGCTCGGTCGTGCTGACGAGCGCGAGGCGATGGGGAGCCTCGGCGGCGGCGAGGCTCAGGTCGAGGGCGTCCTCGGCGGTCACGGCCGCTCCCATCGCACGCCCAGCCCGGGCTCCCCGTGCCGGAACACCGAGTCCGCGGTGAAGCCGGCCAGGGTCGCCGGAGGCCAGAGCGCGAGGCCGGCATGGGCGCCCAGCCCCATCGGGGCGTCCATGCCGTGCGCCAACGCCAACGCGCCGGCGGCGGCGCGTTCCAGGGGGCCCCCGAAGACGTGGCTGAAGACGCAGCCGCCCCCGCGGGCTTCCACCTCGGCCACGACCGCCGCCACGCGGGTGGGGCCACCGAAGAGCATCGGCTTGATGACCGCGCGCGTCGCCTCGCCGCGCTCGAGGCGCCCGAGGGCCGCGGCGGGGTCGCGCGCCAGGCTCTCGTCGACCGCGAGGGGGACGGGGGACGAGGTCGGCCAGGGTCCCGCGCAGGGCTCCTCGAGCATCTCGGCGTCGAGGTCGGCGAGCGCATCGAGGACCCGGGGGAGGGCCGCCCGGTCGAGGGACCCGTTGGCGTCGAAGCGCAGCCGGTGGCCATCGGCGCGGAGGGTCCGGGCGTGGGCCAGCTCGGCGTCGAGGTCGCCGCCGATCTTGAGCTTCACCGGGGAGTCCGGGCGCTCGCTCCCGCCGCCGGGGGCCGCGAGGGCGGCGAGGGGGAGCGCGGCGTGGCGCGGCGGCAGCCAACGGTCCACCGAGGTCGCGGCGCGGTGACCGGCCCAATCGAGGAGCGCGATCTCGAGGGCGAACGCCGCGGCGGGCGGCAGCTCGGTCGGCACCCGGGCGAGGGGCTCCGCGGGATCGGCGGTGACGGAGCCCAGGGTCCCCAGCGCGGCGCGAGCGTCTTCGAGCGTGTCGAGGGAGAAGCCGGGGAGGGGCGCGGCCTCGCCTTCGCCGCGGGCGCCCGCGGGGTCCTCGAGGAGCAGGTGCAGGCTCTCGCGCTCGGCCCAGCGCCGCGTCGCGTTGGCGGCGCCCAGGGGTCCGCGGACCGGGCGCAGCCGGAGGGTCAGCTCCATGCGCGCGCCAGGACGAGCCCCGCGGCGAAGAGGAGCCCATGCAGCACGAGGAGCTGCGCCGTCCCCGCCAGCACCGGGTTGAGCGGTTTGCCCTCGAGGTCCCGGAGCTGCCGCCAGCGGCGAATCCCCACGGGCAGGGTGATGAGCGGGAGCAGGATCCACGGCGCCCGGTCCAGGGCCGCCATGGCCATCGGGGTCCCGTAGGCCAGGACGAGACAGAGGGCGTACTCGACCAGCCCGCCGCGCTTGCCCCAACGGACCGCCAGGGTGCGCTTGCCCGAGCGCTCGTCGCCGTGCCGGTCGCGGACGTTGTTGACCACCAGGATGGCGGTCGCCAGGGCACCCACGGGCAGTGACGCGAGGACGGCAGCGAGGGGCACGGTCCCGGTCTGCACGAAGGTGGTGCCGCAGACGGCGACGAAGCCGAAGAAGATCATCACGAAGACGTCGCCCAGCCCGTGGTAGCCGAGGGGATAGGGGCCGCCGGTGTAGGCGATGGCGCTGGCGATCGAGGCCACGCCGATGGCGATGATCGCCCACCCGGCGATCCAGGTGAGGTAGGCCCCGGCCAGGGTGGCCAGGAGGAACGCGACTCCCATGCCCACCTTGAGATCGCCCGGGGTCAGCAGACCGGCCTGCGCGGCCCGGGTGGGACCGAGGCGCTCTTCGTCGTCGGTCCCCTTCTCGTAGTCGAAGACGTCGTTGGCGAAGTTGGCTCCCACTTGGAGCAAGAGCGCCCCCGCCAGCGCGGCCAGCGCCGGGACCCAGCGGAGGCCGCCTTCGAGGTAGGCCACCGCGGTGCCGACGGCGACCGGGACCAGCGCCGCGGCGAGGGTGGGCGGCCGCGTCGCCATCACCCACGCGCCGAAGGAGCGGGGGGCGGGCAGGGTCATCGTGGACATGGGACTCTCGAGGGGGAGGAGGGAGCCAGGGCCGAGGCGACCGCCCCGGGGGCTTCCAAGGTGAGGTCGTGCCCCGCGCCGGGGACCACGTGGAGCGTCGTGCCGGGACGGACGGCGACGAAGCGCTCGGCGAGCGCCCGGAACTTGGGGTCCTCGCCGCCGACCAGGAGGTCGACGGGCATGGGCAGCCCGGGCAGGGCGAGCCAGTGCGACGGCATGGCGCCGAGGCCTAGCACGCGGAGGGAGCGGGCCAGTTGGTGCGGGTCGTGGGAGAGGCGCCGCGCCCGGTGCGCGGCCTGCACGGCCTCGGGCAGGCGGCGCTGGGTGCCGAAGAGCGGCAAGGCCTCCCAGCGGTTCACGAAGGGCTCCAGGCCTTCGGTCTCCAGCGCTCGCGCTCGGGCCTCGTCGTCCGCGCGGCGGGTCGCGGCCTCGGCGTCGTCCTCGAGACCCGGGTGCCCGCCGATGAGCACCAGGCGGCCGACCCGGGCCGGGTGCCGGACCGCGATCCCCAGGGCGAGCCGGGCTCCCAGCGAGTAGCCCACGAGGGTCGCGCCGTCCGGCATGGTCATCGCCAGGCGGTCGACCTCGTCGTCGAAGGACTCCACGCCTTCGGCCTCGGCGCCGTGCCCGAGGATCCGCGGGCAGGACCAGCGGGCCTCGCTCTGGGCCCGGACGGCGTCCCAGCTCGCTGGGACGCCGGTGAAGCCGTGGAGGGCGACGATCACGCGAGCCCCTCGGGGAGGGGCAGGGCGGCGATGGTGTCGGCGAGCGCGCGGTCGGCCGCGCGGGATCCCGTCGCCGGCGCGTGGACCACCGTGGGGCCGGGCCGACCGAGGGCCTCCTGGAGGGCGGCGTTCAGCGACGCCGCATCGGTCGCGCGCGCGAAGGGGATGCCGAAGGTCGCCGCGGCGTGCGCGACGTCGATGCCCGGCCCCATCGTGAAGAGCCGCTCGAAGGACTCCGGACCCAGCGCGTCGTGGATCGGGAGCCGCTCGAAGATACGGCCGCCGTCGTTGTCGACGACCAACACGACGAGCGGCGCGGGCGCCCGGCGCGCGACGCTCAGCCCGCCGAGGTCGTGGAGGAAGGAGACGTCGCCGAGGACGCAGAGGGTGGGCGCGTCGCTGGCCACGGCGGCGCCCGCGGCGCCGGCGACGAGGCCATCGATGCCGCTCACGCCGCGCTGGTGCAGGACGCCGGCGCGGGGCGGGGACGCCCACAGATCGGCGTGCCGGATGGGCAGGCTGTTGCCCAGGACCACCAGCCCCGCCTCGGGCCAGCGCGCCAACGCGGTGCGTAGCACGTGCCCTTCGTGCCAAGGGCCCTCGAGGTGCTCTTCGCGCGCGGCCTCGACGGCTCGGGCGTACTCCGCGTTGGCGTCGTTCCAGCACGACGCGGGCCGCCCCGGCAGCACGCCGGCGAGGGCGCCGACGGTCGCCGCGAGGTCGCCCAGGATCACCGCTTCCGCGTCGGAGCTCGGGTCGGGCCAACCGTGCCCGGGGGTGCCCGCCAGGACGACCCGGCGCCGCCCGGCGACCCAGCGTTCCAGCCGTCCGCCCACCGGGGCGCGGCCGACCTGGAGGATCAGGTCCGGCTCGAGCCGGGGGCCGGCGAGGTCGCCGCAGGCGAGGGTGGGGACCTGCTGGCTGGCGGCGTCGGCCAGGAGCGGCGCGCCGAGGGCGCGGCGCAGGCGCTCCAGGTCACGCCGGGCGTCGCGCATGGCCAAGGGCGCGGGCCCCGCGACCATGAGCGGTCGGTCGGCGCTCGCCAGGGTCGCCGCCAGTCGACCGAGGGTGCCCTCGGCGGGGAGCATCCGGGGGACGTCGACTCGCGGCGGGCTCGGCGGCGGGGGCGCGGTGGATCCGGGCTCCAGGGGCTTGCGGGCGGGCGCGTTCACGTGCACCGGGCCCGCGGCGGGCGTCCGGGCGCGGAGAGCGGCCTGGGCGCCGGCGCGGGCGGCGAAGGGGAGCGCCTCGGCGGTCCCCACGCCGAGGTCGATGGTGGCCCGCACGTGAGCGCCGAAGAGGCCGCGCTGATCGATGGTCTGGTTGGCGCCGGACCCGTGGAGCTCCGGCGGGCGGTCGGCGCTGACGATCACCAGCGGCAGCTCGGTGGCGCTGGCCTCCATCACGGCCGGGAGATAGTGGCCGAGCGCGGTCCCCGAAGTGCACAGCAACGCCGGGACCCGACCCACCCGGGCGAGCCCGAGGGCGAAGAAGCCGGCGGCGCGCTCGTCGTGGACCGGATGGATGGGGAGCCCGGCGCGCTCGACGGCCAGGAGCACCACCGTCGAGCGGGAGCCCGGGCTGACCACCAAGTCGGTCACGCCGCCGGCTCGGAGGCCGGCGACGAACGCATCCGCGAAGGCCGCCTGCGCGCTCATCGGTTCACCCGTCGAGGACGCCCAAAAAGGAGCGCAGCTTGAGCCGGGCCTCGGCGAGCTCGGCTTCGGGATCCGAGTCCCGGACGATGCCGCCGCCGGCCCAGGCCCAGGCGCGGTCGCCGCGTAGGACACCCGAGCGGATGGCCACCACCAGCTCGCCCTCGCCGTGCCGGTCGAAGGTGCCGAAGGGCGCCGCGTACCAGCCGCGAGGCGGTTCGTGGGCGAGGATGTGCGCGATGGCGGCCTCCTGGGGGACGCCGCCGACCGCGGGCGTGGGATGCAGCGCGGCGGCGACCTCGAGCAAGTGCGCCGGCCGCGCCAGGGTGCCCGCGATGGGCGTCTCCAGGTGCAGCACGTCGGTGAGGACCTGCACCCGGGGCTCGTCCGGCTTCTCGACCTCCACCACGAAGGGCTCCAGGGCCGCCGCGATGGCGTCGACCACCAGGGCGTGCTCTTCGGCGTCCTTCAGGCTGCTCTGGAGGGCCTCGCGATCGCCGCGCGGGGCCGTGCCGGCCAGGGCGGTGGTCTGCACGCGGCCGTCGGTGATCGCGACCAGGCGCTCGGGGGTGGCGCCGAGGAAGGTGCTGCCCGCCACGCGCATCGCGAAGCGAGTGCTCTCCGGCTGCCGCCGCGCGAAGCGCTCGGCGAGGGGCCGCGGCGACGCGGGGTGCTCGAGGCGCGCCTCGACCCGCCGGGCGGCCACGATCTTCTGCGCCTCGCCATCGGCGATGCGGCGGGTGATCCGCTCCACGCGCTCGAGGTAGCGCTCGGGTGGCTCCTCGATGACCCCCCGGAGCGTGATCCGCTCCTCGGCCGGGCGCGCGTACTGCAGGCGGGCGACGATGCGCTCGTGCTGCTCGATGACTCCGCGCGCCGAGGCGCCCGCCGCGAGGCAGAGCTGGAGCGTCGCGGCGTTGCCGTCGATCCGGTAGGTCCAGCGCGGCAGGACGAAGCGGGCGTCGCCGAAGGGCGCGATCCCCCCGTTCGCCCAGGGCACGCCCGCCGCGCTGCCGGGCGCGAAGGCCAGGCCGCCCACGAAGCGCGGCTCGGGCTGCTCGCCCTCCAGCGACGGGTGACCGACCGTCACCACGTCGGCGAAGACCCGGCGCGCCTCGCTCTCGGCGCGCGCGAAGCGCGAGTTCCCGCTGGCGTCGATGGCCACGGCGACGCCGAGGCCGGCCAAGGGGACGCCGCCCTGGGAGGCGGGCGGCGCGAAGAGGACGGCGTCGGTGGACTCGTCCCAGAGCGCGACCACGTCGTGGGCGACGGGCGCGGGCAGGGTGACGACCAGCGGCCGCGTGGCGTCCCGGTCGCCGAGCACCTCGTGGAGGAAGGCGGCCGGGCCGCGCCCCGCTCGGGGCGTCTCCTGGCGAAACGCTTCTCTCACGGCACCCTCGCGACGTAGAGGTTCACCACCCCGAAGGTCAGCGGGTGGACGCCGAGGACGTCGAGACCCGCCTCGCGCATGGTCGCCGCGAAGACCTCGGCGGGCGGGAAGGCCTGGATGGACTCCTGCAGGTAGCGGTACTCGCGGGCGCCGCTGAGCCAGGCGCCGATGCGGGGCACCAGGACCCGGATGTAGAAGCGGGCGCCCAGGGCCAGGAGCCCGTGGTCGGGTTCGGCGAGCTCCAGGATGGCGACCCGGCCTCCGGGGCGGACCACCCGGGCCATCTCGCGGAGGGCCTTGGCGCGGTCGGGCACGTTCCGGATGCCGAAGGCGATGCAGCAGCCGTCGAAGCGGTCGTCGGGGTAGGGCAGGGACTGGGCGTCGCCCTGCTCCAGGGAGATGCGGTCGGCCAGGCCGCGCTCGCCGACCTTCTGCTCGCCGATGGCCAGCATGTTCCCCGAGGGGTCCGAGCCGGTCACCCGCGCGGAGGGGTGCTGCGAGGCCACGGCGATGGCCAGGTCGGCGGTGCCGGTGGCCAGGTCGAGGACCCGCGCGTCCGGACCGAGGCCGAGGGCCTCGACGGTGCGGCGACGCCAGCCGTGATCCAGGCCGAGGCTGAGGATGCGGTTGAGCCGGTCGTAGCGCTCGGCGATGGCGTCGAACATCGAGCCGGAGCCGAGGTCCTCGGGCTCGGGCGCAGCGGTGGTCACCTGGGGGTTCATCGGTTCTCCTCCGTGCTCTTGCGCGCGTGCAGGCGCATGTGGCCCTGTTGGATCCCCTCGCCCGCGAGGGCGCGGAGGGCGGCCAGGTTGGACGCGAGGCCGGCGGCGGCCATGACCAGCGCGAGCTCCCGGGCACCCTTCACGTCGAGGATGCCGAAGGCGGCGCGGACGCCTGGGTGGACCCGGGTGGAGCCACCGACGGTGGCGACAGCCAAGGGGAGCTCCAGCGCCCCGACCAAGTGGTCGCCTTCGACCCGCCAGGTGGCCAAGGGGCGGTAGGGGCCCGAGCCCGCGGCGCCCATCGCGGCGTGGGCGTGGGCGCCGGCTTCGATGGAGCGCCAGTCCTGTCCGAGGGCGACCGCGACGGCGTCGATGCCGTTCATGATGCCCTTGTTGTGCGTGACCGCGCGGTAGGGGTCGCGCTCCGCGAAGCGGCTGGCGCGCTCGATGGCTCGGGCGAGCTCGAGGCCTCCGACGGAGTCCGCGCTCACGCGGCAGCCGACGCGCACCATGCGCCGGACCGGCAGGTTGCTCAGGATGCGCAGCCCGAGGGTCCCGCCCAACAGCGCGTGGACCTCGGGGGCCACCGCCTCGGCGACGGTGTCCACCAGGTTGGCGCCCATGGCGTCCCCGACGTCCACGTAGAAGTGCAGGACCACCAGGCCGGTCTCGGCGTCGACGACGCGGGCCTCCACGTCGCAGCAGCCCCCGCCGCGCGCGACCATGCGCGGGATGGCGGCGTTGGCCGCGGCGACGAGCGCGTCGCGGGCCTCGGCGACCCGCGCCGTGGCCAGCTCGGGCTCGGGCACCTCGTCGAGCTGCACCTGCGCGGTCATGATCGCCGCGTCGGCCTCGCCTTCGAAGCCGCCGCCGAGGCGGACCATGCGCGCGGCGTTGCTGGCGGCGGCGACCACCGAGGGCTCCTCCACGCTCATGGGGACCAGCACGTCGCGGCCGGCGACGCGGAAGTTGGTGGCCACCGAGAGAGGCAGGCCCTGAATGGCGATGACGTTCTCGCTCATCCGGTCGGCGACCTCGAGGGGCAGGGTGGCGCCCGTCTCGAGGGGGAAGCGGAGGGCCTCGTCCACGTGCTCGGTGCACAGGGCGCGTCGCTCGGCGACCGGTTTGCGGTGCAGGCCGGGGAGGCGGCTGGTGGGAGCTGCGTCGCGCTTCTCGGCGACCGGCTGGGCCTGGGTGCGGTGGGTCTGGGTCGAGGTCATCTCAACGCTCCCGGTGGACGGTGGCCTGGGCGACGGTGACCAGCGCGTGCTTCGCGGGCCCGTCGGCCAGCCCGTCGAGCGACGCGATGGCGCGGGCGGCGTGGTCGGCGGCCAGGGTCCGACAGGCGTCGATGCCGCCGGCGGCGTCGATGGCCTCGGCGAGGGCGGCGTGGGCCGACGCTTCGGTCTCCGGGCTGGCGTCCAGGACCGCGCGGACGAGGCCGTCGAGGGCCGGATCCTTCTCGCGGGCCATGATGAGCGGGTAGGTGGTCTTGCCCTCGCGGAGATCGGCGAAGAGGGTCTTGCCCGTCTCGGCGGGGTCGCCGCCGTAGTCGAGGAGGTCGTCGACGAGCTGGAAGGCCATGCCCAGGTGGTCCCCGTAGGCGGCCAGGCGCTCGGCCTGCTCCTCGTCCGCGCCGCCGGCCCGGGCGCCGGCGTACATGGCCCAGCGGAAGAGGGCCGCGGTCTTCCCACGCACGATGGCGAAGTAGCGGTCGGCGCTCAGGTCCAGGTGGCCGCGCCCCTCGAGCTGGATGGACTCCGCTTCGATCATCTCGTCGATGATCGTCAGCAGCCGGTCGAGGGCGCCGGGAATCCCGGTCTGGCGCACGCGCTGGAGCGCGTGGATCAGCAGCCAGTCGCCCGCGAAGATGGACGCGGCGTTACCGTAGATGGTGCGTGCGGCGGGGGCGCCCCGACGCTGGTCCCCGTCGTCGACCACGTCGTCGTGGAGCAGGGTCGCGCAGTGGACCAGCTCGACGGCCACCCCGAGCTCGCGGGCTTCGGCACCGAAGCCGGAGCCGGTCCGTGCGGCCAATGCCACGCAGAGCGGGCGAAGCCGCTTGCCGCCCTGGTCCAGGAGGTGGTGCGCCCCCCGGTGCACGGCGCGCTCGCTCCGCGGGAGGGAGCGCAGCGCGATCTCCACCTCGCCCATGTCCCAGCGCACCAGCTCGGCCAGCTCCCCGATCCGCAGCGCGAGCTGGTCGAGACCACGCTCCCGGCAGAGGTTCTCGAGACCGCGCAGCACCGCCGCCTTCTCCTGGACGGGAGGCGCCTCGCGGCGCGGCGAGCCGCCGCCGGTCCGGGCGAGGATGGGCCCTCCGGTGATGGGGGACGTGGACATCGGAACTCCTTGGGGCGCGGGCGCCGGTGGACGGTCGATCGCAAGTTTCAAAGCTCTTTGAAACTTGCTGCATGTCCGGTGTAGGGCGCGCCGGCGGCCGGGTCAAGCGGGGTGGAGACGCTTCTCGCGCTGGGGCCGGAGTGGGGGCGAACGCTCCGTGGCAACCGCCATGCGGCTGTCACCGAAGCGTCACCCGGCGGCGCCGCGACCGTCACGGGACGGCGCCACTGATCCGTCCATGGCCCGCACCAAGCTCCCCCAGCGCCCCGGCGCTCCGTCCGAGCCCCGCTCCTTCCTCCTCCCCGTGGCGGCGCTCCTGGCGCTGCTCTTCGTGGGCGTGGCCTACCCGGCGCTGAGCGCCGCGGAGCACGAAGAAGAGGAAGCCGAGGCCGAGACCCCGGCCGAGCCCGACAACGCGACGCTCACCGTGCGCACGACCCCCGAAGGGGCGACGGTCCGTGCGGGCGACGAGGAGTGCACCGCGCCCTGCGACCTCGAGCTGCCCGCGGACGAAGAGCTCACGGTGCGGATCACCAAGGAGGGCTTCCGTGCCGTCGAGCACGAGCTGACCCCGACCGCCGGCATGGATCCCCTGGACGTGAACCTCGAGGCCGCGCCCTTCGTGCTGGCCGTCACCGCGCCCGAAGGGGCGACCGTGTGGGTGAACGGTGAGGAAGCCAGCGACCCGAGCGCCATCGAGCTCGGCGACGCCCTCGCCCAGCCGGTCGCCGTCGAGGTCCGCCAGCGCGGCTTCCGCTCCTACACCACCGAGGTCGCCGCCGACGCCTTCACCGCCGAGGACGCGCGGCGCTTCCACCAGGTCGAGGTGAGCGAGCTCGAGCGCGCCGGTCGCAGCCCGCGCCGGGCGGCGGCCCCGGCAGCCGCCCCGGCCCCCGCGCCGGAGCCCGAGGGCCCGGTGCCCAACAACCCCTTCTGACTCGCAGGGCGGGAACGGCCGTGCCGAATGGCCGAGCCATGGCATCCTCCCCGCCCACGATGTCCGAGAAGAAGAAGCTCAACGCCACCAGCGCGCGCCTGACCCAGGTGCGCTCCCAGGGCGCCTCCCAGGCCATGCTCCACGCCACGGGGCTGACCCGGGAGGACCTCGCCAAGCCCCAGATCGGGATCGCCAGCGTCTGGTACGACGGCAACCCCTGCAACATGCACCTCGGCGATCTGGCCGGCGTGGTGCGGACCTCGGTGCAGGCGGCGGGCATGGTGGGGATGCGCTTCAACACCGTGGGCGTGTCCGACGGCATCTCCATGGGCACCGAGGGCATGAGCTACTCCCTGCCCTCCCGGGAGCTCATCGCCGACTCGATCGAGACGGCCATGGGCGCGCACTTCTACGACGCCCTCGTCGCCGTGCCCGGCTGCGACAAGAACATGCCCGGCTGTGTGATGGCGATGGGCCGCCTGAATCGGCCCTCGCTCATGATCTATGGCGGGACCATCCGCGCCGGCCATCGCACCGACGCGAGCGGCGCCAAGGTGAAGCTCGACATCGTCAGCGCCTTCCAGAGCTACGGCGAGTACCTGGCGGGTACCATCGACGAGGAGGCCCGGCAGGACATCGTGGCCCACGCCTGCCCGGGCGCCGGCGCCTGCGGCGGGATGTACACCGCCAACACCATGGCCAGCGCCATCGAGGCCCTGGGTATGGCCCTGCCGTACTCCGCGTCGACCCCGGCCACCGATCCGGCGAAGCTCGACGAGTGCCGGCGCGCCGGCGAGGCCATCGAGCGCCTGCTGGAGCTCGATCTGCGGCCCCGGGACATCCTCACCCGCGAGGCCTTCGAGAACGCGATGGTGGTGGTGACCGCCCTCGGTGGCTCGACCAACGCCGTGCTCCATCTGCTGGCCATGGCGCGGACGGTGGACCTCGACCTGACCCTGGACGACTTCCAGGCGGTGAGCGACCGGGTGCCCCTCCTGGCCGACCTCAAGCCCAGCGGGCGCTACGTCATGGAGGATCTCCACCAGGTGGGCGGCGTGCCCGCGGTGATGAAGCTCCTGCTCGACGCGGGCGCGCTCCACGGCGACCAGCGCACGGTGACCGGCAAGACCGTCGCCGAGAACCTCGCGGAGCTCCCGGGCCTGGCCGACGGCCAGGACATCATCCGCGCCTGGGGCGAGCCCATCAAGCCCACGGGACACATCACCATCCTCCGAGGCTCCCTCGCGCCAGAGGGCGCGGTGGCCAAGATCACCGGCAAGGAGGGGCTCCGCTTCGAAGGCACGGCGAAGGTCTTCGACTGCGAGGAGGACATGCTCGCCGCCGCCGAAGCCGGAGCCATCCAGAAGGGCCACGTGGTCGTGATCCGCTACGAGGGGCCCCGCGGTGGCCCCGGCATGCCGGAGATGCTCGGGCCCACCTCGGTCATCATGGGCGCGGGCCTCGGCCAGGACGTGGCGCTCATCACCGACGGCCGCTTCAGTGGCGGGTCCCATGGGTTCATCGTGGGCCACGTGACCCCCGAGGCCTTCGTGGGCGGGCCCATCGCGTTGGTCGAGGATGGGGATCCGATCGTGGTGGACGCGACCACCCGCGCCATCGAGCTCGGTGTCGACGCCGCAGCGCTCGCCGAGCGTCGCGCGCGCTGGCAGGCGCCGGAGCCGAAGGTCACCCGGGGCTACTTGCGCAAGTACGCGCTTCAGGTGGCCTCGGCGTCCGAGGGCTGCGTCACCGACCGTTGACGACGTCGGCCAGCCGGTCCAGGCGGGCTTCCCAGAGCGCGGCGTGCGCGTCCCGGCTGTCGCCATTGGCGAAGCCGGTGTGCATCACCATCAGCTCGGTGCCGCCGGGGGCGCCGTTGAGCACCAGCATCACGCGGGTCCGCTCCCCGTCGACCGGGACGGCCAGGGTCAGCTTCGGCGGGTCGTCCTTCACGACCTCCGCCGCCTCGCCTGCGCCCCACCAGTCGGCTGGGCGGGTGAGGGCCGCGTGCAGGGTGGTGGCGTCGACTGGGAAGGTCTGGCTCAGCGAGGCGACGGCGTTCAATCGAGGGCTCCCTCGGGGAACTGGTCGCCCCACTGTTCCATCTGCTGGCGGATGACCGGTTCGAGCTGCTCCACCAGCTGCCGGCCTTGGGCCAGCGAGCGTTCGGCGAGCTCCCGGAGGGTCTGGGTTCGTTGCTGGATCCGCTCGTCGCCGATGCCCAGGCTGCTGCAGAGGCGTCGCGCGGAGTTCGCCACACCGGTCGCCTGCACCTTCACGACCCGCACCGTCCACTCGGTGCGCTCGAGCTCGTCCCAGATGGGGTCGTGGCAGGGGAAGCGAGGCTCGGCGGCCAGGGTCTGGCGGGCGCGCGTGAAGAGGCGAATCACACGGCGGGTCTCGGCGGGGACGCCATTGGAGCGCGGGCCATACGCGTTCTCGCACCGGTGGTCGTAGGGACCGGGGTCCACGCAGTGGCGCAGCGCTTCGAGGTGCTCGAGCGCTCGGGTCATGCCGCTCTGGAATCGCAGCGTCTGGAGCTCCAGGTCTTCGTCGGGTTGGTTCCAGCGCTCGAAGGGCTCGCAGAGGTCGTCCAGGGCGCGGATCAACGAGCTGGCGTAGGAGCGCACGCTCGACGACTCGACCGAGCGCAGGAGGGTTCGGAGGTCGCGGGAGACGCCTCCGCTGCAGACCGGCGGCGCCTCGTGGCCTCGGGTCTGGGCGCCCCGAACGATCCGCACCAGGATGGGCTCCAGGCTCCGGGCGCCCTCGACCTGCATGCGGCTCTGCCGGATCCCGCGGATCACCGCGGCCAGCTGCTCGGGCGGGAGCTGGTAGGTGGCGGGCGTCGCCGGAGTCCCCAGGGCGGCCTCGTTCCCCCGGGCGGTGAGCCCCCGGGCCCAGGTGCTGCGCGCGGCGTCGTCCCGCGCCCGGGCGAGGGACTGGAGCTCGCGGTCGGCCCAGGCGTGGATGCGCTCGAAGGTCGCGTCCTCGGTCGCGCAGGCGTTCCACTCCAGGCAGATGCTGCGACGGAGGAGCTGCAGGGCCTCCAGCCCGGCCCGAACCGGCGCCGAGAGACCGGTCAGCCGCCGGGCGCGGCCTTCGAAGGTCCGCGCCTCGGCGTCGCAGTCCCGGGGGAGCCGGTCACACTCCTGGGCGTTCGAGACCGCGGGCGCGAGAGCGGCCCAGACGAACGCGGTGATGGCGAGGCTTCGAGACATGAGCGGTCGGCTCGACGGTACGCGGGGCGCGGGTCTTCAATTCCCCGAGCCCGGAGCGTCAGCGTAGCGCACTCTCCAGGCCCCTCAATTCCGACTGGGCACTCGAGCGGGCCCCGTTGAGGTTGCCTTCGTAGAGGTCGAGGCGTCGCGAGAGCGTGTCGGCGAGCTCGCGGCCCTCGCGCGCGCTCAGCCCCGGCATGCCCCGGCAGATGGCGTCTCGACGACGCAGCACCGAGCTCGCCGCGGACGCCGCCCAGGAGTTGGGCCCCACGCTGACGAGCCGCAGGCTGCGAAAGCCGGGATCGTCGCAGGGAAAGGGCCGGCCGTTGGCGGTCCCGGCCGTCGCCCGCTCCAGCGCGCCGACCGCGGCGATGACGGCGTCGGCCTGGTCCTGCGGCTCGTTGGTGGGCAGGGTCCGTTGGGCCCGGGTCCGGGCGTCGTCCAAAGTGCTCGGGAACTCCCGGAGCTTCTGCAGGATGGCGGCCGGGAGCTCCCGCTGGGCGAAGGGTTCGCAGGCTTGGTTGCGCACGCCGCGAAGCTCCTGGATCACCTGCAGGATCGCCGTGCTGTCGCTGCGGCGGAGATCGTTGCGCGAGCAGAACCCCGGGTTCTGGCCGCGCTCGAGGCGGTCGAGGCCATTGCGCGTGGCATTCAACGCGGTCGCGGCGCGCTCGGCGTCTTCGATGGCGGCGCGGAGGGACGCCATGCGGGTGACCATCGCTTCGCTGGCTCCCGCCGGTGGGGTCTCCGCGGCCCCGCCGGACCCCCCGCGCGCGCTCGATTCGTCGCCCCTCGGCGCCACCGTCAGGCGCTGCTCGCGCATCTGGGTCGGCTGCGAGCGCATCGTCGGGGTCGCTTCGGGCGGGGCCTCGGGCATCTCGGTGGGGGGCGCCCCGAGCTCGCTCGTCTCGGTCTCGCCGGTTTCCGCGGCGGCGTCCGGCGGTAGCGCGGGGGCGGCGTCTTCCCGCCGGGGCGAGGGCGCGATGTTCACTGGGGTCGGGAGCGTCGCCGCGACCGTCTCTTCCTGCTGCCGCAGGCCCACGTAGGCCCCGAAGCCCCCGACCGCGATCAGCAGCGCGAGGAGCCCGCCGATGACCGGGACCACCCAGCGCGGCCGGCGGTACTCGAGGGTCGGCTGGGTGAGATCCGAGGAGACCGCCTGCACCTCCCGGGTCGCCGGTGGCGTCTCGGGCGTGTGCATCAGCCGCGTCATGGGCACGCTCTTGGCGCTGCTCTTCAGCGCTGCCCGGAAGCTGGCCACGTCCTGGAAACGCTGGGCCGGGTCCTTGTGCAGCGAGCGGCGGAGGGCGTCCTCCACGCCCTCGGGCACGCCCAGATCCGTCGGGATCTTCGGCGGCGGCGACGTGAGCACCTGCATGAGGATCGCCGTGGGCGTGTTGCCGTCGAAGGGCGGCTGCCCGACCAGCATCTCGTAGAGGATGCAGCCCAGGGCATACACGTCGGCCCGGTAGTCGATCTTCTCGCCGGTGGCCTGCTCGGGCGCCATGTAGTGCGGGGTGCCCATGACCATACCGGTCGCGGTGAGGCTCTCTTCCGAGCCCTCGATCATCTTGGCCAGGCCGAAGTCGAGGACCACCGGGTCCATCTCCTTGCCGTCCGTCCTCCGGAGAAAGACGTTGGCCGGCTTCAGGTCTCGGTGGGCGATGCCCTGCTCGTGGGCGAACTGCACCGCCTCGGCCATCCCGTCGAAGAGGGCCAGCGCCTCGCGGACCGGCATCCGTCGCCGGCGATGCAGGTGCTCCGAGAGATCCTCGCCCTCGAGCAGGTCCATGACCAGGTACTCGAGCCCATCGGCGCTGGTCCCGTGGGTGTGGATGGCCACGATCCGTGGGTGCCGCAGGGTGATGAGCGCCTGGGCCTCGCGGCGGAAGCGGGTCCGCGCGTCGGCCGAGAGCGCGGCGCGGTCCACCCGCAGCACCTTGGCCGCCGCCACGTCCCCGGACTCGTGCCGCGCCCGGTACACCGCGCCGAACCCGCCGCCGCCGAGGCGCTCTTCCAGGACGTAGCCGTCTCCGAGGAGGCGGCCGACGAGGGGATCCTCGTCATCGTCGAAATCGTTGGCGGGGGGCTCTTCGGCCACGGCGAATCCTATCAGCCAGCGACCGCCCTCGGGCAAGCCACGGGGGCTGAGCTACCCTCTACGACGCGACGGGCGGGAACCTTTGCTCCCGCCTGTGCGTCTCCTCCCGCGGTGCGTGTCGTCTTCCTGTCGCTTCCCCTGTTGCTCCTGCCCCTCGCCGCCGCCGCGGAGGGCACCGAGTATTTCTCGTTCTTCGACGGCTGGCCCAGGGATCACCACCCGCTGGACACCACTCCGCGCTTCCTCGAGGAGGGCGAGCGGATGGGCCGCTGCTCGGCGGAGGACCTGGTCCAGCATCGGGGCGACAAGTTTCGCTACGCCGCGCGGGTCCATCCGGCCTTCGGCGACCGCCTGAGCCTCTTCGAGGGCCAAGTGGTCCAGCTCGCGGTGGAGCACTTCGGCCGGGCCCCGACTCGGATGCGTCATGGCGGGACCTACAACTGTCGGCGCGCGCGGGGGCGCCGCGGGCGGATCAGCGAGCACGCCTTCGGCAACGCCATCGACCTGGAGGGCTTCGACTTCGGGCGGCTGCCCCGGGACGGCGAGTTGCCCGCGGGCCTCCACCGCCGCTACCGCCGGCCCTTCCAGGTGCGCATCGGGCCACACTGGGCGCCGCGCCGGAGCCGGGACCAGCCCCAGGCCGACTTCCTCCACGCCCTGGCCGAGACCCTGCGGCGGCGACCGGACATCTTCCGGGGGATCGTCGGACCGCCGCGACCCCGGCACGCGAACCACCTGCACCTGGATGCCTCGCCCTGGCGCTACACGATGTTCTCCTACGAGCACGACGAGGAGTAGGAGCGCCTCGACCGACCCGGCCAGGTCTGGGAGAGTTCCCGGGTGCGTACCCCAGCTCTCGTCGCGCTCGTCTTCGCCATTGCCACCGCTTGTGCCTCGGCGCCCCCGCCGCCCCCCGCGGATCCCGAGCCGGCGGAGCCGGTGGGCCTGCGGCTCGATGGTCAGGTCCTCTACCCGAGCGACCTCGCGGCCGCCCCCGACGCGGTGGCCCAGGGGTGGCGCGCCTACGAGGAGGCTTGGGCGGCCTCGCCGCCCGTCCCCCCGGAGGACGCGCCGGTCGCCGAGTATCGGACCTTCGTGGAGGAGAACTTCGCCGAGTTCACCGACGGACAGCTGGCCGCGGTGGGTCAGCTCGTCGCGGCCTACGAGGCCACCGAGGTTCCCGCGGAGACGCTGGTCTTCTCCGTGCTCGCCGCGCGCCTCCTCCATCGGGCGAGCTCCTGGATGTGGACCCTCCCGGTGCCCGCGGGACCCGGGGTGAACCCCCGGGCCAGCCGCGCGCTGCAGACCACGATGCGCACCGGCGCCCAGCGCCTCGCGGTGCTGGCGACCGACGCCTACGGGAAGTGCCGCGCCGCCGCGGACTCGATGGGGGACGGTCGCGCGGCCTGGCGGCAGGACTGCGACGCGCGGGCCCAGACCCTGGAAGAGATCCGCGCCGCCGAGCTGACCCCGCCCGCGCCGCCGCCCACCCCCATGCCCTCGAGCTGCGTCCACCACTTCGACCCGCCGGTGTCGGCTCCGGGCCATCGCGCCCGGGCGACCCCGCGGCTCCTGGTGCTGGTGGAGGACATGCCGGAGGGCGTCGACGTCGCGGCGGTGCGCACTCGGATCGAAGAGCGCGCCCAGCGGGACCACTCCCTGCGACCCGTCCCGACCCGCACCCGGGAGCGGGCCGAGGCGCTCGTCGCCAGCGGACGCACCCGCGCCGGCGGTCCGGTATGCGCCGCGCCGCCTACGCTCCCCTGGATCCTGGGGGCCGGGCAGAACCTGGTCGTCGCGACCGTCCGCCACGAGTGCGGCGAGGTCCTGAACCAGGGCCAGCAGCCCACGGGCGAGCGCTCGTGTCATCTCTCGCTCCTCTGGAGCCGGGCCGGCAGCAAGGATCGGGAGGGCCTCCCCGACGACCGGCATCGCATCGACCTGCCCGCCGAGGCCGACACCGCCGCGGTGGTCGCCGCCCTGGAGTCCGAGCCGGTCGGGGGCGGGCTCTTCGGCATGGGTGGCATGGTCCGGGTGAGCGTCGCCGAGGTGGAGGGCAACCCCGGCTACGGCCTGGGGAGGGCCATCGAGGGCCTCGACCTCCGCTCCTGTCGCGCCGAGCCCGGGGTGAGCGAGCTCCGGGCCCGCTGGTCGGTCACGCCCACCGGCGCCCTCGACGAGGTGGTGGTCGAAGGGGGCGACGAGGCGGTGAACGCCTGCGTGAAAGCGAAACTCGAGGCGCTACGTCTGCCCTGCCCGCCCGGCGGCGCCCAGGCGATGAGCACCGCCATCTGCATCGCCAACTGAGGTTCAGGGCTGGAAGCCGAAGGCGTCGAAGACGTCCTTCAGGTTCTCGTGGACCTCGGCCTCGGTGAGGCCGTACTCCTCCAGCGAGTACTGGTGGGAGCTCTTGTAGCGCTTCTGCTTCTGGGTCGCCTGCTCGAGGCGGGCCCGGTAGGCGTCGCTCATCTCCAGGTCCATCCAGTCGTAGACCTCTTCGACGACCGCCTTGGGGTTCTTCACCAGCTGCGCGTAGCGCACCACGTGGAAGCGCTCCGGCGGCAGGGTGCGCTGCATCTCCAGCGCGGCCCGGTAGTAGGCGTACCCCAGCTCCACGAGCTCCCGCGCCGCCGGTGACTCCTTGGGGAGCTCCGGGGAGTGGGTGATCCACTTCTCGTAGAACATGTTGAGGAAGCTCGGAAGAGCCTTGTAGGGGTGCCGCACCAGGTAGAGGAATCGCGCGTCGGGGAAACGCCCCAGCACCGTGTTCACCCGGGACGCGAAGAAGACGTTCTTGTTCAGGAAGCGCTTGTCGCCGCCGACCGCGTAGAGGTGCTTCTTCAGCGTCGCCTCGTAGTGGTCCATGAAGGCCTGGCGCTCGTCGTCGGGCTGCATGTCCAGCCAGGCCATCTCGCCGTAGCCGTGCATGTAGGGGTTCAGCAGCGAGACGGTGGGCGACTCGAGGGCGTAGACGAAGATGGCCTCGTCCTCTTCCTCCTTGTCGATGCCCATCTCGTGGATGCCTTCCCATCCGCTGAAGAAGGTCTGGTTGATCCAGTCGACGCCCTTGCGCGCGACCGAGCCGACCACCGGCGCCTCGCCCACCGCGTCGAAGAAGCGCTGGTAGGTCACCGCGGTGAACATCGACTGGTGCAGCTTGAACCCGGCGAAGTGCTCCTCGTCGTAGCTGAGGAGCCGGTGCAGCATCGTGGTCCCGCTCCGCCCGTTGGCGAAGATGAAGACCGGCTGCTCGACCCGCTGGTCCTTCCACTCCGGGAAGAGGACGTCGTCCAGCTTGCGCCCCACGCCGATCATGGCGCGGAGGCTCATCCAGGCGGTGGCGAAGCCGGCCCAGGTCCAGGCGCGGCGCATGCTGAGGTTGTCGGCGGCGGCGCGAGTGATCTGGCGCAGCGCCCTGCGGTTCACGGGAATACGGCTCATCCGGACCGGGCGAGCCTTGCCCGGGGTCGGCGTCCAGGCAAGCCGGGGCGTGGGCTCACCCGGCGCGTTGAGCCGCGGGCCCAGGTCCTGCTACATGGGCCAGATGCGTTCCCTGGCCTGTCTCCTCCTCGCGCTCACCCTCGTCCACTGCGGCGACGACGACTCGACCGACGCCACCGACGGGACGGCCGATGCCGCCGTGACCCCGGACGCGGAGACCGACGCGGGCATCACCTGCGAGCCGGGGATGGTGCCCACGGCTCGCGGCGAGCATGCCACCGTGGTCGACGCCGCCCGCAACCGCCTCTTGGCCTATGGCGGCAACCTGGCGTTCCCGGTCGAGTGCCGCCCGATGACCGACATCACGGACGAGATGTGGGCCTTCGATCTGGCCTGCGGGACCTGGAGCGCGGTGACCCCGGTGAACGCGCCCGGCGTCCGCGCCCGCCACGCGATGGTGACCGCGGCGGGCGGCGAGCGTGCCTACCTCTTCGGTGGTCGCCAGCAGGCCAGCAGCGGCTACACCAACTTCAACGACGTCTGGGAGCTCGACCTGGCGACGCTGACCTTCACCGAGATCCCCACCACCGGCGACGCCCCCGAAGCGCGGAGCCACGCGGTCCTCGCCCACGACGACGCCCGGAACCGGCTGGTGGTCTTCGGCGGGAACGTCTCCACCAGCGGCCTGACCATCACCGGCGTGGCCGACACCTGGGCCCTCGACCTCGAGACCGGCGCCTGGACCCAGCTCGCCGTCGACGCGGGCCCGCCGGCCCGCTACGCGCACGCCGGGGTCGCCGACGAGAACGCCCTCTACGTCTTCGGCGGGAGCCCCAGCTTCAACGGTCCCTTCCTGAACGACGTCTGGGCCTTCGACTTCGCCACCGACACCTGGACCGCGGTCTCCGGCGGCGGCCCCGCCTCGCCCAACACGCGCTTCGGCGCGGGCCTCTTCCTCGACGGGGGCACCCTGGTGATGGTGGCCGGCCACGACTCCACCGACCTCGGCAACGAGAACGACCTCTGGACCCTGGACATCGCCACCGGCACCTGGACCGAGGTGGTCCCCGGCGACGTCCACTCGGGCATGGCCGCCGGCCTCTGCGACTTCCCCGCGGACTTCACCACGCCCGACCTCGAGGCCCCGGAGCGCCGCCACTACTTCGGCACCGTGCAGCACGACGGCGCCGGCTACGTGGTCATGGGCAAGACCGACTGCGGCAATGTCAACGACGTCTGGCGCGTCGACCTGAGCGCCCCCGAGTGGGAGCTCTTCGGGCAGGCGAGCACCGCGGGTGAGGCCTGCAACCGCAGCGGCGCCACCAACTGCAGCTCGCTCTGCTTCTGAGGCCCGGCGCGTCAACGACCCGGACGACGCGACCGTGGCCGCCCTCCCATAGGCGGCAGCGGGCTCGCGGTTCGGCTCAGGCGCGGTCGGTTGCGGGGCTCTCGGCCCGCAGGTGCCGGTCGAAGACGAAGGGGCCGAAGGGCAGGAACGCCGCCAGGACCGCGAGGCCCATCTTGCGGGCGCTCCAGCCCAGCCCGCTCCCCACGTGGAAGACCAGGGAGACGAAGAGCACGAAGAGCACCCCGTGCGCGGGCCCGGCGACCCGTACGCCCAGAGGCTCGTCCCAGACGTACTTCAGCGGCATCCCCACGAAGAGGAGGACGAGGAAGGAGAGCCCTTCCAGCCAACCGGTCACGCGTAGCAGCGTCAGGCCCATGGCCGGGGCATAGCATGGGTTCATCGGGGGCTCCCGGCGTTCCGGGCCGCCGCTCCCGGGCCGCCGCTCCCGGGCGCAACGCTGGCGCCCCCACGCACTTTCTGCGGGCCGCTCAGCCCGCGAGGAGCCGCAGCGCGTCGATGGTGGTGAAGATGCCCACCACCTCGGGGCCGTCCATCACGACCACCGCGCCGTATTTGTGCTCGGCCATGGTGCGGGCGACGTCGCGGAGCTTCGCGTCCGGAGCGACGACATAGGGTTCGCCGCTCATCGCCTCTTCCACGGTCATCACCTCGGAATCGACGCGGGGGAGCCGCTCCAGGAGCGCGATGTCGCGGCTGGAGAGGATGCCCTCGATGCGGCCCCCGTGGAGCACGGGGAGGTGCCGCACGCCGAGCTCGGTCATGGTGGCCTTGGCCTTCGCCAGGGTCTGTTCCCGCCCGATGGTCTTCGGGCGGGGGGTCATCAGCTCGCGGAGGGTGCGCTCGTCGGTGGTCATGCCCGGCGGAGCTGCACGTGCCGAGCCAGCGTCACTCGGCGGTGGGGCAGGGCGTGCCCAGCGGCGCCGGCGCCGGGATCACCGCGGTGCCGGTGTGCACCTGGGTCTCCAGGAAACAGCCGTACTGGTAGCGGACGTCCTCGAGCTGCACGAAGATCACGTGCGGGTCGCTGAAGCCGTCGCCGGCGTACTGGACCACGGCGCCGGTGTAGGTCTCGCCGTTCTCCGCGGTCATGTTTCCGACCACCGGGTAGTCGACGATGCCGTCGAGGTCGGCGAGGCCGAGCGCCTCCTGCATCGAGGGCCAGACCTCGTCCCCCGCCTGCTCGTGGCCGTAGGCGATGGCCACCGCGTCGTAGACCTCGATGGGGAAGTAGCTGTCGCCCATGCCCACCGGCTCGTAGATGGGCCGGGCCGACACTCCGGGGAGCGGCCGGCGGCCCAGTCGCGGCATGGAGACCAGGGGCTCGGCCGCTTCCCACCCCAGGGTCAGCAGGTGCATCACCGGGTGGGTGAAGGCGAGCTCGTCCGCCGGGATCCGCAGCGCGCCGGCGAGGAGGGTGGCGGCGCCGGGGATGAGCTGGGTCTGGGTGATGAAGAAGGGCCAGTAGCCGCCCGCGCCGGTGGGCACCAGCGCGTCGAAGCGGGGCTCCACCGCGCCGATCATGTTGGTGTACATCCCGCCCATCGACTGACCCAGGGCGACCAGGTTCTCCGGGTCGAAGCGGATCTCGGTGGTCCCCGCGGGGAGGGTGACCCCCTCGCAGCTCCCCAGGGTCGCCGGGTCGATGCGCAGCGCGACGAGCGCGTCGAGGAGGAGCCGCTGCTCGATCACGCCCTGGCGGAAGGTATCCCGGAAGGCGCCCAGGTTGGCGAGGTTCAGGTACTCGGTGGCGCTCGCGCCCGGGAGCCGATCGGGGCTCAGCGGGAGGGACGCGCCGGCCGCCGCGATGCCGTGTTCGGCGACCACGTACGCCGGACCCTCGCCCTTCGTCGGGAGCCCGCCTTCCGGCTGATAGCCCCGGTCGACGACCTGGGAGGCGATGCCGCCCGACCCGTGGAAGTACATCATCAGCGGGAAGCCGGCCTCGGGCATCTCCCCGCGTGGGATGGTGAGCACCAGCTTCGCCGTCTCCTGGCGCTGCTCGATGGGCAGGCCGGCGCCGTCGAAGTCGAAGGTCCCCTCGGTGTCGAAGGGCGGCGTCCCCCGCTGGAACTGCGGCAGGGACACCTCGGCGAGGAGCTCGCAGTAGCGCTCGTGGGCTCCGTCGTCGGGGTCCAGGGCCAGGCCGTCCACGGTCACCGTCCAGTTCGCCCGCACGTCCTCGGTGAGCGCGTGGGTCTGGGCCACGACGTCCCCGGTGGTGAACACCGTGGCCGCGGCCACGCTCGTGCGCTCGATGGCCAGGGTGTCGAGGGTCTCCCAGAGGGGCGCGTAGAGGGCCTGGGCCGCGGCGCCCCGGGGGCCCTCGGGGGTCCCACCGGCGGCGAGGGTCGCCAAGTCCGGGTGGACGACCAGGGGCTCGCCCTCCGCGTCGAGGGCCTGGGTGCGGACCACGAAGGCGTAGGTCCGCTCCGGGTGGAGCACGAAGCCCGGGCGGGGCGCGACGGTCACCATGGGAGCGCTCCCGGTGTAGAACGCCGCCGGGATGGTGTCGGCGACCACCGGGTAGAGCCGCCCGCGCTCGTCGCTCGACGGGTCGACGTCCACGAGCAGGAAGGCGCTCTCGGTCGAGGCGGCGATGGCGTTCTCGGGGTCCTGCGGGGCGAGGGGCGCGCTGAAGGCGAACATGCCCACGGGCATCACCGGCCAACCGGGGCGGTCCTGGGCCAGCGCGTGCACCGGGGGCAGCAGGCTGACGGCAGCCGGAATGGGGAAGCCGGTCAGGTCGGGCTGGCCGGCGGCCGAGAGCCGCATGTCCGAGGGCAGCGGGAAGTCGAAGAAGGTCTCCGCCGTCGCCAGGTCCCCGGAGAGGTCCATGCGGACCATGGCCGGGCCGGCGGGGACCTCCGCGTCGTCGGTGCCGGGACCGGCGTCGGGGGTGGGAGCGTCGTCGTCGCCGCAGGCCCCGAGGGCCAGCGCGAGGAGGAGGAGACCGAAGCGGGCGCGCATGGTCGCGCAGCATAGACCCGCTACCGGCCGAATGGGCAACGGGCGGCGTCTGGCCCGAAGTGGGGGCACTTTCTTCCTTACGTTCCCCGCCCGCCCGCGACCCAGTTCCGTGCAGCGATCCCTCCTCGGCATCTCGCTGGCCCTCCTGGCCGGGGGCCTCGTCGCCTCGTCCGTCCAGGCCGAGGACACGCCGCGGGCCACCGCGGCCGAAGAGGACGGCGACCCCCGGGTCGAGGTGGAGCTGATCACCGACCGCGCCCGGGTCGCGCCCGGCGAGTCCCTGCGGGTCGGGGTGCGCTTCGTGCTGGACCCCCACTGGCACGTCTACTTCCGCAACCCGGGCGAGGCGGCCATCGGCACCGAGGTCCTCTTCGCCGGGGAGGGCGCCGAGGTCGGCGCGCTCCGCTGGCCCACGCCGGAACGGCTCCGGGATCCCTCGGGCACCATCGTGACCTTCGGGTACGAGCAGGAGGTAATCCTCGGCGCGCGGGCCCAGGTGGCCGAGGACGCGCAGAGGGTGCACGTCACCGCCGACGCCGACTTCCTGGTCTGCAAGGTGGACTGCATCCCCGGGCGCGTGGTGCTCGACCGAACCATCCCGGTGGGGCCCAGCGAGCCGAGCGCCGCGGCGCCCGCCCTCGACGCCTACGAGGCCGCGCTCCCGCTGGACCTCGACGCCGCCGGGCGCCCGGCCCTGGAGTGGGAGCCGCCGCGTCTCGAGGCCGGGGCGTCGGCCACCGTGCCGCTCCGGATCCGCTGCGACGACTGCGCGCCGCCGGCCGAGGCCGCCGGCGCGCTCTTCCCGGATCGCCTCACCGGGCTGCGCGCCGCGGCGACCGAGGTCCGCCGCGAAGGCGGGGGTCTGGTCGTCGACGTGCGGCTCGAAGCCGGCCCCGACGGCTTCGAGGACGCGGAGCCGCTCACCGGCCTACTGGTCCTGCAGCGCGCCGGCGCGCCGCTGGCGATGGAGGTCGCGCTTCCCCTGGAGGCCAGCGACGTCGTCGCTGCGGCTCCTGCCGAGAGCGCGCCGGCCGCCGCGCCTCTTTCCCTCGCCTGGGTCTTGCTCCTGGCGTTCGTGGGCGGCGTGATCCTCAACGGGATGCCCTGCCTGCTCCCGGTGCTGGCCCTCAAGGTGGTCGCCCTGGGGCAGCTCGCCCACGAGGACGGCCGCTCGCGCACCAGCCACGTGCTCGCCTACACCGCGGGGATCCTCGCCGCGATGCTGGGCTTGGCGGCGGTCGTGCTCGGCCTCCGCGCCGTGGGGACCCAGGTGGGCTGGGGCTTCCAGCTCCAGAGCCCGGTCTTCGCCACGGTGTTGGCGGCGGCCCTGGTGGTCTTCGCCCTCGGGCTCTTCGGGGTCTGGACCCTGCGCATCGACGGGAGCGCCGCCGGGCGCCGCCTCGACCGCCGCACCGGGCTCGGCCGGAGCTTCGGGGAGGGCCTGCTGGCGGTCCTCTTGGCCACGCCGTGCTCGGCGCCCTTCCTGGGGACCGCGGTGGGCTTCGCCTTCGCGGCCTCGGGGGGCGTGGTCCTCGCCGTCTTCCTGGCCATCGGCCTGGGGCTCGCCGCGCCCTTCGCGCTGGTCGCGTTGGTCCCCGGCGCGCGCCGCCTGGTGCCCCAGCCCGGCGCCTGGATGGAGTCGATGCAGAAGGTCCTCGGCTTCCTGCTCCTGGGCACCGCGGTCTTCCTCCTCTGGGTGGTCGGCCAGCTCACTGGGGTCGATGGGATGACCCAGGCGCTGGTCTTCCTGGTGGTCCTCGCCGGCGCCGTCTTCCTGGCCACCGGCGCCTGGGTGTCCCGCGCCATCGCGGTGGCCTTGGTGGTGGCCGCCGCCTTCTGGGCCTTCCCGCTCCCCGAGCGACCCACGGAGGCGGCGAACACCGACCGCGCCTGGACGCCGGAGCGGGTGGAGACCCTGGTCGCCGAGGGGCGCCCGGTCTTCGTCGATTTCACCGCCCAGTGGTGCATCACCTGCAAGGCCAACGAGAACCTGGTGCTCTCCAGCGACGCGGTGCGCGACGCCTTCGCGGAGACGGGGACCGAGCTCCTCGTGGCCGACTGGACCGAGCGGGACGAGACCATCCGCCAGGTCCTCGAGCGGCACGGCAAGGCCGGCGTGCCCCTCTACCTGCTCTACCGACCCGGGGCCTCGGCCCCCGAGGTCCTGCCCGAGCTGCTGACCGAAGGGATCGTCACTGGCGCTCTCCGGGGGGCGGCCCCAGACGAAGCCACCGGAGACCCACGATGACCAAGATCACCACCACCACCCTCGCGCTCGCCCTGGCCCTGGGGGTCACCGCGTGCGACGACGAGACTCCCGAACCCACCGTCGAGGCGACGGAGAACGCCGCGGAGGCCGCCCAGGCGGAAGGCGAGTCCGAGGCCGCCGACACCCCGGAGGGCGCCGCCCCCGGCCAAGCGGACGTCGCCGCCGCCGAGGCCGCGGAGGCTCCCGAGACCGCGACCGTGGGTCAGCCGGCGCCGGACTTCACCCTGACGGACCAGGCGGGCACCGAGCACACCCTGGCCGATCTGCGCGGCAAGATCGTGGTCCTGGAGTGGATCAACCCCCAGTGCCCCTTCGTGCAGCGGCACTACGGCGCCGGCACCATGACCGGCCTCGACGGCGAGCTCCCGGACGACGAGGTGACCTGGCTGGCCATCGACAGCTCCAACTTCGTCGAGGCCGCGGACGCCGAGGCCTGGCGCAGCGAGCACGACATCGCCTACCCGATCCTCCTCGACGCCGAGGGCACCGTCGGCCACCGCTACGGCGCGCGGACCACGCCGCACATGTTCGTCATCGACGGCGAGGGCGTGCTCCGCTACTCGGGCGCCATCGACGACGACCCCCGCGGCCGCGAGGAGTCGCCCACCAACTACGTGGGCCAGGCGGTGAGCGCGCTGCGCGAAGGCCGCGCGGTGGAGACCAGCCAGACCGAGCCCTACGGCTGCTCGGTGAAGTACGAAGCCTCCTGAGGTCTCTCGAGACCCGGCACCTGGCGCGTCCGGGGGCGGCGGGGACTCCCGCGCCGCCCCTCCCGGGGAGGGTGATACCCTCGGGGCGATGTCGGACGACACCAAGCCCTGCCCGATGTGCGGCGAGACCATCAAGGCCGTCGCCATCAAGTGCCGCTACTGCGGCGAGATGCTCGGGCCGGACCCCCGCGTCGGCGAGGAGATCCAGGCCGGGCCGCCGGCGCGGATCTTCGTGGGCACCGGCTCCCAGCGGCGCAACGCCGGGGTCTTCGCCCTCGCCGCGCTGGGCGTGATCGCGGTCGCCGTCGCCTCCGGCTGGGCTTTCCAGGCCGACCATCAGAACGTGGGCCTCGGTCTCCTGGCGCTCCTGCTCGTCCCGCTCTTCTTCGCGCTCCGGGCGTACCTGGAGGCGCGCTACACCATCTACACCATCACCACCCGCTCGATTCAGCTCGAGCGCGGGTGGTTGGCGAAGCGGGTGGACCACATCGACTTCCTGCGGGTCCGCGACGTCGAGCTCCGGCAGGGCGTGGTGCAGCGGATGCTGGGCATCGGCGACATCTTCGTGGTCTCGGTCGACGCCACCGACCCCCGCTTCGTGCTCCGTGGCCTGAACGACTCCCGGCGGATCTACGACACCATCCAGCACGAGGCGATGGCCGCCGTGCGCAGCCGGGGCGTGCTCCAGGTTCAGTGACTCGGGGTTTCGGCCGAGGTCAGACGAACTTGCCGACCCACTCGCACCAGTCGTCCCCGCGGGCCCGGCACTTGGGCTTGTAGACGGTGACGCCCTCGCCGCCGGTGAGCTCGGCGGCGCGATGGAACCAGCCGGTCTCGCGCCGGCAGAAGCACTCGTCGGCGACCTCGAAGTCGTAGAGCCGCCCCGCGACCGTGTGGTCGTCGGGGGCCTCGACCTCCCAGCGCCCGGTGCGGTGGAAGCGGTCCCAGACCTGCCCCGCCTTGTCGATCATCCAGCGGGGATCCTTAACCTTCAGCAGGAAGCGGTGGAAGGCGTTGAGCTGCCACTCGGCGCTGTACTTGCCGATCTCCTCCACCAGCTGGAGGTCCCCGCTGCCCAGGGTGGTGTCCACGATGCGGTGGAAGCGGATCACCGGCTCCAGCGGGTACCAGCCCATCGCCAGCACGTCGTTCAGGACGACCTTGTCGTCGGGCTCCATCCGCTCGAGGCAGGACGTCAGCGCGTCCTCGCCCCAGCGGTCCAGGACGAACTTCTCGACCGAGAGATAGATGGTGCCTTTCGCTTCCGCCACGTCTTCCCGTTCCCGAGACAACCGAGGACCCTCCGCGGATGCGGAGGATCCGGTGTCACCCCATCACTGGAACTTGAGATACTCGATCAGCGCGGATTTGTCTCGATGGGAGAGGTCGGCGCCGAAGTAGTGGCCGCGGTTCTCCACGAAGTCGTCGCAGAGGAGCGACCCGTCCGGGGCGCGGCTGAAGAGGTAGTGGAGCGGCGTCCCGGCCGGCAGCGAGCTGCCGTCGCCGAGGGGGATGTCCATCGGAGTCACGTGCACCTGAGGGACGCGCTCGGTGGAGAGGAGCTCGTTCATCGAGGCCTCGAAGGCCGCCGCCCGCTCGGCCTGGGTGGCGTCGGCGGGGGCGCGAACACCGATGGAGTTGTTGTGCATGAAGGGCGAGGTGCTCCAGATGCCCACGAGGGGCATGCTGCGGTAACCGCGGTCCCCGTCGGCGATGCGCTGCTTGTAGAGCGGCGACGAGAACTCGGCCCAGATGTTCCCCTCTTCCCAGTTGGAGGTGAGCACCCGGCAGGCGTTCGTCGCGTTGACCGGGTCGTCCGCCAGCGGGTTCACCTCGTCGTTGGAGAGCACGAAATGCTGCCAACCGGTGTTGTCGTGGCAGCTCGCGCAGTTGCGCTGGAACACCTGCCGACCTCGGCCGTACTTCAGCCAGTTGGGTCGCCCCGCGTACTGGGGCGCGTAGACGCTGGCCAGGAAGTTCACCAGGTCGCCGATCTCCGCCTCGGTGGGGAAGTCGGCGCAGGTGGCGCGGCACTCGTCGATGGAGATGGGGCGGTCCGCGGCCATCGCCGGCACCACGCACTCCTGGAAGCATGCGCCGATGTTGGTGTAGACGCGCAGCGCGGCGACGTCGCCGCCCAGGTCGTCTTCGCCGCCCTGGCCGTTGCGCATGTCCATCTCGCCGGTGCCGTTGTCGAAGCGCGGGCGGAAGTCGTGGTTCCAGAAGGCGGTGACCGCGCCCGGGTTCATGATCCCGTCGTTGAAGAGGGCGGTGGTGTCCACCGTGCCCTCGGGCCAGGACGCGAACATCAGCCGCCGCAGATCCGTCGGCGGCAGGTTGGCGGCGAAGATGGCCCCGGTCTTCAGGTACATGTTGCCGATGGTCGGGTGGATGTTGTCCCAGCTCGGCTCGTTGGGATCCGCCGGCGGCCGGTTGGGATCGAAGCCCGCGTGGCAGGACGCGCAGGTGATGCCGTAGAGGTAGGCCCCGCCACCGATGGGCGTGCGCCGCATGCCCACCACGCCGGTGGCCTGGGGGTCGTCACAGACGTCCATCCCGCCGGCCGGGTTGGCCTCGCAGTCGGGGTCGTTGATCACTCCCCAGGTGTCGAAGCGCTGGGCCCGCGGGGTGTTCATCACCGCCTCGAAGCCCACCGGGAGCTGCCGGTCCCCCGCGGCCGGGCTGCCCAGCCAGGCGAAGAACTTCTCACCTCCGAAGGTGGCGTCGAACCAGAGCTCTTCGCCCCGGGCGTTCGACTCCTGGCGTTCGCGCCAGGCACTCCAGTGGCCGAGCTCCTCGGCATTCGCTCCCACCGCGTCGTCCGGTCCCCCGGCATCCGCAGCGCAACCCCACGACCCGACGCCCCCAAGCGTCAGGAGCGCCAGCACGTACTTCGAGACATTTCTCTTCTGCATCGCGGCCTCCATCCGTTCGACCCGCGACCAGTGTACGTAGGTTGCACAGTTGGGCAAAAACGCCCGGAAACAGCCAAAAAAACTCCAATCTCACCGGACAGAAATGGCGCGTCCGTTCAGGTGGGACTCCCCCTGGGAGGGGGCACGCATCCGACCCCACGGTGTGAATCGCCCGCGCCGAGACGCCGGTCCGTCACCACCTTGGGGGGAACGAAAAAAAGATCACGATTTCTCTTCGGGGACCCCGATCGACGGACGAAAGGGGTCTCCGAAAGTGTTCGAGAGAGCGTCACGAGGAAGGCGCGATGCCGCGCCGCGCTCGGTCGCCTGCGGCTCAGTCGCGCGGCGCGCTGGCGCCGTCGCTGCGGCCTCGACCGCGACTGCCCCCCCGGCGTCCGCGTCCGCGACCGCCGCCGCCGCCGCCGCCGCCGCGACGACCGCGGGAGGGCCGACCCCGGCGCGAGCCCTTGCCGTCGCCGCCCCGGCCGCCGCCCTTCTTGCCGCCGCCGCCGCCCTTGCCGCGCGCTTCCAGGTCGGTCGCCGCGGGCGGGGGCTGGCTGGGCGGGAAGGGATGATCGTCCACCCGGGGCACGTGCTGCTGGATGAGCCGCTCGATGTCCACCAGGTAGGCGCGCTCCTCGGTGTCGCAGAAGGAGAGGGCGATCCCGCTGGCGCCCGCGCGACCGGTGCGGCCGATGCGGTGCACGTAGGTCTCGGGGATGTTGGGCAGGTCGAAGTTGACCACGTGGCTGATGCCGTCGACGTCGATGCCGCGGGCGGCGATGTCCGTGGCCACCAGCAGGCGGAGGTCGCCGGTGCGGAACGAGCCCAGCGCCCGCTCCCGCGCGTTCTGGGACTTGTTGCCGTGGATGGCCGCGGCCTGGATCCCGCTGCGCTCCAGCTTCTTCACCAGGCGGTTCGCGCCGTGCTTGGTGCGGGTGAAGACCAGCGTCTGCTCGATGGAGTCGTCGCGCTCGAGGATGTCGACCAGCAGGCTGGTCTTGTCGCCCTTGTCGACGAAGTAGAGCTGTTGGTCGATGCGCTCCGCGGTGGAGGCCACCGGCGTCACCGCGACCTGGACCGGGTCCACCAGGAGCTGCTCGGCGAGGGCCTGGATGTCCGGCGGCATGGTCGCCGAGAAGAAGAAGGTCTGGCGCTTCTCGGGGAGCTTGGCGATGACCCGCTTCACGTCGGGCAGGAAGCCCATGTCGAGCATGCGGTCGGCCTCGTCGAGGACGAAGATCTCGATGGAGTCGAGCTTCACCAGGCCCTGGCCCATCAGGTCCAGGAGGCGGCCGGGGGTGGCCACCAGCACGTCGATGCCGCGGTCGAGCTCCTTGACCTGGCGGTTCTGGGAGACGCCACCGAAGATCACCGTGTGCCAGAGCTCGACGTGCTTGGCGTAGGTGTCGAAGCTGTCGCCGATCTGGCTGGCCAGCTCCCGGGTCGGGGTGAGCACCAGCGCGCGGAGCGTGGCCACCTCGACGTCCTCGGCGTCGAGCCGCTGGATCATCGGGAGGGTGAAGGCCGCCGTCTTGCCGGTGCCGGTCTGGGCGCAGCCGAGCACGTCGCGGCCGGCGAGGGCCGGGGGAATGGCGGCGGCCTGGATCGGCGTGGGGTTGGAGTAACCCGCCGCGTCCACCGCGCGGAGGATGGGCCGGGTCAGGCCCAGGGCGTCGAAGGTGGTCTTGGCGTCGGTCGGTACGGGGTTCACGGGCGCCTCCATGCCCCATTCGCGGTCGCCGGTCGAGGCGATCGGGGCCCGAACACCCTCTCGTCACATTCCGTGAGGGGGTCCCTGCAACCCGTTCACCCCGTGTTCATCGGGGTCCGAGGGGGATGAGCGACATCGATTTCCTACTTGTCACGCGACATTGTGACGCCTATGTGTCATCTTCGTGACATCGATGGCGAGTAGAGCAGAAAACGAAGGAATCCCGGGTGCCGAGGCCCTTGCGGCGTCGTCAGCCGAGCGTCCGTCGCTCGCTCCGCTGGTCGTCCCTGGCGACGGTCTCCCCTGGCCGGACGTCCAGTTGCCCGCCGACGTCGACCCGGTCGTCGCCCCGGAGGACGCCGACGCCACCTGGCGCATCCACGACCGCACCCACCTGGAGCTCGCGGTGGAGTACCCGGTCTCCGACGACGACGCGGGGAAGGCCCAGTACGTCTGGGAGGCCTACTTCTATCTGCCGCGGAGCCTGCGCATCCACCCGCAGACCTACTCCCACGACGACATCTACCGCGACATGCAGTCCTACGTGCGCTTCGCGGTGCCGGCGATGACCCTCGAGGAGCTCGCCGAGGTGCCCGCGCGGGACCTCCGCCCGCATCTGGAGAGCGGCTCGCCCCAGGCGGTCCGCGAGCTGCGGCTCTTCGCCGGCCAGCTCCGGGCCTCGGCGCGGGGAGCCCGGGCGCGGCTGCGCTGCCTCCTGGACACCGAGGCGCCGGCGCGCATCGAGCTCGCCGCGCGGACCCTGGCCGTCCGCCTGCACCGAGTCCTGGCGGCCTTCCGCGCCGAGCTGCCCCACGCGCGCACCTCCGAGGCCAAGGTCGCCGCCCGCTGGGTCGACGAGGACATCTCCCGGGTGGCCGAGACGATCCTGGCCAACACCTCGATGCGCATGAAGGCCGCCGGCCACCTCGGCGCCGCCCAGACCCTGGGCGACGCCGCCGTCGCCGAGGCTCGCTACCGCGCGGTCCACGGCCACGACGGTGTGGGCTCCGCCGGCGCAGACAAGCGGGCCATCGAGCACCTCGAGTTCCGCCGGCATCTGCTCAAGCGCTTCACCAGCTCGGTCCTCTGGCTGCGCCGGGACATCTCCGAGGGGGGCCGCTGGACCCTGAACGTGCTCTACGCCGTCGCCGCCTGCCTGGCGATGGCCTTCGCCATCGCCGCCGCGCTCTACCACGGGCAGGACTTCCGCGCGCTGGGTGGGATGTGGTCCTGGGCCCTGGTCGTCATGCTGGCCTACGCCGGCAAGGACCGCATCAAGGCCACCCTGCAGGGCTTCTTCTCCAAGCAGGTCCGCAAGCACTTCCCCGACCGCCGCTGGCGCCTCAAGGACCGCGAGAGCGGCCGCGTGGTGGGCATGGTGGCCGAGCGCTCGGCCTTCGTGGACCCTTCCCAGGTCCCCGCCGACGTGCGCGCGGTCCGGAACAGCACCCGGCAGCACGCCCTGGAAGAGCAGGCGCGGCCGGAGCGAGTCCTCTGGCACCAGAAGGTCTGCACCCTGAAGGCGGGCCACGTCCACGCCGTGGACCGCCGCTTCAACAACGTCACCGAGATCTTCCGGCTCGATTTGGCCCCCTGGCTCGTGCACACCGACGATCCCAAGGAGCGCATCCACTTCGCCGATCCGGAGACCCGGACCATCCACTCGGCCATGGCGCCGCGGGTCTACAACCTGGGCATCGTCTACCGAGTCCGGGCCAAGGAAGACGTCGACGCCCCCTGGCGCCGGGTCCGGGTGGTGATCGGCCGCAAGGGCGCCAAGCGCATCGAACCCGTGGTCTGAGGGACCGGGCGGGGCTCGCGGGCTTGCTCTCTCCGGGGTGGGGCCCGAGAGTTCGGGGGCCGAGAGAATCTCGGCGCCGCCGGCTCCGTCGGCACCACCCATGAGGTTCCCCTTGGCCCGCCTTCGACTCGCTCCCTTCCTTTTGCTCGCCCTGACCGCCGCCTGCGACTGCGGCGACGACGACGACCCCACCGACGGTCCCTTCCCGACGGAGGACATGGGCGACGGCGTCGACGGGGGCGGCGACGACCTCGGAACCGTCGAGCCCGAGCCCCTGAACGAGTTCGCGGCGGACTACGCCGCGGCCTACTGCGCCAAGGTCGAGGAGTGCTACGGACCAGGCGCCGTCGACCTGATGATCGAGAACTGCGCCGAGGCCATCGAGGCCGAGCTGGCCGATTCGCTGATCCCCAACTGGCGCGCCGGCGAAGACGCCCTCCAGCTCGTCATCGACGAGGACGCCGCGGACGGCTGCGTGGCCGCGATCGGAGCCACCGCCTGCGTGGACCTGAACACCTTCCTGGCCGACGGCTGCGACACCTTCTTGATGGGCCAGCAGGCCACCGGCGAGGCCTGCACCACCCGGCAGGACTGCCCGGCGGGCGACTACTGCGCCGTAGCGGCCACCTGCCCCGGCACCTGCACCACCTACGCCGCCGAGGGTGAGAGCTGCGAGTCCCTCCGCTGCGCGCCCGGCGCCTTCTGCAACGAGACCACGGAGTGCGAGGCGCTGCCCGTCGCCGGCGAAGCGTGTGACCTGGACATCGCCTGCTCGGGTCTCCTCTACTGCGCCACCGACGGGGACACCTCGCCGAGCTGTCGCTCCCAGGACCAGGTCTTCACCGTGGCCCAGAACGAGGCCTGCATGCTCTCGGCCGCCGGACCCTTCTGCCAGGACGGGCTGAGCTGCGTCGTCCAGGGCGACGGCTTCGTCTGCGCCAACCGGGTCACCGCGGGGGCCGTCTGCCGCGTGGGCTTCCCCGACCAGTGCCCCGACGGGCAGTCCTGCTTCGTCGAAGACGTCGTCGCCGGCATGGGCACCTGCATGGACGCCGCCGGCGAGGGCGAGGCCTGCGCCGGCCTCCCGTGCGGGCCGGGGCTCGTCTGCGGTCTCGAGAGCGAGACCTGCATCCCCCTCGCGCGGCTGGGCGACGCCTGCGCCGAGAACTCCGAGTGCGGGTCGGTGATCTGCGAGGGCGGCGTCTGCATGTCGCCGGGCTGCATTTTTTGACCTCGACTCTCGCGTCCGCGGCGGCGACCATGGCGCGCGGAGATGTCCGAGAAGTCCGAGCCGTTTTCGATACATTGGCAGAGCTTCACCCTCCATGCGGTGGAGCTCCTCGCCGTTCTGGACCCGCAGGGCGTCTTTCGCTGGGTCAATGAGCGCTGGGAGGACGCCCTCGGCTGGCCACCCGCCGAGCTGGTGGGACGCCAGTACGGGGAGCTGACCAGCCCCATCGACCTCGACGAGAGCAACCGGCAGTTCCAGCGGCTCCTCACCGGCGAGCGGGTCGCCGGCATCCTGCACCGATTCCAGACCTTTGACGGCGACTGGCGCTGGATCGAATGGAACGCCTCTCTCGGTGAGGATGGCTTGGTCTACGCCCACGCCAGCGACCGCACCGACGAGCAGAAGCGGATCCACGAGCTCGCCGCTTCGGTCGAGTTCCTGCGGATGGCGGAGGAGATGTCCGACGTGGGTCACTGGCGGGTGGACCTGGTCGACGGGACCGTCTTCTGGTCCCCGCAGGTCTACCGGATCCATGGCGTGGACCCCGAGGCGTACGAGCCTAATCTGGAAACGGCCATCGACGCCTATCACCCCGACGACCGAGAAATCGTCCAGGGCCACGTGGCTCGTTCGGTGGAGCGAAGAGAGCCCTTCGACTTCGAGCTGCGCATCGTGCGCCCCAACGGCGACGTGCGGCAGGTGCATTCGGTGGGCACTCCGCAGGTGGATCGGGACGGCGAGGTCGCGGGGATCTTCGGCGTCTTTCGGGACATCACCAAGCAGCACGAGCTTCGACAGCGCTTGGCCCAGTCCGAGAAGATGGCCTCGATCGGCACCCTGGCCGCTGGCGTGGCCCACGAGATCAACAACCCGCTGAGCTACATCCAGGCCAACGCCCACCAGTTGGCGGAGGAGTTCTCCCATCTCGCCGGGGTGAGCCCCTCGGCTCGCTTGCGCGAAATGGCGGAGATGATCGACGACATCCGCAGCGGCACCGAGCGCATCGGCAAGATCGTCAAGGGCCTCAAGGCCTTCTCGCGCTCCTCGGAGGCGCGGGTGGAGATCGTCGAGCTACCGCGCGTGGTGGACGTGGCCATTCGTCTCTGCGCCACCGAGTTGCGCCACAAGGCGCGGCTCACCGTGGAAGCCGACCCTGCCACGCCGCTCGTCCGAGCCGACGAGTCCCAGCTCGCTCAAGTGGTCATCAACCTGGTGGTCAACGCGGCCCACGCATTCCCCGACGGCACCGTGGACTCCAACGAGGTGATCATCCGAACCGGCCGAGACACCGACCGCGCCTTCGCCTTCCTGGAGGTTCGCGACAACGGTTCGGGGATGTCCGAAGAGATCCTGTCGAAGGCGTTCGCGCCCTTCTTCACCACCAAGCCCCAGGGCATCGGCACCGGGCTGGGGCTCTCGATCTCGCACGGCATCGTGCGCTCCTTCGGCGGCGACATCGAAGCGCGCTCCAAGGTCGGCAAGGGCACGGTGATGCGCATCATCCTCCCGGTCGCACGCGGCAGCGGGGTGGGTCCGGCCGACGCCCGACGCACCAGCGTGGCGCCGCAGCGGGAGTCCACGCCAGGCGCGAACATCGTCGTCATCGATGACGACCCGCTGGTGGGCCGCTCCATCGTGCGCATCCTCCGCGATTGGAAGGCCAAGCACGAGACCGACCCGCGCGCGGTGCTCCAGCGGATTCGCGGGGGCGAGCACTTCGACGTGATCCTCTGCGACCTGATGATGCCCACCATGTCCGGGCGCGAGTTCTGCGAAGCCCTCGAGGCCCACGACCCCACGATGCTCGAGCGGGTCATCCTGGTCACCGGCGGTGCCATCTCCATCGAGTCGGAGCAGTTCCTCGCGCGCACCTCGGTCGAAGTCATTCACAAGCCGCTGATGCCTGCGGTCGTCCAGAAAGCGGTGGTCCAGCGCCTCGACCCGAGCGCCTGAGGGGCTGCCTCGGACGGGTCACCGCAGGCTATGCTCGCACCGCATGGCCCGCGACGACGGCGACGCGCCCGACGATGCGCCCCTGACGCTCCCAGTCCGAGGAGCGCCTTGGCTCGGTCTCGGCGTCCTGGTGGCGCTGCTGGCCGCCGGCGCGCTGGTCCTCATGATCCGCGACCCGGCCGGCGAATCCGCCGACGCCGGCGTCGATGCCTATCGCCCGATGATCATCGGCATGCCGGTGGTCATCGCCCGCTCGACCGTGGTGCCCCTGGACGAAGCCGAGGTCTCCCGCCTCGCCGCCGCCGAACCGACGAGGGGCGACCCGCCTGCGGCTCCCTCCACGCGCCGCCCGTTGAGCGAGCGGTCCACCCGGGCGTCGAGCGCAGGGCCGAGCGCGGGCTCCGGACCGAATCCGGTCGCCGGCGCGACCGAGCCGCCGAGCGTCGAGCCCTCCACGGGCTCCGCGCCGACCGGGTCACCCAGCGGCGGCCGCACCCTCGCCGCCGCCGACGGCCCCGCTGCCCAGGCCGCCGCGGCTGCGTACCGGCTGCAGGCCCAGCGGGTCGTCCAGCAGCGCTACCTCTCGCAGATCCAGGACTGCTTCGACGCCGCCACCGCGCGCGACCCCAGCCTCTCCGGCGAGGTCACCCTGGGCTACGTCCCCGCCGACGACGGCTCGGTCCTGAGCAGTCGCGCCGTCCTCGACACCATCGGCGCCGGCGTCGGCGACTGCGTCGCCCGCAGCGCCCGCACCTGGCAGCTCCCCCCGCCGCCCCCGAACGCGCTCGAGCTCCGGATGACCTTCGCCCTCTGAGCCGGAGAGTTCCAGGGGTGCTGCGCCGGCTCTCCTACCGTACCATCACGCCGAGTCCCGATGGACTACGAACCCATGACCTCCATGATTATGATGGTTTTCTGCGTGGTCGCGTCGGTTCTTTCGGGCTGCGAGCAGCCTCATCCCGTGGATGAGTGTCGGTCGGAGATCGAGGAGCTGCTCGGGATGAGCGAGGCTCTTCATGGGCCAACAGGGTGCCCCGAGCGTTCGAGGCGTCTGGTCGAGGAGCGATTGTCGAGTCTGCGCAAAGCCGCGTACGAAATGTGCTCTGCTTCGGAATTCTATATATCGTGGAGCACACCCTCGGACGTTGTGCGTCCTGCAGCGTGGACGCCGCTGCCGAGTGCCAGCGGATATGTGAGACGTTGTCGCTATGAACCGCCTGGGTCGTGCTGCTGCAGAGCGCGGTGAGCCGGCGCACGGCGTCCGCTGCGCTGGCGAACCTACGCAGCCGTCGCGACATGACGGGACTCGCACGGGAGGCTGATTAGCATGGGGTACGAGTTGCGCGATTTCGGAGAAGCGATTGCGGCGTGGTACGAGGGGCTTGGCCGGACGGATCGGGCAAGTGCGCTGCGAGCGTGCAACCCCTTTCGAGATGAGAGCCTGGCAGTCAGGCTCGGAAAGATCGAAACCACGGCGGATATCGAGTTCGGTCGATTTGGAAAGGCTGTCGCCCGCGATGCGTTTGGAAACGACTTTCGATTCGTATCCAAGGGGATCGGGTTCTGGGATCATGACGAGCAGCGGGTCCGAGTTGTCTTTGCCACTCCGTCCGAGCTCGTTGACGCTCTCTACGTCCGGGCGCCCGAGCCCCCGGCGGCCGTAGACCACTTCACGACAGTGCTCGATGGCGGGGACGAAGTGACTCGTGAGTTTTTATCTCGGGCCTCGGATGATGAGGTCAACTCCTTCTTCTCGCCGAGACACTTGAGCTCCGCCGTCTACCTCGACAATGCCGTCTACATCTTGGCAGCGCCCCGCGAGCTGCTCGAGCAAGGGCTGTCGCAGTTCTCCGCTCCGGCGATTTTGCTCGCCGCGCTTCATGCCAAGCCCCGAGCCTTGGAGGCCCTCCTCCAGCGAGGGGTCGACACGACGGCGAAGGATGCGATGGGGCGCGGGCTCCGCTTTTACGCAGCGAGAACCAGACCCGAATGCCGCGCGCTCCTGGAGCCCTACCTCTGAACGCCGGGCCCTGCTGCCGCCGATGGGCGAACGCGCTCGGGGCCGAACGAAAGACGCCCCCGCGGCTGGGCCGGGGGGCGTTTTTCGTGGAGCCGTCCCGGGGTCAGTCGGGGACCTTGGCGAGGACGAAGTACATCGGGGTGAAGAGCTTGCGCTCGCCGCCGGCGACGAGGCCGTCGGCGGCGGCGTTGAGGAAGTCGCTGACCTGCTTGGTGCCTTCGGGGACGAGGCGGAGCTTCTGCAGGACGTTGAGGGCGTTGTTGGTGATGACGCGGCCCACCGGGGTGCGGGGCAGGGAGCTCAGGCTGAAGTCGCCGCCGGTGAGCGACTGGTACCACGGGGTCTCGGGGTCGCCCTCGCCGGCGAGGTCCTTGGTCTCCAGGACCTCGAAGCCGGCGGCCTCGAAGGCGTGGTCGATCTCGGAGGTGTGGGCCAGGTCGGGGAGGCCGTCGCCCTCCTCGATCTCCTTCTTGATGCGCCGGTGCTCGGGGTCGTTGCCGTCGTAGTTGTCGGTCAGGGCCCACTCGTAGACGGCGAAGCGCGCGCCGGGCTTGAGGATGCGCTTCACGCCGCTGAACATCTTCACGCGGTCGGGCGCGTGGCAGGTGGCCTCGATGCCGTAGGCGGCGTCGAAGGTTCCGTCCTCGAAGGGGAGGTTCATGAAGTCGGCCTCGGCGAAGGAGACGCGATCCTGCAGGCCGGCCTTCTGGGTGAGCTTGCGGGCGCGGCCGAGCTGGTGCGCGTTGGCGTTCACGCCGACGACGTCGTGGCCGAAGTGGCTGGCCATGTAGCGCGCCGGTCCACCGACGCCGCAGCCGAGGTCCACGGCCTTCATCTGGGGCGCGAGGCGGAGCTTGCGGCCGAGGAAGCGCTCGTGGCGCTTGAGGGCGGCGTAGAACTTCTCGTGCTTGAAGCGCGGGGAGAAGTGGAAGCTGTCGCCCCAGGCCATCTCGTAGAAGTCGGTGACCAGGTCGTAGTACTGGTTCACCAGGGTGCTGTACGCGCCCTTGCGCTCGTCGCTGCTGGTGGCGCCGTCGTCGTGGAGCTTGCGGTACTCGGAGACGGTGTCGGTGAACTCGTTGGAAGAGAGACGGGTCATGGGGTGGCGTTCCTGAGGGGGGCTGCGGGGCGGGTGCGGCTCGGCGCGGTCTCGCCGCGGCGGGCGCGCCAGCGCTCGTAGAGCGCCAGGGCCTGCACCGGGAAGATGCGGCGGTATAGCCGGTAATCGAGGAGGGCGGTACGGAAGAAGACCCCAGCCGCCAGGGGGGAGGGCCAGTCGCCGTCGGGCTCCTGTGAGCCGGCGAGCCAGCGGGCGCCTTCGCGCAGGGCGCTCACCACCTCGCTGGGGGTGCGCTCCTCGTGGCCGGCGTAGGCGAAGAGCAGCGCGAGGAGGGCCCAGGCGGTCTGGGTGGGGTGGCCCTCGCCGAGCTGGATGTAGTGCTCCGCGCTCTCGTCGCGGATGAGGCAGGTCTTCCAGTGCTCGCCCCAGGCGCCGTCCGGGCGGCGATGCCGCAGGAGGAACTCGACGCCCCGACGGATGGCGGGATCCTCGGGGGGCGCGCCGGCGGCCCGGAGGCCGCGGATGGCGAAGAGGGTGCCGTAAGTGCTGGCCACGCCCCAGACGCCTTCCCAGGAGCCGTCGGGCCGCTGCCGCGCGCGGAGGAGCCCTTCGCCCTTGGCGATGGCCAGGTCGACCTCGCGGCGCATCAGGCCGGGGTGGTGGGCGCGGACGGCGCCGAGGGCCGAGACGTTGGAGGCGGTGCACTCCACGTAGCTGAGCTCGGTCATGGAGTCGCCGAACATCTCGGCCGGGTTAATCCACTCCAGCTCGAAGCGCTGCTTGCGGGCCTCGTAGCTTCCGAAGCCGCCGTCGGGGTTCTGGGCCTGGAGCAGGAAGCGCACGGCGCGCTCGATCACCCGGCGCGGCGCCTGGTGCAGCCGCTCGGGGGCGTGGAGGAAGGCCTCGAGGGCTTCGGCGGTGCAGTCGCTGACCGGCCAGCCGTGCCACACGCCGGCGAAGCAGAAGCCCCCGGTGGGATCCACCCGGTCGTGGGCGCGGTAGTCGGCCACCGAGTAGGGCGGGATGGGTCCGGCGACCTGCTGGGTTTCCAGCCAGCGCAGGCCGAGCGCCAGCGCGCGGGTGAGCCCGGGGTCCGCGGTCTGCTCGACGGCCTCGGTGAGGCCCTGCAGGGCGAAGGAGCTGTCCCAGGTGGCGCTGCGGGCGCCGGCCACGCGCAGGCCCTCGGCTTCGTCTTCCCAGATCCAGCCCTCGAAGGCCGCGAGCTGCGCCTCGAGATCGGGGTCGGTCTCGCCGCGTTCGCGGGCCCGGTCCCACAGGCTGAGCATGAAGAGCAGCCCGTTCACCGGCGACAGACACGTGGCGTCGGTGGTGCGGAGCTCGAAGCGCATGGGCTCGATGAAGGACTCCAGCATCCGCTCGCGGAGCGGGCCGGGGTGGACCTTCTCGAAGAGGTTGGTGCCCTCGTAGAGCGCGACCAGCGGGTCGTTGGGCGCTTCCCAGAGGTCGCCCTCGCGGAGCCGGTGCCGCGCGCCGCGGAAGTCCAGGGTGGCCCAGTCGCGGCCGGGGAAGAGCTCGGCGCGCAGCGCGCGGGTCAGGGCGTCTTCGCTGCGGGCGATCTTGCGCCCGAAGACGCTGGCCATGCCCATGTAGATGAGCCGGGTGTGGCAGTAGTAGTTCGCCGGGTGCAGCGGGAACTGCTTGGGCAGGAGCCACACCTCCGGCGGCACGGCGTTGACGCCTTCCCAGCGGTAGACGCCAGCCAGGCTGAGCCAGATCTTGCCCCAGGTGGGGATCGCCAGGACGTCTTCCCGCTGGAAGAGCTCCCGGGCGCCACGGAGCAGCGGGTCGTCGGCGTCGAAGCCGTGGAGCCGCGCGGCGACGTAGGCGAGCCCGGTGATGAAGAGCGAGGTCTCCCCGTGGCGATGCATCCCGAAGGTGCCGTCGGGGAGCTGCTCCGCCTCGAGCTGCTTGCGGAATCCCGCGATGCGCGCGGCGTCGACCGGCCGGCCCATCACCGCCATGGCGATGAGGTACTGGCTGGGGAGCATGGGGTTCCAGACGGTCTCCCCTTCCCAGGAGCCATCGGCCGCCTGGAGCTCCACCAGCCGCTGCGCTCCGCGGAGGAGCGCAGCGTGGGCGTCGAAGCCGTGCTCGGGCACTCAGCCCACCTTGCGGCGGGTGCGCAGGAGCTCTTCGGCGACGTCGAGCTTCACCTGGCCCATCTCGACCAGGGCGTCGGCGATGGCCTGCACCTCGGACTCGTCGGCGCCGGCGGCCAGGGCGACCGAGCGGGCGTGCAGGGTCATGTGACCGCGCTGGATGCCCTCGGTGGCCAGGGCGCGGAGGGCGCCCATGTTCTGCGCCAGACCGACCGCCGCGATGATCATGCCCAGCTCCGCGGCGTTGTCGACGCCGAGGATCTTGCGCATCACGCCGATGGTGGGGTGCACGTTGGTGCTGCCGCCCACGACGCCGACGGCCATGGGGAGCTCGATGCGGCCGTGGAGGTGACCGTCCTCGCGCCACCACTCGGTGAGCGAGCCGTAGTGGCCGTGCCGCGCCGCGAAGGCGTGGGCGCCGGCCTCGACGCCGCGCCAGTCGTTGCCGGTGGCGATGGCCACGGCGTCGATGCCGTTCATCACGCCCTTGTTGTGCGTGGCGGCCCGGTAGGGATCGACGGCGGCGAAGCGGTAGGCCTGCACGATGCCCTCGGCGACCTCGGGGCCGGTGAAGCCGTTGCCGGCCAGGAGCATCTCCGGGACCTTGAGGGACGCCCGTGCGCAGCGGCGGTCGGCCAGGTTGGAGAGGATGCGCAGGTTCACGGTGCCGCCGGTGAGCCGCTCGACCATCGGGGCGATGCCCTCGGCCATGGCGTTGATGGCGTTGGCGCCCATGGCCTCACCGCAGTCGATGAGGAGGTGGAGCACGATCATCGGGTAGGGCTCGTCGAAGGAGCGGACCTCGATGTCGCGGGCCCCGCCCCCACGCCGGCGCATGTTCGGGTGGACCGCGTTGGCCTTCTCCAGGATGGCCACCCGCGCGTCGCGCAGGGCCTTGATGGCCGCCGAGGGATCGGGCGCGCCGAGCACCTGCACCTGGCCGATCATCACCGAGGGATCGGCGTCGGCGGTGAAGCCGCCGCCCTGCCGCACGGTGCGCGCCATGTTGCTCACCGCGGCGACCACGCTGGGCTCCTCGACGACCATGGGCACGGCGTACTCCTTGCCGTTGACCACGAAGTTCAGGCCGAGCCCGATGGGCAGGCCGAAGACGCCGACGCAGTTCTCGACCATCTTGTCGGCGCGGTCCACGCCGAGCTTGCCGCCGTCGCGGAGCACGTCGAGGTCGGCCTGCTCCAGGCCGAAGCGCTTGCGCAGCTCGTCGTGGCGGCCGTCGACGTCCAGCCGGTAGAAGCCGGGGATGCGGGAGGTGCGGGGGGACTCGGTCACGGTGGCCTTCTCCTCCGTCGTCTTCTTCTTCTCGGTCCGGGCGGGGGGGCTCGTGGGGGCGTGCTGGGTAGTCATGCGTTGGCGCTCGATTCGGTCTTCTTCTTGGTCTTCAGCTGCGCGAGCCCGCCGGTCTCGGCGAGGTGCTCTTCCCACTTCCGGATCGTCAGATCCTGGAAGGCCTTGACCACCGGGTTCAGCTCCGCGAGCGGCGCGTCCCAGTGCATCTCGTAGCCCTCCTGCTCGGCTTCCACGGCCACCCGATCCTCGTCGAGGATCTTGCCCACGAGGAGCTTGTTGGCGGCGTGCATGAAGGGCGTCATCACCGGCCGCGGGATGCGGAAGCGGGTGAAGGGCACCTTCAGGGCCTTGAAGTAGAAGAGGTAGAAGGAGCGCGTGGTGCGCTCGTCGATGGGCAACACGAAGAGCCAGTGCTTGATCTGGTCGTCGGTGTTGGAGCGCTGGTACGGGTATTCGTAGGCCAGCTTCATCTGGTTGGTGTCCACCGACTCCCGGTCGACGAAGAGGCTGGACACCTTTCCGGCGCCGACCTGGGTGTCGTACTCCAGCTCGACCGTGTCCCCCTGGACCTCGAAGCCGGTGAGCTCCGCGTCCTTGAAGGGCTCGTAGCGCCGGTGGAGGTAGGCGTGGGTGAAGTCGCTGACGTTGTCGATGATCATCGAGTGGTGCGCGGTCCACGTCGCGTCGACGGGGACGCAGGTCCAGCGGTCCGGGCCCTCGAGCTCGGGGATTTCGGGGATGGACGCCTCGTGCTGCCGCTCGGCGTCGCCCATGAAGATCCAGATGAGGCCGTAGCGGACCTGCACCGGCATCGAGGGTACCTGGAACTTCGGGAACTTCCGCCCGAAGAGGCTGTGCGGGATGTCGACGACCTTGCCCTCACCGTCGTAGGCCCAGCCGTGGTAGGGGCACACCAGGTTGCAGCCGTCGACGTGGCCGGTGGTGAGCTTCAGCTGCCGATGGGCGCAGCGGTTCTCGATGGCGTGGAGCTCGCCGTGGACGTCGCGGAAGAGCGCGATGGAGCGCTTCCAGAAGACGACCTCGACGACTTCCTCCTTGCCGACGTTCTTGTCGAGCTCGACGGCGTACCAGTAGTTGGGGTTCATGCCCGCCGCGCGCACCTTCTGGCGGCTGTTCCTCGCCTCGGTGAAGGAGGGGGGCGGCGCCTTGTCGGCGTAGGGATCTCGCTTGGCCATCGGTACTTCTCTCAGCCTTCGGTGGTCTCGAAGCGCGCGGCAGCGCCTTGGGCGGGGGAGCTCGGGTGAATCGACTCGGCTTGGCCGAGGAGAGAGGGGTTGGGTGCCAACCCCTTGGAGGAAACGGGATCTCGCTTGGCCATCGGTACTTCTTCTTCTCTCAGGCGTGGATCTGGACGGCGGGACGGCTCGTCGCGGGAATGGACTGCGGGACCGCCGGCGGCTTCGCGTCGGGGTGGGTGATCGCGCCGCGCTCCCAGTGGAACGCATAGGCTTCGGCGAAGGCTTCCTCCACCGAGGTGGGCCGGAAGCCGAGCTCGGTGCGGGCCTTGGTGGTGTCCGCGTGGCGCATCAGGCGCAGCCGGCGGATGGCGCCGGGGGTGAGGAGCTGGGGCGCCTCCGGGCGGAAGCGAGTCATCAGCCAGCTCCCGGCCTCGGCGAGGGGCAGGAGCACGTCCGGCGAGAGCTTGAAGCGCGGGCGGGGCTGGCCGATCATCGTCTCCCAGACGTCGAAGATGTCGTCCAGGGTCATGAACTGGCTGGCGATGATGTACTTCTGTCCCGGGCGGCCCTTGGCCATGGCCAGGACGTGGCCCTCGGCGATGTCACGGCCGGTGACGAACTCGAAGCCGCCGGGGACGTAGGCGTTGAGCTCGCGGTTGGCGAAGCGGCACATGGTGTGACCCATGCGCGAGGGGAAGTAGTCGTGCCCGCCGACCACGGCGCAGCTGGTGACGACCATCGCGTCCTGGCCCTCGGCGACGGCCTTGAGGACCTCGTGCTCCTGGAGGGTCTTGGACCGCTCGTAGGGCATGGCGCGGTGGTAGGGGTAGAACCCGCGCTCCTCGTCGGCGGGGATCTCCGGCCGGTCGAGGTCGTAGCCCACCGCGCTGAAGGAGCCGGTGACGATGGTGCGGCCGACGCCGGCGGCGCGGGCCTGCCGGAGCAGGTAGCGGGTGCCGAGGACGTTGGTCTCGTAGATGGTGCGCCGGTGCTCCGGGGTGCCGTCGATGGTGGAGACCATCGAGGCCACGTGGAAGATGGACTGCACGTCCTCCACCGCGGCCTTCAGGGAGCGCTCGTCGCGGAGGTCGGCGTAGACCTTCTCCACGTCGATGTGCTCGAAGGCGGTCTCCGGCTCGCCGTTGCGCAGGAGCACCCGCACGCGGGCTCCGTCCTGGACGAGCCGATGGGTGAGGTTGGCGCCCACGTGCCCGGCGGCGCCGGTCACGAGAATGGGAGCATCCTTGGCGTGGGTCTTGGTCATCGGCAAAAACCTGTCAGTTGCTCTCGCATTGGGCGGGGGAGTTCGGGTGAAGCGCGGAGGCCTCGCCGACGAGCGAGGGGTTGGGTGCCAACCCCTGGGGCGAAGTGCGCCACAGCCGGTCGTAGTGCTCGCGGAGCGCGTCGTCGTTCCCCGCGCTGGCCAGGCAGTCGGCGATGAGCTTCTCCACCTCGGAGCGGGCGATCTTCACCGGCTGACCGGCCACGAACATGGCGTCGTTGCCGCGCGCGTGGACCAGGGTGCGCACCGCCATCCACAGGGGAAGCAGGCAGAAGAGGCGCACCGCGGTGTGTTCCGCGGGCACCGCCAGGGTGTACTCCAGGGCCTCGCCGAGGTGCTCCTGGGCGCGGTCGAAGAGCGGCGCCACGGCGGCGTGGGCGGCCTCGCGGTGCTCGGCGTCGACCAGGACGCCCAGCTCGAGTCCCTCGCGGGCCACGGCGGTGCGGGGCACGTAGCTCACGTCCCGGGCCCGGTCGTCGGTGACGTCCTTGAGGATGTTCACCAGCTGGAGCCCGAGGCCGAAGCTCTCGGCCTTCTCGCGCAGGCGCATCTCGGTGGGGCTGCCCACCTCGCCGATGGACTCGACGAAGAGGTCGGTGAGCATGTGGCCCACGGTGCCGGCCACGAAGTAGCAGTAGCGCTCGAGATCGCTGAGCGTGTAGACGGCGGTGAAGCCGTCCTCGCCGGCCTGGCGATGGGAGTAGATCTGCATCCCGCGGGTCATCTCGGCGACCCAGCGCTGGGTCTTGCGCTGCATCCCCTCGGGCAGGGCGCGGAAGACGCGGAGCACGCGGCCGAGGTTGCGGCAGAGCTCGAGCTCGGCGGGGTCGCCGTCGACGTCGCGGAAGAGGTCCTCGAAGGCGGCCACGGCGGGCGCGTCGGCCGGGCCCTCCAGGGCCTCGAGGAACGCGGCGTAGCGGGTGTCGCGCTCGGGGATCGAGAAGTGCTCGTTGTCCTCGACGGTGTCCGCGATGCGGCAGAGGAGGTAGCCACAGGTGACCGCGGTGCCCAGGTCGCCGGGGAGCATCTCGATGGGCCGGGCGAAGCTGCGGGAGACGGCCAGGAGGCTCTCCTTGCAGAAGCCGCGGTCCTCGGCGGTGGCCTTGGCCTTGGGGCCGCGGCGCCGGCGGGGCTGCAGGCGCGCGGCGCGGGCCTCGCGGTAGAGGCGCAGGGCGTCGCCGGCCTCGGGCCCGAGGAGCACGGCCTCCTCCAGCGAGGCCAGGGCCCGCTCGACGAGGTCCACGTGCGGCGCCTCGGTGGCCAGGAGCGCCCGGGCGACGATGGCCACGGTGCGCGGGTCCCCGAGGCCGGTGGTCTCCTCGGCGCGGACCAGGGCGTGGCGGGCGCGGCGGAGGGCGGAGTGGAAGATGGGCAGGCCGGTGGCGTGGAGCGCCTCGAGGCCCAGGGCGGTGTCGTAGACATCGCCGAAGGTGCCGTCGGGGGCCTGGGTGGTTCGGAGCGCGGCCTGGAGCTGGTCCAGGATGCGGCGCGGGTGCCCCCCGGCGAGACCGGGCGCGTGCTCCAGGCCGCTGGCGATGGCCACGGCGAGCTCGCGCGCCAGGGCGGGGTCCTCGGGGGCGCCGGCCGCGTCGTGGGCCAGGGTCTCCACCATCGCGCGGGCCTCTTCGAGCTCCCCGGCGCGGACCAGGTCGGCGTAGGTGTGGGCCCGGCGGACGCGCAGGTCGGTGGGGGCCAGATCGGCGGCGTCGGTGACCCGGGCCAGGAGGGCGTCGATGTCGACCTCGGCGCCGCGCGGGGTGGCCGCGCGCTCCTGCCGGTCGGGCAGGGCGCCGAAGGGCGCGGTGGTCGTGCTGCGCCCGCGGTAGCGGGAGCGGAGGGCCGAGGGGACCACCGAGGCCAGGGGCCAGCGGGCCCACTCGGTCAGGCGGCCGAGCTGCTCGGGGCGCTCCTTGGCGGTGTCCCGGGCGGCCTCGAGGGCCACCTGCACGAAGGCGCCGCCGAACTGGGGCAGGCGAAGCTCTTCGCCGCCCAGGAGGCGCATGGTCCGCTCGCGCTCGGCGGGCCGCTCGCGCCAGACCTTGAAGACCGCCTGGCGGATGGCGTCGGCGCTCTGGTCGTCGCGGGTGAAGACCTGGAAGAGGGCGTTGGCCAGGAGCTCGGGCACGTAGGAGCGGGGCTCCCGGGTGCGCGAGTAGGCTTCCACGGTGGGCGCCGCGGCCAGAGCCTCGACGTCCTTGAAGGCGATGGTGATGCCGCTGGCGGTGAGCGGGTGGTAGAAGCCCACCGCGTCGCCGATGAGCGCCACGTGGCCCTCGCCGTAGCCGGCGCGGGGCAGGAAGCGGTTGGTGGCCCAGAGGAGCTTGTCGGCTTCGAGGGCGCGGCGGAAGGCGGGGCGCAGGCCGGCGGGCATCCGGGGCCCGAAGGCCTCCCAGAGGTAGCGCGCGTCCCGGCGGGCACCCGGGGTGCCGGCGGGGATGTCGATGCAGGCGCGGACCGCGCTGGGTCCGATGCGGTAGAGCAGGATCGGGCCCGGACCGCCGAGGAGCACGTGACCGTGGCGCTCGAAGGGCAGCTCCACGTCGTGGAGCTCGAGGCCGGCCATGTGCGAGACCAGGCTGGCCTCGCGCTCGCCGTAGAGGTGCTTGCGGACGATGGAGGAGCGTCCGTCGGCGCCGATGATGCGCTCGGCGTGGATCTCGTGCTCCCGGCCCGCCTCGTCGCGGAGGGTCACGGTGTGGCCGTCGATGGCCACCACCCGGGTGAAGGGGCGGTAGTCCACGCCGGGGGTCGCGGCGGCCTGGTCCCGGAGCGAGCCCACCAGGGCGTCGTGCTCGCAGGTGAAGCCGCGCTGCTGCTCGACGTAGTGGAGGGCGATCGCCTCGGTGCCGTCGTCGGGGAAGACCGCGAAGCCCTCGCAGGCGTGGTGGTGGGCGGTCGCTTCGACCGGCCCCAGCGCGTGCTTCTCGAGGATCCGGGCGCCGGCGGGGTGGATCCACTCGCCCGCGAAGCGCTGGGCCGCGCGCGGGTTGGCCTCGACCAGGACCACGCGGGCGCCGCGGCGGGCGTGGGTGACGGCGGCCAGGGAACCGGCGGGACCGGCCCCGACCACCATGACATCCGTGTACTGCGCTCGAACCATCGTCTGCTCCCGGGGGCTCTGGGGCGTCCGCTGCGCGGATCGGTCCCCAGGGGTTTCCCTCGACCGTGGGCTAGCAGCCCGTTCGGGGGGCCTGAACACCTTTCCCGCGAGCCGTCGTGAGAGCCGGTGAATCGTCGGCGACCCCAAGTGAACGAGTTCCACTAGGGGGTCATCCGTGGGCAGATCTCAATGTTTCCGCGAAGTTACGAAGTGTGGCCCACTCGGGCGAGCCGGTGAACCGCTTTCGGCTGGTGCCGCCATGCTGGCGCAGGGGGCCCCCTTTGGCCTACCTTGAGCGCGTGTCGGACGACGAGTGGGAAGAGGCGTTGCCTTCGTTCGAGAAGGATGCCGCGGGGGCGCTGAGCGCAGAACATCGCGAGGTGTCCGAGCGCGCGCTGCGCAACGCCGACGAGGGCACGGCCTTCGGCGGGGTCCAGCGGGGCGCCCAGCACTGTTCCCACGGCTCACACGGGTCCCACGGCAGCCACGGC
>DCLA01000005.1:150571-264482 GCA_002320815.1 Myxococcales bacterium UBA1660
CCACGGCAGCCACGGCTCGCACGGCTCCCACGGCTCCTGGTAGCCCCACCGCGGCGCCCGTGACCGGCCTCGGTGTCGTCGTCGCCCGGCTGGTGGCGGTCATCGCGCTGGCGGCGAGCGGCTGCGCGTCGGCGCCCGCTCCGGTCAGCGCACCCACGGCGACGTCATCGCCCTCGCGACCGTGCGATGCCGCCTTCGCCGACGGCGACTTCGCCGAGCTCTTCGACGACCTGCAGCGCGTGGCCGAGGTGGACCCGGTCTGGCCCAGCTTCGACACCCGCGGCCTTCCCCTGGTCCTCGAGGCGCGCACCGCGACCGGCGCCTGCGTGGCCCACGTCGCGGATGGCCGGGTGCTCGCCACCGCGCACACCGACGCGCCCATCGAGAACTCCTTGGGGGTCTTCGGGATCCTGATCACCGCCCGCGCCGACGCGGCCCCGGCCGAGCGCATGGGCTTCCTCGCCGGCGGAGTACCCGAGGTCGTGCTCCGGTCGCTGCGGGACGCCGGCGTGCGGGCGGCCCTGGTCTGGTCCGGCAACGCGGAGACCCTGAGCGCGGCGGGCCTCGGCGAGCCGGCCACCCGAGCCCGAGTGGCGCGGTACCTGTTGCTGCACGAGTCCTTCCACGTCCAGGCGCTCTTCGGGCCGGTCTTCGCGCCGGGCTGGCCCCGGATTCGCCCCGAGTGGATGGTCCAGGCGGACCAAGAAGCCCTGACCCGCGAGTGTCTCGGGGACCCCGCCGCCACCCGCGAGCGGGCGATCCTCGCCGACGCGGTGGCGGCGGGCGAGGCCGACGACCTCCCTCGGATGCGGGAGGGCCTCCGGACCTTCGCCGAGGCCCGGGCCGCGCGCTACCGGCGCCTCGCCGCGGTGCGCTTGGCGGCGGGCGAGGCCGAGCTCCCGTGCTGGGTCGCCGAGAGCGTCTGGGAGCTCGACGAAGGCGGCGCCGACCACGCCAGCCTGGTCACCCTGGCCGAGGCGGGGCTCGCGGCGCCCCACCAGCCCCTTTCGGACTACGTGCGCGGGGATACCGACAACGCGCCCTACTACCATACCGGCGCTGCTCAGCTCTTCGTGCTCGGCCGGCTGGCGCCGGCGCGGGGAGCGCTCTTCACCGAGCTCCAGACCGCCGAAGCCCCTACCGGAGCTCTGTGGTGTGCGGTCGTCGAGGCCACCGGGGTTCCCTTCGAACCCTGTGCGGGGCCCTGAAGGAAAGCGCGCGCCGGGTCTCGCTCGCCCGCCCCATTTGTTGCTAGACTCCCGGGCGTGTCGGATGACGAGTGGGAGGACGCGCTGCCTTCGTTCGAGAAGGACGCGGCCGGGGCCCTGAGCCCCGAGCACCGCGCCGTCTCCGAACGCGCGCTGCGCAACGCGGACGAGGGGACCGCCTTCGGGGGCGTGCAGCGCGGGGCGCAGCACTGCTCCCACGGCAGCCACGGATCCCATGGAAGCCACGGCTCGCACGGATCTCATGGATCCCACGGCAGCCATGGGTCCCACGGGAGCCACGGCTCGCACGGGTCCCACGGCAGCCACGGGTCCCACGGCAGTCACGGCAGCCACGGCTCCTGGTGAACGAGCTGGGCGCGCCCGAGAAGCTGCGGCTGCCCTTGGCGGGCCCGAGCTTCGAGCAGCGGGTCGCCCGCAAGCGGGAGCGCGTGCACGTCCTCACCGGCGAGGTGTGCAACAACAACTGCATCTTCTGCATGGAAGAGGACCGGGAAGGGCGCCGGGTGGTCAACGGGACCACCGACGACGCGCTCCTGGACTGGATCCTGCGCGAGAACCCGGACGCCGAGGAGATCTGCTTCACCTCCGGGGAGCCCACCACGCGCAAGGAGCTACCCGGCTGGGTGAAGAAGGCCAAGGCGGCGGGGATCCAGCGGATCAGCATCATGACCAACGCCCGGGCGCTGGCCTACGAGCGCTACGCCAAGGGGCTGGTCGCGGCGGGCATCTCGCGCTTCTACGTGAGCATCCACGGGCACACGGCGAAGCTCCACGACTCGCTGGTGCGGACCCCGGGGGCCTTCGAGCAGACCACCGCGGGCATCGCGCACATCGCTCGCCTCGCGCGCTACGGCGTGGAGCTCCACACCTCGACGGTGCTCACCCGGCGGAATCTCCCGCACCTGCAGCCCATCTACCGGTTCCTGCGGGAGCGCGGCGTGGACCAGGTGGTCTTCAACGTGATGCAGGCCAACGGGCGGGCGAACACCCACTTCGAGCGCATCTTCCCGACCTATACCGAGACCGGCGCGGCCTTCCGCGAGTTCGTGCTCGCCGAGCAGGAGCGCGAGGATCCGGTGATGGCCTTCCTGGTCGACATCCCGCCCTGCGCGACCGAGGGGGTCCCCGACTTCAACCGCGGCTTCGTCGAGTCCTACGTGCACTACGAGCCCTCGGTGGAGAACCACGGGCAGCAGCTCCCGGGGATGGAGCTCGGCCACGGACCCCAGGGCGACCTGGCCGCGGTCCGCCGGAGCGACCTCGATGGCGCGGTGCGCACCAAGCGCGACGAGTGCCGGAGCTGCCGCTACGACTCGGTGTGCGAGGGGGTTTGGATGAACTACCTCCGCCGCCACGGCTGGGACGAGCTCCAGCCGGTGCGGCTACCCTAGCGGGTCGAGCGGCTAGACGAGCTCGGCCGCGACTTCGGGAAAGAGGTCGGCCGCCGGACCCGGGTTCCCGGGGGGCCGCGGGCGGAGCTCGTCGCCGGCGAAGCGCTCCAGGTAGTCGCCGCCCACGCCGGCACATCCTTCGCGGGCGGGGCATCGGGCGCACGCCGCGCCGAAGGCTCGGGGGTCGGTCGCGAGCACCCGTCCGGTGTGCGGACCCACCAAGCAGAGCGGCATCCCGGCGACGAAGGCCCGCGGGCCCCAGCCGGTCACCGCCCGCAGGATCCATGGCGCGGCCATGGTCAATCGAGGACCGAGCGCGTCGAAGCGCTCGCCGCGGACCCGGGGCACCACCAGCACCCAGGCGTCGGCCCCGCGGACCTGGGCCCCGATGGCCTCCAGGCTGCGCTGGTTCGAGCGGGTCACCCGGGTCACCGCGGTGGTGGGGACCCGCGCCGAGCGCAGCCGCGCGAGGGCCGCGGCCAGCGAGGCGCCGCGGCCGACCCATTCGTGCTCTTCGGCGCTGGCTCCATCGACGGCGACCGCCAGGCGTTCGCCCTCGTCCGCGGAGATCCAGCGCCCGTCGACGAGCGCCCAGTGGCTCACGCGCGGGGACTCACGGCCAGTCGTAGAGCCCGTTGGAGACCTGCAGCGTGTACTCGTCGCAGCTCGCGGGGACGTCGGCGCGGGTGACGCGGACGAAGTAGTTCGCGCTGTCGTCCTGGCAGGCGCTCTGGTCGGTGATACGGACGCCGCAGGGGCACTGCCCGCTGAGGCGACCCCCGAGGTCGGTGCGGAAGTCCGTGGCCCACTTGTACTCCGCGAGGGGCATGTCGCACTCGGCGGTCGCCGCGCAGCTCCCGCGGAGGACTTCCAGCCGGTAGTTGTCCCCGGGGTTCGTCGTGAAGCGCACGTCCACGTGGTAGTTGTCGCAGGTCGCGTCGGCCGAGTCCTGGCCCAGGAAGCGGTACCAGACCTCGCGACCCATCGGCACGCCGTTGCCGCTCGCGGTCACCACGCCGCCGTCGTCCCGGACGGTGCCGAGGTCGATGGCGCTGCCGCAGTCGGCGCCCTGACCCACCGGCGGGGTGGCCAGGCACTCGCAGCCGTTGTCCGGGGTGCCGTCGACGTCGAAGAAGCCGTCGGGGCAGGCGCAGACGCCGCCGGCCATGCACTCGCCGGCCATCATCGCGTTGGCGCAGAGGATCCCGGGGTTGCCCTCGTCGACGGTGTCGTCGCAGTCCTCGTCGACGTCGTCGCAGCTCTCCTCGTTGCCGGGGTAGCGGTCGGCGTTGCTCTCGTCGCAGTCCTCGCTCGCCGGGGACCCGTCCCCGTCGGGGTCGGCGGCGGGCGGGATGCAGCGCCGGTTCCGGCAGATGGCGCCGTCCAGACATTCGGTGTCGGTCAGGCAGCCCGGGTAGGGCTCGCACATGACCATCGCGTTGCAGAACTCGAACGCCTCGCAGAAGACCCCGCCGCAGCCGGGCCCGAGGTCGTGGCCGAAGTCCACGCCGAAGTCGACCCCCTGGTCCATGCCCATGTCCCGCGGGCCCATGTCGCCGCCGGTGCTGGTGCAGCCGGCCTCGGGGTCACAGTAGCTCCCGCTCCCGCAGCTCCCGTCGTCGCCGAAGAGACACACGCCGAAGGCGCAGGTCGGCTCGAGGCACGATTGAACGCCCGAGCCGCAGTCGTCGTCGAGGGTGCACTCGTCGGGCGGGCAGGTCTCCGGCGTCTCCGGGGTGCAGGTGTTCTCCACGCAGGTCCCGCCGACGCAGGTCAGGTCGCCGTCGCAGACCACGTCCGCGCAGTCGCGGCTGAAGAGGACGGTCACCGCCAGGTCCCCCTTCACGTCGACGGGCAGCTCGCGCTCGGCCAGCACGCTCTCGCCGTCCCGCAGCTGGACGTAGAGGGTCTGGCGGCCACTCGCCACGCCGGCGATCTGCGCCACGCGCACGCCGCGGATGTAGGCCTCGGTCGCGGTCGCGGTGTGGGTCTGCCAACTGTCGGCGCCGACGCGGACCCAGACGGAGTCGAACTCGACGGGCGCGACCCAATCGGTGCGTACGTCGACGGAGAGTTCGTTGCCGTCGCTGCCCGCGCACGCGCCGAGCGCGAGCGACGCCGCCAGCACGGCCGAGATGAGGCAGCGATCCAACACGTCCGCTAGCCTACCGCATTCGCCGTGAGGCGACCCCATCGGGCGCATGAATTGGCAGGTGTCCCCTCATGGGGAGGTCACCACTTGCCCTTGTAGCCCATCATGTCGCGGACGGCGTCTTCGCTCATCTCCGCGATCTCGGCTTCTTCCTTGGCGATCTCCACGCAATCCTCGCAGAGGCGCTTGCGCTTGCCGTGGATCTTCACCGAGTGGAGCTCGTCGACTTCGTCTTCACAGCTGGGGCAGGTCGGCATCGTTCCTCCGCTGCTCAGGATAAGCGATTCGGCGGGTGCCTCGCTACACTCCGCCGGTGCTCCTGGACCTGGTCTTCGACTACGACTGCAACCTCGCCTGCGATTACTGCACGATCACGCCGGCGATGCGGCGGCGCTCGCTGAGCGCGGCCGCGCTCGTGCGCCAGATGCGGGCGGCGCGGGCCGAGGGGTTCGACCGGGTCTCCTTCACCGGCGGGGAGCCCACGGTGCGGCCCGACCTGGTCCCCCTGGTTCGCGAGGCCGCGCGGCTCGGCTTCGAGGGGATCGAGGTCCAGTCGAACGGGCTGGTCTATGCCCAGCCCGCCAACGTGGAGCGCCTGGCCGCGGCCGGCGTCACCGAGTGGCACGTCTCCATCCACACCCACCGCGAAGAGGCCTATGAGCGGCTGGTCCGGCGAGCGGGGACCTTCGCCCTGATGCGCGCCGGGCTGGAGCACCTGGTGGCGCGGGGGCTCGCGCCGGTGGCCGACCTGATCGTGATGCGCTCCACCCAGGCGCACCTGGCCGGCGCGGTGGACTGGCTCGCGGACCTCGGCGTCCGCGCCGGGCGCCTGTGGCTGGTCTCCCTCACCGACGGCAACGCCGCGAACGTTGCCTCCCTGCCGCCCATCACCGAGCTCCTCCCCGACGTCTTCGCGGCCTTCGAGCGCGCGGCGGCCCGGGCCTTCGACCTCCGCTCCCTCCACTTGCCCCACTGTCTGCTGGGTCCCTGGGCGGACCGGGCGCTGGACCCGGCGGCCGGCGGCGTACGGGTGGTCACCCCCGACGCGGTCCTCGACCTGCGGGACGCCAAGCTCACCCCCCGTCGCTACGTGCCCGCGTGCGAGGGCTGCCCGGCCCGCGGCGACTGCCCCGGCCTCCGGCCCGACTACCTGGCTCGGCACGGCGACGGGGAGATCGCCCGGGCTCGCGGCCAGGAGCCCACCCGCGAGGGGCGAGACCGACTCCCGGTCTTGGGCTGACCGCGACCTGGGCCCATACTCCTCCCATGGCCTCTGCCTCCCCCGAGCTCGTCGTCGCTCTCCGCCGCACGGCCCTGCGCCTGCGCGAGGGCGTGCGCTACCAGTGGTCGAACTTCGCGGTCTGCAACTGCGGCAACCTCGCCCAGACCATCACCGACATGGACCCGCAGGCGATCTACGCCGCGGCCATGGAGCGGCCCGGTGACTGGGGGGAGCAGGCGCGGGAGTATTGCCCGAACAGCGGGCTGGCCATGGACGACATCGTGGGCCGCATCCTCGAGCTGGGCTTTGAGCCCGAAGACGTGCGCCACCTGGAGCGGCTCTCCCATCCCCACGTGCTCCGGCGCATCCCGGCGGAGCGCCGCCCGCTGAAGCACACCCGCCGCGAGGACACGGTGCTCTTCATGGAGACCTGGGCCGAGCTCCTCGAGGAGCGGCTCGACGACCTCGGGCGCGAGCGCCTGGCGCGTCTCGAGCGCGAGATGCCCGCCGAGGAAGCCGCCGCGTGAGCCCCAGCGAGCTGGTCGACCTCCTCGAAGGGTTGGACCCCCTCTCCGAGCTCCCGCGCACCGGGTGGGTGCTCCGCGGGGTGGCCTCGCCCGAGTCCCTCGCGGCCCACAGCTTCGGCGTGGCGGTCGCCGCGATGGCCATCGTCGACGCGCTCCGCGAGGAGGGCGCCACCGTGGACGGCGAACGGGTGCTGCGGATGGCGCTGCTCCACGACGCCGCCGAGGCCAAGACCGGGGACATCCCCATGCCCCGCAAGACCCCGGCGATGCAGGAGGCCCTGCACGCGATGGAGGCCGCGGTGATCGAGGACCTGCTCCCCGAGCCCTACCGCGCGCTCTGGACCGAAGCCGAGGCCAAGGACTCCCTCGAGGCGCGCATCGTCAAGGCGGCCGACAAGGTGCAGATGATGGCCAAGCTGCGGGTCTACGAGCGGCAGCACCGCGGTCGCCTCGACGAGTTCTGGGCCAACCCGAAGAACGAGCGGGCCATGGGGTTCCCCTTCGTGGAGCGGGTCTTTCGGGAGATCCGGACCCGCGCCGGCCGCTGAGCCGGGCGACCGGGGTTGACCCCGGCGGGACCCGGCCGGAAGGTCTCCCGCGGAGGTTCTGGATGGAGCGACGTTGGATCAGTGAGTCCCCGGCGGTGTGGACCGCGGTCAAGGCACGCATCGTGGGTCGCGCGGAGCCGGGGACCTTCGACGGTCGCTACGCGGAAGCCACCGAGGGCGACCTGATCCCCGGCGAGTGGTGGCGGGTCGAAGAAGACGGGCGCACCGTCGGCTTCGGCTGGCTCGACGTGGTCTGGGGCGACGCCGAGATCCTCTTGGCCACCGACCCCGCGCATCGCCGCCAGGGCGTCGGCGGGTTCATCCTGGAGCACCTGGCCGCCGAGGCCCGAGAGCGCGGGCTCTGCTATCTCTACAACGTCATCCGGGCTACGCACCCGGACCCCGAGCCGGTGCGCGCCTTCCTCGCGAAGCGCGGCTTCGCCGGCTCCAGCGACGGCCGCCTCCTCAAAGCCGTCACCCGCGACGTCTGACCGCGGCCCTCAACGGACCTCGCCCGTCGCCTAGATCGCCGGCACCAGCTGGAAGCTTCCGTCGGCGTTGGTCACCTGGCGGAACCACGACAACTGGCAGTGGTCGTGCTCGTAGAAATCGTACTGGGCCACGTATACGGTCCCATGGTCGACGACGTGGGTCTGGTCGATGTCGCAGCGGGCGTCGAGGATACGCTCGGTCTTCTGCACCGTGCGGTACTTCGTACGGTTGCAGTATCGGGGCTGGTCGCGGTTGCCCATTCGCTGGGTTCCGCACTGGTAGCGCTCGGTGTACTGCTCTTGGACCATTCGCGTCTCGTTGTGCGAGAACACCGAGCGCACGCGCCAGCGGTGGACGCCGGGGGCGACGCGCACCGCCCGGACGTTGGTGCCCGACCCCCCGCCGAAGGAGCCCTCGTCGAGGCGCCCATCGTCGATCATCACGCGCTCTGCCAGCAGCGTCTCGGGAGGGCTGTGGTAGACCATCCGGACCTTCACGGTCGCGTGGGGGTCGCCCGGGGCGGGTTGCACGTGGAGGGCGGGCGCGCAGCCGGCCACGAGGATCAGCGCGGAGGACAGGAAGCGATGCATTGGTCGGTGTCAGCGGCGCATCGGTCCAAAGCCGGCGCGTCGTGGGCGCCGAGGATACATCGATTGTTCCAATCGCGACAGTGGTCCATGCACTGGACCCGCTCTGGAGAAGGTCCGCAGCCCAGAGTTGCCAGTGAAGTCGTGAAGAAGAGCGCGAGCAAGCGAGGCACGCGCGGACTCTACTCGAAGAGTAACCTGGAGTTTCGACCAATCGTCAACGGGCTTCGAGGTCGGGGCGGGTCTTCTTGAACAGCGACTCGGGCGTGACGATCCACGGGGGCTCCGGGACGTCGTCGAGCTCGTAGAAGCCGCCGCAGAAGCAGGCGTGGGGGCAGGTGGCGCAGACCGGCTTCTTCACCCGCCGCTCGGCGAGATAGTCGGCCAGGTTCACGCTCTCGTTGTTCACGAAGACCATGTGCCGCGCGAGCTTGGCCGCGTCGCCGCTCACGTGCGCCTCGTGGTTCGGGAGGAAGCACCAGGGCAGGTTGATGACCTGGATCTTCATCCGCTCCTCCCACTCGTCGATCACTTGCGCGGTGACCGCCGCGGCCTCCGCCGTGTCCGGGGCGTGCCGCTGGGTGGCGCGGCCGAAGGGCGTGAGGAACTGGATGTTCAGCCAGCGGAGGCCCAGGTCCCAGGCGAGCTGCGCCAGGGCGGGGAGCTTGCGGAAGTTGGTCTTGGTCAGGGTGACGTTCATCCCCAGTGCGACGCCCTCGGGCGCGTGGGTCACGCAGTGACGGATGCCGGTGACGGTCTGGTCGAAGGCCTCCGCCACGCCGACCTCGCGGGCGTGACTGGCCACGTCGGGTCCGTGCACCGAGAAGGCGACCGAGCTGACCCCGCTCTGGACCAGCTTGCGGGCGAAGTCTTCGTAGGCGCAGAGCCGGCCGTTGGTGGTCACGTGGATGCGCTCGTAGCCGATGCGCGCCGCATGCCGCACCAGGGGGATGAGCTCCGGGTTCAGCGTCGGCTCGCCCCCGTCGAAGTCCACCAGCCGGACCCCGTGCCGGCGGTACTTGTCCAGGATCTCGCGCTGCCGCGTGGGGTGCCCGTCGACCTGGGTCCGCGTGCCCACCGCACAGAAGGTGCAGTGATTGTTGCAGACGTAGGTCACGTTCATGATCAGCTTCTGCGGCCCGCGGCTCTGCGCCAGCCGCCGCTCGAAGGTGCGCAGGAAGGTCTCCAGGAGCTCCGGCGCGACCACGCCCTGGCTCTCCGCCGAGGGGCGCTTCTGGAAGCGGGGCCCCCAGTCGTCGACCTCGATCACCGGGAGCCGGACTCGCTCGGCCAGCTCGGTGCCCGGGAGCGGCGTCGCGTACTGGACCGCGGGCTCGGCGCCGTAGCGGTCGAAGAGGTCCAGCGCGAAGGCCAGGGTCTCGTTGATCTCCTCGGCGGTCTCGTCGGGGAGCCCGATCATGTAGTGGACCAGCAGGGGGAGCCCGGCGTGGCGAGCGTCCGCGGCGGCGCGCTCGATGGCGGCGAGGTCGAGCTCCTTACCGACCACCTCGGTGACCACCCGCGCGGAGCCGCTCTCCGCGCTCACGCTCACGGTGCTCACCCGGCCGCGCATGCGCCCGAAGAGCGCCGCGTCCAGGTAGTCGGCGCGGAACCCGTTGGGGACCTCGAAGCGGAGGTCGTGGTCCTCGATCGCGTCGAGGAAGCTTCGGTAGTGGCTGCGCCGCACGTTGACGAGCTCGTCGAGGACGTAGAGCGTGTCCGCGCCGAGCTCGGCGAGCTGGGCGACGCGCCGCGCCAGCAGGTCGGGCGGGAGCCGGCGCTGGGTCTTGGGCTCGCCGGGCGCCACGTCCGGGTTGGAGCTGCAGTGGATGCAGCGGAAGGGGCAGCCCCGCGAGGTCAGGAGCGGCAGCGTGCGGGCTCCCAGCGGGAAGGCCCAGCGGGACCGCCCGAGGCCGGTGACGAAGCGGCGATGGAAGGCCCAGTAGGCGGGGAGATCCACCAGGTCCCACGCGGGCGCGGGGAGGGTGGCCAGGTCGGGGCGGCCGCCGTCGTGGACGCCGGTGGCGCCGCTGGCCAGGATCTCGGGGACGGTGACCTCGGCCTCCCAGCGCACGTAGGCGTCGGCCATGGGATAGCGCTCGAGGATCCCGGGGCTCTCCACGTAGTGCTGGCCGGACTGGTAGGCGTCGGCGAGCACGACGCGGCCCCCGTGCTGCTCGGCGAGCTGCCGGAGGAAGCCGTCCACCTCGTCGTCCACGCGCCAGGGCCGGTGGAAGGGCGTGAGGCAGACGACCACCGCGTCGACCTCGCCGACGGCCTCGAGGACCGCGGCCCCCGATGCACCCAACCGCGCTCGGCCCTCGTCGCGCCAGGTGAGGTCGGCGCCGGGGAGCGAGAACGCATCGGCCAGGCGCACCTCGTGCCCGGCCTCGCGGAGGGCCGCGGCGAGCTGGACCGCGCCGAGGTTCGCGACGAAGGGATAGTCGATGAAATCCGCCGCGATGGTCAGGGGCGGATGGACGACGGCGACACGCACGCGCGCAGCATAGCCGGTGCTGCTATGTTCTGCCGGCATGCTCGAAGAGCTCAGAGCGGCGGCCGACGGGGGAGCCTGGACCGAGGACCGCCCGGTGGACGTCGAGGGGAACGAGGCCGCCGCCCATCAGAAGCGCAACTGGGTGCGGCTGACCTTCGACTGCAACGACAAGTGCATCTTCTGTCTGGACTCGGACACCCACGACGGCCGCATGCGCTCGCCGGAGCAGATCAAGCAACAGATCCTCGACGGGCGCCGCAAGGGCGCCGAGCGGCTGATCCTCTCCGGCGGCGAGCCGACCATCCACCCGCGCTACGTGGACTTCATCCGCCTCGGTCGCCTCGCCGGGTACGAGCGGGTCCAGACCGTGTCCAACGCCCGGATGTTCGCCTATCCGGAGTTCCTCGGTCGCTGCCTGGACGCCGGGCTCCAGGAGATCACGGTCTCGCTCCACGGCCACAACCCGCGCATCCACGACGCCCTAGTGGGCACGAAGGGCGCGTTCGAGCAGACCCTCGCCGGGCTGAAGAACGCCCTGGCCGACGGGCGCCCGATCGTGAACGTCGACGTCTGCGTGAACCGCGGGAACATCAAGGTGCTCCCGGAGATGATGGCTTTCTTCGAGGAGACCGGCGTCCGCGAGGTCGACCTCCTGCACGTGATCCCCTTCGGCAACGCCTGGCGCGACGGCAAGGAGCGGCTCTTCTACGACCTGCGCGCCCACGCGGGCGAGCTGCGCGAGGCCTTCGCCTACGCCCACCGGCCCGACTGGCACCTGTGGCTCAACCGCTTCCCGGTGCCGCACTGCGAGGGCTTCGAAGAGCTCATCCAGGACCCCTACAAGCTCAACGACGAGATCCGCGGTCGCAAGGAGGAGTACGCCCACTGGGTGGAGCACGGCGAACCCCTCGACTGCCGGGAGCCGCGGCGCTGCGGCCACTGCTACCTCGAGGACGTCTGCGACGAGTTCGAAGGGCTCCTCGCTCGCACCCACGGTGAGCGCCCGTGGCAGGGCCTGCGGGTCGACACCGAGGTCACCGTCGGCGAGCCGGCGGTCTACGGCGGCGACCCGGCCAGCGCCGAGCACGCGCGCGACAAGCGCCGGCTGCCCCTGGTGAAGCGCACCTACCCGACCCTGGCGCAGCAAGCGGCCCAGGCCGAGGTGGTCCGGGTGGCTTCCCGGAACGGGGCCAGCGCCCGTCGCTGGCTGGACGCGCGGGGCGTCTCGCCGGCGGTCCTGGATCTGGAGCTGGAGGACGCTGCGGACCTGGAGCCGGGCCGCTTCCCCGGCCTGCGGCGCGTGTACGTGACCACCGCCGCCGACGCGGCCCGCCTCCTCGACGCGCCCGGCGCCTTCGAGGTCGTCGTCCGGCTCACCCGGGCCAACGCCGCCGAGCTCGCGACGTGGCCGGACGCGCACCCCGAGCGCCTGGGTCGGTTGGCCCTGGTGCAACCCTCCTGGGAGCGGCTCACCGAGTCCCGGGAGCACGACGTCGACCTGCGCGCCTTCTTCGCCGAGTTCACCGCGCCGGTGCCGGTGGAAGACGTGCCCGCGTGCGTGCTGGGTCGACCGCCCCGGGCACGGGAGACCCTCCTCGACGGAGCGATGCTCGCCGACGACGGCCGCCCGGAGCCCTTCCGCTTCATCCGCCGCTACGTCGACGACGGCTACCGGGTGAAGTCGCTGCGCTGCGCCGAGTGCGTCCACGACGCGGACTGCACCGGGCTCCACGTGAACCACGTCCGGGCCCACGGGTTCGGCGCGATGCAGCCCGTCACCGGCTGAACCCCGTCCGCGCTGTGGCGGTCAGTCCGCGCTGTGGCGGTCAGTCCGCGCGGCGCGCGATCTCCGCCGCGCGCCGCTCGAGCTCGGCCTCGTCGCGCCGATGCTTCTCCAGCGCGCGGAGGACCGCCCGCTCGACCCGCTCCTCGAGGGCGCCCTCCAGGCGGCGGCTCAGCTCCTCCACGATGGACTCGCGGAGCTCGTGGGCGCCGCGCTCGAAGTGCTGACCCAGTCGGCGCTCGAGGTTCTCCACCGTCAGCCCGACGATGAGGTCCACGAGGCGCTTCTCGCTGGCGGCGAAGCGCTCCAGGAGACCCTCGATCCGCTTCAGCCGCTTCTTCGTCTTCGCCATGACCCGAGGGTACCCCCGGGCGGGCGGCCGAGCACTCGGGTCAGAGCTCGGCGTCCAGGGGCTCGGCCGGATCGGCGCCCGCCGGCGGGGAGGGCGCGGTCTCCGCGGGGACCGGCCGGGACTCCGCGGCGCGGACCCGGGCCTGGAGCCGCGCGCGCTCGGCGATCACCGAGGCCAGGTTGTTCTCCAGGTCGTCGGCTCGCGCCTCGGCCGCGGCCAGCCGCGCCCGGGCTCCGGCCAGCGCCGCCTCCCGCTCCCCGACCACGCTGGCCAGCGCCTCGGCTTCGCGCTCGGCTTCGCCCCGCTCGCGGCGCTCGGTGGACAGCAAGCCTTCCAGCCGCTGCCGCTCGCTGGCGAGGAGGGTCTCCAGCCGCTGCCGCTCCTGCTCGGTGCGCTGCTGGAGCGCGCCGATCTCCGCGCGCAGCTCGTCGGCGGTGTGCCGGGTGGTCCCCAGCTCGCTGCTCAGGGCCTCGTGGCGCGCCTGGGCCTCGCGGAGCTGCCGGGCTCGCTGCTCTTCCAGGCTCTCGGCGCGCTCCTCGAGCTGCTCTCGCTCGGCGGCCAGCCGGACGGTCTGATCCCGCTCGGCCGCGAAGGCCTCCTCGGCGCGCCGCCGCTCGGCGCCTTCGATCTGCAGCACCGAGCGCACCTCTTCGAGCTGCCCCGCGGCGTGCTCGCGCAGCCGGTCCGCGCGGCCCTCGAAGTGGAGCACGGTGGCGGCGAAGGCGCCGCCGACCAGGGCGAGTACCGGGAGCGCGCCCCGCAGCAGCCGGCTCCGGCGCGCCCGGCGCACCTCGGGGTCGATGAGGACCTCGAGCTCGTCGGCGAGCTCCCGCGCGGTGGGCCGCTCGTCGGGGTCGAGCGCCAGCCAGCGGTCGAAGGTCTTCTGCAGGAAGCGGAGTTTCCGCTGGGTGAAACGCGGCGGACGCTCCCGCGCCCGGCTCTCGATGAACGAGTCCACCGCGCCGGCGGGGACGTCGTCCTGGGTCGCCGGCTCCAGCGCGTTCCGCAGCGCCAGGGCCAGCGAGAAGACGTCGGCGGGCGTGGAGACTCGCGGCTTGCGGGGGACGGTCGCGAACTGCGCGGCCACCTCGGGCGCGAAGTAGGTCGGCGTGCCCGCGACGAGCCGCTCGGCTTCGGTCGCGGCCACCCCGAGATCGATGAGCACCGGGAGGACCTCGTCGCTCTCGCCGTCCCCGGCCGAGCCGTGCGCGAGCTGGACCAGGAAGATGTTGTCCGGCTTCACGTCCTGATGGCGGATCCCGGCGGCGTGCATGGCCTGGAGCGCGCGGGCGAGGGGCCGGAAGATGGCCAGGGCCTCGGCGCGGGTGAGTGGCTCGCGCTCCATGCGCGACTCCAGGGTCTCGCCCTCGTACCAGGGCATCACGAACCACAGCCGGTCGCGGTGCCAGCCGTGGTCCTTGAACTGGACCACGCTGGGATGGAAGACGCTGGCGATGAGGCGCAACTCCCGCAGCGCGGCCTGGCGCGCGTCGTCGGAGTAGGCCGGCTGGTGCAGGAGCTTCAGCGCCACCACGTGGCCGGGGACCTCGGCGTCGGTGGCCCGGTAGACGTCGCCGAACGCGCCGGTGCCCACGCGCGCCTGGACCACGTAGCGGCCGGCGACCAGGGCGCCCGGCTGGAGCTCCTCGCCGTCGCCGATCCACTGCTCGGCGCGGGGCTCCGCGCTCACGGTCCTCAGCGCGAAGGCCTCCAGGAGGAGCCGGCGCATGGGCTCGCCGTCGCGCTTGCGCAGGATCCGGCGGGCCTTCTCGGTAGCCGCCTCGAGCCCCTCCATGACCTCTTCGACCGGGCTGTCGAGGACGAAGGCGATCTCCCGCGGCTGCAGCTCCCGGGCGTGCCGGAGCTCGAGGAGCTCGGCCTCGTCGCCATCGAGCCCGTCGCGGAGGGCGGACAGGTGGAGCTCGGTGGTCCGGTCGGCGGCCGGCCGCCAGGGCAGGGCGCTGGGCCGGCCGGCCTCGCCGCCGGTCAGCGCGTGCCGTTCGGCCTCCCGGAGGGCGATCTCGCGGCCCAGCGCGAAGAGCCGGGCGCGGACCCCGGGCGCCTTGGCCAGAGCCTCCGAGCCGCGCGCGGCGACGACCGCGCGCACCTTCTGGAGCACCGCTTCGGCGCGCTCGTGGTCCCCGAGTCGCACCGCGAGGTACTGACGCAGGCTCTCGATGAAGGGGCGCAGGGCCCGGCCGTGGAGCACGTCCACGATGGTGTGGCGGCGCGCGCCGGGACCGGCGACCAGGGACTCGGCCACGATGGAGGCCATCGCCCGGTCGAGGGGCCCATTCAGCGAGGGCGGCCCGGACACGGCGACGGTCGCGTTCCCGGAAGAGGGGGGACGGGCCCGCAGGACGGGCGATTCGAGCTCGATCGGGATGGAGTCCATGGGCCGCGCGAGCATCGCCCGGAGCCCGGTCGCCGGGCCAGAAAGCGGCGGGCAGCGCTCGGCTCAGTCCCAGGTGGCGATGAGGCAGGCACCGTCGAGGGTCCGGTGGCTCTCCACCCGGACGTTCTGCCGCCCGGCGCAGCTGAGCACCGCCTCGACCGCCGCGGCGATCCCGTTGATCTGCATGGCGGAGACGCCGGCCCAGCCGGTGAGTCGGATCTCGGCCTTGCCCGGGCCGACCATCGCCGCCTGGAGCTCGCCCTTGGAGAGCCCCCGGTTGAAGAAGAGAGGCGTCCGGCGGACCAGCGCGTCGTCGCCGGTGAATCGCAAGAGGACCCGCCAGATGCTCTTGAGGGCCTGCTCGACGCCGGTGCGCACCACGTCGCGGTGCATGCGGAAGACGTCGCGGCCGGCCTCGTGGGCCACCGCCTCGTAGACGGTCTCCACGACCTCGGTGGGGATCTTGGTGAGCGGCGTGAGCGTGTCGTACTCGCGGCGGATCGCGGGGGGCACGTTCTGGAGCGCGCGATGGACCGTGTCGGCGCCGACGATCTCTTCCAGGACCTTGCGTTCCTTGGCGATCAGCGCGCCCGAGGCGCGGGGTACGTCGTGGTCGCTCATCGGCGGCGCGAGTCTATCAGTCCGGGGGCCGCGAGATCAGCGCGAAGTCCAGGGCCACGTTGCTCATCCAGTGGAAGAGCACCCCCCACCAGGCGCTGCGGAGTCCCAAGGCGAGGGCCCCGACCAGAAGCCCCCAGAAGCCGGCCATCCACATCTCCGAGGCCGGCTTGTGCAGGTGCCAGACGAGCTGGGGGATCGCCGCCAGGATCACCGCGGCGGCGGGGCTCTGGGTCCAGCGCCGCAACCCGAAGAGGAGCAGCCCGCGCATGCCCAGCTCGTTGGCCATGAAGAAGAAGAGGTAGACCAGCTCGTAGGTCCAGAAGAGCCCCCGGTCCGGCTCGGCGGGCTGGAAGAGCGGGTAGGTGGCCCGGACCTCCGGATCGCCGGGCGCCATGACGCTGGTGCCGGCCGCGAGCACGAGCCCGAGGCCCAAGGCGATGGGGAGACCCCGTCGCCAATCGCCGAGACCCAGGCCCCACTCGGCCGCCGCGCGCGGCTCGTCGGTGACCACGAAGCGCACCGCGGCCCAGGGCAGGGCGACCATCGCCAGGGCCCCGGCCACGAAGCGCACCATCCAGGCGACCACCGGGTCGAGCCCCGCCAGCACCGGGTCCAGCAGGGGGACTCGCCCATCCGGGCCCCAGACCAGGAAGCCCACGAAGAACGCCAGCGCCACGGCCACGCGCGCGCGCCGCCGCTCCTCCCACGCCGCTCGGAGGCCGTCGCGGAGCCGCGTCCGACCCAGTCGCGTCCGATCCCGCCCCATCAGATCCAGCCGTAGAGGGGCAGCAGGAGCCAGAGCAAGAGCACGATGAGGAGCCCGGCGCCGAGGTTCAGCCAGAAGCCGAACTTCATCATCTCCGGGAGGGTCACCTGGCCGGAGCCGTAGACGATGGCGTTGGGTCCGGTCGCGATGGGCAGCATGAAAGCGCAGCTCGCGGCGAGCCCCACCGCCAGCGCGGGCGGGATGGGCGAGACCCCGGCCTCGTTGGCGATGGCGATCACGATGGGGACCAGGATGTTCGCCGACGCCGTGTTCGAACAGACCTCGGTGAAGAAGATGGTGGCCACCGCGATGAGGATGGTCAGCGCCCACAGATCGGTGATCCCCGTCGACCTCACGAACGCGCGGGCCACCTCGTCGGCCAGCCCGGTGTCGGCCATCTGGACGCCGAGGGAGAGCCCGCCGCCGAAGAGCATCACGATGCCCCAGTCGATGCGGTTGGCTTCCTTCCACGGGAGCACCAGCTCGCCGCGGTCGTCCCGGAAGAGGAAGAGCACGCTCGCGGCGAGGATGGCCACCACCCCGCCGGGCAGGGCCGACGAGAGGGCGGCGCCGAGCTCGCTCCCGGCGGACTTCAGGATCCCCGGGACCATCCATCCGGCGACGGCGAGCCCAAAGGCCGCGAGCACCACCCGCTCCCCGCGGGTCCAACCGCCGCCCGGGTTGCCGGCGATGGAGGCCACCTCGTCCTCGGGCTCCGGGGGCGGCGCGGGGATCGCGGGCAGGACCCGGTTGCTGAAGACGTACACGAGGACCAGGCAACCCAGCGCGACCGGCACGCCGATCATCATCCAGCGGACGAAATCGAAGGGGTGTCCGGCGGCGGTCAGGAGGCGCGCGGTGATGCCGTTCGGCGGGCTGCCCACCATGGTGCCCAGGCCCCCGATGCTGCAGGCGTAGGCGACCGCCAGCAGGCTGCCGCTGCGCCGCTCGCTGGACCCGGCGAAGGTCCCGAGGAGGATGGGCACCAGGATCGCGGTGGTCGCGGTGTTGCTGATCCACATCGAGAGCGCGGCGCCGGTCAGCATGAACGCCAGCCGGACCCGGGAGGGTCGCCCCCGGACGATGGGCAGGGAGACCAACCCGTTGGCGATGCGGCGGTCGAGCCCGTGGCGGGCCATGGCCCGCGCGATGAAGAAGCCCCCGATGAAGAGGAAGAGGAGCGGGTCCGCGTAGGGCGCGAAGGCGGTGTCCGCGTCGCAGACGCCGGCGGCCACCATGGCCGGCGCGATCAGCAGCGCGGTCGCGGCGATGGGGAGGGCCTCGGTGACCCAGAGGATCACCACGGCTCCGAAGATGGCCGCCAGCCGGTGGGGCTGGGGCTCGAGGTCCAGCGGCGCGAACCACACGCCCAGGAAGACCAGGGGCGCGAGGACCTGGCCGATGCGCGGCCGCAGCGTGCTGGGACCGTCGTCGTCGGCGAGGGGTTTTCGGCCGACGTCGGACGCCGGCGCGCTGGGGCTCACGGAACCAGGAAGTTCCCGCGGGGGTGCGCCGCCTGGCGCTCCCGATGGGTCATCCGGGCCAGCGGCTCCCCGGTTCCCTCGCGGGTCCGGAGCCAGTCGGCGATGTCCATCAGCGCGAGCCCGTGGCGCTCGACGGTGGCTCGGCGGCCGTCACCCCGGTTCGCCAGGTAGAGGGAGTAGCGCTCGGTCTGGGCGATGCCCTCGCCGTCGCGAGCGAGCACGTCGATCTGGAAGCGGCCCTCGGGGCCGGTGAGCACGATGGCGGCGCCCCCCAGATGGTCCACGGCGACCCGCTCCACCCGACAGTCGCGCACGTCCTGACCCACCAGGGCGTCCAGGAGCGTACCCGTGGGCGCGGGCTCTCCGCGCTCGGGTGCGGCCGGTCCCGCTGCGGCCCATCCGTCGTCGGGCGCCGGTCCCGTCGTCGCCGCCGAGGCGCTCGTCGCGCCCAGGACGCTCGCGGCGCCCACGCTGGCGATCACCCCACCCACGAAGGAGCGCCGCGAGGAGTCCACCGACTCCTGACCGACGTCGAACCCCATCGACTCGTCCTGCCCATCCATCGCGGCCAGCGTATCACCCCGTGGGGCCACCACCCACTATCACGTGTCTCGCGGGACACGTCCCGTCCCGGGGTGGGGGCCGGGCCTCGGCGCCGAGCGGCAAAAAGTGACGTGATCTCCACGCTCTCCCCGGTCCGGTGGCTCGCTGGCCCCACACCTGCAAAGTACCCCGCCGTGACCATGTTCGAAACTTGCGTGGAGAGGGTCCATGACCAAAGTTGAAGGCCTCGTGCGACCCAACACCGGCATCCTCGCGTTCGCTCTGCTCTTCGCTGCCTGCGGCGGCGAGGAGGCCCCGGCCGTCGAGCCGGCCCCGGAGACCGAAGCGACCCCCGAGCCGAGCACGCCCGAGCCGGAGCCCATCCCCGAGCCCGAGCTCCAGCAGCCGGTGACCCTCTGGGACGGTGGCGAGGCCGGTCGCGAGATCGAGGGCGTCGATGCCCGCCGTGAGGGCTTCGTGCTCCTGGACCTCGGCGAGGCCTGGGTTCCCTATCTGTTGACCGAGCACGATCCGCGCACCGGCGAGCACCAGCGGAACACCTATCGCGAGACCTACCTGGCCCTCGCGACCGAGCAATTCCCCGAGGATCACCACGGCGACCGCGCCGAGAACGACAAGTACCTCGAGCTCTACGGCATCCTGCCCAACCTGAGCATCCTCCGGGAGCGGCTGCGGCAGCGGATGAGCCTCACCTGCGCCGACGAGCTCGACTACGGCCCCCTGGAGAGCTTCGAGGGCTTCGTCGCCTACCGCAACAACGACCGCGCCCAGCGGGACGCGCGCCGCTTCGCCGCCCTGGAGCGGCAGATCGCCGGCCTGGTGGAAGAAGCGGGCGTCGAGTCGGCCGAGCAGCTCGACGACTCCACCCTCGGGAACCGCGACCGCGGCCGCCTCCGGGTCTACCGGGAGCAGGTCGCCGACGTGGAGGCCATCCGCGCCGCCCAGGCGCGCCTCGAGTGCAGCGGTTTCTTCGAGGGGAAGGGCAACTACGTCCGCGGCGCGATGGACTGGCCCACCCACGAGGCCCTGGCGGAGTTCGAGCGGCGCCACCGCATCTACGGCTGGGGCTTCCTCGGTCGAGACACCCTGCCCATGCTCCAGAAGAGCCCGGCGGAGGTCGAGCGCGAGGCGGTCATCCGGGTCCTCACCGAGCGCGCCATGCACGCCGCGGGGGTGATCGAGGACGGCAGCCGCTCGATGGTCCGCGAGGGCGAGCCGCGCACCTACGAGGGCGCGGACGGCGAGCGCCACCCCATCCCCAACCTCGAAGAGGAGCTCCGGGAGCGCGTCATCGCCGCGTTCGGCCTGGAGACCCCCGAGTCCACGCTGGCCTTCCTCGACGCCCTCGAGCTCGAGGCCGGCGCGCACCACATCGTGGCCCTGGAGGGGCCCGAGCTGCCCGAGTACTACTCCCAGGCCATGGAGCTCTCGGTCGAGATCGACCGGGGCGACATCTGGTACGAGTTCCCCTACGACGAAGAGGGGCGCGAGCGGGCCCAGCCGGTCCAGCGGCGGCCGCGGCTGACCATCTTCACCACCTACCGTGGCCAGAAGATCCCCCTCGCGCGGTTCGGCACCACCATCGGCGGCTGGCGCAGCGAGAGCATCGATGGCCACGTGATGTGGAAGTACAAGATGTCGGAGATCGGTCCGCGCGTCTGGCACCGCATCGTGGCTTCGCCGGTCTGGCTCCCGCCGGAGAGCACCCCGGCCCGGGAGCTCCTGAAGCGCAACCCCAACTGGCGCCGCGACGGTCAGCGCTACCGGGTGAACCTCCACGAGACCGGGCCCAGCTACGCCTCGGCCTACGGGCTGGTCGCGGCCTACCACCAGAAGTTCCAGGAGACCGCCGACGGGATCCGCCTCGGCGGCGACGAGGGCATCCGGACCCATGGCTCGGTCGACTACATGTCGATCATGCGGCGCCACTCCCACGGGTGTCACCGCCTGCACAACCACATCGCCGTGCGCTTGATGTCCTTCGTGCTGAAGCATCGGCCCCACCACCGGCAGGGCATGCAGCGCATGGCCTTCCGCCGGGACCTGGAGCACGACGGCGAGCACTACCAGATGGCCATCGACGAGGGCGGCTTCGTCTTCGAGCTCGACGACCCCCTTCCGGTCAACGTCCTCGAGGGCCGAATCCGCGGCCGCCGGCAGACGCCCATCACCATCCCGCTCCCCAAGTGGAACGAAGAGGTCGGCGCCTTCGTGATGCCCGACGGGCAGACGGTGACCGTCGACCGCATGGGGACCATCACGCCCATCACGCTCCCGGACGCCGGCGTCGACGCCGGAGTCCCCGATGGCGGGATGACCTCGGCCGAGCTGGCTGACATCCTCCCGATGTGACCGACACGATGAGCGACGACCTCCACCCGGAGTCCGGAACCCGGCTGCTCTTCGAGCTGCGCGACGACGCCCCCGCCTACGCCGATTACGCCGTCACCGCCCACATGGCGGGGACGGTGTCCCACGCGGGGTCGGGGCGCGTGACCCTGGGCACCGAGACCGTGGAGCTGGAGCTCCCCGAGGCCCCCGACTGGGTCGTGACCCTGGCTCAGCGCTTCCTCCGCCAGATCGCCGCCGGCCAGCGCGGTGAGGAGACCCCGCGGTGGCCTCGCCGCCTGCTCCGCTGGCGCGCCGAGCCCTGAGCCCGCGGGCCCGCCCGGGAACCTGGTGGCCTCGGTGGTGTCCGGCTGCTCCATGAGGACCGCTTTCACCGCCGCCCAACGCCGACACATCCGCCGCGCCAGCCGCGTCCCCGAGCCCGAGCCGGGGGATGACGAGCTGAACATCGTCCCCTTCCTGGACGTGGTGGTGAACCTCATCATGTTCCTTCTGCTGACGAGCACCGCGATCCTCGCGGCGCGCGAGGTCCACGCGCAGCTCCCCACCCATGGGCCCCCCACCGAAGGCGCGGAGTTCCGGCCCACGGTCCTCGTCGGCGAGCGGGGCGTCTGGGTCTCCAGCGCCGCCGGGACCTACGCGCCCGGTTGCCAGGCCGCCGCTGGCGCAGACGAGCCGACGGTGCCGCTCGTGGGCGGGAGCCCGGACTGGCTCGCGCTCCGCACCTGCGCCGAGACGCTCGCCGCCCAGCACCCCGACGCACACCGGGCGACCCTCACCGCGGAGCCGGGGGTGGCGCTCCAGGACGTGATCCACGCGATGGACGCCCTGAAGGGCGGTGGGCGCCTCTTCCACGACGTGGACATCGCGGCGACCCTCCGCTGAACTCAGCTCCAGCTCGCGGCTACCGCGACCGCCGTGCCGCCGACGACGAGGCCGATGCCGAAGGCGAGGAGCCGGCCCGTCTGCACGGCGGGCGCGAGGCGGGGGAAGCGCACCTCCTGGATCCGGCCGTGCTCGGTATCGACGAGCAACACGGTGTGGTCCGGGAAGGCGAGGGCGTACTCCAGGAGCTGCCGGCGGGTACCCCGCTGGCCCAGCTTGGTCGCGTCCGCCCCGGCCTTGGCGTCGGCCACGTAGCGGCGGCCGCCCCGGGTGAACACGAAGTCGGGCCGGAGATGGGCGGTGCGGGTCTCGCCATCCACCTCGAAGACCACCGCGCCGCTCGCCTGTTCGGCGAGGACGCGGTAGCCGGCGCGCTTCAGGAGGCGGGCGGCGTCCCTCTCGCCAGTCTTCCCGAGCCGGCGCGCTCGAGCCGCGCGGCGTCGCTCCGCCCCTCCCCGAAGCCAGAGCCGGGCCGTCTGGACCAGGAGCAGCAGCGTTGCCAGGACCGCGAGGGCCAGCAGAAGGGAGCTTTGATCGGAGGCCCACGCCATGCCGCAGCCTCCGCTCATGACGGGGGGGCGGTCAAGTAACGGGCGTGTTTCATGGCTGGATGATCAACTGGATTGTGGTCGATTTGTTCAAACGAAAAGGAATCACACGCGAGTGCTCCCGGTCGGGGACAGTGGCCAGGTCTGCGGGTCGTGCTGTGGACAAAAGCCCTGATATTTGCGCGTCCTGTGGATAACGCGTCGGATCCGAGGGGCGTGCTGTTGATAAAAATATTTGGTTTGATGACTCACTTTTTTGTTGCACTGACCTGTCGGTCGGGGTACAAAGTCTATCGAAGGTCGCGGAACACGACACCGCGGGCTTCGGAAACGCAGAAGCCCTGGGGGGCGCAACTCTTCGGAGGTGCGAACGGACCCGCGAAAGCGGATCCCACGACGAGCCCGTCTCGAAGTGGTCAGGGTGGAAACGCCTGATGGCGTGCGACGCTGGTGACAGCGGCCGCGTCATCCGAAGGTTGGGAAGCGAGTCGGGATCGATCCCGAAGCGTAGACTCAACTGGGTGAGGGTGGGGCGATGCACCGGAGGAGGGTGGCCATCGGCTCCTTCGAAGGAACATCGCCGCCGGCGAGAGCCGCCGACTTCGGTCGGGTTACGAAGCCTCGGAAGTGCTCGGAGGCCCCGTTCGTTGCAAATCGAGTTCGAGAGAAGGTCCGCCATCGTGGTGAAAGACCTTCCGGTGCCGAGAGCCATGCAGGCCTTCGGCGCCGACCCGAGCGAAGGAGTCGACCTCACGGTCGACGAGATCGCGGAGGGCTCGAGGAGAGAAGGTCGTCCGGATGGATGAGCGCTCTTCAGGTCACGGCTCTCGCAGCGGTTCGCCGCCCGAGGGTCCTGGAGAGACGGTCCCATCTAGATTCGACGGGAGAACATCGAGCGAGGTTCGCTTCGATCGATGACTCGCGCGAACGACGGACGGCCAGAGGAGAGGGAGACCCCGCCGGAAGCTGCTCAGAGGGCAGCAAAGGCCCCGCTCGATCAGGGCTGGAAAAGGGGAACACCGACCCGAAGTGAGGCCATCGCGGCGTGACGCGGGGCTTCGTCCGACCTCGACGAGAGGATCGGACAGCGAACGAGGCACCAACCGGGTGCACGTCTTTGAAAATCGAAAGAAGGTAGGCTGCAAATGTCCGAGACCGACGCGTCTCGGGAGGCACCCAGGCAACGACCCGTTTCGGCGGCGCGGCTCGCGAGAGCACGCGGCGTGGAGACGGATCACAGGGTTCGGTGAATAGGGCGAGCGATCGTCGTTGGCCGGATCCGGGTCGTCGAAAGCGGACCCCCGTCCCCTCGTGGGACGACCCGTGGACGACATAGGACCCACCCAGGGACCACTGGTGACATCGACGGGGCTCCATCGCGAGATGGAGCGACATCGAGGAAGTCTCTGCTCCACCTCGCGCTTTCGGATGCGTGAGGGGTCGGAGGAGAGCGACTCCGCGGTGCCGGTCGAAGGATCGAGCGACACGAGGAAGCCGTGCGAGCACTTCGGTGCTCGCGCGAGGGAATCGGGTCGACATCGACCCTGGTCACGAGAGGGGCGCGCCGAAGGAACGCACACGACGGCTGAGTCGTGTGGACACCGACGTCGATGCGACGAGCTCCACGCGCGTGGAGGACGCGCTTCGATGCGACGAGAGCATTTTCGCCCTCGTTCGTTTCTTCGCCATCATCGCTCGACCGTCAGGTCGAAGCGGTGGCCATCGAGTTCGGACAGAAGCCATCGGCACCACGAGAGCGCGGGGGAGACCCCGAAGGAACGCGGTGCTGGTCTCTCAGGTCTCTCCACACCCACCCATCGACCCGACGTTCGCGTCGGAACGGCTTCGGCCGCTCGGTGACGAGTCGGGCGGAGAGCGAGCGGAAGCGTCGCCATCGGGGCGAGCCGCGACCGACCAGAGAGACGAGAGCCGAGGAGCTTGCTCCACGGCGCGATGGCAGAGAGCGACACACGAAGAGTGAGAGGCTGATCTCAGCGACTCGTGCGCGGCGAGGGACCACGAATCCCAGGGCCGAGCGATTGAAGCGAGGAGCGCAGACTGTCTGCGAAGCGAACGAACACACATGCCGACTTCGAGCGAGGCGAGTTCCCATCCGGGAGCCCTTCGAGCTCGGAAACGACGTAAGGGATCCGAGAGGATCCGATGTTCCCGCCGAGCCACCTTTGCGTGAGCAGAAGCCGCGACGCGGAGTGGAACGGACCCAGTGAGAGCTGGGTCGGGACCGCACCGAAGAAGCGTCGCCGCCGTGTGCTCTTCCTCGAGCGATCGGGAAAGAGCCCAGACGCGCCCTCCGGGGTGCGGTGGAACGACCTCTCGCTCTTCGGAGCGATGTCGACGGAAGGGTCCTCGTCTCCTCGACCGATCATCGAGAGGCGGATAGAACGCGAAAGCGAAGCGACCCCCGGGACACGGAGCCTACCCGAAGACGTTCGTGCGACTTGGAGCGTATTGCCGAGTCGAACGACGCCGAGCCGAGCGAAGAACTCGGAGCGACCGCGGGCCATCTGGCTCGAGCCGACGGGGAGACCCGGAGGGATACGGTTCTCGGTGGAAGTGACCTTTGAACGAGGCGCACCAGAGTGATCTGGTCCGCCTCGTTTTTATTTAAGGGGTCTGGCACCCAGACCCCCTCCGTCCGGCTCCGCCGACCGGATTCCCCCAAACTCCCCCGCCCAAGGCGCTGCCGCACGTGGTCGCTTGGGGCGCGAGAAATCGCCGGGGGATGCGGGGTGGGAGGGGGACTTACAGTGTCCCGGGGCAGGGGTGAAGAGTGAACGTTCTTCGGTTTTGACGCATTTTGTGCCCCCGGAATGGGCGCACGGGATGTAAGATGACGCCATGCGTCATTTTTCGAATCGCGCCTCGATGCGGGCCTCCCTCTTTGCTCTCCTTCTCGCGATCGGAGCGGGCTGTTCCGACGATCCGGAGGACTCCGACCTCGTCGATGCGGGCTCTGGGGCCGATGCGGCGGTGGAGGACTCGGGGACGACCCCGGTCGACGCCGCGACCGAGGACTCGGGGAGCGCCGACCCCGACGCCGGCGCCATGGCCGACGCCGGAGAAGACATCGATGGGGGCACGTCGTCGGTCTCCGGTGAGGCCGCGCCCGTCGGCGACCTTCCGGGTTGGCGACAGGTCTTCGTCGACGACTTCGAGGAGGAGATCGCGCTCGGGAGCTTCCCGGCCGACGACGAAGACCAGTGGGGGGCCTACGGGTACCCCAACGAGACCGGCTGGACCGACACGAGCGACAACGGCCAATACTCGCCGACGCGCGGCCTGAGCGTCCACGACGGCGTGCTCGACATCCATCTGTTCACCGATGGCGACGACGCCATCGTCAACGCGCCTTACCCCAAGGTCGAGGCGCCCATCACGGCGGCGCGCTTCGCGGTCCGGTTCCGGGCCGACGCGGTGCCCGGCTACAAGACCGCGTGGCTGCTCTGGCCGGACAGTGAGACCTGGCCCCGGGATGGGGAGATCGACTTCCCCGAGGGAGACCTCGACGGCGAGATCCACGGCTTCATGCACCGTCAGGACGCGACGTCCGGCGGGGACCAAGCCTGGGCCGACACCGGGGCGACCTACACCGAGTGGCACACCGCGGTGATCGAGTGGGTCGCCGGCACGTCGTGCCGCTTCATCTTCGACGGGGAGGTGGTGCTCGACGAGACCGAGCGCGTGCCGGCCACTCCCATGCACTGGATCCTGCAGACCGAGACCCAGCTCACCGCCGAGGCCCCCCCGACCGACGCGGATGGCCACGTCGAGATCGACTGGGCGGCCGTCTGGGTCGCCGAGTGAGCCGATCCCCCAACGGCGAATGAACCACCCACGCGCGCGCCGCCACCGAGGAGCGGTGCGGCGATGCGCCCCGGGTGGTGTGACGAGTCTCGATCGAGGGGCTCGTTGCCTGGACGACCAGCGGCACGCGTCTTGAAGTGTTCTACGGCATGACCGACCGCAACGACGACAGCCGCGACGACGATTTCGACATGGACCCGGAGCCCACCGGGGTGGTGTCCGAGTACACCACGGACCACGCGCATCAGGACGAGGTGCCCGCGCACTACGCGGGTGGACCGCCCAGGCACGAAGAGCTGAGCGTGACTCCGAGCATGATGGGCCACCGGGTCCTCGAGGAAGCCACCGAGGCTCCCGGCCGCGAGATGATCCGGGATCCGCGCGAGCCGATCGACCCCGACTCGCTGCCCGCCTGAAGCGACGACCAAAGTGAACGGGGCGCCCCTCCTTCGAGGCGGCGCCCCTTTCATTTGGTCCCTTCGCATCGGTGACGCCGGTACGCGACCGCATCGGTGACGCCCCGCAGGTCGCCGCGGCCGAGTTCATCCAGAGCGCCCGCTCGGTCCCCGCCGAGCGCAAGCCGGGTCTCGCCGAACACGACTCGCGTCGCCGCCGAACGCAACTCGCCCCGACCGGCGGCCGAAGGGCGCGCATGGGTCTCCCCCTCGTGCCCCTCGCCGAACCACCCCGAGCGCTCGCCGGGGCCGAGATGCTCGCCGATCCCGCGCTGCGCGGATTGGCCGACCTGCCGACGCCCCCGGCGTCCCTCCACCTCGCAGGCGTGGTGCCCCGGCGAATGGTGGCCATCGTGGGGACCCGCCGGTCCGACCCCGAGGCGGAGCGCTTCACCCACCGGCTCGCGCGGGACCTCGCGGAGCACGGGATCGCCACTATCAGCGGTGGCGCGTTGGGCATCGACGCCGCGGCCCACGAAGGGTGCCTCACCGGAGGCGCCCCGACCCTGGCCGTGCTGGCCACGCATCCCTCGTGGGCCTACCCGGCTCGTCACCGGGGGCTCTTCGGGCGCATCGTCGACGCGGGGGGTGGGCTCCTCGGAGAGCACGAGGACGGGAACGCATTTCCGGGCCGCTTCCTCCAACGCAACCGCCTGGTGGCCGCGTTGGCCTCCGCCGTGGTCGTCGTCCAGGCGCCGCGCCGCAGCGGGGCGCTCTCCACGGCGCGGGTGGCACGGAGCCTCGGGCGGCCGGTGTTCGTGGTGCCGGCCGCGCCCTGGGATCCCCGGGGGGGCGGCAACGTGGACCTGCTCGTCGCGGGGGCTACCCCGTGCACGGGGTGGGACTCGTTGGCGACCACCCTGGACCTGCCCCTCGAGCGCCCCCAGGCCGCGCCCGCGGCGCCGACGCGCCCCGAGGCGCCGGGACCCTCCGGAGCGCCGGGCGCATCCGCGATGGGGAAGGCCGTGTGGGAGGCGCTCGGCGCGGTGCCGCTGCACCCCGACGAGCTCGGTGAGCGCCTGGAGCGCGACGTCGTCGAGGTGCAGCGGGCGCTCCTCGAGCTGGTGGTTCTGGGTGCGGCCCGGGCGGTGGAGGGGGGCCGCTACCTGCGCTCGTCTGCGCCCGCGTGAGGGCCGTCGCCGTGCTCGGGGTCCGCGGCCGTACTAGATCTCGGCCATGAGCGAAGTGGTGACCGTCGTCGGTGCCGGCCTGGCCGGGTCCGAGTGTGCTTGGCAGCTCGCGGAGCGCGGTGTCTCCGTGCGGCTGGTGGAGCAGAAGCCGCGGGCGAAGACTCCGGCGCAGCAGCACGATTTTTTCGCCGAGCTGGTGTGCTCGAACTCGCTCCGGGGCGACGCGCTGGCCAACGCCGTCGGCCTGGTGAAAGAGGAGATGCGCCGCTCGGGGTCGCTCATCCTCGAGCAGGCCGAGGCTCACCGGGTCCCCGCGGGCGGTGCGCTGGCCGTGGACCGCGAGCACTTCGGCCGAGGTGTCACGGAGAAGCTGCGCAACCACCCGAACATCGAGGTCGTCTGCGAGCGCGTGGACGCGGTGCCCGAGGACGGTCGCACCATCCTGGCCACCGGGCCGCTCACCGGCGACGCCCTCGCCGCCGACCTGGAGCGCATCGTGGGCAGCCAGCACCTGGCCTACTACGACGCCATCGCGCCGGTGGTGCTCACCGAGAGCATCGACTGGGACATCGTCTTCAAGGCCAGCCGCTACGACAAGGGCGGCGACGACGCCTACGGGAACTGTCCGCTCACCGAGGCCGAGTACGACGCGTTCCTGGAAGTGGTGCTCGCCGCCGAGAAGGTGGAAGCCCACGAGTTCGAAGAGGTGCGTTACTTCGAGGGCTGCCTACCCCTCGAGGTGATGGCCGAGCGGGGTCGCCTCACCTTGGCCTACGGTCCGATGAAGCCGGTGGGCCTCGCCGATCCCCGGACCGGCGAGCGCCCCTTCGCCGTGGTGCAGCTCCGTCAGGAGAACGCCGAGGCCACCGCCTACAACCTGGTGGGCTTCCAGACCCGCATGAAGTGGCCCGAGCAGAAGCGGGTCCTGCGGATGATCCCGGGGCTCGAGAAGGCGGAGTTTCAGCGGCTGGGCTCGGTCCACCGGAACACCTTCGTGAACAGCCCGGTGGCCCTCGACGACGATCTCTCGCTCCGGGGCCGGCCCGGGGTGCACCTCGCCGGTCAGATCGCCGGCGTGGAGGGCTACGTGGAGAGCGCCGCCTGTGGCCTGATGCTCGGGGCGGTCCTCAGCGAGCGTCTCCGGGGCAACGCGGCGGAGTTCCCGCCCGAGACCACCGCGCTCGGCGGGCTCTACCGCCACCTGCGCACCCCCAAGGAGGACTTCCAGCCCTCCAACGTGGTGTGGAGCATGGTGCCCCGGCTCCCGGGCAAGAAGATCCGGAAGCGCCGCTTCCGCCGCGAGAAGCTCGCCGAGCGGGCGCTCCGGGACCTCAACGGCTGGCTGCCGACGGTGAATGTCGAGCCCGCCGAGCTCCCCGAGCGTCAGACCCCGGCGGCTTCTCCGAAGGCGATGGGCGCCGCGAGCGAGGCCTCGGGGATCCCGAACGCCTCGACGTAGTCCAGCGCGCTCTGGGCGACCTCGTCGCAGAGCGCCTGGACTTCGCGCCGTATGCCCCCGGCGCGATTGGGCTCGGCGACGCCGTTCTCCATGAACCAGCCGAGGTCGCTCTCGATGCGCCAGAGCGACCACAGATCGAGGAGCCGATCGAGGGCGTCCTTCTCGGCGCCCTCGGCGCGGTCGATGCCGGCGGCGAAGGCGTCGTAGACCACGCGCTCGATGTGGGCCCGGGCCATCGCGAGGAGATGGTCCTGGATGGCGGTGAAGGCCTCGTGGGGCTCCATGCCGTTCTTGATGCGCTTCTGGACCCGCCGCGCGGCGGCTTCCACCAGGTGCTTCTCGCGGTACTCGAAGAGCCCGCGCAGGGTGTCCCGGTCGCGGAGGTGCTCGGTCGAGCCCAGCCGCTTGGTCACCGGGTTCGCCTCGCGAGCGGCGCGCGCGAGCTTCTTGCCCACGTAGCGCACGAGACCGAAGACCCGGTCGTCGCCGAGCTGCTTGCGGAAGTCGGTCAGCACCGCCTTGGCGGTGAGCTGCAGGAGGACGGTGTTGTCGCCCTCGAAGGTGGTGAAGACGTCGGTGTCGCTCTTGAGCGGCCCGATGCGGTTCTCGGAGAGGTACCCCTGGCCGCCGCAGCACTCGCGGCACTGCTGCAGGGCGAAGGTCGCGTGGTCGGTGGTGAAGGCCTTCACGCCGGCGGCCAGGGCCTCCACCGCGCGCTTCTGCTCTTCGGTCTCGGCACCGACGTACTGCTGCCGGACGTGGTCGATGGCGAAGGCCGCGGCGACGCTCTGGGCCAGGGAGGGCATGAGGCGGCGTCGGTGCACCGGGTAGTCGATGAGCCGCATCTCCGCCTCGCCGGGCGCACCGAACTGGCGCCGATGGAAGGCGTAGCGGGTCGCGATGGCCACGCCGACCTTGGCGGCGCTCACGCCCCCCGAGCCGACGCAGATGCGGCCGGCGACCAGGGTGCCGAGCATGGTGAAGAAGCGCTTGTTGGGGCTGGCGATGGGGGACTCGTAGCGGCCGTCCTCGGTGATCGCGGCGAAACGCCCGAGGAGGTGGTCCCGGGGGACCTTCACCTGGTCGAGCCAGATGCGTCCGTTGTCGACGCCGTTGAGCCCGAGCTTGTGGCCACAGTCGCCCAGTCGGACGCCGGGGAGGGCCTCGCCGTCCTCGTCGCGGATCGGGACCAGGATGGCGTGGACCCCGTGTTGCTCCCCGTCGACCTCGAGCTGGGCGAAGACGGTGGCCATGCGGGCGTGGGCCGCGGCGCCGCCGATCCACTCCTTGCGTGCGCTCTCGTCCGGGGTGTGGACCACGATGCGATCCGACTCGGGGTCGTAGGTCGCGGTGGTGCGCAGGCCCATCACGTTGGACCCGTGGCCCAGCTCGGTCATGGCGAAGCAGCCCAGCAGGTCACCCTTGGCGACCCGGGGCAGCCAGTGGGCTCGCTGCTCTTCGGTGCCCAGGAAGTAGATGCTCCCGCCGAAGAGTCCGAATTGGACGCCGTACTTCACCAGCACCGAGAGGTCCCCGTAGCCGAGGGTCTCGAAGACCGTCATGAACTCTTCGAGGCTGGTCACGTCGCTGGTCACGCCCGGATACGCGAGGGCGCCGAAGCCCTCCTCGGCAAGGCGCTGGACGACCTCGAGGACCGCCTCGCGGGCGTCCTCCTTCGATTGGTCCCGCCCGATCCGCACCGCCGGGTCGGAGAGCAGCGCGCGCACCTTCTCGCGCACCTCCACCGCCCGCGGCTCGAGGACCGCCCGCAGCTTCGCGGCGTCGAACTGTGGCGCCGGCATCGCCGTCTCGGGCGCGGGGTGCCCGCCCATCAGGGCGCGGCCGGCCTCGGCGCCGTCGAGGGACAGGGCCGCCATGACCGTCTCCAGCGCGTCCTCGACGTGGGGGTCGTCCTTGCTGAGGGCGGTGCCCAGGCGCGCGAGGTGCAGGCGCCGGTCGTCGTCCAGGTTGCCGGCGGCCTTGCGCACCGTCCGCAGCACTCGCGCCAGGGTCCGCGCGGAGGGCGGGTTCGCCGGATCGAGGAGCCCCTGCAGGGTCTGCCGCGCGCTGGCGTCGAGCCAGGGCATCCCCTCGAGCTGCTCCTGAATCGTGTGCATCTCCTGGTCGGTGAGCTCGCCGTCCGCCCAGGCGACGTAGATCATCGGCAGGAAGGCGCGCACATGGGGAGCGTCGAGGGCGGCGGCGTCGGGCTCGGTCATGGTCCGTCCGTAGGGCCGCCGGGGCTCAGCGAAAGCGTCGGGGCCCCGATTGTCCCGCCGATGTCCCGGATCGCGGGCATCGTGGGCGGAAGGGCGCGAAGTGGACCGCGGCGGTCCACCCGGGTACTGCTGAGCGATGGCCGCCCTCGACGAGCAGATCGACGCCTTCCTCCGCTGGGGCGGCAGCGAGCGTCGGCTGGCGGCGGCGACCCTGGACGCCTACGGCCGCGACCTGGGGCAGCTGCGGGAGTTCCTGGAGCGCCGGGGCCTGCCCCTGGACGCCGCTCAGGTGAACGTCCTCGCGCTCCGCGGCTTCCTGGCCGAGCTCCATCGGGACCTCGCCGCCAGCTCCATCGCGCGCCGCATCTCGACCCTGCGCTCGTTCTACCGCTTCCTGCGCAAGCGCCGGATGGTGAGCACCAACCCGGCGGCGGCGCTCTCCTCGCCCAAGAAGAGCAAGGGGCTCCCTCGCTTCCTGACCGTCGAGGACGCCATGCGAGTGGTCGAGGCGCCGGCCAAGGAGCCCGACCGGGACGACCGGCTCAAGCGGCGGGACACCGCCATCCTCGAGCTCCTCTACGGGGGCGGGCTCCGGGTGAGCGAGCTGGCCGGGCTGACCCTGGACCGGGTGGACCTCCACCGGCGCGAGGTCCGGGTGATCGGCAAGGGCGACAAGGAGCGGCTGGTGCCCCTCGGCAAGGAGGCGCTGCAGGCCCTGCAGCGCTACCTGCAGATCCGCTCGTCGCTACGGACGGCGAAGCGGCCGCCGGACCCCGACGCGCTCTTCCTGGGGATCCGCGGGACGCCGCTCACCGCGCGCCAGGTACAGAACCTGGTGCGGCGTCACGGCATCGGGGGCGCGGGCCGCTCGGACTTGCACCCCCACGCGCTCCGCCACACCTGCGCCACCCACCTGCTCGACGCGGGCGCCGATCTGCGCTCCATCCAGGAGCTCCTCGGCCACGCCAGCCTCTCGACGACCCAGCGCTACACCCAGGTGAGCGTGGACCGGCTGATGGCTGCCTACGACGCGGCGCACCCGCTGGCCAAAGACTCGGGCGACTGAGCGCCGAGCCCCCCGACCCGCGTTCAGGAGCCGGTGATCATCGTGCCGATGCCCGAGTCGGTGAAGAGCTCGAGGATGCAGGCGTGGCGGGTGCGGCCGTCGATGATGTGGGCCTTCTTCACGCCGCCGGCGATGGCGTCGAGGGCGCACTGGACCTTGGGGATCATCCCGCCGCTGATCACGCCGTCCTTGGTGAGCTGCTCGGCCTCGTTGTGCGCGATGGAGCTGAGCACCTCGCCCTCGGCGTCCTTCACGCCGTCGATGTCGGTCATCAGCACCAGCTTCCGGGCCTGGAGGGCCTCGGCGACCTTGCCGGCGACGGTGTCGGCGTTGACGTTCAGCGAGTTGCCGTCGGCGTCCACGGCGATGGGGGCGATGACCGGGATGAAGCCGCCGAGCGCCAGCCGGCGCACCACGTCGGGGTTCACGTGGGTCACGGCGCCCACCCGGCCGGGGTCGACCTCCTTGCCGGAGCGGGTGGTCATGCGGTCGATCTTCTCGGCCCGCACGAAGTGGTCGTCGCGGCCGGTGAGACCCACCGCGCGGCCGCCGTGGTTGCCGATGAGCGACACGATCTCCTGGTTGATCCGCGCGCCCAGGACCATCTCGACGACCTTCATGGTGCGGTCGTCGGTGACCCGGAGCCCGTCGAGGCGCTCGGAGACGACCCCGAACTCGGCCAGGGTGGCGTCGATCTGAGGTCCGCCGCCGTGCACCACCACCGGGTGGAAGCCGACGTACTTCATCAGCACCACGTCCCGCGCGAAGCTGTCCCGGAGGTCGGCGTCGATCATCGCGTGGCCGCCGTACTTCACCACCAGGATCTCGCCGTGGAAGCGACGGATGTAGGGCAGGGCCTCGTGGAGGACCGCTGCCTTGTCGACGAGCTGCTGCATGGCCATGGCGGCGTCCGATAGCAGACGCCGGGGTCCCGCGCAGCCGGGCGCGGGCCGGGTCGGATGGGCCGGCGCTCAGCCGACGACGGGGAGCGACTTGCCCTTGGGCGCGTTCTCCAGCTTCAGCACGCCGCGGGGGCAGACGTGGGCGCACATCCCGCAGCCGACGCAGGCGGCGCGGGTGAAGCTCTCGTTCTCCTGGGCATAGGCGCGGACGTCGATCCCCATCTCGCAGTAGGTGGTGCAGTTGCCGCAGGAGATGCACATGTCCGGCTTCACCGCGATGCGGAAGCGGCCGAGCTTCTGAGTGAGTCCGAGGAGCGCCGCCATGGGGCAGAAGTTGCGGCACCAGACCCGGGGCCCGAAGAGCGGGTAGAGGCCCACGCCGACCACCCCCGCGAGGATGGCGCCGACGAAGAGCCCGTAGAGGCTGCGCAGTTCCCCGACCACCGAGTGGTAGCGGGGCAGCGACGCGCCCCAGAAGAAGTCCACCGCCACCAGGACGGTGAGGCTGACCGCGAGCACCAACACCGTGTGCACGGTGACCTTCTCGAAGCGCCAGCTCCGAGTGGAGCTGCTGGTCAGATGGCGCCAGGGATCCCCGAAGGTGTTGGCCAGGCCGCCGCAGCCGCAGACCCAGGAGCAGTACCAACGTTTGCCCAGGGTGAGCGCCAGGATGGGGGTCGCCACCAGCGCGGCCAGGACGCAGTAGATGGCGATGTAGACCGGGTAGTGCTCGAGGGTCTGGGGGTAGAGGTACTCGATCTTCAGCGGCCAGAGGTAGCTGGCGTAGAAGTCCTGGTTCGTGAAGACGTACATCACGAAGGGCAGGGTGAACGCGAGCAACGTCTGCACGAGCAGGTTCACCGCGATGCGGATCTGGTTGTACCGGCTGTTGCCGTGACGGCGGAGGTAGTAGACGGCGCCGCCGACCATCGCGAGGCAGTAGAGGAAGCCGTAGAGGAACCACCGATTCCGCAGCCCCACGGCCTGCGCCGCGGGGTCCATCAGCTTCATCGACTCGGGGAACCAACCGCGGTCCTCGAAGTAGAGCCAGAGGTAGAACCCGATGAGCAGCCCGGCGATGAGCCACGCCGACGCCTGACGGCTGCGCCACCCCTCCCGAAAGGTCGAGAGCAACCCATTCTGTCCCTGCCGGTCCATCAGGCCCGCCCCCGGGGACGATCGTCGTCATTGTCGTCATTTCGCCGCCCCGCCGTTCCCCCCGCCGGAATCACCAGCGGCGGCACGAACTCGGTATCGAAGGCCGCTTCGTGCAGGTGGTCCAGTACGTGGTCCAGGGAGCGCTCCTCTTCGATGAAACGAACGAGCACCGAGTGGTCCCAGCGCCGACCGAGCATGTTGAAGCCCACGACCCGGTCGCCGCTGAGCACGACGCGGGTGGTGCTGTGGACGGCGCCCGTCTCCTCGTGGAAGAAGGTCCGCTCGTCCGGGACGTCGCCCACCAGGCCGGCCGTGGTGTACTCGATGTCCATCAACTTGGCCGAGTTGTACCAGGGGCCGCGGGCGTAGACCGCGTCCTCCCCCAGCAGGTTGCGGCCCGCGACGCGACCCTGGTCCCGCGCGGTGTACCAGAGCTGCTCCGGGCGGACGCTGCCGTCGGCCCAGCGCACGGCGGCGCAGTCGCCGGCGGCGAACACGTGGGGGTCACTGGTCCGCAGGTGCTCGTCGACTCGTAAGCCGCCGCTCCGCTCGTCGCGCTCGAGGCCGCTGCCCTTCAGCCACTCGGTGTTCGGCTGGACCCCGATGGCGACCACCGCCAGGTCGGCGGGCTCCGTGCCCCCGCTGGACCGAACGCCCTCCAGGCGCTCTCCGCCCTCGAAGGCGACGAGCTCTTCGCCCAGGCGCATCTCCACCCCGTGCTCGCGCATGCGCTCGGCGATCCAGGCGGACTCGCGCGCGTCGAGGGCCATGGGCCAGAACCAGTCCTCGCGGATGTAGAAGCGGACCGGGACCTTCGCGGCCACCAGGACCTCCACGGCCTCGATGCCGATGAGACCCCCGCCGACCACCGCGGCCTGCCGGGGCCGACCCACCGCGGGCTTCGGCCAGTAGGGCGACGTGGGCCCGGAGCTGCCGTGGTGCGCGTCGGGGTTGGGCGGCCGGCCGGCGTGGCTGGCGCCGCCGTGGAGCGCTCCCTCGAGCCACTCGCAGTCCTGGAGGGTGACCAAGCTGCCGACCCCGGGGAGGTCGCTGCCCGGCCACGGCCCCGGCCGGGGGCGAGAGCCGCTGGCGACGAGGAGGCGGTCGTAGGGGAGGGGATCCAGCCCGCCGCCCAGGAGGACTCGGCGCGCCGCGAGGTCCACGCCCACCGCGCGGGCGCGGACCCGGGTGAAGCCCTCGCGCCGGTACAGGTCGCGCTCGTGGGGCTCGATGCAGCGGTGACTGAGCTGGCCGCTGACCACCCACATCAGCGCAGTGCGGCTGATGAAGTGGTCGGACTCCTCGCTCACCAGGGTGATCGACCACGCGGGCTGGGCGCGGCGGACGGTCCGGGCGGCCTCGATGCCCGCGACGCCGTTGCCGATGATCACGATGTTCACTGCGCTGCTCCGTCCATCGGTGGGTCCAACCGTTACGCTGGACCCGGCCTTCCGTTAGGTCGACCCGGCGCTGTCGGAGAACGGCGGCGGCCCGACGGAAAACGCCCGCGGCCCCGAAGAGCCGCGGGCGCCCCAGAGACCGCGTGGGCTCAGAGCCCGACGCAGGTCCCGCGACGACAGAACTGACCCGCGGCGCAGACGTTGCCGCAGGAGCCGCAGTTGTCGGTGTCGAAGTTGGTGTTCACGCAGGTGCCGCCGCAGGCTTCGGTCTGGGGCGGGCAGTCGGCGCGGCAGGTGCGGAAGGTGCAGGTCTCCCCGGCCTCGCAGGCCATGCCGCAGCCACCGCAGTTGGCCGGGTCGCTGCCCACGTCGGTGCAGGTGCCGTCGCAGTTGAGCTCGCCGAAGCCGCAGGTCGGCGTCGCGCAGGCGCCGCCCTCGCAGGCTTCGCCGGCGGCGCAAGCGGTGCCGCAGCCGCCGCAGTTGGCCGCGTCGGTGTCGGTGTCGACGCAGACGCTGTCGCAGTCGGTCAGGTCCCCGCACTCGTCTCCGCAGACTCCGGCGACGCAGAACTCGCCGGCGGCACAGGCCATCGCGCAGCCCCCGCAGTTCATGACGTCGGTGTTCACGTCGGTGCAGGCGCCATCGCAGGCCACGCCGCCGCCTTCGCACCCGCAAGCCCCATCGACGCACGCTTCGCCGGTAGCGCAGGCGTTGTCGCAGGCGCCGCAGTGGGTGGTGCTGGCGGCGGTGTCCACGCAGGCGCCGTCGCAGGCTTCGAGGCCGTCGGCGCAAGTGTCGCTGCAGGCGCCCTCGCTACAGACCTCGCCGTCGGCGCAGGCGGTACCGCAGGCGCCGCAGTTCAGCGGGTCGCTCCCGGTGTCGACGCAGACGCCGTCGCAGGCCTCCTGGCCCGCGGCGCAGGTGGGCCCCAGGTCGACCTCGCCCATGTCCTCGGGATCGCCGCCCATGTCGTCGGCCTCCCCCATGTCGTCGGTGTCGCCGCCCATGTCCTCTTCGGGCAACGGCTCGTCGTCGTCCCCGCAGCCGACGGTGAAGACCAACCCCAGGGCCACGATCGCGGCCCATCCCACAAAGCGATTCCTCATCGGTACCTCCAAGCGCGGCCCCCCGGGCCGCAAGTTCCAAACCGACGGAATCGTATCAAGAGGGCGGAGCCGGCCGCAAAGTCGCCGCGGACCGGCCTCAGGTCGAGGCGGGCCCGACGAAGGGCGTCGGGCCCAGGTCGGAGCGCCAGCGACGGAGCTCGGCGACGAACTCTTCGCCGGCGGCTCGGAGCACCAGGTGGGTCCGGGGCGGTTCGGCGGCGACGCCGTCGAGGTCGTCCTCGGCCCAGTGGCCCAGGTTCACGTAGGTGGCGCCCGAGCCGATGTCTTCGACGCAGGGGTGATGGGTGTGCCCCATGACCACGAAGCGGCTGGGCATGATCTTCGCGACCCGGGCGGCGCCGCTGCGCATGGCCTGGGCGGGGTTCACCTCGCGCTCCCGGATGCGCCCGGCGCCCCGGAAGTAGAAGGTGAGGGCGACCAGCGCCGCCACCGCCGTGCCGGCGAGGAGCCACACCGGCGCGCCCCCGATGCCGAGGCCCAGGACCAGGAGGGCGGCGAGGACCGCCGCCACCACGCGGTCCATGAACACGCTGCGCAGCACCGAGAGGGACCCGCGGGTCACGGGGGCCGGCCAGAGGTCGGCGACCTTCCGGACCCGCTCGAGCGGAGTCCGGAAGCGCTCGGCGAGCTTCTCCATGGCCTTGTCGTGCTGGTTCCGGATCTTGTCGGCGGCGTCGCCCAGGCGCTCGCGGCCGGTGCGGATGCCCGCGCCGATGGCCCGGACGAAGCGCCAGCCGAGCCGGAGCATGCCGCTCAGACCGATCGAGCGGGCGAAGCGCCAGTACTCACCCATGCCCTTGGCCTGGTGGCCGTCGGCGCCGAGCCCGGGGGTAGGGCGGGCCACCATGCGCAGGAGCCAGTCGCTGAAGGACCACTCGAGCCGCTGGGGGTCGTCCGGGCGGACCGGCGCCAGCAGGTTGGGGTAGTTGCACATGGCGTCGTACTGGTGCCCGTGCTCCACGAAGAGCAGGCCCTGCACGTAGTAGAACCAGGCGTGGAACTCGACGCGCGCGGCGAGCGCCACCGGGTCGTGGCCGCTCTTGCGGCCCATGGCCTCGACGAAGGCGTCCTGGGCTCGTTCCCAGTGGAAGTCGAGGTCGTGGTTGCCGCGCACCACCACCAGCGAGTGGCCCGCGGCCACGAAGCGGCCGAGCGCGGCGAAGACGGCGCCGTGGCGTTCGGCGGTGGCGCGGACCTTGGCCACCGCGTGGTCCGCGGCGCTGCCCAGACCGTGCTCGTCCTCCTCCGGCGTCAGGGTGGTCTCCACCTCGTCGGTCCGGCTGAGGTTCATCCCGATGAAGTCCACCAGGTCGCCGGCGATGATCGCGGTCCAGCGCTCGTCCGGACCGGCGGCCGCGAGGTAGTGGTCCAGCATCGCCGCCAGATCCTTGTCGACCCCGGGATCCCCGCGACCTTCCGCGCGCAACCACGGGCGCACGTGGTCCACCAAGTCGGCGCCGAGGTGGATGTCGCTGAAGAGGAGGAAGCTCCGCTTGCCCGCCTGCGTAGCTGAATCCGGCGGAACCACGCTGGGGCGCGAAGGGGGCGGGCTCGAGGCGGGGGGGGTCGAAAGGGGGGGCATCGGACGGGAAAGCGAAGGGATTCACGAATTATGGAGTGCGAGAGCAGGGCGGCAATGGCTGGGACATTTCGATACAGATCTTTTACAGACGCCGACGGGTCGCGACCCTCCACGCCGCCCGCGCCGCCCGACGAGGCGCCGACCTGGCGACCGCCGAGCCTTGGCCCCAGGGTCGCCGTGCCGGGCCCGGTGGATCGGGTAGAGTGCGGCGCGGCGAACCGATAGATGCGAAGACTCTGGCACACCCCCTGGCGCTTCCTCCTGATGATGGGGACCTTCGTCCCGATCTATCTGGGCTACTTCTGGCTCTGGCTGCGCCACTTCAAGTTCGGCTGGAAGGTCTCCGGGGAGAAGTGGAGCCGCACCCACGTGAAGAACGCGGCGCGGTTCTATCGCCTGGCGGTGCGCATGAAGGGAGGCCTGATCAAGGTCGGGCAAATCATCTCCACCCGCGTGGACATCATGCCGCCGGAGTGGATCCAGGGGCTCGAGGGGCTCCAGGACCGCGTGGACCCGCTCCCCTGGAAGCGCATCGCGAAGCACCTGACGCAGCAGTTCGGGGCGCCGCCCGACGAGCTCTTCGCCGAGATCAGCCACGAGGCGGTCGCCGCGGCGAGCTTCGGGCAGGTCCACCGCGCGACGCTGAAGGACGGCCGTGACGTCGCCCTGAAGGTGAAATACGCGGACATCGACATGAAGCTCGGCTGCGACCTCTTCGTGTTCCGCTGCGCCGTCCCGCTCTTCAACATCTTCATCCCCAAGGTCCGCCTGGACGTGATCCACCACGAGGTGGCCCAGGCGCTGGTGACCGAGCTCGACTACCGCAAGGAAGCCGAGCACACACGGATGATCGGGAAGAACCTCGAGGAGATCCCCGGGGTCGTCGTGCCGAAGGTGGTCGACGAGTACACGACCGAGAGCGTGATCTGCACGACGTACTTCGAGGGCATCAAGATCACGGACACCGAGAAGCGCCGCGAGGCGGGCCTGGAAGAGAAGGCCATCATCCAGAAGATCGTGGAGGCCTACGCCCACATGTTCTTCATCGATGGCGTCTTCCAGTCGGACCCCCACCCGGGGAACCTCTTCGTCCGCCGGGGCCCCGAGGGGCTCGAGCTCTGCATCCTGGACTTCGGCCAGGTGAAGATCCTCCCGCGTGACTTCCAGCGGAAGCTGATCATGGCCTCCATCGCCTTCATGGGCCGGGACGTCGACGGCTTCGCCAAGGCGGTGGTGGCCATGGACGTGCTCAGCGAGAAGGACGTGGAGACCGCCAAGCCCCTGCTGCGCGAGTTCTTCGAGGAGCTCTACGAGCTGAGCCCCGCGGAGCTCAAGGAGCTCGACGCCGAGGCGATGAAGGAGAAGATCCTGGAGGTCGTCGACCGCATCGACGGCGTGACCATCCCCCAGGACATCGTGCTCTACGGCCGCGCCTTCGGGCTCCTGGCCGGGGTGATCGCCGCCCTCGATCCCGAGGTCAACGGCATCATCGTCGCCAAGCCGATGATCATGCAGGCGCTGATGCGCCCCGAGAACTTCGCGCCGCTGCCTGCGGCCGAACCCGAGGCCGAGCTGGCCGCCGCCGTCCCTGCCTAGTGCGCGGGGTCGCATGGGTCGCCCTCGTCGCCCTGGTGGGGTGCCGCTGCGGCGGCGACGTGGTGCCGGACGAGGAGGAGCACGTGACCGAGACGAGCGCTGGGGGCGACCCCCGGCTCCCGGGGATCGATCGGGTGGATGAGGGGCTGGCGCAGAGCTTGGCGGCCGCGTTCGCCGCCAAGGGGCCGGGCTACGAGCCGCGCACCGAGCACCTCGGGGCGGACGGGTCCCCGACCTACACCAACCGGCTGGTGCGTGAGACGAGCCCCTACCTGCTCCAGCACGCGCACAACCCGGTGAACTGGTTCCCCTGGGGCGAGGAGGCCTTCGCGCGCGCCCGGGCGACGGACCGCCCGATCCTGCTCAGCGTCGGCTACTCCACCTGCCACTGGTGCCACGTGATGGAGCGGGAGTCCTTCGAGGACGAAGCGATCGCCGCGACCATCAACGCTCACTTCGTGCCCATCAAGGTCGACCGCGAGGAGCGCCCGGACGTCGACTCGCTCTACATGACCGCGGTCCAGCTCCTCACCGGCCGGGGTGGCTGGCCGATGACGGTGTTGATGACACCGGACGGCGAGCCCTTCTTCGCCGGGACCTACTTTCCCGCCCGCGACGGAGACCGAGGCGCGCACCGCGGCTTCCTCTCCATCCTCCGCCAGCTCGCCGGGGCCTACGCCGACCACCGCGACGAGGTCCTCGAGGACGCCACCCGGGTGAGCCGCCGGCTCCAGGAGCTCGCTGCGCCGCGGCCGGCCGGCGACGTGCCTCCCGGAGACCTGGTGGCCACCACCGCGCGCCTCCTGATGCGCGGCTTCGACCCGCGCCACGCCGGGTGGGGGCGGGCGCCCAAGTTCCCGCAGCCCAGCCGCCTGGGGCTCCTGGCCCGGTTCGCCCGGCGGAGCGGCGACGAAGAGGCGAAGCGACAGCTCGCCGCGACCCTGCACGCCATGGCGGACGGCGGGATCCGCGACCACGTCGGCGGTGGCTTCCATCGCTACTCCACCGACGCGCGCTGGCTGGTGCCTCACTTCGAGAAGATGCTCTACGACAACGCGCAGCTCGCCGTGGCGTACGTCGAGGGCTGGCAGCTCACCGGGGAGGAGCGCTTCCTGCGCATCGCGCGGGAGACCTTGGACTACCTGGTCCGCGAGATGCGCGCGCCGAGCGGCGGCTTCTACTCGGCGACCGACGCGGACAGCCCCACGCCGACGGGCGAGCGTGAGGAGGGCTGGTTCTTCACCTGGACTCCGGCCGAGCTGGAGGCCGTCCTCGGACCCGAGGACGCCGGTTGGCTGAGCGCCGTCCACGGCGTCACCGCGGGGGGGAACTTCGAAGGGCGCAGCATCCTCTGCCTGCCCGATGGGCCCCTCGCCGACGACGCGGCGCGCTCGCGCCTCAGGGGCCTCCACCAGCGGCTCTACGCGGCCCGCTCGGAGCGGCCCCCGCCGCTCCGGGACGACAAGGTGCTCACCGCGTGGAACGGGCTGGTCATCAGCGCCTTCGCGCGCGCCGCCGCGGCCACCGGCGACACCGCCTACGCGGAGGTCGCCGCCGGCGCCGCCCGGGCGCTCGTGCCTCCCGAGGGGGCCCGGCTCGGGCGGACTCTCGGGGGCGAGACCGCGGCCTACCTCGAAGACCACGCCTTCCTGATCCGGGGCCTCCTGGACCTGCACGAGGCCACCGGGGACCCCGACTGGCTCGCGGCGGCGCGACGGATCCAGGCGGCGCAGGACGAACGCTTCGCCGCCGCCGAGGGCGGCTATTGGCGCACCGCCGACGACGCCGAGAGCCTGCTGGTCCGGGACCGGCCCCTGGACGATGGCGCCTTGCCCTCGGGGAACGCCATCGCCGCCGACAACCTCCTGCGCCTCGCCGCCCTCGGCGACGACGACGCGCTCCGCCAGCGGGCCGAGCGTCTCTTCGCCGCCTTCGCCGCGCCGCTGAGCCAGCAGCCGATGGGGGCGCTGCGGCTCCTGCAGAGCCTGGACCGGCTCCACGACACGCAGCGGGAGGTCGTGGTGGTCTTCCGAGAGGAGGCTGCCGCGCGCCCCCTCTTGGACGTGCTCGGTCGCACCTTCCTGCCCAACCGCGTGGTCGTCGCGGTCGACGAAGCCGAGGTTCGGAGCCAGGGCGAGTCCATCCCGCTCCTCGCGGGCAAGGCGGTGATGGGCGACGCCGGGGCCACCGCCTACGTCTGCGAGCGGGGCCGCTGCGAGCGGCCCACGGCGGACCCCGAGGTCTTCGCCGCGCAGCTCGCCCAGGTCCGCGCCTACTGACCGTCAGCGCTCGCGGGTGGCCACCACGTGGACCAGCCGCTCGTAGGGCGCCGGGAGGGGCTGGGTCGCGATCCCGAAGCCCGCCTCGGTGAGCAGGCGCCGGGCCCGGGGGAGCTCGAAGGTCAGGTAGTACATGATGAAGGGCGGCCGCAGCAGCGCGTTGCGGACGCGCATCACCCCGTTGAACGTGCGGGCGAGGGCGCGGCCCAACGTGGGCCCCCGCGGATCCGAGGTGACGAAGACGAAGCGGCCTCCGGGGCGCAGCAACCGCACGAGGGTGCGCACGAAGCGCGGCTCGTCGGCTTCGAGGACGTGGCCGAAGGCGCCGAAGCAGGTGGCCAAGTCGAAGGCCCCCAGCTCCGGTGGGTCCAAGACGTCGCCCTGGACCAGCTCGGCGCCGGGCACCCGCGCTCGCGCGCGCTCGAGCATCCCGGCGCTCGCGTCCAGCCCGACCACGCGCCGGGCGCGCAGGTGCGCGAGGGCGGCGCCGGTGCCGCAGCAGAGGTCGATGGCGGCGCCCACCGGCTCGAGACCGTCCAGGGTGGCCGCCAGGATGGGCTCCGGGGTGCGGAAGGGCGTGGCGTCGAAGCGCGGCGCCAGCCGGTCGTAGCCGGCGGTGGTGGAGGAGAGCGCCTGCAGGGAGAGCTCCCACCAGCTGGGTCCGCGGGGGCCGAAGGGTCGCCACATGGACGCAGGGTACCCGGTGGCGAGCGAAGGGCGACGCGCTATGACCCGGGGTGCTCGCCCTGCGCTTCGTGAAGCTCCTCGCCGTCCTGGTCTACGTGGCCGGGACCTTCGGCGCCGTCTTCCCGGGGCTGGACGGCGCCGCCCGCAAGCGCTTGGCCTATTTCGTCGCCGGGCCGGGGTTCGGGGCCACCTGGATCGCCGGCCTCTGGTTGGCCCACTGGCGGGGCCACACGATGCTCTCCTGGTGGATCGGCGGGTCCCTCTTCCTCTCGCTGGTCAGCCTCCAGGCGCCGCTCTTCGCCGCCGGGCGCGAGCGCACCAGCGGGGCCATCGTCGCCCTGGCGCTGCTGCCCCTGGTGGCCGTCTTGGCCCTCATGGTCTGGCGCCCGGTCTGACCGCCGCCGTCCTCGCGCGGGGCGGGTGGCGAACGACGCCGGGCGCTGTAGGATGACCAGCGATGGTGTCGCCGAGAGTAGGCACGCTGGCGCTTCTGTTCGTCCTGTTCGCGGCCGGGGGGGCCGCGCGGGCGCAGAACGACTTCGACGAGGAGTTCGACGAAGAGGCGTTTCCGCTCCTGCCCCCCGAGGAGACCACCACTCCCATCGAGCCGGAGGCGACCGCGGAGGGCGAGTCGGAGGGCCCCTCCGACGCGGAGCTCATCGCCGCCTACCAGCCGCCGCCCCCGGACCCCGAGACCGAGCGGCGGGTGCTCTTCATGCCCACCCTCGCCGGGCCGAGCGGCGGCTTCCGCCTGGGGGACGCGCGCCCCGGCGCCGCCGGGACCTGGCGGATGCAGCTCGCCCTGGGCTTCTTCCAGAAGGACGGCTTCCTCCGGCCCGACGACGACGCCAGCGCGGTGAACGCCTCGCTCTCCGCGGCGTGGTCGCCCATCGAGCTCCTGGAGATCTACGTCGGGCTCCACGCCCAGGCGGCCTTCAACCGGGCCGATTTCCCGCCGCTGCTCATGTCCCTGGGGGACTTCACCCTCGGCGCCAAGATGGGCGCCAACCTCACCCCGGTCTTCGCGCTGGGTGGCGACGTGCGCTTCGACCTGCCGACCGGGGGCGGCGTCGGGGTGGGCTTCGACGGCATGGGGATCGGGCTCCGGGCCCTGGCCACCGCCGACTTCCGGGCGCGTTCGGACGCGCTGCCGCTGATCGTGCGGGGCGTGCTGGGGTACACCTTCGACCGCACCGAGCGGCTCATCGACGACGTCGAGGACCGCCGCTACGCCGCCCTGGGGGACGACGCGCTCCCCCGGGACGAGGAGACCCGGCACCTCATCAACCCCATGGAGCGCTTTGGCCTGGGGATCGACCGGACCGACTTCCTCCACCTCGAGGTCGGCGCCGAGGCGCCCATCGAGCTACCCAAAGACACCGTGCTGGCGCCGCTCCTGGAGTATCGCTGGAACGTCCCGGTGAACCGCCAGGGCTACGTCTGCGCCGCGGTGGACGAGCCCGGCGAGGACGGCTGCCTCGCCGACGAGCGGGTCGCCGCCCACCCCATGACCCTCACCCTCGGCGCGCGGGCGCGGATGCCCGACAGCGGGCTGCACGCGACCCTGGCCATCGACGTGGGGCTCACCGGGCGCAAGGCCTCCCAGGCCGTCCGGGAGCTGGCGGCCAACGCGCCATGGCGCCTGTGGCTCGCCCTCGGCTACACCTTCGACCCGCGGAAGCCGCCCCAGCCGCCGCCCATCGAGCGCGAGCGCCTGGTCGAGGTGCCCGTGGTGCCCGACGCGCCGCCCGAGGGCCGAGTGATCGGACGCATCGTGGAGCGCGGCACCAACAACCCCGTGCGCGCGGCCATCGTGAACTTCACCGACCGCGAGGAGACGGCCCTGCGCGCCGCCGAGGACGGGACCTTCACCAGCTACCGCTTCCCCCCGGGCGAGGTCACCCTGCTCACCCTCTCGGACGGCTTCGCGCCGGCCACCTGTGGCGCCACCATCCCCGGAGAGGGCGGCGACGTGACCGTGACCTGCGAGATGGGACGGACGATGGTGGCCATCGAGGAGGACCGGGTGGTCATCCTGGACAAGATCCAGTTCGCCTTGGATTCGGCGGAGATCCTCGAGGCCTCCTTCCCGCTGATGGAGCAGATCACCGGGGCCCTCCGGGACAACCCGGACCTGACCTTGGTGGAGATCCAGGGCCACACCGACGACCAGGGCACCCATGAATACAACGCCCAGCTCAGCCAGCAGCGCGCCGAGTCCGTGGAGCGCTGGCTGGTCGAACACGGCATCCAGGCGGCGCGATTGCGTGCGCGGGGCTATGGGGAGACGGTGCCCTTGGTGAACGACACCACCGAGGAGGCTCGCGCTCGCAACCGGCGGGTCGAGTTCCGTATCCTCGAGCACGGCGCCGAATGAAGAGACGATGAGCGAAGTTGTTCCCCCCGATGAGCGAGATCCGATGACGTCCCAGGAGCGGAAGCGCTTCCGCGTGCGTGTGGTGATGGCCACCGTGGCCACCGTCGTGGTGGTCGGCGGCGGCGCCTCCATGCTGGCCCACTGCGCCCGGAACCCCCGGGTCGACGACGCGAGCGACGCGGAGCTGGCCCAGGGGCAGCAGCTCTACCGGACCTACTGCGGCCTCTGCCACGGGGACGAAGGCGAGGGCTACGCCGCCGACGACGCCAACGCGTTGGCCAACCAGGACTTCCTGGTGAGCGTCTCCGACGAGTTCCTGACCCAGGCCATCGCCGAGGGACACCCGGGGACCGCGATGGCGGCCTACCACGAGGACCGCGGCGGGCCCCTCGACGACGGCGAGATCGGCGCCATCGTCGCGCTCATCCGCTCCTGGCAGGAAGAGGACATGGCCGCCATGCCCGACCCCGGCGCCGGCGACGCGCAGCGGGGGGCCCAGGTCTTCGCCCAGGAGTGCGCGAGCTGCCATGGCGCCCGCGGCCAGGGCGACACCGCCATCAGCCTGAACCACCCGGTCTTCCTCGCGTCGGCCAGCGACGCGCAGATCCGCTACGCCATCGCCAAGGGGCGCGGCGGCACGCCGATGCCGGCCTTCGAGGGGGAGCTCGCCGAGCAGACCATCGACGACCTGGTGGCGCTCATCCGGAGCTGGGAGCCCTCGGAGGCCCCACGGCCGACGACCGGGGGCCCGAGCGCGGCGGCGGTCGACGGCCCGGTGATCATCAACCCCGACGGCGAGGCGCCGGACTTTCCCGAGCTCCGCGAGGGCCGCTACGTGCCCTCCGAGGCGGTGGCCGACGCGCTCCACCAGGGGCGCCGCATGATCATCTTGGACGCCCGCACGGCCAGCGACTACGCGCACTTCCATCTGCCGGGGTCGATCCCCTCGCCCTACTACGAGGTCGAGTCGATCATGGAGCGGCTGCCCCGGGACGGGACCTGGATCATCGCCTACTGCGCGTGTCCCCATGCGGCCTCCGGTCGGGTGATGGACTTCCTGCGCGAGCACGACTTCCCCAACACCGCGGTGCTGGACGAGGGGGTGCTCCACTGGCGCGACGAAGGATTCCCGGTGGTCGTGGGCGACGCGCCCGGCACTCTGGAAGACGCGGAGTAGGCCCTTGGCCCGCGAACGAGTGGTGCTCATCGATGGCACCGCGCTGATCTTCCGGGCCTTCTTCGCCATCCCGGGGACCTTCCGCACCACCACGGGCATCCCCACCAACGCGACCTACGGGTTCGCGCTGATGTTCCGCAAGCTCCTCGAGGGCAAGACCCCGGCCTTCGGGGCGGTGGTCTTCGACGCGCCGGGGCGGACCTTCCGCGACGAGCGTTACCCCCAGTACAAGGCGCAGCGGCCGCGGATGCAGCCGGACATGCGCACGCAGATCCCGTGGATCCACCGGGTGGTCGAGGCCCACGACTACCCGCTGGTCGAGGTCTCCGGGTACGAGGCGGACGACGTCATCGGCACCTTGGCGGTGCAGGCCCTGGAGGCCGGCCACGAGGTCCACATCGTCTCCAGCGACAAGGACTTCGCCCAGCTCGTCGGTCCCCACGTGCGCATGGTCGACACGGTGAAGGACGTCTCCTACGACCCGGAGTTGGTCCGGAAGAAGTGGGGCGTACCCCCGGCGAAGTTCGTCGACTACCTCGCCCTCATCGGGGACAAGGTCGACAACATCCCCGGCGTGCCGGGGATCGGGCCCAAGACCGCCAAGACCCTCCTGGAGAAGTACGGCGACCTCGACGGCGTACTGGCGCACACCGACGAGCTGAAGGGCAAACAGAAGGAGCGGCTGGTCGAGCACGCCGACGACGCCCGGATGAGCCGGGAGCTGGCGACCATCGACACCGCGGTCCCCCTCGACTTCGGGCTCGACGACCTCCGCAGCACGCCCGTCGACGTGGGCCGGGTGGACGAGCTCTATCGGGAGCTGGAGTTCTTCTCGCTGCTCAGCGGGGACGACGCCGCGGAGCTGGCCAAGGAGGGCGACCTGGGCGCGCTCCGGTCTCTGGCGGACGCGGAGCGGTGGCTCGGCGATCTCGCCGGCGAGGTCGCGGTCTTCCCCATCGCCGCCGGACCCTCGGTGGTCCACGCGGACCTGATGGGCTGCGCGCTGGCGGCGGTCCCCGCGGAGGGCGAGACCGTGGTGGCGCGCTACCTGCCCATCGCGGGCGAAGGCGGCCTCGGCGAGGGCGCGGTGGACCTGCTGCGCGACCTCCTGGAGAGCGAGCGGCCCAAGGTCACCCACGACCTCCGGGAGGTCGACTGCGTCTTCCGCTCCGCCGGCATCGCCATCCGCGGCGTGGTGGGCGACACCCGCTTGGCGTCGTTCCTGGTGGATCCCACCCGGGACATCCCGCACCGACTGGACCAGATCACCCGCACCTGGCTGCACCGGACCCTCATCGGCACCGACGACCTCCTCGGCTCGGGGAAGAAGCGCCGCGCGCTGAGCGACGTGCCCCTGGCGGAGCTCGGCGAGCACGCCGCCCATCTGGTCGCGGCGGCGGCCGAGGCGTGGCCGCTGCTGCGCGACGCGCTCGCCGAGGAAGACCACACCGAGACCCTCGAGGACGTCTCGCTCCCGCTGGCCTACGTGCTGGCGCGGATGCAGCGGGTCGGCGTGCGGGTGGACCCGGATCTCCTCACCGGCCTCGAGGAGGACTTCGTGGCGCGCCGGGACGAGCTGGAGCGCGAGATCCACCAGCTCGCCGGCCGCGAGTTCAACATCGGCTCCAGCAAGCAGCTCGGCGAGGTCCTCTTCGACGAGCTGGGACTGCCGGTACTCAAGAAGACCAAGACCGGCTACTCCACCGCGGCCGACGTCCTGGAGCGCCTGGCGCCCAAGCACCCCATCGCGGAGATGATCCTGCGCTGGCGCGCGTTGGCCAAGCTGGTGAACACCTATACGCGGGTCCTGCGCGAGGCCATCGCGCCCGAGGACGGCCGGGTCCACGCGACCTTCCAGCAGACCGCGGGCGCCTCGGGGCGCCTCATCACCACCGACCCCGACATCCAGCGCACGCCCATCCGCACGGAGGACGGCAAGCGGATCCGCGAGGCTTTCGTCCCGCGGGACGGGTGGGTCATGGTCAGCGCGGACTGGAGCCAGATCGAGCTCCGGCTCCTGGCGCACATCACCGGCGACGAGCGCCTACGCGACTCCTTCGCCAACGACGAAGACGTGCACCGGCGGACGGCCGCGGAGATCTTCGACATCGAGCCCGGCGCGGTGGACTCCGTCCAGCGGAACGTCGGCAAGACGGTGAACTTCGCGACCATCTACGGCCAGGGAGCCACCGCGCTGGGCCAGAGCCTCGACCTGCCGCGCAAGGAAGCCAAGGCCATCATCGATCGCTACTTCGAGGTCTACGCGGGCGTCCGCGAGTGGCTCGACGAGACCGTCGCGCAGGCGCACCAGGACGGCTTCGTGGAGACCATGCTGGGCCGGCGGCGCTACATCCCCGAGCTCAGCTCCAACAACTTCACGGACCGCGCCTACGGCGAGCGCATCGCCACCAACACGCCCATCCAGGGCTCGGCGGCGGACCTCTGCAAGCTAGCCATGCTGGCCATCGCCGCGGATCTCGAGGGCATGGAGGCGGAGATGCTGCTCCAGATCCACGACGAGCTCATCTTCGAGTGCCCCCCGGCGGAGCTCGAGGCCCTGAAGGCGCTGGTGAAGCGGCACATGGAGACGGTCGTCGAGCTCGACGTCCCCCTGAAGGTCGACGTCGGCGCCGGCGCCTCCTGGGCCGCCGCCAAGTAGTCCGGCGGCGGCAAGGGGCAGTTCGTCGAAACCGCCCGTCGGGCGCCCTTCGACGATCGGCTAGTACTGGCTAGTACTCGACGAAGTCCTGATGGACTTCGATGCCGTCCATGCGCGGGCTGAGCACGGTGAAGTGCGCGTTGCGGCCCTCGGGCGCCTGGCCCACCGAGCCCACGTTGATGACCGCCCACTCGTGGACGTCACGGCGGAAGGGCACGTGGGTTCCGCCGCAGACGATGATGTCGGCGGGGTCGTCGTCGATGCGGGCCTCGAGCTCGTCGTCGCTCAGGTCGTGGCTCATCTCGACCGTGGGATCGGCCGGCGAGCCGTGGACCGCGACGACTTCGCGCCCGTCGATCATCGGGATGCGGATGGACTCCGGGAGCTGCGAGAGCTGCTTGCGCACCAGCTCCCCCACGGTCTCCTGGGTCTGCCGGAAGGCCTCCAGGCGCGCCTCGTCCTGCGCGTTGCGCGGGGTGAGCGCCGAGGGATCCACGATGGCCACCGCGCGGTCGCTGACCCCGCGGCAGCACCGGGCCTCGATCTCCTGGAGGCGGCGCCACACACCCAGCGGGTCCGGCCCGCCGAGCAGGTGGTCCCCGCAGGCGATGACGGTGGTGATCTCGCGGCGCCGGAGCACCCCGAGCACGGCGTCCAGCGCCTGGAGATTCCCGTGGATGTCGGAGACGAACGCCATCGGCGTCGCCATCGGACCGATGCGCGGGAAGTCGGTCTTCTCGGTCACTTCTTCAGGCCCGCGAGCAGGTCTCCCAGGGTGCCCATGGACTTGCTGGCCTGGCTGGCCTTGTAGGAGTCCACCTCGCGGCGCGCCTCGTCCTCGGCGATGGCCTTGATGCTGAGGCCCAGCTTGCCGCTGGTGACGACCTTGGCCTCCACCTTGGCGCCGAGGGGAAAGGCCTTCTTCATGTCCACGCCGTGAGCGAGGCCCAGCTCGCGCTCGTGGATGAGCCCGCGGCCGGCGCGGCCGGGGATGCCCTCGACCTGGACGAAGATGCCGTAGCTCTCGTGGCGCTCGACGGTGCCCTTCACGATGTCGCCCACCTGGGGCTGGTTGCCGTCCACGCGCTGCCCGGCGGCGGCGCCCTCGGGCGCGGGGGCCAGGGCGATGCGCTGCCGCTGCTCGTCGACGGACTTCACGGTGACCAGGAGGGGCTCACCGACGCTGACGAAGCTCGACGGATGGCGGTCGCCGCCCCCGAGCTCGCTGACGTGGAGGAGGCCCTCGATGCCCGGCGCGAGCTCGACGAACGCGCCGAAGTCCATCAGCCGGCGGACCACCCCCTGGGTGACCTGGCCCGGCGAGGCCACGCGGGAGACGTTGTCCCACGGGTCGTCGGCCAGGGCCTTGAGCGAGAGCCCGATGCGGACGTCGTCGCCCTTCTGGGTGATCTCCTGGACCATCACCTCGACGCTCTGGCCCGTGCTCACCACCTGGTCGGCCCGGCGCCGGTCGTGGCTGAGCTCGCGGGTGGGGATGAGGCCGTCGATGCCCGGGGCGAGCTCGACGAAGGCGCCGAAGTCACGGATGCGCACCACGGTGCCGACCTTGCGGTCGCCGACCTTCAGCTGGGCCAGGAGCTCGGCGCGGTTCTTCTCCGCTTCGCGCTCCAGGATCCGCTTCCGCGTGAGGACCACGTCGCGGCCCTCCTTGATCTCCAGCACCTCGAAGCGGAGGGTCTGCTGGAGGTAGACGCTCGCGTCGGCGACGTAGACCCGGTCGAGCTGCCCGATGGGACAGAAGGCGCGCAGGCCTCCGAGGTCCACGGCGACGCCGCCCTTGTTCACGCCGGTGACCTTGCCCTCGATGGGCAGGCCCTGATCCATGGCCGCCTGGAGCTCGTCGAGGCTCATCCCGGCGCCGAGGCGGCGCCCGAGCTCCGGGGTCCCGTCCGGGCCCATCTTCACCACGTGGCCCTTGAGGACGTCGCCGACCTTCGTGGTCATCTCGCCGCGCGGGTTCAAGAGCTCCGCCCGCGGGTAGAAGGCCTGCTGATGGTTGCCGGCGTCGACGAAGGCGCCATCGGCGCCCACGTGGAGGACCGCGCCTTCGATGGCGTCGCCCACCTGCAGGCGGCGCTTCTGGGGCACCGCGGCGCCGTCGAAGAGGTCGGCGAAGGAGGGCGCCGGCTCGACGGTCTTCGGGGAGACGTCCTCCGGGGTCACGTCCGCGGGGGCGACGTCCTTCGGGGTCACGTCGGCGGGGACCGCTTCGGTCACGGGCGTCGCTTCGGCCACCGGGGTCTCTTCGGTCACCGGGGTCGCAGGCGCCGGGTCCTGGTCCGCCAGCGCGACCGGCCGGCCGGGTACGGTCTGCTTCGGGTCTTCGCCCTCGGTCTGCGGACGCCGGCGGCGCTCCACGTGCTCGTGGGGGGTGGCGGTGGGGGAAGCCTTGGTCTCGTCGGCCATCCGCCCCGCATAGCACCCGGGCGGCCGGCCGACGAGCCCGCCGGGCTCGAACCCGCCGCTTTCCGTGGTCGGGGCCGGGAACGGTGGGTTCTCGGGACGCTCAGACCAGGCGTTCGCGGGCCACGGCGGCCCACGAGCTGTCCGGCTCGAGCTCGAGGTAGGTGCGCCAGTGCCCTCGGGCCTCCGGCCGTCGGCCCAGCTCCTCGAGGCACGCCGCGAGGTTGAAGTGGGCGTCGGCGAAGCCCGGGTCCAGCGCCACCGCGCGCTCGAAATAGGGGAGGGCCTCGGCGCTGAGCCCGCGCTCGTAGCGGATGAAGCCCAGGTTGTAGTGCGCCTCGGGCTGGTTGGGGTCGAGCTCCAGCACGGTCTCGTAGAGCGCCATGGCGGACTTCTCGTCGCCGCGCCGATAGCGGAGGTTCCCAAGGTTGGTCATCGCGCTGACGAAGGTCGGGTCCAGGCGCAGGGCCTCGCGATACGCCGCCTCGGCGTCGTCCATGGTGGACTGGTCCTCGTCGAGGCGGCAGCCCTCGAGGTAGGCCATGTAGGCGTTGCGACGCGAGGCTTCGCTGGGCTCGGGGCGCAGGGTGGCGACCACGTCGTCGCGGAGGGACTCCACCGAGAAGTCGATGACCCGCTGACCGGTGATGGGCTCGAAGCCGCCGTGCTCGTCGTGGACGACCATGGCCCGGCCCTCCGCGACGACGCGCAGCTCGGCCAAGGGACGGATCACCTTGGGGAGGGCGTCGCGGATCGCGCCGACGCTCTGCTGCACCTCGCGGGTGGACATCCCGGCGTCCAAGAGGCCCTTGGCCACCCGGACCCCGATGAGGTCCTGGAAGGTGTAGAAGCGACGCCGGCCGCGACGGACCGAGGGCGCCAGGAAGCCTTGCCGGGCCCAGCTCCGCAGCCGGCTCTCGCCGAGGTCGAAGAGCCGCGCCACCTCGGCGACGCTGTAGAGGTCCGCCAGAGGGTCCGCGGGTCGGCCGCTGCCCGAGCTCGGCGGCGCCGCCGGCTCGAGGATCTCCTCGAGCGGGTCGGGCGTCGTGATCCGGTAGCCCCCGTCGCTACCGAAGACCACGTGGATGACGTTGTCCGTGGGTTCGTTCATCGCCAAGGTCAGAGCTCCGGCGCAGCGTGCCCGCCTTGGAGGGCCAAGTCGAGGGGCACTTCGAGGTCGACATCGATGTGCAAGCGGTCGCCGACCACGGTGACGCGGGTCTCGCTGGTCGCGGTCCCGAAGGACTCCGAGGGTGCCCGGTGGGCGGCGTCGGCGTAGGCCAAGCGCATGGCGCGGAGGCGTACCCGCACGGAGCCGGCGGCCGCGGCCTGCAGCTCGTGCAGGTCCAGCGTGCCCCGCCAATGGGGCGCCAGCCGAGCGGCCTCGAGGGTCAGCATGGTGCTCCCGTAGTAGCTCCGACCGCCCACGCCCTGGCGGACCTCGCCCTCGCTCATGCGCTCGGCGAGCGCGAAGATCAGCTCTTCGCTCTCCCGCGTCAGCACGCCTCGGCGCAGGGTCGCGCCGCGTCTCGTCTTGGAGAGCCCAGGTCCTCGAAGCATGGGGCCATCATACCTACACCTACATGTGGGTATAGTTTCTGACCAACCTTCGTGTGCCTGGGTCGAACGCTCAATCCTCGCGGGGGGGCGGAGGCGGGGGCGGCAGCGAAGCGGCGCCCGGCGGAGGCGGGGGGATCGAGGCGCTGCCCGGCGGCGGCGGGGGCATCGAGCCCCTCCCGCTGGGCGGCGGGGGCGGAGGCAGCGAGGTAGCGGTTTGCGGCGGCGCGGCGACTTCTTCCACGCCCAGCTCGTCCAGGTCCAATTCCTCGGCGCTCTCGACCAGGTCTTCCAGGTCCTCGAAGTCGTCGAGCTCTTGGGGGGAGGCGTCGAGCACCGGGGGCCCGGGCTCCACCACCTCTTCGAGGTCGTCGAGCTCCTGGGTGAAGGCCGCCTGAAGCGGCGCGTGCGCGGCGCTGGCCGGGGCGGGCTCCAGCGCTTCGAGGTCGTCGAGCTCCTGGGTGGAAGCATCGAGCATCGGCGGGGGCGCGATGGAGTCGGCGGACTCGACGCTCTCCACGAGGTCTTCGAGCGCGTCCAGCTCTTGGGTGGACGCATCCAGCAGGGGCGCCGGAGCGGGGGTCTCGTCGACCGGCGCGGCCTCGGCGGCTTCGCGGACGCCGGCGTCATCCTCGTCGACTTCCTCCCAGCCCTCTTCGATCCAGTCGTCGGCGACGGCCATCGCGTCGTCGTCGAGGACGTCGTCGCCAGTCAGGACGTCGTCGCGGAGCTCGTCGCTCGGGGCTCCCTCGATGGCGAGCTGCGTCGCCTCTTCGCCCAGCTCGGCGGCGTGGACGGTGTCGCCCAGCGGGTCCACGGGATCCGCGGCGGGGAACACCTCGGCGGCGGTGCGCTCGTCGGCGTCCTCGTCGCCGAAGGACGGCCCGCCGAAGACGTCGGCTTCGTCGGCGTAGGCGGCGAGGGGTTCGACCTCGTCCACCACGTCCTCGCCCACGATCTCCACCGAGCTCTCGGCGTTCTCGAAGGCCTCCTGGAGTCCCCCGGCCTCGGGGCCGTCGCCCAGGAGCTCGTCGAGCTCCGCTTCGGCGGAGGCCAGCACGTCGATCTGCTCGGCGAAGGCCTCGCTCTCCTCCGGCGAGGGCTCCTCGCTGGGGGGCGCGTCGAGGTCGACCACCTCGCTCACGGCGTCGTCCGAGCCCCCCTTGCTGCGCTCCTCGAGGCGCGCGATGGCGGCGTCGGCTTCGGCCGTCAGCTCCGGGTCGATCTTCTTCAGCTTCTTCCAGGAGTCGATGGCCTCCCAGGCGTTGCCGAGCTGCTCTTCCCAGAGGGCGGCCTCCTCGCGGAGGAGGGCGGCGCGCCGCTCGGGGCGCTTGCGGGCGCGCAGCGACTCGCGCTGCAGGGCGCTGAGCAGATCCTGCCAACGCTTGGCTCGGCGGAGGGCCCCGAGCCACTTGTCCGCGGCGACGTCGGTGGCCTCGTCGCCCTTGGCCAGCGTGGTGAGCCGCGCGTAGACCTCCGCGGCGGCGCCCGGCTTGTTCAGCGCCTCGTCCAGGAGCCGGCCGCGTCGCTCCAGGAGCCCCGACGCCGTGCGCTGATCGATGGCCTCGTCGACGAGGGTCGCGTAGTGCGGGTCGAGCTGGGGGAGGAAGCCCTGGCGCTCGGCCAGCTCCTCGAGCGGGTCCAGGATCTCGGCCACGGCCGCGTGGGTCGAGGCGTTGCGCAGGACGATGAACGCCTTCTGGGGCGCGTCGAGCTCGTGCTCGAAGAGCCGCGCCGCGCGCCGCATGAGCTCGGCGCTGGCGTGCGCGTCGCCGTCAGCTTCGTCGGCCAGGTGCACGTAGAGCTTGGCCAGCCGCTCGCGGGCGTCGGTGTCGCTTGGCACCGGCCGTTCGATGTCCAGCTTCTCCGCCAAGGCCTCGACGGCCTCGTGCACCGAGTCCGCCTTCAGCGAGAGGGCGACCCCTTGGGCCAGGTAGCGGAAGGCCTGGTCGCGGTCCTCGAGGACCAGGTCGCAGAGCCGCACCGCGCGGGCCAGGGCGTCCATCCGGCCGTCGTGGGAGTCGGCCTTGGTCTTGCGGACCTCGTAGACGTGGAGCAGCTCCGGCGCGCGCCCGGCGCGGGGCGCCATGGCCTCGGCCAGCGCGAGCACCTCGTCGTCGTCGGGTGCCAGGGAGCAAGCGCGAAGCAAGCGGTCCAGCGCGTCGCTGGGGCTATGGGCCCGCTCGTCGAGGATGCGCGCGTGGCGCACCAGGAGGAGCACCTTCTCCGAGGGCGCGGCGTCGCGCACCAGCTTCTCGTAGACCTGCGAGAGTCGGTCCCAGGCGTCGGCGGCGCCGGCGCGCGCTTCCACCCGCTCCAGCATGGCCTCGTCGCCGAGGTCCATCGCGAAAGCGCGCAAGGTCGCCTCGAGGGCGTGGGCGGTGTTGCCCAGCCGACCCTCGAAGACGTCCGCGGCGTCGAGCCAACGCTGCTTCTGACTGGGCACGTCTCGTAGCGTCTTGGCCCGGGCCACGTAGAGCTCGGCCAGCGCCTGGTCTCGCTCGTGGGCCGCGGCCAGCGCGGCGAGCTGCGCGTCGGCGGCCTCGTCGTAGTCGATGCGCGGCGCCAGGCGGCCCCAGGCGCCGTCGATGTCCCCCAGCGCCTCGGCCAGGGACGCGGCCTCGCGCCGGGCGGCGCCCACGGCCTCTTCGTCCGCGTCGAGGTCGCCCAGGGCGTCGAGGGCCCGCACCAGCTCGTCGCGGCGGCCGGCCTCGCGCAGATGGTCCACCAGCCGCCGACGCGGGGTCAGGTCGGTCCCATCGGCTTCGGTCCAGGCGCGCAGGGCGGTGATCGCGCGGTCGCGGTCGTCGAGGGGTCCCTCGTAGAGCTCGGTGAGCTTCTGGGCCAGGGGGAGCCGCAGCCCCGCGTCCTCGAGGACCTGCATCTGGCGCTCGAGGGCGTCGGCGAGCCCGGCGTGGTCGCCGAGGTCGGTCCGCAGGCTCGCCAGGAGCTGGAGCGTGGGCAGGTGCTCGGGGGCCACGGTGTCCACCAGGCCCTGCACGGTGTTCGCCGCGTCCTCGAGGTTTCCGAGCGCCTGCTGCAGGCGCGCGCGCTCCAGACCGAGCTCCCGCTTCTCGTCCGGAGCCTCCACCACGGCCGCCAGTCGGGCCAGCAGCGGCTCCAGGCCCTCGTCGTCGCCGGCCGCGCGACGGCGTTCGGCCAGCGCGCGCAGCGCCTCTTCGTCGTCGCCGGCCTCGAGCACCCGCTCCCAGGCCTCGGCGGCGGCGTCGGGGTTCCCCACGCGGTCGCCCAACGTGCGGGCGATGCGCCGGTAGAGCTCGGCCACCGCGCGCGGATCGGTCTCCACCTGCGCCCGCTCGCGCAGCATGACCACCAGGTCCTTGTAGCGCTTGGAGCGGTCGTAGACCCCGCAGAGCGCGTCGAGCACGACCGGGTTCCCGGGCGCGGCATCGAGGGCCTGCTGGTAGTAGTCCGCGGCGCGCTCGAGATCGCCGAGCTGCTGGTCGACGATCTCCGCGATCCGCGCGAGCACCTCGGCGCGGGCGTCGCCCTCCAGGACCTCGGCGCGGTAGGCCAAGGTCTCCACCAGGCGCGTCTGGTTCCCGGTGTGCGCGTCGATGCGCTCCATCCGGTCGAGCGCTGCGAGGCTCTGGGGGTCCTCGTCGAGGAGCCGGGCGGACGCCGAGAAGGCGCCCTCGAGGTCCTGCATGCGCTCCTCGAGGGTCGAGGCGAGGAGCTCCAGGAGCCGGATGCGGTCCGCGGCCTCGCTGGTGGTCTCGATGCGCTGTTCGAGGAGCGGGAGCGCGGCGGTGACGTCGCCCATCTCCAGGAGCGCGTCGCAGAGCATCGCCGCGGCTTGCTCGTCCGTGGGCCGCAGCTCGCGGATCGAGTGGAGCGCGCCGATGGCCGCGCCGAGATCCTGCCGTCGCTCCCGATGCAGCCGGGTGAGCTGCCAGAGCAGCTCCAGCCGCTCGTCGAGGTCGGCGGTGGTGATGCTGCGGTGCTCGACCACCTGGACCAGCTCGTCCCAGCGCTCGAGGTCTTCCAGCAAGCGGGCGAGCTCCCGCGGCGCTTGGGGGTTGCCGGGCGCCAAGGCCCAGAGGGTGCGCCAGGCGTGGATGGCGCCCTCGACGTCGCCGAGCTCTTGCTCCGAGAGCCGCGCCGCCTCTTCGAGGCGCGGCGCCTTGCTCTCCACCGCGGGCCCCTGGACCTGGGCGAAGCCGAAAGCCAGGTCGCGGAGCTGCTGGTGATCGGCGCGCGCGCGGAGCTGGTCTTCCAGATATTCGAGGGCTTCCTCGTCGGCCGGCTCGATGGAGAGCGTCTGCCGCGCGCGGTCCATCGCGCCGTCGGTGTCGCCGCGGGCGTGGAGCCGGAGGCGGAGCTCGCGCAGGTGCGGGAGCCGCTCGCCCATGGGGAGCGAGTCGAGGGCCATGCTGGTGGCCCGCAGGGCGTCGTCCTCGCGGCCGCGCTCGCGGTAGAGGTCGATGAGCGCGTGGGCGGCCTGGGCGTCCCCGCGCTCCAGGAGCGGCTCGAGGCAGACGATGGCGTCGTCGCCCTGGCCGGCCTCGAGGTACGCGAGCCCGAGGCGCTTGCGGCGTTCGTCGGCGCCCGGGCCTTCCGGGGCCGTCGAGAGGTACGCGACCCAGCGACCGGGCAGCCGCTCCTCTTGGGAGGACTCCCGGGCCAGGTGCTCCAGGAGCTCCATGGCTCGCTCCTGGGCGGGCCACGCATCGAGGGCCGACTCGCAGTACACCAGCGCGTGATCCACCGGGACCTCTTCGGCGATGCGGACCATCAGGTCGGCGGCCTTGCGGCGGTCGTCGTCGGCGGCCTTGCCGGTCCCGCGCTTGTCGGCGCGCTGGAGCAGCACGGTGGCCAGCTCGTGGAGCACGCCGAGGTCGTGGCCGGCTTCGCGCTCGGCGCGGGTGAGGGCCTCGATGGCGCCAGCGTCGTCGTTGAGCTGCTCGCGGCGGATCTGGGCCAGCTCGCGGAGGAGGGCGACCCGCCGCTCCTGGCTCTGCTCCGCCTTCACCTCGAGCTCGAAGAGGGTGGCTGCGGCCTTGTGGTTGCCCGCCTTGCGGTAGATCTCTCGCGCCGCGTAGATCGCCGGGACCAACCCCGGGTCCGCCTCGAACGCCTTGCGGTAGTGGGCGATGGCCTTGTCGGGGCGCGCGTAGTCGCCCTCGTAGAGATGACCGATCCGGTACTCGGTGTCCGCGAGCCCCTGGTGATCCCCGTGGTGTTGCTGCAGCGAGCCTCGGCGCCGGAGCAGGTCCAGCGTGGCCGCGGGGTCCTGGCCTTCGACCAGCGCCAGCAAGCCGTCGAGGGCCTGGATGGCGTGGGCGTCGCGCGCCAGGGCTTGCTCGTAGAGCTGTCGGGCCCGCTGGGGGTCGCCCAGGTGGCCGGCGATCAGCTCGCCGGCCTGGATCAGCGCCTGCGCTGCTCGCCGGGCATCTTGCGAGCGGCCTGCCCAGCCCTCCAGCAAGTTGGCCAGGGAGGCGAAGTCGCCGACCTGTCGGTAGAGATCACCCAAGGCGCGAAACGCCTCGTGATCGTCGGGGTTGCGACGAAGACGCGCAATGAGCTCATCCGCCCTGGGGTCCATCCGCGGAGGGACGCTATCACAGATTCCGCCCGGCCGAAGGAAGCGGCTTTCCTCGCCGGACCCGTCCCAAAATGCGAACGGGTTTCGCCAGATGTGGTCAGGGCGACAGGCGCCGGGCCGTCCAGCCGCCGCCCTCGCGCTCGTAGCGGTAGCGTTCGTGGAGTCGATGCTCGCCGTTGATCCAGATCTCGAGCGCCTCGGGCTGGAGGCGGTAGCCGCCCCAGTGCGGCGGCCGCTCGACCGCCTGGCCCTCGAAACGGCCGTCGACCTCGGCGAGCTTCGCCTCGAGGTCGCGGCGGCTGGCGATGGGTCGCGACTGATCGGAGGCCCACGCGCCGAGCTGGCTGGCGCGCGCGCGGCTGGCGAAATAGGCGTCGGACTCCGCGGCCGAGACGCGGGTCACCGAGCCCTCGGCGCGGATCTGCACGCCGGTGGTCCACCAGTGGAAAGCGAGGGCGGCGAAGGGGTTGGCCTCCAGCTCCGTCGCCTTTCGACTCTGGTAGTTGGTGTAGAAGACGAACCCGTCCGCGCCGAGCTCCTTGAGGAGCACGTAGCGGACGGACGGTCTCCCGCGCTCGTCGGCCGTCGCGAGCGCCACCCGCATGGGGTCGCGCTCGGGATGGTCCCCCTCGGCTCGCGCCGCCTCGTCGAGGAGGCCGCGCACCCAGGCCAAGGGGTCGCGATGAAGCGGGTCTTCGGCGAGACGGGCGGTGATGCTCACCCGCCCGTTCCTAGATCAGGTGCTCGGCGCCGCCAAGGACGCCGCTCACTCAGAAGATGACCTTCTCGGCGAACTGACCGCGCGGGCCCTGCTTGAGCAGGAAGCGCACTTCCTGACCCTGCTTCAGGGTGCGGTATCCATCGCCGCCGATCTGCGAGTAGTGGACGAACACGTCCGACCCGTCCTGGCGGCTGATGAAGCCCCATCCCTTGGCGTTGTTGAACCACTTCACCGTGCCGATCTCCAAGGCCCCGGTGATCTCCGGCTCGCTCGCGCTCGCCCCCTGCAGCTCGACGATTTCGCGCTTCGGGCGACGCTCCACGAGCCCCGCGTTGACGACATCCATGCCGACCCCTCCTCTTCAACTTCGGTGCAAATGCACCTGGGTCCCCGCCGGCCTTCATTACATCCCCAGGCTGACGGGAGGGAGAGACACACACTCTCCCACGGTTCACTTCGTTCTATCGTCCCCCTCGACGGTGTCAAGGGGAATGTGCGACGAGGTGCGAAGTGTAGGCGCGAGCGAAATTTTCGTTCGGAGCGGCCTTCGTGGGCGAGCGGACGGCGCTAGTCGTTCGAGACGTACTTCTCGATGTCGAGGGCCCAGCGGACCTCGTCGACCAGGTCCTCGGCGGCCGTCGTCTTTTCGTAGACGACCTCGTGCCAGACATCGAGGATCCGGGTGTCGTCGACGGGGTCCGTGACCTCGTGGACGTGGGTCGTGGTCTCGGCGTAGCCCCGAGCCGTCGCCGGCTGGCCCACCTGCTCGCGCACGCGCCCGAAGAGATCGTCGGAGTCCGCGTTCGGGAAGTCGGAGCGCTGGGACCGGGCGGTGAAGCGCACGTGGAGCTCCTCGCCGGGGGTCAACACGCGGACCCCGGAATCCATGATGTGCAGACGCACTCGCTCGGCGACGTGGATCTCGCCCGGCGTCGAGCGGTAGATCTCGATGCCGGCGTTCTCGAGCGCCTCTTTGATGGACGCGGCGTTCATGCTCACTGGGCTTCTCGTCCTCGGTAGCCCCCCGGACCGCTGCGGAGCCTAACGCGAAGAGACCGAGGGTTCAATCTCTCGCGGGGCGCCTTCGTGGGTTAGTCAGGGCTGGTGACCATCTTGCTCCAAGACGCGCTCGGGCGCGAGATCCGAATGCCTCGACCGGCCCGTCGAGTGGTCTCCTTGGTGCCCAGCGAGACCCACTCGGTGGCCGCCCTCGCGGGGACCGAGAGGCTGGTCGGTCGCACCGACTATTGCGTCGAACCCCCGTCGATACAGGGGCTTCCGAGCGTCGGGGGGACCAAGGACGTCGACGTCGAGAAGGTGCGCGCGCTGGCTCCCGACCTGGTGCTCGCCAACCAGGAGGAGAACGCGCGACCGGCGATCGAATCGCTGATCGCGGCCGGCGTTCCGGTACACGTGAGCTTTCCTCGAACGGTGCCGGAAGCCCTCGCGTACCTGGGCTCGTTGGCGACCCTGTTGGGCGTCGAGGAGCCGGCGATCGCCCGACGCGCGTTCGCGCGTCATGCGGTGATCGAGCGGACCCCGCGGCGAGTCTTCGTCCCGATCTGGAGGGACCCCTGGATGACCTTCGACGAGAACGCCTTCGCCAGCGACCTCTTGGCCCTCGTGGGCGCGCAGAACGTCTTCGCCGACCGACCGCGCCGCTATCCGCTGGCGGCCGACCTGGGAAAGCGCGCCGCGATGACCGGCGCGCGAGTCGCGGGGAGGGACACGCGCTACCCGCGCATCCAGCTCCAGGAGGTCGTCGAGCGCGCGCCGGACCTCGTCTTGCTTCCCGACGAGCCCTACGCGTTCGGACCGGCCGACCGGGACGTGCTGGCGGAGCTGCTCCCCGAAGCGGAAGTGCGCCTGACCGATGGCAAGGACCTCTTCTGGTACGGCGCCCGCTTGGCGACCAGCATCGACGCTCTTGCCGAAGCCGTGGACCGCCGCTCCAGGCCCGCGTGACCGAGCTGGCCCAACGCATCGGCGGCTGAGCGGAGGCTCCAGCGGGCCCGGCAGGCTCGTGCCATGCTGGGCCCGGTGCCCCCGTCGACCACGATCCTCTCCGCCCGCCCTCAGGGGACCGTCTCGGTCTGGCGAGCCTCGGCGCCCTACGTCGGTGTCAAGGACGCCTGGACCCTCGGGGTGCTCCGTCGAGGTCGCGTGCGGCATTGGTCCGCGGGGCGCAGCCGGGCCCTGACCGAGGGGGCCGTCGTCTTCGCCCGACCGGGCGACGTCCACCGCCTGACGCCCCTCGGGGCCGGCGTGGAAGTGGAGGTCCTCCAGCTCGGCGAGCCGGGGGTTCTCGCGAGTCTTCCTCGCCGAGTGCCCTACCTCGAGGCCCACCAGCCCGAGGCTGCGCCGTTCCGCTGGCCGGGGTCCGACCCGGAGGACCTCGTGGCCGCGTGGGCCGCGCTCCCCGCCGACGCGCACGCCGCGAACGAGGCGGTGGAGCGCGCGCGGCGGTTGCTCTTCGTGAGCCATGCCGAGCGGCTCTCGCTGGAGGCGGTCGCCCGCGCGGTGGGGTGCGGTAAGTTCGAGCTGGCGCGGGCGTTCCGGAGCCACGCGGGGATCGCGCCTCACGCCTATCGGACCCGGCTCCGGGTGCAGCGGGCGAAGGCGCTGCTGCGCCGAGGGATCCCGGCAGCGGAGACCGCGCAGCGGGTCGGCTTCTACGACCAGAGCCACCTGCATCGTCACTTCCGCCGCCTGGTGGGGCTCACGCCCCGGGCCTACGCGCGCCAGTTCGGCGACTCGTGACGCGCTAGGACTGGGCGGTGGGCCGGATGACGACCGAGCCCACGTCGACGTGGGGCGGCTGGTCGATGGCGAAGGCGATGGCCCGGGCGACGGCGTCGGGCTCGATGCCGATGGCGTCCATCTGCTCCCGGGCCGCGGCCGCGAGCTCCGGGCTCATGTTGTCGGCCAGCTCGGTCCGGACATAGCCGGGAGAGATCATCGTGACCCGGATCGACCCCCCGACCTCCTGCCGGAGCGCTTCGGACCAGGTGCGCACTGCGTTCTTGGTCGCGGCGTAGATCCCTTGGAGCGGCACGATGCGGAGCCCCGACGTCGACACCACGTTCAGCACGTGGCCGCTGCCCTGGGCCTGGAAATGCGGCAGGGCTGCCGCGATTCCATGGAGCGGTCCCCGCAGGTTAACGTCGATCATCCGGTCCCACTCCTCGACCCGGAGCTGGTCGATGCGTGAGAGCAACGCCACGCCGGCGTTGTTGACCATCACGTCGACCTGGCCGTGGGCCTCGACCGCCGCCGCCACGAGGGCCTCCACGTCCTCCCGGACGGTCACGTCGGTGACCCGATGGGACGCCACCCCGCCGGCCGCGGCGATGGCCGCTACCTGCGCTTCCAGCGCCTCGGCGCGCCGCGCGCCGAGGACCACTTTGGCGCCCGCCGCCGCCAGATGTCGGGCGGTCGCCGCCCCGATGCCGCTGCTGGCGCCGGTGATGACGACGACCTTCTCGGTGATTCGGTCCTGCATGGGCCCACCCTGGCGTCCCGGGGCCGGCCGCTCTTGGACGTTCTTGCAGCCGGCTCGAGGGGACGGACGACGAACGGGGTGCTCCGGTGGGAGCACCCCGTTCGTCTTCGGGCTCGGGTGGAGCCGTCAGTGTCGGGACCCGCGCAGCCGCGGGTCCCACGCGGGCCTCAGGGGCAGGTGGCCGTGTTGGCGGCGCCGGGGGTGAGGCAGGGGCTGAAGGCCCAGTCGCTCATGGCGTCGTCGGTGTCGGTGCCGTTGGGGAGCCGGCAGAGGCTGCCGGCGGTGGCGCCGCTGTCCTCGGCGGTCGTGCTCTCGAGGGGCAGGGACATCCCACCGATGGTGGCGGCGGAGATGGTGCCTTCGTAGCTGAGCGAGTCGACGATGGCCGAGCCGTTCCAGATGGCGACGCCGTCCGGGCCGCCGTTCTGGATGGCGCCGGGGAGGATGCCGGTGAGGGCGCCGCCGGCGACGGTGACGCCGGAGGCGTGCACCACCAGGTACTGGCCGGCGGCCAGGCTGGAGCCGATGGCGGCCAGATCGACCATCATGTAGGAGCTCGCCGGGGAGCTGCTGCCGTTGAAGAACATCAGCTGGTGGCCGGTGAGGTCGTAGGCCGAAGCGCCGGGGTTGTAGAGCTCGATGTACTCCGGGCCGTCGGTGCCGGGCTGGTCGTAGTCGATCTCGTTGATGACCACGGTCGGCGGCGTCATCACCACGTCCACGGTCGCGCTGTCGCTGAGGGCGAGGGCGGTGGCGGTCACGGTGCCGCTGGTCGTCGCGCCGGGCGCGATGTAGTCGAAGCTCACGCTGGTCGCGTTCGCCGGGACGGTGACGGTCGCCGGGACGGTGCCGCCGGTGGTGTCGCTGAGGGACACCGTGGTGCCGCCGGGCGGCGCCGGGATGTCGAGGGTCACGGTGAAGGGCACCGTGCCGCCGATGTTGATGGTGGCGCTCGCCGGGGTGAGGGTCAGGCTGGTGGGCAGCTCGGCCGCGGCCAGGACGCGGACCTCGGCGGTCGCCGTGTCACCGCCGAGCATGGCGGTCACGGTGTAGGTGCCGGGCACCGTCCCCGTCAGGGTGACGGGCGCGGTGCGGGAGCCGGCGGGCACGGTGACGTCGTTCACCGAGAGCCCGGCGCCGCTGGAGGTCATGGTGACCGTGGTGTTCGCGCCGGGGGCGCGGGTGAGGCCGACGGTGAGGGCCTCGGGGAAGGACATCCCGGCGCCGGCGCCCATGCGGACGTAGGTGGTCGCGGGGGTCAGGGAGGCCAGCGCCGGGTCGCCGGCGATGACGTCGTCGGCGTCGCGGGGGGCGACCTTGGAGGCGAACTGGTTGACCAGGACACCGGTGATGGAATCGAAGACCTCGCCGACGGTGACGAAGGGGTCCACGCGGTAGAAGAGGTCGTCCACCGGGAGGCTCTCGTCGACGGTGAACTCGCCGTTGGTCTCGTCGGTCGCGGTGACGGTGACCGTCTCCACGGTGACCAGGGTGGCCTCGAGGGCCTCGGCGCGCGCGCCGCCGGTGGCGACCTCGGCGGGCGTCACGGTGGTGGCGGTGGGCAGGGCGTAGGTGGCGCTGGCCAGGGTCACGGTGGGCGAGGAGAGCTGGAGCTGGCCACCGAACATGCCCAGACCGCCGCTCGCGTCGACCGTCATGCCGCGGGTCACCGGGGTGCCGTCGGAGAGGGTCGGCGCGCCGCCGGTGTAGACGTAGAGGCCGGAGAAGTCGACGCCGTCGTAGGCGGGATCCTCGGGGGAGACCTGGATGGCGAAGCCGACGGCGCTCACGCCGGTGACGACCGCGCCCTCGACCGCGACCATGCCGGTGACGGTCATCTGCTTGATCTCGTAGATGGTCGCCGGGCAGGCGCCGCCGCCGGGGTTGGCGTCCATCGGGCAGGAGTCACAGGCGTCGCCGATGCCGTCGTCGTCGGTGTCGGTCTGCTCGGGGTTGGGGACGTTGGAGCAGTTGTCCTCGGTGTCGAGGACGCCGTCTCCGTCGCGGTCGTTGGGGTCGACGTTCACGCAGCTCGCGGGGTCGTCATCGCCGCCGACCGGGCAGATGTCGCACTCGTCGCCGATGCCGTCGGCGTCGAAGTCGGCCTGGGACCCGCCGTCCATCGGACGGATGGGGTTGAAGATCATCGGACAGTTGTCTTCGGCATCCATGATGCCGTCGCCGTCCATGTCGCTGGCCATGCTCATGCCGCTGTAGGCGTTGGAGCCGTCGATGATGGGGCCGGGGCCGTCGGTGGTGTTCACGCGGGCGGGGAGACAGGTGGGCTCACCCTCGGGCTCGCCGCAGAAGAAGAGCGGGTAGAGGGTGTCCGGGATGCTGCTGTTGCCGGCGGCGTAGGCCTGGGCGTCTGCGAGGAGGGTCGCGAAGTCCTGGCTGCCGCGCTCCTGGAGGCAGATCTGCATGCCGCGGCCGCAGGCGTCGCCGAAGTCGCTGCAGCCCGTGCGCAGCTCGCCGACGATGGTGCTGTCGCCGAAGAGGACCTCACCGCCGCGCATCACGAGCACGACGTCGCCGGCGCCGGCGTCGATGACCGCGCGGTGCAGGGCGTTGGTGCGGCCGTCGTAGAGGGCCAGGTCGGCGACCATGCCGTCGGCGATGGTGCCGATCTCGTCCTCGAAGCCGAGGGCCTGGGCGGCGTTGCGGGTGGCCATGAGCCAGAGCTGCTCGTCGGGGAAGAAGCCGGCGAGCTGGTCCTGGTTGAACCCGTCCGCGCACTGGAGCTCGCGGAGCATGTTCATCGAGCCGGTGCGGATCCAGTCCGTGCCGAGGGCGATGGTGGCGCCGAGGCGGGCGTAGGTGCTGACGCGCGCGGTGTCGCCGTAGAGGCTGATGTTGGTCCGGGGCGACCAGATGAGCTCCACGCCGCTGGTGGCCATCTCGGCGATGTCGTTGGCGTTGAGGCCGATGCCGTGGATGAAGGCCGCGGGGGGCTCGACCACGTCGTACATGCCGTCGCGCATGCAGGTGAACTCGTTGCGAGCCGCCTGGCTGATGCCCTCGGAGACGTGGGGGACGTAGTCGCCGGAGCCCATGACCTCGCTCATGGTCGGGCGGGACTGGTAGTCGTCGCAGCCGTCGGTGACCGCCACGTTGTTCGAGTTGCTGCCGAGCGGGAAGGTGTCGTACTCGGCCGCGGCGCCGGCGAGCCCCTCGAGGCCGCTGCCGTAGTCCAGGTTGCGCAGCAGGCCGTCACCGACGCTGGAGCCGCCGGAGTTGATGGAGGTCGTGCCGCTGATGAGGTGCCGGATCTCGGCGTAGGCCCGGATGACCTCGGCCACGGCGGGGTTGGCGCCGGCCGGGATGCGGGTGTGGCCGTTCTCGGGGCCGCGCCACTCGTGGCGGTGCTCGTAGCGCTCGTCGGTCAGGAGACCGTCGGCGGCGTACGGGGTGGCCGAGTTGAAGGAGAGGTGGTCGTGGGCGTTGATGAGGCCCGGGGAGAGGACCGCCTCGGGGCAGTAGACCTCGGTGGCGCCAGCGGCGGCGCAGTCGCAGCCCACGCAGGCGATGGTGCCGTCGTCGGCGACCAGGACCTTGCCGTCCCGGTAGACGGTGCCCGGGGTGAGCACGTCGGCGGTGATCAGGGTGCCGCCGCTGCCCGCGGTGACCTCGCAGAGGTCGGCCGGGATACCGCGCGGGTCCGCCGGGCACTCGACGATCTCGGGCTCCGGGAAGAGCGGGCCGTCGGGCACGTCGCCGTCCATCGGGACCATGCCGTCCGGCACGGCGCCGTCGGGCACGCCGCCGTCGTCGTCGAAGGGAGTGCCGTCATCGTCGTCGCCGCAGGCGACGGCGAATGCCAAGGGGAGCGCGAGGAGCGCCGCGAAGAAAGGGTGGCGATTCTGCATGAGAATGCTCCCAGCAAAGCCCGCCACCCGGCCTCGGTCAATCGAACGCGTGAAATTTCACCCAGGCGACCCTTTGGCACCGCCCGGTGACATCAGATGTCCTCGACCGAGGTGAGCAGCTCCGTATGGAACTGAGTTCGCGGTCGAACGAGGGACCGGCGGTTGAGTCGCTCGGAGCGCACCTGCAACCGATCACCCCACGCGGTGGGCCGGTCTCCGTCGACCTGGTCGGCGTCGTCGAAGCGGTACTCGGTGGTGTCGGCGGGGTCCTGGGCGAACGCCGGCGCGGCGGTGAGGGTGAGGACGAGGGCGATGGTCTTCTTCATGGGGAACCTCCAGGTGAGGAGCCCCAGACGCGCGGCGCGGCGAGAGGGTCTATCGCCGCGCCGCGCGGGTCAGAAGCGCCAGCCGAGGCCGAGGAGCCACGCGCCGTAGCGTTCGCCGTCGCGGCGGAGCAGGTGTCCGTCGAGGGTGAGGGCCAGGCCCCCGTGGGGCCGCTCGAGGAGCTCCAGGGTCACCCGGCCGTGGGCCCCGTGGTTCGGTTCGGCGAAGCAGGTGCTGGCGGTCTGGCCGCCCCCGACGGTGCAGCCGGCGCCGAAGTCGATGGAGGGACCCACCGCGATGCCCAGCCTCGGCGCCGGGGAGAGCTCGAAGAGGAAGGAGCTCCAGCCGGCGACCTCCCACTGCTCCGCGGTGGTGTCCGCGCCCCAGCGGCCGGCGAGGAAGGTGAAGAGGTAGTAGACGCTGACGTACTCATGGAGTCGGAGCCCCAGGGAGAGCGAGAGGCCGCCCCAGCCGCCGTCGCCGCGCCCGACCACGCCGCCCCCGAGGAGGCCGAGCTCGAAGCGGACGGTGCGCTGCCAGACGTCGCGGCAGGGGAGGTCGGGGTCGCGGCGGCGCGAGGCCAGGCCGCCATCGAGGATGGAGCGACCGCGGTAGCGGCCGCCGCAGGGAGGGATCGCGGTCGATGTCTCGAGATCGCGCACGAAGCCCGGGGTCGCCAGCGGATCGGGGCGCGCGATCTCGGCGGGGTCGTCCTCGTACTCGGCGTAGGGGAGGGTCTGCGCGCGAGCGGTGAGCGGGACGAAGAGAGCGAAGAGAACGAGGGGGAGGGTTCGTCGGGGCACGACAGAGGGTTGCGACCAAAGGGGCTCGACGTTCACTGTTGATATGACATTTTTGTCTCCATAGCAGGGTGTCGTGTGCCGCGGTCGCCGATGCCAACTTGTCCTCGGAAACCCGGCGCTCGGTGACGTTTCGTCGCCAGTGGAGCGAGGTGTCCGGCGTGGGTCCTGACTGCTGGGTCATCTATCGAGCACGGTCGCGCGTCGCGGGGTACCCTCGGCGCGATGCGCACTTGTCCGCAGTGCCGGCGCCGCTTCGCTCAGGGGGAGGCTTTCTGTCCCTACGACGGCGCCCGGCTGCGCGACGAGCCGCGGGACCCGACCCGGCCCCCGGACGACGAGGACCCGCTGGTCGGAGCGCAGCTCGACGGTCGCTATCGTCTCCAGGCCGTCCTCGGCAAGGGCGGGATGGGCACCGTCTACGCGGGGCGCCAGATGGCCATCCACAAGATGGTCGCCATCAAGACCCTGCGCGAAGTGGACGAGGGCGGGCAGGCGATGGGCCGCTTCGAGCGCGAGGCGCGCAGCGCGTCCCGGCTCGGACACCCGAACATCGTCGACATCTTCGACTTCGGGCGCACCGCGCATCCGCTAGGGGGACCGGACGCACTGGCCTATCTGGTCATGGAGCTCCTCGACGGCGAGGACCTCGGCGCGGTGCTCGCCCGGGAGGAGGCCCTGCCCCTCGAGCGTGTGCTGCCCATCGCGTTCCAGTGTTTCAGCGCGCTGGCGGCGGCCCACTCCGCGGGCATCGTCCATCGGGACCTCAAGCCGGAGAACGTCTTCCTCATCGCCGACCCGACCACGGGCAACGCCGAGCACGTGAAGATCGTGGACTTCGGTCTGGCCAAGATCACCGAGACCGAGATGGACGGGGAGCCGGGGCGGAAGTTGACCCAGACCGGCATGGTCTTCGGGACCCCCTATTACATGCCCCCGGAGCAGTGCACCGGACGGGAGACGGACCAGCGCGCCGACGTGTACGCGCTGGGGATCATCCTGTACGAGGCGTTGGCCGGGAAGCCGCCCTTCGTGGGCAACAACATCATGGAGGTGATCAACCAGCACCTCATCGACCCGCCCCCGCCGCTCGCGGAGTTGAACCCCCAGGTGGTCGTGCCGCCGGCCGTGGAGGCCGTCATCCAGCGGTCCTTGGCGAAGCTCGCCGAGGACCGGCAGCCGTCCATGCGGGTCTTCGCCGACGAGCTCCGCGCGTCGCTCGCGGGCACCCGGTGGGCGAACCTGCCGCTGGTTCCCCGGGAGCGCATCCCCGACCACCGCGAGGGCCCCGGCGCGGTTCCCTCGCACTCGGAGCAGGCCTTCGCCAAGACGGCGCCGGCCCAGCAGGCGGTGGACATCGAGGCGATCAAGGCCGAGGTGGCGGCCAAGGCGGCCGCAGGTCGCGCGGCGGCGGAGATGGCGGGCCGCCCGTCCGGCGAACCGATCCCGCTGACCCAAGCCAAGGGCAGCGCGACGGGTGGCAAGGTCATCCCCCAGACCCGGCGGGCCATCGATCCGGTGCCGGCCCTCGCGCCGGAGCGGACCCCGGCGGAGACGGCGGACCGGCCGCGCTTCTCCGGCCCCTCCATCGCGCCGCCCGCGCCCGCGCCCCGGGCCCCGCGCCTGGAGCCGGCGTCCACCCCGCCGCCCGGCGGTTCGTCGCGCGCGCTGGGGTGGATCGTGGGCGCGGTGCTCCTATTGGTCCTCGGCGGTGCCCTCGGCTACGTCGCGCTCCTCGTCGCCCGCTGAGGCTCCGGGGGTCTCCCGCGCCTCGTCGCCGGCCTCGGCCAGCGCGCCCAGGACTCGACCGAGCTCGTCCAGCGCCTCGCCGTAGGCGGCCCAGTCGCCACGCCGCTGAGCGGCGGTGGCGCGATCGAAGAGGGCCTTGGCCGCCCGGGCGCCCGGGCGCCCGGTAGGCGCGCCATTGGTGGTCGCATCGGTCGTCGCATCGGTCGGGGGGGCGCTCGCGCCGCCCGTCTCGGAGTTCGCGGCGATGGGGCCGTCGGTCGGCGCGAAGATGCGGCTCACCGCGCCGTCGAGGGTGGGCTCCATGGCGATGGAGTTCTCGTAGACCGCGATCACCCGCTTGAGCTCGGGGATGCGCCCGGACTCCGAGCGCAGGTAGAGGGGCGCCACGTAGAGCAGCGACTCCTCCACCGGGATCACCAGCAGCGTGCCGAAGATGGCCTGGGAGCCGCGCTGGTCCCAGAGCGACACCTGGCGCGAGATCTCCGCGTCCTGGTGGATGCGGTTCATGATCTGCTGCGGGCCGAAGACCAGGCGGTCCTTGGGGAAGCGGTAGACCACCAGCTCGCCGCGGTGTTCGCCGTCGTTGCGCGCCACCATCCACGCGGCGAGGTTGGCCTTGGCCTTGGGCGTGTAGGGGATCATCAGCACCAGCTCGGCCTCGGCTTCGCCGGGCAGGCGCATGACGGTGTAGTAGGGCTCCATCCGGCGCCGGCCGTCCTCGGTCCCCATCGTCGGCACCTCCCACTGGTCCTCCCGGTCGTAGACGTCCTGGGGATCGCCCATGTGGTAGACGGTCAGCATCTCCGTCTGGGCGTGGAAGAGGTCCTCCGGGTAGCGGAGGTGTCGGCGCAAGTCGTCGGGGAGCGCCTCGAGGTCCTCGAAGAGGCTGGGGAAGATGGCGCGCCAGGTGCGGATCAAGGGGTCCGCCGGGTCGGCGACGTAGAAGTGCACGTCGCCGTGATAGGCGTCGATCACCACCTTCACCGAGTTGCGCACGTAGTTGGTGCCCGACGCGTTCGGCTGCGCGTAGGGGTAGCGGGTGGTCTCGGTATAGGCGTCCTGGATCCAGGCCAGGGAGCCGTCGTCGCGCACGACCATGTAGGGGTCGCGGTCGTAGTCCAGGAAGGGCGCCAGGGTGCGCACGCGGTCGCGGATGCCCCGATGGAGGAGCACCCGGGACTGGTCGTCGATCTCGTCGGAGAGGACCAACTTGAAGGACCCGCCGGCCAGGGCGAAGGCCAGCCGGGTGAAGGCCGAGTCCAGCCGCACACCGCCGCGACCCTCGTAGGTCGCGTAGACGTTCTCATCGCCCGAGGGGTGGTCGAACTCGCGGGCGCCGGTGCGCACGAAGACGTGGTCGTTGCTGAGCTCGCCGAAGTAGATCTCGGGGCGCGTCACCCGGAGCTCGGGGACGGTGGACACCGGCGGGATGTCCTGCACGTAGAGCTCGGGGAGACCCTCCGGCGTGGCCTGGTTCACCGGGCCCAGCGTCAGGCCGTAGCCGTGGGTGAAGGTGAAGCGCTCGTTGATCCAGGTGCGGTTGGGCAGACTCTCGGCGGCGAGCTCCCGGGGCGAGAGCATGATCTGCCGGAGCTGCCCGTCGACCATGTACCGGTCGTTGTCGACGCTGGCGAACTCGTAGTAGGTCCGGATCTCCTGAATCTGGGCGAAGGTGTCCAGGAGCGGCCGGTGATCCCAGAGGCGCACGTTGTCCAACGTCGCCCGGTTGGCCTCGATGTCCGCGGCGGTCAGAGGGTCGTCGGCGTCGAGGTCCCGCTCGGCGACCGCGTCGAGACCCCAGCCGACGCGGGTGGCCTCGATGTTCCGCGCGATGAAGGGCGCCTCCTTCTGGGCCTCGTTGGGCAGGACGCTCAGCCGGTGGACCAGCGACGGGTAGAGGCGCACGCCGACCAGGTCCACGCCGAAGAAGGCCACCAGGGCCAGCCCGATGAGCACCGAGCGCTGCCGGGTCGCGGCGAAGGCCACGAGCAGCGCGGCCAGGACGCCGACGGCGACCTTGGCCTGGAGCATCGGGAGCCGCGCGTGGGCGTCGGCGTAGCTGGCCCCGGCCACCGGGCCCATGCCGTGGAAGAGGAGCTCGGGGATGGCCAGCCAGGCATCGAAGGTGAGCACCCCGAGGAGGAGCGCGCCCAGGACGCAGAGGTGGGCGCGGGCCGCGCGCTGGGCGGACGGGATCGGCAGCCCGCTCCGGGAGCGGGTCAGGGTGAGGGCGCCGGTGAAGAGGTAGAGGGCTGAGGTGAGCAGGGTGCTCAGGCCCACGGCCCACAGGAGCAGGCTCCGGACGCCTTCCAGGAAGGGCAGGGTGAAGACGTAGAAGGCCACGTCGTGCCCGAGCAGCGGGTCGCTCTGGCCGAAGGCGGTCTGGTGGGTCCACGCCAGCCAGGTGGTCGGTTCGGCGGCCGCGGCGAGGCCGGCCACGAGACCGAAGCCCAGCGCGACCATCGGCAGCGCCCGCTGGAGGGCGTAGCGGATCACCTCGCGGGCCTGGACCAGCTCCGCCGGGCCCGTCTGGGCGATGGGCGGCGCGAGCCGGAGGGCGATGCGCCCGTTCACGGCCAGGGTGAGCGCGAAGGGGATGCTCACGGCCAGGAAGAGCCAGAGCTGGGTGCGCACCAGGGTGGTGAAGGCGTCTTCGAAGCCCAGGGACCGGAAGAAGCGGAGGTCGAGGTAGAAGCCGGCCAGCGAGGGCAGCGCTACCAGGAAGACCAACGCCACCGTGGCCAGGGCGAGCCCGACCTTCAGGCGAGTGGGAGCGGAGGGACGCGGTTCGGCCATCGTCGCCCGTTGTAAGCGTGGCGGCGGGAGGCGTCGAGGGGGGCGCCCCCGAGAAGGGCCGAGAGCCCGGGGGCGACCCGGCGCGGGACCGGGTCGCCGGGGCGGTCAGGCGTGGGCGGGGCCCAGGTGCCGCGGCATCTGGGGGCCGGCGCGCTCGGGGCCGATCTCGACGGCCTCGTTCTGCGCGTTGCAGAGGACGACCTTGGGCTGGTGCACGCGCGCTTCCTCGTCGCTCATCTCGCCGAAGCTGGCGATGATGGCGGTGTCGCCGACGCCCATCAGGTGCGCGGCGGCGCCGTTCACGCAGATGACCTTCGAGCCCCGGGGCCCGCGCAGGGCGTAGGTCGCCAGGCGGGTGCCGCGGGTCACGTTCCAGATGTGGACCTCTTCGTGCTCGAGGATGCCGGCGGCATCGAGGAGGTCCGCGTCCACGGTCACGCTGCCCTCGTACTCGAGGTCGGCGTGGGTGATGACACAGCGGTGGATCTTGCCCAAGAACATCCGACGGCGCATGAGGCGCTCCTCTCCGAAGAGGCCGGGGGCCCCTCGATCTCTCTATCTGACACTTCGCGTGGCGGCCTCGAGAATCGAGGTACGCCCGACGTCAGGACCGTAGCCGCGGCCCCGGGGGGGCGCAAGGGCTGCATTTCGATCGTGTTTCGCCGCTTCGAAGTCTTGTTGCATCAGGGTTGCATCTTGGTCAGGGTTCTCGGGTGACCCTGCCGCTCACCGTGCTCACCGGGTTCCTCGGCTCCGGGAAGACCACCCTGCTCAACCACGCGCTCCGGGACCCGCGCTTCGCCCGGGCGCTGGTGGTGGTCAACGAGCTGGGCGACGTCCCGCTGGACCACCTGCTGGTGCGGGAGGTGCGTGACGACGTGGTGCTCCTCGACTCCGGCTGCGTCTGCTGTTCGATCCGCGGGGACCTGGTGGACACCCTCGTGGCCGAGGCGACCGGAGACCGGGCGAGCGCCTTCGACCGGGTCCTGGTGGAGACCACCGGGATGGCCGACCCGACGCCGATCGTCGCGACCCTGGTGCGCCACCCGGAGCTCGTTCGGCACGTGCACCTGGACGGGGTGATCACCGCGGTCGATTGCGAGCTGGGCCCCGCGACTCTCGAGGCCCACGCCGAAGCCCGCAAGCAGGTGATCCTCGCCGACGACGTCGTCTTCACCAAGGCCGACCGGGTGGGTGGATGCCAGGCCGCCGAGGCCGCCGTCCGCGCGCTGGCTCCCCACGCCCGCCTCTTCCAGGCCGACCACGGCGCGCTGGACTGGGGCCCGCTCCTCCAGTGGACGGCGTCGACCGTCGCGTCACGACTGGACGTACCCGTCGGGCCCGCCGGGGTGCACGCGCACGGGGAGGGGGTCCAGAGCTTCTCGGTCCAGACCTCGGCGCCCGTCGACTTCTCGGCCTTCGCCCTCTGGCTGGCCACCACCAGTCAGTTCCATGGCCGGCAGCTCCTCCGGGTCAAGGGTCTCCTCGCCGCTCCTGGCGAGCCGGGGCCGCTCGTCGTCCAAGCCGTGCAGCACGTCGTGCACCCGGTCTACGCCATGCCCGCCTGGCCTTCCGCCGACGAGCGCTCGCGGGTCATGGTCATCACCCGCGGGATGAGCCCCGGCCTCGTGGCCGAGCTCCGCGCGTCGCTGCAAGAGCTCTTCCCCGCGGAGCGCGAGGTGCCGGGGGCGGGACTCGAACCCTATCGCAAGACGGGCGATCCGAGTCGTTCGGGGTAGTCGGTCGTCGCGAGCGAGGTCGGGGAGCAGGATTGCCCGACGCTCATCGATCCATTGCGAGATCGAACGAGTGGCGGCCCATCGCTCGATACCCTGCGGCCAGGTCGCGGGTCCGCACCCGGAAGACGCCATCCCGGTCATCCACCTCGATCGCCTCTCACCACGCCCGCGAGGAGGTCGTCCGTGTGCTGGTAGTTCGACAGGATTTCGTGGACGAACCCACCGTCGTCTTGAGCCGACGTTCTGTGGGCGACTCCCTCACCCAGCACGTGACCGCAGAGAACGAGTTCCACCTGCCCGTGAGGTCGCACCAAGCGCTCGTAGACTTCCTCCGCGTGGGCCCCCGGCGCATCGGGGTCACGACCCACTGCGTACTCCGTGACGTCCCACGACTGCTCATCCGCTCGGGCTGCGCTGTAGCGCGTCCCATCGTCGTAGAGGTAGGAGTGGGTGAGTAGGATCGTCCGGGCCTCCGGGTGCTCCGAGAGAATGCTCTCCGCCCAGCGAAGAGCCGCCTGCCTCGGGGCGAACTCGAGCACCAACACCATCCACTCCGCGCTTCCCACGTAGGGCGTCAAGAAGTGAGCCGCGTTCTCCACGCGCCCCTCAGCCAGCAGGGTATCGGGGTCGAGTAGATCGAAGTCTACCACCGGGAAGTACTCGTCGAGGAGAGTGGTACGGTCCGAGGCGGAGCCGTTCTCTCCCATGTCGTGGTTGCCGACCGCGAGCACGTACGGCACCGCCCCCTGGAGCGTATCGAAGGCGGAGCGGGCGACCGCCCACTCGCCCGGCGAGTTGTGCTCGACGATGTCGCCCACATGGAGAACCATCTTCAGGTCGAGCTCGGTCTCGGCGGCATCCCTGAACCACGCCGTCTCCGCTTCGAACGTCTCGGGGGCCACATCCGAGTACGTTTGGGTGTCGGGCAGGACTCCGAATACCCAAGAGTCCGAACCCCCGGCGGGGAACGGGGCGTTGCTCTCGTCGGCGCACCCGCTAGCGGCTCCCGCCATCAGGTACGCAGCGAGGGCGCATCGTCCCCATCTCGTGAGCAGCGTCCGCATGTCCGATGCACGAGGCTACCACTCGGCCTCTGAGCCGCCACCTAGATGCCGCCTGGCGTTGTAGGAAGAGAGTAGTGCCGGGGGCGGGACTCGAACCCTATCGCAAGACGGGCGATCCGAGTCGTTTCGGGTAGTTGAGGGCGATTCGAGCGGCTCAGTCGACCCCAGAATCACCGAAGGAAGTGGCCACCCGGTGCAGAATGCTGAGCAGGTCAGCGCGTCAGCGCTGGTGCTCCACTGCCCCGAATGCGGTGAGCCCCTCGAGGGGCGGACGTGCGAGCCGTGCGGGGTGCTGTGCTCGTGAATCGATCCGATGCTGGAGAAGCATCAAAGCCCGTCGGGCCGCTCTGGATGCGGTAGTCGATCCGCAAGCTTCGGCTCGACGGTGCTGCGCACAGCTTCAAGGTTAGAGAGGCAGCTGAGAAAGTCCTCGCGTCTCGGCCGAAATCCTGGCTCGTACCGGACCTGCTCGCTGAGGTCTTTGAGCATGCGATAACCCTGATAGCACCTGGCCGCCTTGCCCTTTGAGAGCTCTGGCGCCTCGCGCATCGCGTTCTCGCGATCCTGGTGGCGCTTCGCCTCGAAGCGGTCACCCTTGGTGAGCAGGTACGCCTGCACAAGATGGAGGGCCGAGTAGAAGCGCACGACGATCGACCAAGCCCTCCCGCTCTCGTCGTCTCCGGCCCCAAGGTGAATGGCAAAGTCGCCGTTCGCCTTGCTCTTCCTCCAGTGGGTGCTGGCGTCCTCCACTGCTAGCGGACGTAGACCGGGGTGCTCCCGAGTGGGACCGCTTTGTGGTAAGCGCGGCCCTGGTGCGCGCGCACACGCACCTCCACCTCGCAAGACGATAGCGCTTCGCGCATGGCTTCCTCGGCCGCGATGAGGCGCTCGTAGACGTCTTCGTCATGCTCAGGGACCACGAAGAAGACCATGAGGATCTCCTCTTGGTCTCGGTCGCAGTAGATGGCGTCAGGCCTGGCCTCGGACAGGGTTCGCACGACGACATTGACCGCCGGGTCTAGGAACTTCACCGCAACGGGCGAGCCGTTATCGGCGATCCGATGGATGCCCGACTCCTCCCAGGGGCCGGAATGACGCAAGAGGGTGTCGTTGCTCGCGAGTTCAGCGCTCATCTTCGGTTCCCTCTTCAGGCCGCAGGTACTGGACGAGGACTTGATTGCTCACCACGACCAGCGGATCGCCTGCCTCGTTGCGCTCTCGAGTTGCGACTAGCATCTCGACAGGGAGGACACGCACCCGGACGGTGGCGCCGTCCCCGAGCGCATACTCGTTCCAGTGCTCTTCTCGAGTGGTGAAGTCGACGGATTCGACCTCGAGATCCCGCTCTCGGTACCTGATCGTCCGCTTCCGTCCCATGGAGTGCATCCTATGCATGTCCGTACGTACGTCTGCAATGGGGCGGCGCTGACGGACCGCCCTCAGCGCGCCACTCCCGCGGCCGGCAAGAGGCATCAAAAACGCCCACATCGTCTCGACCTGGGGAACCTGCGCGCCAGGCCTGGCGTATAGACTTCAAAGTCTACTTCGGCGTCCCCGGGCCCCGCAGGGGCGCCCAAAGGCGATCCGTCGGGTCGTCCCCTCCGACAAGCACCAGGTTGAAGCCACGAACTCGCCGCCGGGCATGGGCGCGTTCTCGGCGCCCGGGGCGGTGGGTTGCCTGGGCGGGGTCAGAGAATCTCGCCGACGGCGTCCTCGGCGATCCCGAGGACGTGGCAGAGCCGGCGATACTCGGCCTCCGTCGGGCTGCCCTCGACGCCGCGCTCCCAGTCCATCAAGGCGCCGTAACTGATCTCCGAAGCGGCGGCTATCTCCTCGAGGTCGTCGCCGCGGTTGCGGCAGTAGTTGAGCACCCGGTGGAGCTTCAGGGCATCGATGCGTACAGGCATGGGTTCACGCTACTACTCACCCGTGACATCGCTGGCGACGCGAAGAGGACGCCGAGCCGCTCCGGTTGGATTCGTCGAGGAATCAGGTCGATTCGGGGGCTCTGAGGGGACCCCGCTCCGGTGGCGTTCAGCCGTTCCCCATGCCGCCGGAGCCAGCGGCCTTGCCCCCGCCATCCACTCCGCCGCCGCTCTTGCCGTTCCCGGCCTCGTTGCCCAGGTAGGCGCGGAAGCTGGCCACGTCGCGCGTGACCTGAGCCTCGACATCTTCCGGGGCGATGGCGAGGTCGAAGCGCAGGCCTCGCCCCTTCGTGCCCCGCTTCTCGTCGGAGTAGAGCGTCACGAGCAGCGTGGTCGGCCGGTCCTGCTCGATGGTGAACTCCCACCGCATGTCGGGCGCTTGCTTCTCGAGCTCGCGGACGGTGGTGTCGACGAGCTCGCCAAGGGTCATGGTTGCCATGCCCCCAGCCTGGCACGAGGCCGCGACGGGCCCCGTACCTCGATCGGCCTACACCCACACCAGCGAGTAGAACTCGTTGAACGCCAGCGCCGGCGGCTGCGCGCTCGTGATGGTGTGCCGGCTGGCGCCGGGGACGTTGGCGATCGCTGCGGTGAGCTGGCTATTCGAGACCTGCTGACCGGGCGGGACGGTCGCCAGGAAGCCCTTCGCGGCGGCCTCGATGGCGAGGAGCAGGTCGGGGTCGGAGCTCTCCAGGGTGATGGAGAACGGCAGGTCGACGGACTGCGCGGCGACGAGCTCCACGGTGATCGCCTCGGTGTCGGGCCACTCCCGGGAGGCGAGCTCGCGGACGGTCTCGATGCGCGCCGCGGAGGGCTCCGTCGGGTACCCGTCGCGGCCGGCGTCGGTGAACGGGAGCTGGTAGACGCCTCCGGCGAGCGGCCCGTTTCGGCATGCCCTGATCACTCCGGGCACACCCTCGACCGCCTGGGCGTAGTCCTCGGCGGTGCCGCCGCGACGAGGGCCACGGAAGCGGCGCACGACCCGGGCCCGCCAGGTGGCGACGTCTTCGGCGTCCGCGCCGCCGGTGACGCCCGGGGAGAGGACCAGCGGCACTATCCCACTGTCGGGGTCGGTCTGGTCGGTCAGCGGCAACCCGCCGTAGATGAAGGCCTCCCCCGCGGCGAGCGCCCGAATGCGCTGCACGACGTTGGAGCCAGAACTCCCCACCACGCCGCTCGTCACCTCGACGTCGTATCCCGCAGGGGCGCGGAAGACCCGGCCCTCGGGGATCTCTGTCGCGTGCTGCACCTCGCCCTCGGCGTAGCTGGCGCGGCGGCGGGGCACGTCGAGGTTCTGGGCCCACCGGCGCAAGCTGTCCTCGCTGCAGGTGGTCGGGAAGACCTGCGCCTCGATCCAATCGGCGTAGCCGTAGAGCCCATGGGCCACGCTCGCGACGACGCCGACGAGGATGGCTTCGGCGCTCCCAGGGGTCACGGGGGCGAACCGGGCGGCGATGTCCGTCTTGATGCGGTCCGCGATGTGACGGAAGGTCGGGCGGGTCATGGGTCAGTTCCAAGTGGTGACCTGGGCCTCGCGGTGCGAGAGCACCAATCGCGCGTAGGTCCGTCGGGTCTGGTGGTCGTGAAGCTCGAGGACGTCGGCGAGCTCGGCGCCGGGGTCTTCGACAAGGGGCCCGGGGCGCGCGCTGGTGAGCCAGGGCACCAGGGCGGCCACGAACCGGGCGTCGGCGGGCTTCACTTGCTCGCCGCCCAGGGGTCGAAGGGCTCGCGCTCGGGGAAGCCGAAGCGGGCGCAGAACGAGGCATAGGCGGCCTCGTCGCCGGCCGACCGCATGGGCTGGGCGAAGAATCGCTCCGGGTCGATGCCGTGGGTCTCGAGGAGCGCAGCCACGGCCGGGGTGCCGCGGTAGGGGATCCCGTACCGGCGGCAGAAGAGCATCCGGGCCTCAGCTTCGGCGGCGCTGGCCTCGAGGGCCTCCGAGACGCCGGAGGGGTCCTTCGCGGCCAGGGCGCGGAAGTGCTCGCTGTAGGCACTGGGGATCGCCCCGCGCCGGGTGTGAGTGGCGACCATCGCGTCGAGCTGGGCATTCAGGCCGGTCCGGGTGAGACCGCGGTCCGTCTGGAGAGAGGGCGAGGACGCGCCGGGGGCCGGGCGTCGGGCTTGCTGGGCGTGGATGGCGGACATGGTGAGGTTGGGGCGATTGGTGAGGCCGAAGTTGACGAAGGCGCGGAGCACGGGGAGCCCGCCCTCGTCGTCGCCGTCGCGCTTGTGGAAGCGGACCGCGGGCGAGATGAAACGGAACTCCTTGTCGGCGATCATCTCCGCGCCCTTGGGCGTCCAGCTCTCGACGTGCGCCCAGAAGCCGGCGGCCTTGCCGTCTCGCGCTTCGGGTAGGTACTCGAGGCGGTCGACCCATCCGTAGGCCCGCGTATCCCCGGTGAGGAACGAGGCGTGGTCGACGTCGAGCATCGCGGGCATGCGGGAGGCGGCGATCACGGCGTCGGGGTCCTCGATGCGGAACGAGCGGCCGTCGGCGGCCTCGGCGACTGGGCCAGCGGGCGCGACGTGGAGCTCGCGGGGCGGCGTGCTGCGGCCGCCTGCCGCGGCGGCGGCGGGGATCAGGCCAGCGCGGTGGAGGTCCACGCTGCCCAGGGTGTCGATGCTCTCGGTGGTCATGGCGTCAGTCCATCGCGATCGGGTGTTCGACGAAGACGGCGCCGCCCTCGAGCTTGGCGACGTACCCAGCCGGGGAGCGCGCGCCCTCACCGTCCGTGAGCGCCACCGTGCGGGGCCCGGCCCAGTAGCAGGGGAGCCCCAGGTGCTCGTTGCCGATCTCGTCGGCGCCGGTGCTGTTGGCGTAGGCGAAGCCCTCGGGACCGGAGCGGTAGACGACGACGCGAACGTCGCCGTTGGCGCCGCCGGTGTTGTCGGCGCCGCGGTGGACGGCCTTGCCGATGGTCTTCAGGGCGGGCGCCTCGGCTGCGGGGACGGCGAACGCGGAGGCGTTCAGACAGACGCCGTCGCCGGGCTCGATGACCGCACCCGCCGCCATGGGCAGCGAGATGGAGCGGAGGGGGGAGTATTGGAGCTGTGACATGGAGATCCTCGGGTCGGGGGTAGGTAGACCGCTGCGCGGCGAGCCAACGGGACAGGAGGGGCCCTTCCCGCCGCGCAGCAGGTCAGAAGTCAGTCGTCGCCGCCCTCGGGCTTCTCGATCCCGAAGCGTTCGCGGAAGGCGCTGCGCGCGGCGTCGCGCTCGGTAGGGAGCTCCGGCCACTCGACCGGCTGCAGAAGCGTCGGCTTCGCGCCCAGGTGGCGCTTGGCGGCCTCGAAGTCGGCGTGCGCGGTGCGGCGGTAGAAGGCGCGCTCCGACGGCATGATGGCGCCGCGCTTCGTGTGGAGGTCGAGGAGCTCCTCGACGCGGCGAGCCTGGAGCTGGGCCGCTTCGGCCTGCAGCGCGTAGAGCTGCTCTCGGGCGGCTTCCACCTGGGCGGCGGGCTGTGCCTGCAGCTGCGATTCCAGGTCGGCGATGCGGGCATGGAGGGCGCCCACGTCGGCGGTGTCGGTCATGGTGTCGTCGGCCATCGGGTCAGCTCTCCGCCAGCTCTTCGACGATGAGCCCGCGGTGGTACGTGAACCCCTCGATGTCGTTGTCGGTCAGGTCGACCACCTCGAAGAGGGTCGGCTCATCGGTGAAGACGTGGCCCCGGACCGCGAGGGCTCGCCCGGGCGGAAGCAGGCCAGGCCGCATGATGTCCTGTGCGTACCGGGCGGGCTCGGTGTCGAAGTCCTCTCGGAGGCGGACGGAGATCCGCGACGTGATGACGTCGCCCCGCTTGGCGACCTTGCTGATGACTCGGCTCTTGACGTGGTTCATGGGGCTTCTCAGTGCTGGGGGGTCGAGGTGAGGCAGCGCGCGATGAAGGCGCGGCTGAGGTCGAGGTCGAAGGAGCGGGCCCGGTCGGCGAGCTCCTCGGTGAGCGCCTGGGCGCTGGTCGGCGAGAACGAGGGCGCGGTCCGGCCGGCGGCACGCATCGCGGTGGTCGCCTCGTCGGGAAGCGAACTCGCGTCGTCGCGGCGGCGCCGGAGCTCCTCGAGACCAGACCGGAGCGCATCCATGGCGCTCACCACCTGGTCGACGGCCTCAGCGATGGCGTCCTGCGACTGCTTCACCGCGAGCGGATAGAGCGCCTCGGCGATGTCGGCCTCGACGGAGAGGAGCTCCCCTTGCGCCACCTGGGCGGCGTCGAGGGCCTTGTCGGCGAGGGTCTTCGCCCGATGCGCTCGGACCCGGGCTTGCGACCACGAGGGGTTGAGCTCCTCGACGGCTTCCCAGGTGCCCTCACCGTCGGCGAAGGCGGTCTCGGCGACGTCGACGGCGCGGCGGGCTTCCTCTTCGGCGCCGACCGCGGCGTCTCGCTCGGCGACGGCCTGGGCGGCGGCGGCGAGGGTCTCGTCAGCCTGAGCGGCGGCGCCCTGGTAGCGCTTGCGGTGCTGACCGGCGAGCTTCTTGTCGAAGTCGCCGAGGCGGTCGACGAGGTAGTCCCCTCCGTCGGCGTGCTCGAAGACCCGAACGTCGACGTCGTGGCGGTGGGCGGCGCTGTAGAGCGAGTCGAGCTGGTGAGGCGGCACCTCGGCGAGGGGGATGGCCACCCACTCGGCCCCGAACATGCGGCCCATGAGCTTCGCCTCGGTGTCGCCGAGGGCGCGAATCATCACGTGGGGAACGTCGAGGCGCGGAGGCAGGGCGGGAGCGGTGCTCGTCATGCCTTCACCGTGGCGCCGCTGGTGGGCCCCGAACCACGGCCCACTGCCACTTTTCTGGCCGCGAGCTCCTCAACCACCCGGGCGATCACCCGGTCGTCCACGTCTTCGGCCTCGAGCACCTGGCGGACGGCCGTGCTCACCTCGTCGATGGTCTCCGACCGCTCCGCCATCGCCCGGCAAGCGGCGGCGCGCTCGGGGAGCTGCCCAGTGCTCGAGGAGCACCCCGAGGACCGGCCCCGGCGGAGGTCGTGGCCGAACACGGTCGCGGTGTGGCGGCAGGTGCAGCGGACGACCCATCGGCCTCGGCGTTGGTTGCCGATGAAGCCCGCCTCGGCGCGGCGCACCACGCGCCACCGGCCGAAGGTGTCGCCGACCTCGATGCTCACCCCTCCGGCTCCTCGTCGTCGCCGTCGTCGTCGTCGGGCGCCACCAGGAGGGCGACCGCGGCGGCCTCACCCGGGATCGCGGGCTTGCTCCCGGCCTTCGCGTGGAGCCACTCCATGAAGCCGAGGCAGACGTCGAGACTCAGGGTTCCCGCGTCGACGTCGGCTCGCATGTCCTCGACGAGCTCCCGGATCCAGTCCTGCGCCAGGTTCTCGATGCGGATCCGCTGGCCCCACTCGGCCGGCAATCGGGCCCGAAGTAGCGCCTGGCGCGCCTTCCAGTCCTCGTTGCCCTTGATGTCCACGCCCCGGCGGATCTCGCTCTCGATGCCGTCCAGGAAGTCGGCCTCGGCGACGAGGGCGGCCCGGAGCAACGTGGCGTACGGCTCGCGGCCGGCGTCGGCCTGGCTCATCCAGCGGTCCAGGGTCGAGCTCGGGACACCGACCTTGGCCGCGGTGGTTCGGCGGGAGCTGCCGCGCCCGAGCACGTTGGCGATTTGCTGGGCGAGCTCTTCGGTGAGGCCGAGGGGGCGGCCGACCTTCTTGGGCATCTCAGATTCGGACATCACGGATTCTCCGTCGAAAGCGGGGTGGTCCCTCGCGCGCGCGCGCGATTGACCCGAAACCCGGTTGTGAGGCGGGCGGGTGAGGCGGTGGGATGCCCGCCAGGGGCGCTAGGAACGCGTCCAGCGGCCGGGAGCGTGGAGGCGACCACCGGGGCGGATGCGGCGAGAACGGGGCTCAGGGGCGCCCAGGGCGCCGGGAGGGCCACGCATCGGGGCGCGGCGCTATAGGCCGGTTCCTCCCGAGAAATTTCCTTCCGGTGGGCACGGGACTGGGCATGGGGGGTGGGTCGGAATAAAAGGGCCCCCCGGTCTGGGGTGGTAACCGTTGCCACGCTCACGGCTCCCCCCGCAGCTCTCGGGCCACCATCGCCCGGGCCTGGCATCCGTGGTCGCGACAGCCACGCGTGGCGCCGCTCTTGAGCTTGTCCTCGCGCCGCACCGCGCGACGTCCACACAGGCACTCGACGAGGCAGGCAGACCGACGCCGGCCGGAGACGATGGGCGCGCTGTGCCGGATGACCCGCCACCGTCCGAAGCGGTCGCCCACCTGCACCCGGTCGCTCACGCGGCCCCCGGGGTGTCAACGGTTGACGGCTGGGGCTTCTCGGGGGTGCCGTCGGCGGCCATCGCGGATGCGCCCGAGAAACTTTTCAACTTTTCGCGGGGGGTTGGCAGATACCCATCACCAGGCGCGCGGATGGGGGCGCTTTTGCCCGCGTTGGGGGTGAAGTGACTCTCTACGGTAGAGGGAGGGGAAAAGTTTAAGAGTTTCTCTCGCTCCCTATTTCGCAGGGCTAAGCCGGCCAAAAACTCTTCACGAGAGAGTTGGAAGAGTTGTGAAGAGTTTCGGCCAAGAGCGCCCGAGGGACCTCCCTGGGAGAAACTCTTCAAGAACTTTTCAAGGCCATTTGTGAAGAGTTTTCCGCCTCTTCGAAGGGGGCTCACGAGGCACCCCCGATCCACACGAAGACCGTCGCCTTGGGTCCCCGCGACCCCCCATTGTCGACCTTGACCTCCTCGACCTGGCCGCTCTCGATGAGCGTCTGCAGGACATCCTCACGGATGCGGCGGTCGATGTGCGTGAGCTTCGTGGTGTACGCGCTGCGCGTCACCTTCCCCTTCGTTCGGATGAACTCCGCCGCCTTCTTGACCACCTGGTGATAGGCCGAGTCGGCGATGTGGGCGCGGGCCCGCTCTCGCATGAGGTCGCAGCAGTAGGTCGCGAGCTCGACGCCCCACTTCATGTCGGCCGCTTCGATGACCGTCTCCTCTGGGAACAGGGCACGGCCAGCCGCCCTGGTGAGGGCGAGCTTGGCCGCGTGCGCCTGCAACCGGGCATAGAGGTCTGCTGTCGGATCGTCTGACCGCCGAAGCTCGTTCATGCGAGCGTCCTGCCAGTCCCCCACCTCGTGGTAGAGCCGCAGGGCCTCGTCGCTCGGCTCCACGGTCAGGACGCGGCCGGGCTTCCGCTGACCCGGCAGCAGCGGTTCGCCGGTGGTCGGATCCATGAGGTCCGCGATCGTCGCCCCCTCGCTGCTGTCCTGGCCGAAGCTCAGCCACACTTTGGTTTGCTCGACGAGGCCAAGGGGGACCTCCCGGTCTCGGACATGCACCTCTTGCCGCCGAGGGAGCTCGCGAGGGGCCTCGAAGTGGAGGAACCGGTTCAGGAACCCGCTCGACATCGCGTTGCTCTCCAACGCGGCGTAGAAGGTCTGCGGGGTGCTCGTGGCGAAGATCGAGAGGCATGGCTCGACGATGAACGTGTCGGTTCCGCGCCGCTTCGACTTCCGGTCGGAGGCGTAGGTCTTCGCGAAGGTCCCGCCCGCCACGCCGAACAGGGCGAGAATCGCTTCGACGGCGCCGAGACTGCCGTGCCGGTTGTACTGTTGCAGCTCGAGGCCGAACTCATCGAAGAACGCGGCGGAGCTGGGCGACTCTTCGAGCTGCGCGATGAGGGCCGCATCCGAAGTCACCTTGTCCACGCGCGTCATGGCCCGGGCGCCCGCCGCTTCGAAGACCCGCCGCACGGCCTGCCGGTTGTGCTCCTTGCCGGCACCGGTATCGGCAAGGCCGATGACGTACTGATTCGTTCGGAGACCGGTCCAGGTCTGCACCTTGCGGCCGACGAGCGTGCCGGTTCCGACGATCGCGGCCGCGAGGGCGAGCTCGGGTTGGAATCGTGGAGCGGTTCGCGCGATGTACCGCTGCAGGTCCCCCACGTACCCCGGGATCTCGAAGAGGTGGGCGGGGATGCCCTCGTCGTCCTCTTCCTCCGGGGAGGGGAGATCCGCCTCGGCGACCACCCGCAAGCGCGGCTCGCTGGCCGTGCGGTCGCTTCCGTACCCCTTCGCCCGCAGGTCGCGCGCAGCGGCGGAGTAGTCGCCCCCGTGGTTCAAGTCCGCGTAGACGGCGAACTTGCTGTATCCGCGCTCGGCTTCGAAGCCGGTCGAGGTCGTGAACGGATAGAACAGGTCCGCCCCCGCGTAGTTTGTCGTCGCGCTGGTGCCCCTCGACTTCCCCGGCCGCCGCCAGTGCGTCACGCCCGCCGCGGTGGTGAACACCGGGGTCCACCCGGCCCCGGCAAGAACATCCGACCATGAGGCCTCACGGTTGAAGGCATCGCCGGGCCTGTCGCCGTCGGCCTCCGGCGGTGCGACGCGCGGGCCGCGGTTCGCCTCTCGCCGCACGCTCCGGTCGAGAGACCGCGCGAGGGCTAGGAGGTCGTCGCGCTCCTCGGGCGTGATCGTGACGATGGACTCGGGGCCGCCACGGCGGAGCACGTAGTCGCCGGCCGCGTTCACGGGCCCGAAGCTGGGCGCCGCGATGACATAGCCCCCCTCGCCACGCGTCTCGACGAGGACGCTCCCGTTGGCGCCGTTGGCGAGCTTGAGGTTCCCCTCGATGACAGGGCATCGCCAGTAGGCATGGAAGCCGCGCGGCGTGCTCTCCGAGTAGCCGGCGAAGACGCGGCGCACGAGCTCGCCCAAGCCCGTCTCATCGGCGAGGGCAAGGAACGCGTCGAGCTCCTCGCGGCGGTCGAAGTCGAGCGCCTCGAGGTTCCCGGACGCCGCGCCAGTCACGAACCCGACGCCGCAACGGCCCCCCGTGCCATACCAGCGTTCGATCTGCGCGGCATCGGCGGGTCGCTTCTGGAAGCTCTTCCACTTCCCCAGCGGCGCCTTGCTGCCGTCTTCCCGGGGCGGGACCACTGAGTAGCCGGCCGCCTGGAATCGCCGGGCGGCGGCAGTCACCTCCCGACGCATTGGCTCGAGCGTGCGGTCTTCGGCGGCGCTCATGAGGTCCTCTTCATCTTCACGAGCTGGGCCCCGCCCCGCTCGAACATCACGACCACGACGGCGCGCCCGGAGATGTCGCCGGCCTGCTCTTGGAACTGCACGAGCGTCGAGTGAGTCGAAGGGACCTTGAGTCCCCGGAGCTCGGGCGTTCGGCGCAGGTACTGGTGAGGGGTCAGGGGAACGAGGACGACCAGCCAATCACCATCGGCGGTCATCTCCTCGATCGACGCTCGGCCGAGAGCGTCGACGACGTGCCGCACGGCGAGCGCTCGCCACTTGGCCCGGTCGCGGTCGAACGCGACGACTTCGGCGCTCATCGTCCGGCCTCCCGGCGCGTGCCCCTTGCGCGACGACGACCGGCGAGGCATGCTGTGCTCGCTCGGTTGGTCCCGTGCATTTGCTCGGCCCTGGTTGTGGTGACCGGGGTCGAGTCGTATCTGGACCCCGGCGGCGAACCCTGGCGCGGCTTCACGCTGCAGCCTCCTCGTCGGGCTTCACGCCCATCGACCAGGCCCGCGGTGGGATGCCCAGGAAGACCTCGAGCGCGGCGGCGTTCTCACGGTTGGGGCGCCGTAGCCCTGTGCACCACAAGCTCACGACTGCGGCCGAGACGCCAGTCGCCTGGGCGACGTCGAGTCGCCGCAGTCTCCGACGGGCTATCTCGTGGAGGAGCTGGGTCCGACCAACCGATTGCGTGCGCATGAGCGGAGGCTAGCAACCCGTGCTTGCGCACGCAAGCTTGCGACTCGCATGGGCGAGTTTGGCGCAAGCGTGCTACAGGGACACGTGGCACGAACACCGTTGGAGAACCTCCGAGAACTACTGTCCACGATGCTCACGGCGGCAGGCGACCAGCACGGATCCAAGAAGCGCGTCGCAGACTTGCTGGGCATCCATCAGAGCACTCTCACGCGCCTGATGGATGGAACGACCCAGACCGTGTCTGAGCGGCTCATCGACTCCGTAGTGCAGCGAACCGGCGTCCGGCGCGAGTACTTCGTGGACAACCCGAGCGGCCGTCCCGCAGTGGATTTCTTCGACCTGCCGAAGGTCGATGAGGATTGGGTAGCCCGCAGTCAACTGCGCTCGCTGGCCCTTCGACTGCTGCGCAAGGTCGGCGAGCGCGGCAACGAGAAGACTGGGGAAGCGCACCCCGAGGACGTCGCGGAAACCGTACGTGAACTATTTGCCGAAGGCCCGAGGCACCTGCAGCTAGCACTGGCGGCGGCCCTCCACCTGCCCGACGAAGTCCGCGCCTCTGCGTCGAGCGTAGAACATGCCCCGTCCGCCACCGAGCTGGGGATAGCCATGGTGACCGCCGCGGAGAGCGGAGGCCTCCTATCGACAGAGGAAGTGCAGCGTGGCTCTGAGGTAGGGGAGCTGCTCCTGTCTGAGTGGCGCAAGCAAAAATAAATTTGCGCACGCGACTTTCGCTGCGTAAGGTGGTGAAGTCCTCAGGGGGCTGAGCTCCCGTGCCCGGACGGTCCGGGCGAGGGCGGGACCGACATCACCACCAGGAGGCGATCCATGCATCGCACTGCCCCCCTGCGCCCGAACGGCGCCACCCCCATGACCCTCGACGCCGCCCCCACCGGCGCCAACTCGGCCGACCGCTGCGCCACCTCGGCGGACCTGAGGCGGACCCCCTGCACCTGCACGGCGGACACCCCGCCCGTGGTCGACGCGCCCACCGAGACTCAGGCGGAGAGCTCCACTTGGCTCCGCGATGCGCTCCTCGACGAGCTGATGGTCACGAAGGAGTCGCTCACCGAAGTCCGAGTGCGCGAGATCTGCGAGTCCTCGCCCCACGCCGAGGTCGCGGGCGAAGTCGTCGCCGAGCTCATCCAAGAGGACGCCGGCGGCACCCTCTTCCACCTCGCCCACTTCATCGGCGTGGGCTACGGGACGGTGGCCGACTACAAGCCCGTCACCATCGAGCGGCAGATCGTCGCCGTGCTCTGCCACCTCTTCGGCGAGCAGCAGATCGAGGACCGCGACAGCTTCGTTGCGCTCCTCCCCGCGCTGCACGACGCCGACTCGAAGCGCGGCGGTAGTGCCTCCGGGATCCTCGCCGGCCTGGCGCTCGGCTTCCTGAGCGACGACCGGACCGACCCCACGCCGGTGGAGGTGGGGGTCGAGGTCCGCTTCATCGTGCGGGACCTAGGCAGCCTCTACGCCGACTTCCGGGGCGTCACGTACCCCGAGGGCTGCGCCCAGGCCTCCCGCGAGCTCGTCGCCTTCCTCCGGGACGGTGCCAAGTGAGCGGACGGAAGCACAAGGGCCGGGCGCCCGCGCCGCGTAAGCTCAACTGGTTTCTCGACCGGTCCATCACCGAGGAGATGTTCGCCGAACGCTTCCTCGAGGTACTGGGCGAGGAGATCGCGAAGGCGAAGGAGCGGGCGATGATCCGCATGCGGTGCGAGCCTGCGCCGAAGGCGGTGGCGTCGTGACCCCCTTCCACGAGCTGCTCGCCGACCCGGCGTTCGACATGCTGCAGAGCCTCCGAGTGGTGGCCTGGGACCTGGGCCGGCTGGTCCGGCGGCCGGAGCCGCCCACCGACTGGCTCCACGCCATCCAGCACAACGACCGCGCCGAGGCGCGCGACTACCTCGAAGCCTGGGAACGGGCGCTCACCCTCCGGTCCGAAGTCGGATCGATCGTCGCCATGGTCGCCCTCGGTGACTGCGGCGTGCAGCGGGGGCGGTCGCTCCTGCGGCGGGCCTGCGTCGCCCTCCGGGAGCTCGGGGTCACGCACGAAGACGTCCAACGAGTCATCCGTCGCCGCGCGGCGGAGTCCACCCAACCCAGCAACCAGAGAGAGGCATCATGAAGACGATCACCAACGAAGCCACCGCCAAGAGCCTCGCCCGCGAATGGCACGAGGACCACTTCGAGGAGCGGAGTTGCACCGTCGACCTGGAGAACGGGACGTTGGCGCTCATCGACAACAACCCGATGTCCGGGGAAGCGATGGAGGCGCGGGTGCCGCTCATGAAGGCCGCCGTAACCGCCGCGGGCGGAACCGTCTTGTCGGTCTCCGCCTACCCAGAGACGGGGCCGAGCGCGGGCTACACGGTCGCGGTCCTCTTGGAAGGGGCAGACGACGAGGAGCTGTTCCGGCAGTACGCCGAGAAGGTGCACGCGCGGCCGGCGCCCACCGCAAGGGCCCCCCGGTGAGCCCGTGGCCGCCCGCCTGGCGCCTGCTCCACCGGAGTCGGTGCACCGGGGAGCTCCTCGCCCTCGTCGAGCACGCCGAGGCGCACGGCGTCGCCGTGTTCACGGATGCGATGGAGGTCCTCGGGGATGGCGTCGCCGTCTGCCGGCGGGCGGCCACCCCTGACGCTCCCTGCCACCTGGTGGGCCCTCGGGTCTTCCTGCGCGGCACCAACGACGAGGAGCTGCGCCAGCGGCTCCGGGAGGGCCTCGACGCCCTCGGCGTAGACTCTGACGACGGAGAGGCACGATGACCCCGAAGCGTACGGCGCTCGAAGACCTGGCGACGGTCCACGATGTCGCCGAAGTGAAAGCGGCGACGGCCCGGAAGCTCCGGGCCCTCGTCGAGCGGATCGAGGGCGCCCGGGAGCCCATGCGCTCGATAGCCCAGGTGGCGAAGGAGCTCGGGGTCGGGCGGAAGATCGTCAGCGGACTGATCGACTCCGGCCAGCTCCGCGCCTCCCGGGTCGGGAAGCAGTGGCGGATCCGTCGCGAGGACCTCGACGACTTCATCGACTCCAACGCCAACCGGGCGGCGAGCTGATGGCGGAGGGACTGCGCCGGGTCGCCGGGAAGTGGGCCATCTACTACCGGGCGCCGAACGGGCGCCAGGTGCAAGAGACGGTCGGGACCTCGAAGCGGGAAGCCCTCCGGCTCCGAAAGCAGCGCCTCGAGGAGATCGAGCGGGGCGTGTGGGTCCACCCACGACGTCGGCGGCTGGCGCGGTCCCTCACCCTGGAGCGCTTCGGCGAAGACGAGTGGCTCCCCAAGCGGGCGGCCCGGCGGGTCAAGGTGCGGTCCATCCGCGACGACCGGAGCCGGCTCCGTCACCACGTCTACCCGGTGATCGGGCACGTCGACCTGCAGGCGCTCCACGTCGAAGACCTGCGGCGGCTGATGGAAGTGCTCCGCACGAAGCCGTCGAAGCAGACGGGCGCCCCGCTGGCCGAGAAGACGCAGTTCAACGTGATGGAGGTGGTGCGCAAGATGCTCTCGGACGCCGAGCGCCACTTCGGAGAGGCGGGGATCGACTGGCGCTCGCCCTGGTACCTGCTCGACCCCGACAACCGGCCGCAGAACGACTCGCCCGAGCGGGAGGCCTTCACCCGCCCGGAGGCCGAGGCGCTCATCAGCGACGACCGGATTGGCTTCGACCGGCGCGTGCTGTACGCGGGGCCGCTCTTCACCGGGATGCGCTTCGGTGAGTGGGCCGGGCTCCGGTGGGGAGACATCGACGCCTCGGCGCCCGAGCTCGCCCGGATCCGTCTGGTGCGCCAGGTCGCCCAGGACCGGTTGAAGGAGTCGCGGCGCGGCCGGCGGAAGGTCCGGCTCATCCCAGTCCACCCCGAGCTCGCCAAGCTCCTCGAGGAGTGGCGCCGCGTCGGCTGGCCAGCCCTCTACGCCCGGTTCCCATCCGATGGGGACTACATCGTCCCGAGCTCCCATGACGCCCGCTCGCCGCGGAAGCAGGCGACCACCTGGCGGCAGTTCAAGATCGACTGTCGGCGGGTAGGGGTCCGGCCGCTGACCTTCCACTGCACCCGCAACACCTTCTTGACCCTGGCGACCGAAGACAGCCCGGAGCTCGAGCACGTCATCAAGACGATCACCCACTCGGCGAAGGGCGCCTCATCGGACCGCTACATCGCGAATCGGTGGCGCGCTCAGTGCCAGGCGGTGGCCGCCTTCGACCTGCGCCGCGACCGTCGAGCGAGCGTCAGCATGCTGACTGTTTCGCTGACTTCGAACGGTGGTGGCTCGGACGCCCTTGTTTTGCAGGGGGAAAGTAGTGCCGGGGGCGGGACTCGAACCCGCATGTGCGAAGCACGAGCGATTTTAAATCGCCTGCGTATGCCAATTCCGCCACCCCGGCTCGGGCGCGTCCCTGCCCTGTAGCACGTCGCTTTTTTGACCCCACCTCCTTTGCTCTGCGATGGCTGGGGAGCGAGGACGCCCGGGCGTTGGGTGTCCCACGGGAGGACCGATGGATCACCGCGACCAGCTCATGGACACTCTGAAGACCCTGCTCCGCGACGTGCTCAAGGCACGCTTCGACGGGGCGGCCTACGCGAAGCTCGCGCGGGCTCACGGCTACGCCGACGGCTACATGCGAGCGCTGCTCGACGCCGGCCTGGTGGACCAGAAGCAGCTCCTCGACCTCGTCGGGTCCGAGCGTCGTCGCTTCGTGGACGAGGCTCCCGCGGCCACGGTCGCGGCCAGCCGCGCCGCCTGAACCCTGCGCGCCGGCCTGGGCGAGGGCGGCGCGACCCGGCGAAGAGCCCCCGTGGGATTCCGCGGGGGCTTTTCTGCGTCTTGGGGCGACGGGGCCGCGCGGGGCCGGGCGGGAGGCGGAGTGTCTCCCGGTCCCGGCGAGACCCCCAACGAGAAGAGCCCCCGCGACCAGGTCGCAGGGGCTCTCCCACGGGGGCCGCGGAGGGCCTAGTCGATGCTGACGACGCTGACGCCGTTCTCGCGGGCGCCGAGGGTCTCCACCCGCCACCAGTGGGCGACGAAGGAGGTGTTGCCGATGAGGACCTGGTCGGTGAAGAAGCCGGCGAAGCCCTGACCCTCGTCGGCGACGCTGATGGTCCAGGTGCCGTCTCCGCCGCGACGCGCGAACATCGCGACGCCGGAGGTGGCGTCCTGGTAGGCCACGCGGACCTCGCCGCCGTCGGTCACCGCCACGGCGCTGTCGTCGCCGATGATGTGCCGGCCGTCGGAGTGCATCGTGGTGCCGTCGGAGGTGCCGTTGTCGACGATCTCGGTCATGACCGCGCCGCCCTCGATGCGGGCGTAGCGGAGGTTCTCCTCCGCGCCGTCCACGTAGGTGACGTGCCAGACGTCGGCTGCGTCGACCACGAGGCTGGCCGCCAGGCCGGAGTCCCCGATGCCGAGGTCGCTGACACCGTAGCCATCCACGAGGAAGGGCTCCGCCCAGCTCGAGCCGTCGAAGGCCGCGCCGTAGAGGTTGCCCTCGTTGCGGTCGTACCAGACGACGCCGAGGCCGGTGGAGGTGGTGGCCAGCGAGGCGTAGAGGCCGATGGCCTCGGGGTAGGCCTCGACGTAGTCCTCGTCGAAGATGGTGCCGCAGCTCCCCTCGAAGCAGGCCTCGTCCGACGCGCAGGCGTCCATGCAGTCGCCGCTCTCGGCGATGCACTGGCCGTCCTCGCGGCATACGCCGGAGCCGCAGAGCTCGGCGCGGCAGGGGATGGCCTTGGAGAAGACCTCGGTGATGGTCCAGTCGGTGGCGCCGGTGGGGGTGCCGCTGGCGCTGGCGACCCGGACGATGCCCATGGGCTGGCCGGGGGCCTCGGTGGCGGCGGTGGTGGCCATGTAGGCCACGGCCACGCCCGAGTCGGTGGCGACGAGCGAGGCGTAGCGACCGGCGTCTCCCTCGGCGTCGACCTCGTGGACGCTCCAGGTCCCGCCGGGGGTCCCGGTGGCGAACTTCAGCGCGCCGTTGGTCTGGTCGTAGTAGGCCACGGCGACGCCGGAGTCGGTGGCGATGATGGAGGCCCAGCGGCCCACGTCGTCGCCGGGGGCGGCGACGCCGTCACGCCAGCCGGGCTCGTTGGTGACGGGGCCGTCGGGGGCGCCGTCCACGATCTCCCAGTCGACGGTCTCGGTGCCCGAGTCCCAGGTGCCCACGACGAGGTCGCCGTAGGGCTGGCGCGTGGGGTTGCCCGGGCTGTAGCCGGCGATCACGAGGGTGCCGTCGGCCTGGGCGACCATGTCGAGGTGGGTGGCCAGGAGCCCCGGCTCGAGGGGCGGGGGCGGGCCCATGTCCTCGGTGCCCGTACCGCCGTCGGGAGTGGTCCCATCGGTCATGGGACCGTCGTCATCCCCGCCGCAGTCGCAGCCGCCGAGGGCGAGCGCGAAGGGGAGGAGGACGTTGAGGAAGAAGCCGCCGCGCATCAGCTTCCGAAAGGTACGACCGCGCGGCGCGCGGGCCTCCTTCCGAGCCACCGAAGCGCCGCGGCGCCGGTAGAGCACGAAGACCGCGAGGAGAAGGAGGGCGGTGAAGGGTGCCTTGGAGTCACCCTGACCGTCGACCGAGCACTCGCAGCCGCCGCCGGCGGGGTTCGGGCGCCCACGGATGATGGCGGAGGACGCGGAGCCGACGTTGCCGGCCTCGTCCTTCACCTCGACCTCGAGCTCGCCGGCCGGGAGGGTGCCCAGCGCGTCGTAGCCCATCCACTCGCTCCAGGTCTCGGTGCCGACCAGCCGGTGCCTGACCTGGAGGTCCGCGTTGCGGCTGACGACGTCCCACGCGACGACGGTGGTGCCGCCGTCGGCGGCGTCCTCGAGGGCCACGGTGGGCTCGAGGATGTCGACGATGAGCTCCTGGAACGCGGGCGAGTCGTCCGCGGTGAGCGCCTCGCCGGCCACGCGGGCGCGGGCCTCGATGGTGTGCTTGGCCTGCAGGAGCAGGACCGACTCGTCGTCGAGCACGATGCGGGTGTCCCGGGTCCAGCTGGACCAGGGCATCCCGTCGACGCGCACGCTGTACTCGAAGTCGACCGCCTGCGGACCGTCGATGGCTTCGACGTCGATCGTGACCCGGGGCGGGCCGGCCTCACCGAAGGTCTCGAGGGCGAGGGAGCGCTCGTCGATCTGCGCGCGCACGATCTGCATGCGCGTGTCGACCTTGGTGGTGATGGGCGAGGGCGCCACGGCCAGGTTGGCGAAGATGCCGAGGAAGCTCTCGCCATCCTCCTCCACGCCCTGGATGCCGCCCTCGGGGACCTCGAGCTGGAGACCCATGAGCTCCGGGAGGTCGAAGCCGCCCAGGCCGCCGGCGAACATGCCCACCGCGCTCTCCAGGATGGAGCCCATGACGCCCGCGAGGGACTCGGGATCCTCCGAGAGGAGGTCGCTGTTGGTGACCACGCCGGAGCCCTCGGCCGGCGCGAGCCGGACGATCTTCGGAACCAGCTGGCCGCCCTCGGCCTCGAGGTTGATCCCGATCTCCAGGTCCGACTCGTAGGTCATGAAGCGGATGAAACGCTCGGACGAGAAGACGTAGAAGTCCATCTGGAGCTGCTCGAGATCGATCTGCAGGAGGGGGTCCTCCATGGTGCCCGTGCCGATGGTGAAGTCCGGCGGGGTCTGGGGACGGAGCCCGATGGACACCGCGGCGTCCCCCTCGGGGAAGACGAGGCGGGCCAGGCTGGGCACCAGGAGCGAGAAGAGACCGGTGCTGAGCTCCTGCGCGAGGTTGGTCCCCGCGCCGATGCAGAGGAGGCCGGCGTCGAACATGCCGTAGCCCGCGTGGTCCAGGAAGGACTCGGCGAGACCGATGCCCACGTGGGGATCCTCTGCGAGGCCGACCGCGCTGTTGCCGCGGAAGGTGGCCACCCGGGGGATGGTCGGGATGGGCGGCGGCTCGACCACCGGGACGCAGGGGTTGTGCGCCGGGGTGGTGGCGAAGTCGGCGGTGGTGCCGATGAAGCCGCCGTACATGAAGAGGCTCATGCCCTCGTTGACGGCCTCGCCGTCCCCGCCGCTGGCCAGGAGGAACTGGCCCGGGGCGTGGGTTCCCGGGGAGACGCCGCCGAGGAAGGCTGCGCCCAGGTCACCCTGACCGTCGGTGCCGAGGAGGGTGGGGACGCAGGCGGCGTCGCCGTTGTTGGCGTAGCGGCAGACCGAGTCCGGGTTCTCGTCGGGCACGGCGAAGGTGCCGGTGGGGCAGCCGTACTCGCCACGGGTGGTGCAGAGCTGCTCGTCGACGGTGTCTTGGAGCAGCCCTCCGACCTCGTCCTCCAGCATTTCGGCGATGGTCCCCTTGAAGAGATCGATGATGTTGCAGGAGCCCAGGAAGCCGCCGCTGATGTCGAAGTCGTCGTTCTGCAGGCCCTCGCCGTCGGCCAAACCCACTTCCTGGACCTCGATCTTGGTGTAGCCCGCCCGCGCGAGCTCGGTCTCGGTCACCAGCGCGAGCCGTGCGGAGAGGCCTACATACGGACGGCTGCCGTTGCGGGTGTCGATCTCGACGTCGCAGTCGCCCTGCCACTCGACCTGGTTGCCGGCGGCGTCTCGGCTGTCGAGGATGACCCGGATGTGGGCGTCCAAGGCGTTGGGTGCCACCGGGGTCAGCTCGAGGGAGTCGATCTCACCGTGGGCGATGCAGGGTCCATCGGTGCAGATCTTGATGCCCAGCGCGACGTTGGTTTCCGGGACCTCGAAGTCGAGGCCCTCCGGGAGGAGCAGGCTGACCAGCGAGTCGGCGTTGCTCTCGATGAAGTCGATGCCGCTCGAGGTCAGACGGATCTGAGCCGAGTTGGGCACGCGCTCCTCGATGGGGAAGCCGCCGGGGATCGGCGCGACGCCGCACTCCTCACAGCCGCCACAACCGCCGCCGCCACAGGCGACCAGGTAGAGAGCGAGCAGCGCCCACTGGAGGCTGCGCGTCAGGCTCGTGACCCAGCTGCGCGCGCTGTACCCGAGCCACCCCGACTCGCACTGCGCACACGCCGAGTCGGCGCAGGCGTCTCGTCGCCTCCGCCGCCCAGGGAAATCCGAAAGCACCGACATGTCACACCCTTTCCTGAAACACCCAAGCCTGGTGAAGTGCGCACAGCCTACCGGGGCTGAACCGTATTCGACAACCGCTCGCTGCTCGTTCGCAGCGGATGACAGGGTGCGAGAACGAAGAACGCCCCCTCCGCTGGTGCGGAGGGGGCGCCCCGAGGGTAGGAGGGCCGAGGCCCTCGCGGGTTCACTCGATCTCGACGCCGGCCGCGGCGAAGCTGCCGAGGATGGTCCAGGCGTTGCACTCGGCGGAGCCGGCGGTGCACGCCGTGCAGGCGCCGGCCTCGTCGCAGGTCGCGTCGAGGGGCACGTCGAACTCGGTCGGGTCGACCTCGGTGCACTCGGGGTCGGCCGCGTCACAGACGCAGTCGGAGCCCGAGATGAGGTTGCAGAGCGAGGAGTTGAGGGCGGAGACGTACCCCTGACGGGCCGCTTCCATGGTGATGTAGGTCCGGACCTCGCCGCCGCTCACGTAGTTCGAGGGGTTGTTGCGGACGCCGCTGAGACCCGTGCGGGTGCCGATGCAGGTGCGGTCCTCGCTGAAGGTCGCGGAGATGACCTCGAAGCTGCTGAGGGGGAGCTCGAGGTCCAGCTCGGTGCCGGCCTCGTTGAAGACGGGCACGGCGAAGCTGCCGGCGACGGCGGGGGCGGTGAACTCCTCACCGGTGAGGGTGCCGTCGATGACCACCGGGTTCCAGCGGTCGGGATCGCCGCCCTCGGCGGGGGCGGCGCCGTCCACGAAGGAGTAGCTGGTCGTCGCGGCGTTCCACTCGCCGTAGCCGGTCTGCACGGTGACGCTGTCACCGTCGACGGTGGCGGCCATGAGCCAGTTGAAGCGCTCCTGTTCGACGGCCTGGGCCAGGACGTTCAGCACGAGGTCGCTGCCGAGGGAGGTCGGCTGGGTGATCTTCAGGTTGGTGACCCGGAACTCGGGGGCCTCCTGACGATCGGCGTTCGACACCCGGTAACAACACGGCAGCTGCAGCTCTTCGGGCGCCGGGGCGTTCGCCGGACACACGGGGCCGGCCACGGCCATGTCGTCGGTGCCGGATCCGTCGCCGCCGTCGTCGTCGTCGCCACAGCCGAAGCCGGCCACGGCCAGCGCGCAGAAGAGCCAAGCGAATCGCTTCATGTCAGTCCATCCTTTGTTCGGGTGTTCCCCGATTGACCCCCCGAGCCCGGTCCAAAAACTCGACCGGGACCCCTTCGAGGGGTCGGCAGTGTGTCACGCGTGGGCGAAGTCGACCAGGCTGCGGAAGGCGCTGACGCGCTGGTCGATGGCCGCGCGATCGATCTCCAGGAGCCGCGCGGGCCCGATGCCCTCGACGCAGAAGGAGGCCAGGGCCGAGCCGTGGATCACGGCGCTGCGCAGGGTCTTCGGGTCCACCGAGTCCTTCGCGGCGACGTAGCCGAGGAAGCCGCCCGCGAAGGTGTCGCCGGCGCCGGTCGGGTCCTGGGCTTCGAGGAGGAAGGCGGGCGCGCTGAAGACGTCTTCGCCGGCGAAGAGCCAGGCGCCGTACTCGCCCTGCTTGATGACCACGGTGCTCGGGCCCATCTCCAGGAGGGCGTTGGCGACCTGGATCATGTGGTGCTTGCCGGAGAGCTGGCGCGCTTCCTCCTCGTTGATCACGAGGACGTTCACCCGCTTCAGGAGGCGCTTCAGCGCGTCGAGGGCGCCGTCGATCCAGAAGTTCATGGTGTCGGCGACCACCAGCTTCGGCTGGCGGATCTGGTCGAGCACCGAGATCTGCAGCTCCGGCGCGATGTTCCCCAGCATTACGTAGGGCGCGTCCCGGAAGGCCTCGGGGATCTTCGGGTCGAAGTCGGCGAAGACGTTGAGGTCGGTGCGCAGCGACTCCCGCGAGGTGAGATCGTCGGTGTACTTGCCCTCCCAGTGGAAGGTCTGGCCCTCGGCGACCTCGAGGCCCGAGGTGTCCACCCCGCGCTCGCGGAGCTTCTGGACCATCGCGTCGGGGAAGTCGGTGCCGACCACGCCCACCAGCTTCACCGGCGCGTAGAAGGACGCGGCGATGCTGGCGTAGGTGGCGGAGCCGCCGATCACCTTTTCATGGGTGCCGAGGGCGTTGTGGAGGGTATCGAAGGCGACGGAGCCGACGACGAGCAGTTCGGACATGGCTGTGGTTCTCGGGGCGAGAGTTCGGGATGGGGCGACCGGTGAGGGTCGATCAGTCGAGGTAGCGGCCGATGAGGGGCTTCAGCTTGGCCCGCGCCTCGGCGGAGATGCGGTCCGGCGCGGTCATCACGGCGTGCTTCATGGCGCTCGAGGCCGGCGACTTCGCCGGGTCGGGCAGGCGCGGGGCGACCGCGCGGAGGATGTCCTTGGCGGTGGCGATGTTCTTGCGCATCACCTCGAGCACCGCCTCCACGGTCACGCTCTCGTGGCCCTGGTGCCAGCAGTCGTAGTCGGTGGCCAGGGCGAGGGTCGCGTAGGGGAGCTCGGCCTCCCGGGCGAGGCGTGCCTCGGGCAGGTTGGTCATGCCGATCACGTCGACGCCCCAGCTCCGGTAGAGGTTGGACTCGGCGCGGGTCGAGAACTGCGGGCCTTCGATGCAGACGTAGGTCGCGTCGCGGTGGACCGTGGCGCCCACCTCGGTGGCCGCCTGGTAGAGGGCCGTCGCCAACGCGGCGTCGACCGGCTCGGCGAGCTCGACGTGGGCCACGACGCCGATGTCCTCGAAGTAGGTGCTCGGCCGGTTCCGGGTGCGGTCGATGAACTGATCGACGACCACCATGTCCCCGGGAGCGATGGACTCCTTCATGGAGCCGACCGCCGAGACGCTGATGACCTGCTCGGCGCCGAGCTGCTTCAGGGCCAGGAGGTTCGCGCGGAAGTTGATCTGGTGGGGCGCGAAGCGATGCCCGCGGCCGTGCCGGGGCAGGAAGAGCATCCGGGTGTCGCCGATGTGACCGGAGACGATGACGTCCGAGGGATCCCCATAGGTCGTGGTGACCTGGTGCTCCTCGACGCCCTCGAGACCTTCCATCGCATAGAGGCCGCTGCCTCCGATGACTCCAACCGTGCGCTCGCTCATGTCTGCTCTCCATGGCCGGGCGCGGGACCCGGACCGGCGCGCGTCCTAACACGGCGTCCCTACGAGGTCGACCGGTGGGTGAGTCCGCGGGACGGTCAGTCGGCCGTCTTCTCGGACTTCTTCGGCGCCGGCGCCCCGGCGGGGCTCTTCTTGGGGGCGGCGTCGAGCTTCAGCAGCTCGCCGGTACGGAGGACCAGCACCAGGGCGACGAGGGCGGTGAAGGCGGCCAGGACGATGCTGGCCAAGAGCGGGAGCCCCGGGAGGCGCTCGGTGAGCACCAGGCCGACGCCGATGCCGGGTAGGAGGGCCGCGGCGGTGCGGGGGACCAGGGCGGCGCGCACCGGGAGGGCCCGGGACGTGGCCAGACCGAAGCCACCGAAGGCCACGGCGGCCAGGGCCAGGAGCGCGGCGACCAGGATGCGGGCGAGGAGGTCGCCGCCGGCGGTGCGGGCGCTGGCCATGGTCAGGGTGGGCCCGTCGGGGAGCATCTCGCCGCGCACGCTGGCCCGCCAGAGGTTGGAGGCCGCCACGTCGCCGAGCGCTTCTGGGCCCGTGTTGCGCATCAGGCGGAAGGCCCGGCCGTCGTCGGCCTGCAGCGCGATGTCGGCGGTGCGCCCGTTGTACTCGTAGTGGGGGTCCACGATCATCCCGCGCTCGCTCCCCACCAGGAGGTAGGGGTTCCGGGCGATGCCCTGGCGGATGCGTACGTAGCCGTCGTAGAGGCGGGCCTGGTCGAGGCGCTCGCTCGCGGTCTCCGCGGGGACCTTGTAGAAGCGCGCGTCGAGCAGGGTCCGGCTGTCTTCGACCCGGGTGCCGTAGGCGCCGGTGCCGACGAAGGCCATCACCAGGAGGGTCGCGAAGGCGGCGAAGACCAGCGGGGTCAGGAGCGAGAGCGCGGCCTGACGCCGGACCCGGCCGCCCGAGAGGGCCTCGAGGGCCGCCGAGCTGCCCACGCCGGCCGACGTGGCGGGCAGGAGGTGGAGCACCGCGGCGAAGGCCACCTCACCGGCCAGGGCGCCGCTGAAGTCGCCCGCTTGCGGGGCTCCCTCGACCGCGGAGGCGAACGAGGACCCGAGGGCGCCGAAGGCCGCGCCGGGATCGGTCGCGATGGCCCAGAGCGCGGCGACGAGGAGAACCGCCAGGCCCACCAGGGCCAGCCAGGCCAGAAAGCCGGCGGTCTTCTTCGGGTTCAGGGTCAGCAGCAGGCCCAAGCCGGCGGCGCCGCCGACGAGGGCGGCGGTGGAGCCGGGGAGGAGCTCGCCGCAGGTGGCGGCGAGGGCGGCCGCGTTGGCCGCGCCACCCCAGAGGATCCCGACCCCCAGGGCGAGGACCAGCGCGAGCCCGCCCAGCACGCGCCACACGCCGCCCATGCGCAGCAGCCTCCGGGGGATGGAGCCCGAGGCCGCGGGGTCCCCACCGCCGGGGGCGTCGGTCTTGGCGAAGAGGGTCTGCGCGTAGAAGACCGGAGCCAAGAGGATCCCGAAGAGCCAGAGCCAGGGCAGGGCGCCCGGGCCGGCGAGGCTCACCGCGGTGGCGGCGCCCACGACGCCCGCGGCGCCGAAGGAGGCGGCAGCGGCCAGCGCGGTCGCCAGACCGGGCGCGGTGGCGCCTTCCCCTTCGCCGGGCGCGCGGAGGCCCCGGAAGGCATCGCCCAGGCGGCGGAACTGGGGCGCGCGGAGCCGGACGGTCAGCGCCAGCGCGGCCAGCAAGAGGAGCGGGCCGGCGACGTAGAGCCAGGCGGCGTCGCGGATCGAGGTGAGCGCTTCGAGGTTCATGGGGAGCCCGGTTGTGGCGGGCGCGAGGCCTCGGGGCAAGGAGCGGGCCCCTGCCGGGGCTTCGACGCGCCGCGGCATCGGCTGGCTCACATCGGTGGTTGGCGCGAAGCCGCCGGGCTTGTACATCGTCGCCATGAGCGGACCTCACCCGAGCGAGCGCTACGAGCCGAAGCACCACGTGCGCATCGTGACCGCGGCTTCCCTCTTCGATGGGCACGACGCGGCGATCAACATCATGCGCCGGATCCTCCAGGCCTCCGGGGCCGAGGTGATCCACTTGGGCCACAACCGCTCGGTGGCCGAGATCGTCGACTGCGCCATCCAGGAGGACGCGCAGGGCATCGCGCTCACCAGCTACCAGGGCGGCCACGTCGAGTACCTGAAGTACATGGTCGACCTCCTGAAGGAGCGCGGCGCGAAGACGAAGATCTTCGGTGGCGGCGGCGGGACCATCCTGCCCAGCGAGATCGACGAGCTCCACGAGTACGGGGTCACCCGGCTCTTCTCGCCCGACGACGGCCGGGAGCTGGGCCTCCAGGGGATGATCGACCTGGTGCTCCGGGGCTGCGACTTCGACGCCTCGGAGGGCGCCCGGGCCGAGCTGCTCGAGTCCATCCGCGAGCCGGGCCTCGAGGGCCAGCGGGCCCTGGCCCGACTGATCACGCTGGTCGAGGTCGACGAGAGCCAGCGCGAGCCGGTGATGGCCGCCGCCGCGAAGCTCCAGGAGAAGAACCCGGGCGTGGTCCCCGTGCTGGGCATCACCGGGACCGGCGGCGCCGGCAAGAGCTCCCTGGTCGACGAGCTGGTGCGCCGGTTCCTGCGCGACTTCCCGGCCAAGCGCATCGCCATCGTCAGCGTGGACCCGTCGAAGCGGAAGACCGGCGGCGCGCTCCTCGGCGACCGGATCCGGATGAACAGCATCGACGACCCGCGGGTCTTCATGCGCTCGATGGCCACCCGGCAGGCGAACCTGGCGCTCAGCGCGCAGGTCGGCGACGCGGTCGCCCTCTGCAAGGCCGCGGGCTTCGACCTGGTGATCCTGGAGACCAGCGGGATCGGCCAGTCGGACACCGAGATCACCGAGCACTCGGACGTCTCCCTCTACGTGATGACCGCCGACTACGGCGCGGCGACGCAGCTGGAGAAGATCGACATGCTCGACTTCGCCGACGTCATCGCCATCAACAAGTTCGACAAGCGGGGCTCCCTCGACGCCATCCGCGACGTGCGCAAGCAGTACAAGCGCAACCACCAGCTCTTCCAGGCCGGCGACGACGCGCTGCCCATCTTCGGCACCATCGCCTCGCAGTTCGGCGACCCGGGGACGGACACCCTGTATCGGACGCTGATGGGCACGGTGGTGGAGAAGACCGGCGCGGCCCTGGAGAGCAGCTACGAAGGGGCCCGCGAGGTCGGCGACGCGCGCTTCGTGGTCCCGCCCGACCGCGTCCGCTACCTCGCCGAGATCGCCGAGTCCTCCGACCGCTACGACGCCTTCGTGGCCGAGCAGAGCGGCCTGGCCCGCCGGCTCTTCCAGCTCCGGGGCGCCATCGCCGCGCTGCGCGAGGAAGAAGGCACCGGGGATCCGCTCGCGCCCGTCGAGGTCCAGGAGGCCGAGGACGAGACCATCCACGCGCTGGCCAAGCGCTACACCGCGCTGGCCGAGCGGCTCGACGGCGGCTGCCGAGCCCTGCTCCGGCAGTGGCCAGAGGTCGCCGCCGCCTTCCGCGCCGACACCTACGGCTTCGAGGTCCGCGGGCGGCGCATCGAGCAACCCCTCTTCCACACCTCGCTCAGCGGCTCGCGGATCCCCAAGATCTCGGTGCCGCGCTTCGAGGACTGGGGCGAGATCCTCCGCTGGCGCCTGACCGAGGGCTTCCCCGGCGAGTTCCCCTACGCGGCCGGGGTCTTCCCGCTGAAGCGCGAGGGCGAGGACCCGGCGCGCATGTTCGCCGGCGAGGGCGGCCCGGAGCGGACCAACCGCCGCTTCCACTACCTGAGCCGGGACATGCCGGCGAAGCGCCTGAGCACGGCCTTCGACTCGGTGACCCTCTACGGCGAGGACCCGGACCAGCGCCCGGACATCTACGGCAAGATTGGCAACTCCGGGGTGAGCATCGCCACCCTCGACGACGCCAAGAAGCTCTACAGCGGCTTCGATCTGCAGGACCCGGCGACCAGCGTGTCGATGACCATCAACGGTCCGGCGCCGATGATCCTGGCCCTCTTCATGAACACGGCCATCGACCAGGCCTGCGAGAAGCACCTCCGCGCCGAGGGGAAGCTCGACGAGGCCTCGGCGACCATCGACCGGCTCTACGCCGACAAGGGGCTGCCGCGGCCGACCTACCAGGGCGAGCTCCCCCAGGGCAACGACGGCCTCGGGCTGGCGCTCCTGGGCGCGACCGGCGATCAGGTCCTCGGCCGCGAGGTCTACGAGACGATCGCCGCCGACACGCTGAAGCGGGTCCGGGGCACGGTGCAGGCGGACATCCTCAAGGAGGACCAGGCCCAGAACACCTGCATCTTCTCCACCGAGTTCGCCCTGCGGATGATGGGCGACATCCAGCAGTGGTTCATCGACCGCGAGGTCACCCGCTTCTACTCGGTGTCGATCAGCGGCTATCACATCGCCGAAGCGGGAGCGAACCCCATCACCCAGCTGGCCTTCACGCTAGCCAACGGGTTCACCTTCGTCGAGTACTACCTGGCCCGCGGGATGAAGATCGACGACTTCGCGCCGAACTTCTCGTTCTTCTTCAGCAACGGCCTGGACCCCGAGTACTCGGTGATCGGCCGGGTCGCGCGGCGCATCTGGGCCAAGGCCATCCGCGAGGTCTACGGCGGCAACGGCCGGAGCCAGAAGCTCAAGTACCACATCCAGACCAGCGGCCGGTCCCTGCACGCACAGGAGATCGCCTTCAACGACATCCGCACGACGCTGCAGGCGCTCTACGCCATCTACGACAACTGCAACTCGCTGCACACCAACGCCTACGACGAGGCGATCACCACCCCGACCGAGGAGTCGGTGCGTCGCGCGTTGGCCATCCAGCTCATCATCAACCGCGAGCTGGGGTTGGCCAAGAACGAGAACCCCCTGCAGGGCGCGTTCATCATCGAGGAGCTCACCGAGCTGGTGGAGCAGGCGGTGCTCACCGAGTTCCGCCGCATCAGCGACCGGGGCGGCGTGCTGGGCGCGATGGAGCGCATGTATCAGCGGAGCAAGATCCAGGAGGAGTCCCTCCACTACGAGTCGCTGAAGCACACCGGCGAGCTCCCGCTCATCGGCGTGAACACCTTCCTGGACCCCGACGGCTCGCCGACGGTGCTGCCCAAGGAGGTCATCCGCTCGACCGAGGTCGAGAAGGGCTACGCCATCACCAGCCGGCAGGCCTTCCAGGCCCGCAACGCCGAGGCGGCCGAGGCGGCCCTGGCGGGGCTGCAGCAGACGGCCCTCGACGGCGGGAACCTCTTCGCCAGCCTGATGGAGGCGGCGAAGGTCTGCTCGTTGGGGCAGATGAGCGGCGCGCTCTACGACGTGGGCGGCCAGTACCGGCGCAACATGTGAGGTCGCGGGCCCGGGCGAACGAGGCTCGGGTCACCGTTGATAGGGTTCGCGGAGGAGCTCGAGGGGGACGACCTCGCCGTCCCGCTCGACCTCGATCTCCACCCGGGTCCCGCTCGTCCCGCGCAGGCGTTCGACGACCTCCTGGTACGCCAGATCGCTGGTGGGGGTCCCTTCGATGGACACGATGCGGTCTCCGTTGCGCAGGCCCCCCCGCTCGGCCGCCGACCCGGGGGGCACGTCGACCACCCGCACCCCGTGCTCCTCGGAGTAGCCCATCCGCGCGTGGATCCCGCCCGGACCCCCACAGGCCATCAGGAGCCCCGCCAACAGAGAGCCGAGGGCGAGCGTCCAGCCCACGACGATCGCTTTGGGTCGCGTCACTCCGCGAACGTAGCGCACCCGGCGGGGGGCGCCGATTTTCCCTGCCTTCGCACGACGTGCGAGCCAAGGACGGGCGCGCGGGCCGTGTCCGTGGGTCATTCCATCGGGCCGGTAGGGCCTACACCGCATTGACACCAGAGGGCGTGCGGGTACCATCCACGAGGGTTGCGCAATTCGTGCGTAATTCCGGCGCAAACGCGCAACGACTCAGGACGACGGCACGGATGCTCAAGCTCGTCATTTCGGACGACGAAGGAAAAACGACGGTCGTCCCTCTCGTGCGCGACGAGATCACGATCGGGCGCAAGGAGGGCAACACGATCCGTCTGACGGAGAGGAACGTCTCCCGTCGGCACGCCCGTCTCCGCAAGGCGAACGGCAAGTACGCCATCGAAGACCTCGCCTCCTACAATGGAGTGAAGGTCAACGGTCAGCGCATCGGTGAAGAGACCGAGCTGCAGGCCGGCGACGAGGTCACCATCGGTGACTACGTCATCGCGATGCAGAGCGAGTCGGCCGGGGCCACCGCCGACGGCGGCGCCTACGCCGAGCCGACCCCGCCCGCGCGGATCGTCATGCTCACGCCGCCCGCGCCGGGCGCCGAGTTCGCGATGCGCGACGGCATGCGCATCGGTCGCGCCGAAGACCTCGACGTGTGGGTGAACCACCGCAGCATCTCCCGCGAGCACGCGGAGGTGCACGTCGATGGCGACGAGATCCGAATCTCCGATCTGGGCAGCGCCAACGGCATGCGGATCAACGGCGAGGAGGTGAAGGACGCGGTCCTCTCCTCCGGCGACGTGGTCGAGTTGGGCCAGGTGCGCTTCCGCTTCGTCGCCGAGGGCGAGCACTACGTCTTCGAGTCCGACCGCACGGTCCAGATGGACGCGGTCACCCTGCCGGACGCGCCCCCGTCGAAGACCTCGTACATCGCCGCGGCCGCGATCCTCCTGATCGCGGTGATCGTCGGTGCGGGCATCGCCCTGTCCAGCGGCGGCGACGACACGCCCGACCTGCCCCCGAGCGAGAACCCCGAGACCCCGGTGGCCACGGGCCCCGAAGAGGCCGGGACCACGCCCGCGGCGGCGGCCCAGCAGCTCGTCACCGACTGCGAGGCCGCGGTGCAGGAAGAGCGCTACGACGACGCGGTCTCCCTGGCCGAGCGGGCCCTCGAGGTCGATCCCTCCAACGTGGACGCGCGCCAGTGCGCCGAGGACGCCCGCCGCGTGCTCTCCGAGCGGGCCACCTTCCAGCGCGGCCTGGACGCGATGGACGAGGGCGACGTCGAAGGCTCCTACTTCGCCTTCGAGGAGCTCCCCCAGGACAGCCCCCTGCGGGACCGCGACGAGGTCGCCAACGCCCGCGAGGCCTTCGCCGAGTACCACCTCGAGCAGGCTCGGGGCGCGGTGGAGAGCGATCCCGACGAGGCGCTCCGGCACGCGAACGCGGTGCTGACCACCGAGGGCATCTCCAGCGCCCAGGAGCGCGCCGCCCAGGCGATCCTCGCTCGCCTCGACGCGCCGGAGCCGGCCCGGAACACGATGCGTCGCTTCACGATGCGGCCGAGCGGCGGCGGAAACACCGGTGGCTCGACCCAGTCGAGCGGCACGACGGCCGCCACCGAGACCCAAGCCGCCGCGGCGTCGTCGGGTCCGGTCAACGTCCGGCAGGTCCAGCGCGACTGCCACTACGACAACCGCTGCATCATCGAGCAGCTCCGGGGCGCGCCCCAGAACGCCCAGGTCCTGGGCGTGCTGGTCGAGGCCCACCGCTCCACCGGCAACGGTCCGGCGACCCGTCGGTTGATGCAGGAATACCTGCGCCGTTATCCCACCGGACCGCAGGCCGGCGCCTATCGCCGCCAGCTCGGCGAGTAATCCGCCGACTCCGCGGGTCCGCGGATAAATTGCCGTTCTTGCCCGGCCTACCCGAAAGTGGTAACCGAGGCTCGCGCGAGCCCTCGCGCAGGAGGAACGGAATTCATGCGACGGTGGATCCAGCTGGCCACGTTCGGCCTAGGGGCGTTGCTCGCCCTCGGCGCGATGGCGCCCAACCAAGCGGAGGCGCAGGCCACGGCCGAGCTCGTCAGTGGCGACGGGATGGACCTCCATCTCTTCCGCCCGGCGGTCGACTCCAAGGGTCACCTCTCGGTCAACGGCACGGACATCCTGGGCCATCTGGACTTCAGCTTCGGCTTGGTCCTCGACTTCGGCCACAACCTCCTGCCCTACCGCGGGTTCGTGAACGACCACACGACTCCGGCCGACGAGGCGGAGCGGACGTTCAACCTGATCGACAACTACGTGACCGGTACGCTCCACGCGAACCTCGGTCTCTTCAACCGCTTCGTCATCGGCTTCCAGGTGCCGATCTCGTTCATCCAGGGCGAGAACATCACCGTGCCGGGCCTCTACAACCCGATCAACGACGCTTCCACCACCGGAAACCGCGGGACCACCGGTCTCAGCCAGCAGGGCATCGGCGACCTCCGCATCCACGCCAAGGCGCGCATCCTGCGGGCCGAGCGGGATCCGATCGGCCTCGCCGCGATCCTTCGAGCGCAGATCCCCACCGGCAACTCGATGGCCTTCGGCGGCGAGCCGGGCTTCACCCTCTGGCCGACCATCGTCGGCGAGTGGCGGCCGGTGCGGCGCTTCCGCACCTCGCTCGAGGTCGGTTACCGCTGGAACTCCGGCTCCGGCGCGGCGTTCCCGCTCAGCGGTCGCTCGGTCCCCGCGGGGATGATGGGCAACGCCATCAACGCCGTCGAGGAAGACCCGGGCACCTCCATCGTCTACGACGACCTGCTGACCTTCGGTCTCGGTGTCAGCGCTCGCGCGGCGGACTCCCTGGACATCGTCGGTGAGATCTACGGCGCCCAGATCGCCCAGGAGTTCGGCACCGAGGGCGCGCTCTCCATGGAGTGGCTCGTCGGTCTGAAGATCTTCGTTCAGCGCTCCAGCTACCTGGTGCTCGCCGGCGGTGGTCAGCTGCCGCCCCTCTCCAGCCTCCTGGCCGCCGACGTCCGCGCGATGGCCGGCTTCATCTTCGAGCCCAGCATCGGCGACCGCGACGGCGACGGCTACAAGGACGACGTCGACCAGTGCCCGGACGAGCCCGAGGACTTCGACAACTTCGCCGACGAGGACGGCTGCCCGGATCCGGACAACGACCGCGACGGCATCCTCGACGACGAGGACGAGTGCCCGCTGGTCCCCGAGGACCGCGACGGCGACGCCGACGAAGACGGCTGCCCCGAGGGCAACGAGGGCGACCGCGACGGTGACGGCATCCTCGACGACGTCGACGAGTGCCCGGACGACCCCGAGGACCGCGATGGCTTCCAGGACGAGGACGGCTGCCCCGACCCCGACAACGACGACGACGGCATCCTCGACGCCGACGACCTCTGCCCGAACGACGCCGAGGACATGGACGAGTTCGAAGACGAGGACGGCTGCCCCGACCTCGACAACGACGCGGACCGCATCCTCGACGTGGACGACGCCTGCCCGACCGATCCCGAGACCTACAACGGCTTCGAGGACGAGGACGGCTGCCCGGACCGCGGCTCGGTCGTCATCGAGGACAACAGCATCATCATCCTCGAGAAGATCTACTTCGAGACGGATAGCGCGGTCATCCAGAGCCGCTCCTACCCCATCATCGACGCGGTCGCCGCGACGCTGAACGGCAACCCGCAGATCACCAAGATCGAGATCCAGGGTCACGCCGACGAGCGCGGCGCCGACGACTACAACCTGCGCCTCACCCGGGACCGCGCCGCCAGCGTCGTGGAAGCGGTGGTGCAGCGTGGCGTCGCTCGCGACCGCCTGCGCAGCGCCGGCTACGGCGAGCGCTGCCCGGTCGACCCCCGCAGCAACGCGGAGGCCTGGGAGCGGAACCGGCGCGTGGAGTTCAAGATCCTCGCGACCGAGGACGGCCCCACCGGTGTCGAGATCGCCTGCCCGGCCGGTCGCGACCTGGTTCCCCGGGACTGATCCCTCGCCGCGGCGGGCCCTTCGGGGTCCCTCGCGGCACCTTCGGCGAGCCCTCGAAGCTCATCGATGAGCGCCGGCTCGACCGGCAACCGAAGAACGCGGCCCCCAGGGGTCGCGTTTTTCATTTTCGGGGGACGTTGACCCGGCGGGGTCAACCTGTATCCTCCCTGAGTCGGCACACCGCGCGCTGCCTCCGGGAATTGCCCCGGTAGGCCGACGCCGTCGGGGGATGTCGACGCCAGGAAAGGAACATGTCCCGGGATCGGTTCGAAGAGCTGATGAGCGAGGCCGTCATCGGTCTGGTTCACAACATGAAATCGGTGTTGCGCATCGTGGAGGATCCGGAGGTGGACGACGCGAGTCGCACGCTCCTCGCCGGAGCCCTGATCCACGTGCTCTCCCAGAGCACGGCGGTCCCCGGCGTGCGCGGCACCCTCCAACACGTGGGGTCGGCGTTGATCATCGCGCTCGCGCTGGAGAAGGCACGGGAGAAGTCTCCCAAGGCCTTCGAAGCGCATCGCGAGAGTGCACCCGAGCTCCTCGAGCCCTTGGACGAGCAGCTGAGCGTCGCCCGGGAGTTCATCGGCGAGGGGATGAAGGTCCTCGACGAGACCGTGGAGAAGCTCCCGGAGCAGAACCACCAGGGGCACGCCGCGCCGCAGTGCGTGAAGGACACCGAGTCGAGCAACTGGCTCTACGACGCGGTCCACGGCGCGAACATCGAAACCGTCGAGATCGACGAGGACGAGGTCGCGCGCGAGATCAAGGACTCGCCGCGGATCCGGAAGAGCCTGCAGGCTCGAGCCGCTCGGTGACTCGCCGGGCGGCGTGGCTCGCCGCGCTTTGCGCGCTCTTCGGCTGCATCGACACCGCCCCCGGGCTGGTCGTGGAGCTGGAGGACGCCGCCGTGGCCATTCGCGACGAAGGCGCGGGGGAGGTGGTGCGCACCGACCTCTCGCTCTTCGTGCGCGTGGGGAAGTACGCCCTCGCGGGCGACACCTTCATGCTCCCGCGGGCTCAGGTCTTCGTCGGCGAGGAGCTGGCGGCCCAGGTCAATCTGGAGCGCCCGGCGGACTTCACCGGGACCTTGGAGCCGGGCGAGTCCACCACGGTGGCCGTGACGGGCACCGTGTCGACCGAGGCCTGGCCGGGCGCCCGCGCGGCCATCTGCGGGGCCGGGTCGGTCGAGGTGCTCGCCGTGTGGACCGCCGAGTCGCGCCCGGACGACCCGACCGACGCGCCCATCATGCAGACGGGCAACGCGGTGGTGGACACCTCCGCCATCGCCTGCGACTAGCGGGTCGCTTCAGGCCGCGCGCCGGAGGGGCTCGGGGCGGGCTTCCGCCTCTTCGTGCTGCACCGTGTGCAGCACGGCGCCGATGGCCGCGACGCGGAAGAGCCGTAGGACGCGGCCGCCGGGGAGCCGGCTCGGGCCCGCCTCGGCCTGGACGCCGAGGCGACCCAGGTGGCGTTCGACGACCGAGTCGTGGTCGGTGACCAGCAGCAGGCGGGCCTTGCGGAGGAGTCCGCCGGGACCGCGCTCGTCGGTGATGACCAGGTCGAGGCGGTGGATGCCCGGACGGGGCCGAGCCGGGCTCCAGCGGATCCGGACGTCGCCGAGGCCGGCGTCGTCTTCGTGGACGACGAGGGCCATCCCCGCCGGCGCCTCGAGGGGAACGCGCACGGCCGCGCCCAGCTCCAGCAACAGCTTCCGGCGCTCGCCCAGGCTGGGCGGGAGCCGCCGGGCGCCGGCGTGGAGCAAGGGGGCCACGAGGGCCAGGGTCGCCCACGCCGGCTCGAGGGGATCCCCGAGGGCGACGACCCCGCCGACCAGGAGGCCGGCGCCCAGGAGCGCGGCGACCCGGGGCGCGAACGTGCTGCCGGGGAGAGCCTCGTCGGACCGCTGGAGGCGCCAGCGGCCCGGCTTGGGAGCGGCGGGTTCGGCGCTGCGATGCCAGCCGAGGGCCACGAGGGTGGCCAGCAGACCGAAGCGAGCGGCGGTGGGGAGGGGGAGCGCGAAGTCGACGAAGGGCAGGGCCCCGAGGGCGACGGCGCGGACCACGCGGGGCAGACCGATCAGCGGGCGAGTGCGGGCGCGGCGCCGCTGGGCTTCGAAGGCGAAGAGCTCGCCGGTGATCAGCATCCCCAGGGCGACCGCCAGGAGGAGCCACGAGGGCAGCCGCCAGGGGTCCGCTCCCGGGGCGAGGGGAACTTCGTCGGTCGGACTCGCCGCGGCCACCGGTGCTTCCGGGACGTCCCCACTCGCTTCCCTCTCCCCCTGGAGTCGGTCGGCCAGCTCCGGGTCCAGCGCGCCCGCCGGGAGCTCGAAGCGGAGCTGCCAGTCGGTGGTGCGCGGGAGATGGGCCCGCTCCCAGGTCAGGATCGTCGCGCCCGCGGTGGGCTCCCGGCGCCGCTCGACGAGCGCGCCCGGGGGGGCGTCGGGGTCGAAGCGGGCGCCCTCGGGGAGGACCAGGCGGATGGCCACGCCGTCGAGCCCCGAACGCCAGGCGGGGAGGGTCCACTCGCCCTTCCAGCCGGCGTCTTCGCTGGGGATGAGGCGCGACCCGAGGTCCGTCGCGTAGCGGACCACGATTCGGTAGCGGCCCCGGCGCGGGGACTCGCGGCGATGGAAGCTGAGCTGGATGCGCCCGTCGTCGTCGGCGCGGCGGGGTTCGCGGACGCTGGCCCGGGGATGGAAGGGCTCCGGGGCCTCCCCCTCGTCGGGGATGGAGAACATGCGGACGTCGCCCACGAGGGCGGCGTCCCGTTCGAGGCCGGCGACCTCCAACCCTTCCAACCAACCGCCCCGCACCCGCAGGAGGAGGGTGAGCTCGACCTCGGCGCGCCCCGAGGGCTCCATCGTCACGGTGGCCTCGGCGCCGTGCACCTGGGCGTCGGTCCAGGCCGCCGCGGGGGTCGCCGTGCCGACGACCGCGAGCGCGGCGACCAGGCGGGCCAGCAGCGCGTATCGAAGGGTCGCGGGGGTCACACCTCCTGATATCAGGGGGCGCCGAAAGGTAACCAGTTCCCTGCAGACGGGTCGATGGCGCGCATCCAGGTGGGCATGAAGAGCAGCGCGAAGAGGGCCAGGGTGGCGATGGCGATCCAGCGCCGGCGGGGCGAGAGGGTGGCGTCCTCGGTGGGCGGGTGCTCCGAGCCGGCCATGCGGGTCATCCCGTAGAGGAGGAGCGCCCAGACCATCCACTGGGTCCCGGCGAAGAGGTTGGCCACCAGGATGGACCGCGGATCGCCGGCCATCGCGCTGGGGAGGAAGTACGCCAGGGAGACGGCGACGGCGAGGAAGGGCAGCCCGCGGAGGACCCAGCGGGAGACCCGGTCCTGGCGCTCCCCGAGGAGCGAGTAGGCCACGTGGCCCCCGTCGAGCTGTCCGAAGGGCAGGAGGTTGATCATGGTCACCAGGAGCCCGGCCCAGCCGGCCAGGGCGGTGGAGGTGAGCATGATGTCGTGGCCCGCGGGGATCGCCCCGTGGAGCCCGTGGAGCATCGCCAGGTAGAGCAGGCTGCGCCCCTCGATCACGTACGCGGCCTCGCTGGCATCGGGCAGCGGCTCCACCGGTGACGTGGCCAAGCCGTAGAGCACCACCGGGAGCGCGATGGCCATGCCCGCCAAGGGGCCGGCGGCGCCGACGTCGAGGAGCGCGTTGCGCGAGCGGATCCGGCCGCGGATGCGGATCACCGCGCCCATCGTCCCCAGGAGCGTCATGGGCATGGGGATGAAGTAGGGCAGCGAGACGTCGACCCCGTGGATCCGGCCGGCGACGTAGTGCCCCATCTCGTGAGCCAGGAGGATGGACATCAGCGGAAGCGCGAAGGGCCAACCCGCGAGGATGTCCCGGGGACCCTCGACGGTGGCCCCCTCCATGAGCGCGCCGACGTAGAGGGTGGAGGCGCAGGTCGCGACGAAGAGCGCGGCGGGCCAGAGGAGACCCTCGCGGCGGGGGGCCTCGTCCTCGGCGGCGTCCTCGGGCGCTTCGGCGACTGCGGGGAGGGCGCTCTCGCTCATCGCCCCGCGAGCGCTCGCTCGAGCGCGTCCAACTGCACGTCGATGCGCGCGTCGAGCTCCCCGCTCTCGGTGGTCACGACTACGTCGCCGGGGGCCAGGTCGGGGCTCACGTCGAGGGTCGCGCCGGTCGGGAGGATCGCCCGTACCCGGTCGGCGTCCGCGGCCGCGACCTTTAGGGTGAGCTCCCGGGCCCGGCGCACGCGGCCGAGGAGGTCGGCGGCGATGTCCCGCACCCGCTCGGGCGCCAGGGCGAGCTCGGCCCGGACCACCTTGCGGGCCGCCTCGGCGCCGAGGGAGGCCAAGGCGAGCTCGGCCTCGGCGAGGAGCGCGGCCCGGCGCTCGTGGGCGCGGGCGAGGACCGCGGCCGCCTCGGCGCGTCCCGTCTCGGCGCCCTCGCGCCGCGCCGTCTCGCGGAGCGCGTCGGCTTCTCGCTGGGCCTGGGCCACGAGCCGCTCGGCTTCCGCCTGGGCCTGATCGACCAGCTCCTTGGCGCGCTCGCGCGCGTCGACGACCTCGTGGGCGACGACCTTGCTCCCGGGGCGGGCCCCGTCGCCGCGGATCACTCGGGACATGGTTCCTCCAGCGGGAGCGCGACGGCCAGCTCGCGGATCTCGGCGCCCCCGCGGCCGCCGCGGACCCCGACCAGCCGGCCGAGCTCGGCGACCGGGTCCCGGTGTCCCTCGGCCGCGACCAGCGCCCAGGACAGCTCGGCCGGCCCCTCGACGGGCTCGGCGCCCTGCAAGCGCCCGAGCTGCTCCACCGCCTCGGCCTCGGCGCCCTGCCGCAAGAGGCGCTCGCCGCGCTCCGGGTGGGCGGCGAGGAGCTCGCGGCCCCGGCCCCGGTCGGCGTCGCTGGGGGCGAGGCGGG
>DCLA01000005.1:264788-307501 GCA_002320815.1 Myxococcales bacterium UBA1660
CTGGGGGCGAGGCGGGCCGCCTGCCGCGCCAGGCTCCAGGCGAGCCCGGGCGCCGCGCGGTAGCCGGGGCGGAGCGCGGGGAGCGGACCGCTCGGCGCGGCGCCGTCCAAGGTGGCCAGCAGCGTTCGCGCCCGGGCCGGCACCCGCCGCACCCGGGCCGGGTCCACCGTGGGGCGAGTCCGCGCGGCCCACGCCCGAAGGCTGGCGACCTTGGTCGCCGGGTCCTTCAGCGCACCCAGCCGGGACTCGAGCGCGTCGGCGAGGACGGGGACCGTGGCCGCTCGGGCCCGGTCGGCCTCGCCGTGGAGCGCGGCAGCCAGCGCCCACCCGTCCAGGAGGGCGTCGGCGAAGGGCGTCTCGGTCATCGGCCCGGCTCCGGCATGGTCCCGTTGTAGCAGATGCCACCGCGCCCGGGCGATCCGCGGTGCTTCGGCTATAGTGCGCGGGTGCTCCGTTCGTGGATCCTCGCCCTCGTCGCCGTGTCCGGTCTCGCCGGTTCGCTCGCCCGCGCGCAGGAGCTCGAGTGCCCGCGGCCCGAGGTGGGGCCCCTGGAGACGACGCCTTCGTCCGGGGCCGAGGGCGTGAAGGTCGACTCGTTCATCAAGGTGCGCTTCAGCGCCGACTACTTCGTCGGCGTCGACTTCGGCGAGACCCTGGTGGGGCTCTACGAGAACCTGGCGGATACCCGGGGCTTCGTGGAGCTCGGCGACCCGGTCGCCGGCACCGGACAGGTGGTGGGCGACGACGTCTTCTTCCTCCCCGCCGAGACGCTCCGACCCAACCAGCGCTACGCCATCGTGGCCGAGGATCTCGACGCGCTCACCTCGCTGCAGGCGGACTTCGAGACCGGGGCCAGCTTCGACAGCGGGCCTCCTCGGCTGGGCTCCGTGTCGGCGCCGTCGACGGAGAAGGTCGGCGCCACCTGCGAGTCCGAGGGCGGCTACCGGGTGGACCTCTTGCTCGCGGGGGTGACCGAGGACGGCCCGACGTCCAGCGTGGAGCTGCTCGTCTACCTGGCGCGCCAGGAGGACCTCGAGGCGCCGGAGCTGGTGCTCCGGGAGCGCGCGAGCAGCAACGACGAGATCCCTTTGGGGTTCGTGCTGTCCGAGGAGCGTACTCATGACCCGGCGTGCGTGGTCATCCACGCCGTCGACGGCGTCGGCAACGTCGACGACGACATGGAGCCGGTGTGCTTCGAGCCCATCCAGGGGGCCTTCTTCAACGGGCTCTGCTCGGCGAGCGGAGCCGTGGGGAAGGATCGCCCTTCCGGCGCGCTGGGCCTCGGGATCCTGGGCGCGCTGGTCGTCCTCGTGCGCCGCAGGCGACGGGCCCGCTCGACGTGCTAGCGTCGCCGCGTGGATCTCTATAGCGCCGCCCGGCGGCTGCAGCGCCCGTTCCGTTTTCACGAGGAAGACCTCGACCGCGAAGCCCTGCCCATCGGCGCCCGCGGCGTCATCGGGGATGGTCACACGGCCGCCCTGGTGAGCGCGGACGGGGCCATCGACTGGCTCTGTATGCCGCGCTTCGACAGCCCGAGCGTGTTCGCGCGCATCCTCGATCAGGAGAAGGGCGGCTTCCACGCCATCCGGCCCCGGGCCAGCTTCGAGAGCCTCCAGCGCTACGATCCCTCGACCAACGTCCTCGAGACCCTCTTCGAGGTGCCGGGGAAGGGCATCGTCCGGATCACTGATTACATGCCCTGGACCGGTGATCCACGGCTCTGCCTCCACGAGGTCCACCGCCGCATCCAGTGCGTCCAGGGCGAGGTCGAGCTGGAAGCCATCTTCGATCCGCGCTTCGACTATGGGCGCGGCGAGACCCGCTTCCACGCGGGCGACCACGGCATCATGGCCGAGGGCGACCAGGGGGAGCGGCTCGCCGTAGTGCTCTCGCAGAACGCCCATTCGCACACCGAGTGGAAGCCCCGGGACGCCGGCGGGATGGAAGCCCACTTCCGCATCCGGGGCGGCGAGTCCCGCTGGCTGGTGATGACCTGGGACGCGCCGCGGCCCGAGCCCATCGCCGCCTACCGGCCCATGGAGCACCTCCGCAAGACGCGGACCCGGTGGCGCGAGTGGGCCCACGCGCTCCAGTACGAGGGCCCCTATCGGCACCACGTCATCCGCTCGGCCTTGCTCCTGAAGCTGCTGCTCTACGCTCCCTCGGGCGCGATGGTGGCGGCGCCCACGACCAGCCTGCCCGAGTGGATCGGGGGCGTGCGCAACTGGGACTACCGCTACTCGTGGACCCGCGACAGCGCCATGGCCATCCGCTCGGCCAACCTGGTGGGCGCGGTCACCGAGGCCCGGGACTTCTTCCACTTCGTCCGCGACACCCTCTGCACCGGCGAGCCCCTCGAGATCATGTACACGCTCGACGGGGACAAGGTGCCCACCGAGCGCGAGCTGGGGCACCTCAGCGGATATCGGGGGTCCAGCCCGGTGCGCATCGGCAACGGGGCCAAGGACCAGATCCAGCTCGACACCGCGGGCGCGCTCCTCGACGCCGCCTGGGTCTACGAGCGGGGCGGCGGCTCGCTGACGCTCCGGGCGTGGCGAACGCTGCGCGGGGTCTGCGAGCACGTCTGCGCCAACTGGCAGAAGCCGGACAACGGCATCTGGGAGCCCCGGGACGGAGTCCGTCACAACGTGCACTCCAAGCTGATGAGCTGGGTCGCCCTCGAGCGCGGCGCCGAGCTGGCCCACCTCTTCGGCGACGACGCGCTGGCGAACGAGTGGCGCAAGCAGGCCGTGGCCGTGCACGAGGACGTCTGCGCCCGCGGCTTCGACGCGAAGGCCGGCACCTTCGTCGCCGCCTACGACCACGACCACGTCGACGCGGCGCTGCTCCTCCTCCCGATCCACGGCTTCCTGCCGCCGGACGACGAGCGGATCACCCGCACCATCGCGCGCATCCGGGACGAGCTCGCCCACGGAGCCTTCGTCCACCGCTATCACGTCGACGATGGCGTGGGCGGCGCCGAGGGGGCCTTCGTGCTCTGCGGCTTCTGGCTCGCGGAGGCGCTGGCCCTCGCCGGTCGCCTCGACGAGGCTCACGAGGCTTTCGTGCAGAACGCGGAGGCGGCCAACCACCTGGGCCTCCTGGCCGAAGAGGTCGACGTGAGCAGCGGGGAGCCGCTGGGCAATTTCCCCCAAGCGTTCTCGCATCTGGGGCTCATCAACGCCGCGGCGCGCATCGACCGCGCGCTGCAGATGGAAGACCAGGGGCGTTCGGCCCTCGGGGCGGAGCACCCGCTGCTGCGCTGAGATGACGGAGGAGGCGCCCCCGCCGCCGCGCCGGCCGGCGTCGCCGGTCCCCGTGGTTCGCGAGCTCACCTTGACGCTCGCGTACCTCGGGGGGCTCGCCACGCTGGCCGCGGTGGGGCTCGCCGCCGCCGTGGGGACCGATCTGCTCGCGCTGGGCGGCATCCTGGCCAGCGGCGTCGCCTTCACGGTGGCGGGGACCGGGGTGGTCCACACCTGGGTGCGCGGCGTCGACGCGGAGCTGCGCCGCCTCGGCGTCGGGGTGCGCCGCATGGGCACCGATCCGGCCCGGGCCCGACTGCGGATGCGCCGCCGGGACGAGATCGGCGCGCTGGCGCGAGCGCTGGACCAGCTCCGGTCGCGCTTCCGGGCGGCCCTCGACCGCGAGCGGCAGGCGCGGCGCGAGGTCGAGGACACCAACGCCACCAAGGACGCCTTCCTGATGGCGGTGCGGCACGAGCTGCGCACGCCCTTGAACGCGATCCTCGGGTTCGCCGACGTGCTCCTCAGCGAGATCGACGGGGAGCTCACCGAGAGCCAGCGGGAAGACGCGCGGATCATCTTGAGCTCCGGGCGCCATCTCCAGAGTCTCTTCGACGACGTCATCGAGCTGAGCGCGGCGGTCTCCCACCAGCTCGATCTCGACGTCGAGACCACCGATCTGGTGCCCATCCTCCACGACGTGGTCAGCGAGCAGCGACCGCAGGCGCGGCGCAAGAACCTCCGCATCCGCCTGCGCGCGCCGGACCGGGCGCCCTTGGTGGGCGACCCCAAGCGCTTGCGCCAGGTCTTCACCAACCTGGTGGCCAACGCCGTGAAGTTCACCGAGACCGGCCACGTGGAGGTCGTGGTGCGGGTCAGCGACACGACCCTGACGGTCGAGGTGCGAGACACCGGCATGGGGATCCCGGAGTCGGCCCAGGAGACCATCTTCGACGAGTTCCTCCAGGCGCCCGGGCGCTTCGGCAAGGGCCGCCGACAGGTCGGAGCGGGCCTGGGCCTGGCTATCGTGCGGCGCCTCGTCGAGCTCCACGAGGGTCGCATCATGCTCTGGAGCGAAGAGGGCCAGGGCTCGATCTTCACCGTGCGGCTCCCCGTTTCCGGCCCCATCGGCGCCGATCTCCGGGAGGACGCGTGAGGCCGACCGTCGCGCGGCTTCTGCTGCGGCTCGTCGCGGCCTGGCTCCTCTGGGTCGGCGTCGCCGCGCTGGTGGCCCTCGGGAGCCTGCCCCTGCTGGGGATCGACGTGCTGCGGGGCCTCCGGGCGCTGGCCCTCGTCCTGGCCGGCAGCGCGCTGGCGAGCGGCGCGGCGCTGGCCTTCGTCTTCCCGGGGCTCCGGCGAGCCAGCGCGAGCATCGACCACGGGCGGGAGCCGGAGGCCGAGGACTTCATCCGCCTCTTCGCCGCCAGCCGGCTGGTCACCATGGCCACGGCCATCGGGGTCGCGCTCTCCCTCCTGGGGCTGGCGGTGGTTCCCGGGGCGACGTTCTCGTCGCGACCCTGGGCGCTCTTCGAGATCACCGTCTTCGCCTCCCTGCAGACCGCCGGCGTGCGGGTGGGCATCGCCTGGCGAGCGATCCTGGGGGCGGTGACGGACCGCATCTCGCCCGCCGCGGTGCCGGTGTCCACCAGCCGCTTCCTCGCCTCGACCTTCGGCGCGCGCGCGGCGTCGGTGGCCTTCGCGGTCGTCGCCGTGACCGGCGCGGTGGCCGCGGCGCGGGTGCCGGCGCTGCCCCCGTTGGCGCCCTTCCTGGTGGCGCTGGCCGCGGCCGCCATCGCGTACGTCCGGGGTCTCCGGCTCGGTCGGCTGGTGGTGGACGACCTGGAGGACCTCCGCGCCTACGCCGCGCTGGCCGCGGCGGGCTCCGCCTGGAGCGAGGCCTCGGTGGTCCCCGCGGCGCCCACCGCGATGCGCACGACGGCGGCCCAGCCGGTGGCCGAGGCGGTGGCCGAGCTGGCCCCGCGCTACGCGGCCATGGCGCAGGCCGAGGAGCGGGCCCGGCACAGCGTGAGCCAGGCCCGGGCGCTGAAGACCCGCTTCGTCGCGCTCATGAGCCATGATCTCCGGAGCCCGCTGAACTCCATCACCGGCTTCGCCGAGGTGCTCGGCGAGGAGCTCGATGGACCGCTCACCGAGGGCCAACGTGAGAGCGTGGAGGCCATCCGGGAGTCGGGGCAGGAGCTCGCGCGACTGGTCACCGACATCCTCGACTCGGCGCGGCTCGAGGCGGGGCGGCTGACCCTGGAGAAGTCGTGGCTGGCCACCGCCACCTTGATGGGCAACGCCATCGGGCAGGCGCGGCAGCGGCTGGGGCGCGCGGAGATCGCCCTCGAGCCGCGCATCGACGCCGGGCTCCCGCCGCTCTGGATCGACGCCGAGCGGGTGGCCCAGGCGCTCGGGAGCTTGCTCATCCACGTGGGCCGGATGGCCCGCTCGGGCACGGTGTACCTCGACGCCCGGCAGGCGCAGGACCACGTGCGCATGGACATCCACGCGGGCGACCTCCGGGCCGACGACTCGCGCCTCATCTTCGACGCCTTCCGGGCGGTGAAGGCGCCGTCGGGCCAGCGCATCGCTGGCCTCGGTCTCGGCCTGGCGCTCGCCCGCGGCTTGGTGGAGTCCAACGGCGGCACCCTGACCTACGAGGTCCGCAACGGCGGCGGGCGCTTCGTGATGCTCCTGCCGACGGCGGCCCCGGAGAGCTGACCCGGCCCCATACGAGAACGCCCGGCGCCGCGCGAGGCGGGCCGGGCGTCGCTCGTCGGCGAGGCGAGGTTCAGTCGGTCTCGCAGAGCCCGGTGGTGTCGTTGCAGACGAAGCCGGTGCCGCAGTCGCCGGGGGTGCAGGCGGGCTGGCAGGCGCCTTCGGTCGCGCTGCCTTCGAGGGCCTCGCAGGCGTAGCCGGGGCGGCAGCTCGTGGTGGCCACGGTGCAGGCGACCAGGCAGTAGCCGAAGTCGTCGGCGTCGCCGTCGTCCACGCAGACCCCGGCGGCGGGGCAGGCCGCGCCGGTGACGTCGCCGGTCAGGGCGCAGCCGTCGGCGGTGCAGGTGCCCGCGGGCCAACCGGCGCCGGCCTCGGAGAGGCAGCGGCCACCGGTGCAGTCGTCGGAGGTGGTCTCGCAGGGCTCGCCGAGCAGGGCGTCGGAGTAGGGCTCGGTGCACAGGCCGGTCCCCACGTTGCACGCGAACTCGTCGTTGGCGCAGTCGTCGGCGCTCTCACAGGCGGGGAAGCAGCCCATGCCGCGGGTGGCGTCGGCGGCGTCGACTGCGCGGCAGGCGTAGCCGTCGCGGCAGTCGTCGTCGGTCCCGCAGGAGGCGAAGCAGAGCGTGGACCCACCGCGCTCCGCGCAGACGCCGTCGTCGGGGCAGCCGTCTTCGGCGTCCGGGCCCACGGTGCAACCGAGGTAGCTGCAGAGCGCGCCGGGGAAGCCGTAGTCGAACTCGCGCAGGCAGGTGCCACCGGTGCAGCCGCCGCTGCTGAAGTTGCAGGAGTCGCCGAGCTGGCCGCTGACGAAGGGCTCGTCGCAGGTCCCGAGGCCGGCGTTGCAGACGTTGCCGCTGACCGAGCAGATGGAGTCCGACTGACACGCGGGCTGGCAGACCATCCGGTCCGGGTGGCTGCTCGCGGGCTCGCAGGCGTAGCCGGTGCGGCAGTCGTCGTCGGTCTCGCAGCCCTTGGCGCAGAGGCCGACGCTGCCCCCGCCGCCCGTGCTCAGCTCGAAGGCGCAGTGGTCGCCCTCGTCGCAGCCGGTGTCGGCCTCCGGGTCGCAGCCGAGGACACCGCAGTAGCCCGCGGGCCACCCCTGGAAGCGCTCGTCGACGCAGTAGCCGCTCTCGGGGCACTGCTCGGTGTCGGAGCAGGGATCGCCCACCTGGGAGTCGGTGTCGTAGCAGCCGCCCACGCCCCAGTCGCCGGCGAAGGGATCACAGGCGCTCCCCTCGCCACACTCGGCGTCGGTCTGGCAGCCGGGGAGACAGACGTCGGCGCCGAAGTAGCTCACGCCGCAGCCGTACCCGTCGCGGCACGAGGCGGTGTCCGCCGGATCGCAGGTGCCGAGGCAGACGCCGCCGCCCCGGGTCATCGCGCAGTAGCCGCTCTCGCCGCAGTCCTCGTCGCTGGTGCAGTCCGCCGAACAGTAGCCGTCGGCCAGGGGGCCGCCGAAGAGGTTGCTCAGGCAGTAGCCGCCTTCGGCGCAGTCCTCGTCCGAAGCGCAGGCCGTGCCCGGTCCGGGGGGCACCGGGCCGAGGTCGGGCGGGCCCAGATCGGGCTGGGGCCGGGCGTCGAAGGTGATGGCCATGTCGGCCGGCGCCGTCGTCGACTCGCTGCAGCCGAGGACGGCCAGGAGGACGAGGCTCAGGGGAAGGCGGAAGGTGCTCATGCGAAGGATTCCTCTCGAGGGGGGCATCGCCGACGGCCGGTCGACGCACCACGGGCTACTGGACGCCGCCCCCGTCACCCCTCCCCAGTGGTTCCACGGACGGACCGCCGGACCTTAGACGGCCGCCCGGGGCCACGCAACGCCAGTTTCTTGGGGCCATTCGGGCCCCCGTGATAGCGCCGAGATGCGGGCCTTTCGGTTCGTGCACGAGAACAGGAAACCCCCGAGGCGGGGGGTGGAGGCGACCGGATGAAGCGCTGGGCGAAGCACTTCCTCACGGCCACGGTGGTCGTGAGCCTTGCAACGGGAATGAGTATCGCGGCCGTGGGCTGCGATGACGACGAGGCCGAAGCGGCCGGTGGAGGCGCGGGCGCGCTCGGGCCGGTCCACACCGATCTGTTGGCGAGAGCGCACCTGGCGGACATCGACCAGGCGGGCCTATTCATCGACTTCGGGACCGCGGCGCAGAACAAGTACACCGTCGGCGACTGGAACGCGGGCTGGGGGAGCCGGGGCCACGACGGCGACCGCACCTTCGCCAACGTCGGACGCCGGGGCCGGGTCTTCTTCCACGCCGACCAGGCCAGCGACCGCTACGTGACCCTCCAGGTGCGCCCGCGGGGCACCGGGGCGCTCACGCCCTACATCAACGGCGAGCAGATCCAGTCGATCTTCTTCGAGGGCGAGAGCTGGCAGGAGGTCGGCTTCGCGCTGCCCGCCGCCCACCTCCACGAGGGCGACAACCAGCTCATGCTCACCTTCGGGGGCGTGACCAACATCGGCGGCGAGGACGTCGCGGTGCAGGTGGACTCGGTGCGCATCTCCGAGGGGAGCTCGGCGCCGAGCGGCTCCTTCGTGGCGCCCGCCTGGGGCACCTACGTGGGCGCGGCCCTCATGGGCGGCGTCGAGAAGACCGCCATCACCTTGGCGACCCCGTCGACGGCGAGCTTCTACGTGGAGGTCCCGGAAGGCGGCAAGCTGACCTTCGCGGTGGCCCAGGAGGGCGAGGCCGGCGGCGAAGCGCGGATCCGCGTGCAGGCCGAGGGCGCTCAGGGCCGCGAGGTCTTTGCGCGCAACCTCGGCGCCGAATGGGAGCCGGGCGAGGTCGACCTGGCGTCGTTCGCCGGCAAGATCGTGCGCGTCGAGCTGCAGGCCACTGGCGGCCAGGGCCGGGTGGCCTGGGCCGAGCCACGGATCGTGGTGCAGCCCCGGGAGATCCCGGAGACCGAGTCGGCCAAGAACGTCGTCGTCGTGCTCTGCGACACCCTCCGGGCCTCGAAGCTGCGGGTCTTCAACCCGTCCAGCCGCGTGCGCACCCCGGTCCTCGACGAGCTCGCCGAGGACAGCGCGGTCTTCGAGGCCGCCCAGTCGACCGAGAACTGGACCAAGCCCGCCGTGGCGGCGGTGCTGACCGGTCTCCACCCGATGGACCACGGCGCCCGGACCCAGGGCGCGGTCCTCAGCGACGAGGTGACCACCCTGGCCGAGCACTTCGACGGGCAGGGCTTCGCCACCGGCGGCTTCATCGCCAACGGCTACGTCTCCGACCGCTTCGGCTTCGACCAGGGCTGGGACCGCTACAAGAACTTCATCCGCGAGCCCGGCGCCTCCAGCGAGGCCGAGGACGTCTTCCGGGAGGCCGGCGACTGGGCGATGGAGCACAAGGACGAGCGCTTCTTCCTCTACGTCCACACCATCGACCCGCACGTGCCCTACGACCCCGAGGACGAGTTCGTCTCCATGTACGACTCCCGCTCGGACTACGCCGGTCAGGTGCAGCCCCGCATGACCGGGGAGCTCCTCCACGACGCCAAGCGGAACCCGCCGCGGGTGACCTTCACCGAGTCGGACATCACCCGCCTGCAGGCCCTCCACGACGGCGAGATCACCCAGCACGACCGGCACATGGGCGCCTTCATCGAGCGCCTGAAGGAAGCCGGCCTCTGGGAGGACACGGTCTTCGTCTTCGTCGCCGACCACGGCGAGGAGTTCCAGGAGCACGGCTCCTGGGGTCACGGCCACTCGGTCTACCAGGAGCTCCTGCACGTGCCCTTCCTGGTGCACCGCGCGGGGCAGGTGCCCGCTAGCCGGATCCCGACCCGCGTGAGCACCATCGACCTGGCGCCCACCGTCGTCGCCCTGGCTGGCCTGGAGCCCATGAGCGGCATCGCCGGGCGCAGCCTGGTCCCGCTCCTCCACGGCGCGACCCGGCAGGGTCCGGAGCTGGCCATGAGCGAGTTCCTCGACGAGCGGCGGGTCATGATGGCCGGTCCCTGGAAGCTCATCGTGCGCGGCAACCTCACGAGCAGCCTCTTCGACCTGGAGCACGACCCGGGTGAGAACACCCAGCTCGACCTCGAGTCCCACCCCATCGCGGCCCGCTACCTGCGCATCATGCAGGGGCAGTTCCTGGCCGCGACCGACCGCAGCGACTGGCTGAACGCCGAGCAGCGGCAGGGGCAGCGGCACACCGCCGGCGACGTCCAGATGGACGACGAGCTGCAGCAGCAGCTCCGCGAGCTCGGCTACCTGAACTAGGCGCCCGAGCCGCCGTCATCGGCAGCACCGACGAGACCCCGCGTCCCCTTGGGCGCGGGGTTTCGCAATTGGGGTCTCAGGGGGTTCCCAGGCGCTCGGGGGCCTGGCCCAGGCAGCGCTCGAAGGCGCGGGCGACGGCGAGGAGCTCGGGCTCCCGATGGGCTCGCGCGACGAGCTGCATCCCCACGGGCATGCCGGCGCGGTCGGTCCCCACCGGGAGCGAGAGGGCGCAGAGGCCGAGGTAGGAGACCATGGCGGTGTTGCGGAGGCAGAGGAGGTTCTGCTCCCGGTAGCGGTCGGGATCCTCGAGGGAGGCCACCGTCGGCGGCGTGTTGGCGACCGTCGGCGTGATCAGCACGTCGACCTCGGCCAGCGCGCCGTTCGCCTCGGCGCCGAGCTCGCGGATCCGGTCCAGGCGGTAGAGGTACTCGTGGGTGGGCAGGTTGCCGGCGTCGCCGATGCGCGAGCGGACGTTGGGGTGGAGCGCCTCGAACCGGTCGGGGAGCTGCCGGCTCAGGAAGTGGTAGAGTTCGGCGGCGACCGGGCCCCCGACGCCGAAGAGCTCCTGGGCGCCCTCGACCATGCTCAGGGTGAAGGGGATCTCCAGGGCCCCGCCGAGCTGGAGGTCGGCGATGGCCGCCTCGACCGCCTCCGCCACGCCGGGCGAGAGCCGGGTCCAGAAGAGATCGTCCCGCCCCACGCCCATGCGGATGCCCGGCAGCGAGCGGTCCTCGATGCGCGGGCTCCGCGGGTCCAGGTCTTGGAAGGCGAAGATGGCGTCGTCCACGGTGCAGGTGAGGATGCCCGCGGTGTCCAGGGTGCGGCTCAGGGGCACGATGCCCTGGGTGGACCAACGGCCCGCGGTGGTCTTCAGGCCGACCGTGCCGGTCCAGGCCGCGGGGATCCGTACGCTCCCGGCGGTGTCGGTGCCGAAGGCCAAGCGCGCGCTCCCCTCGGCGAGGCTCACCCCGGCGCCGGCGCTCGACCCGCCGGGGACCCGCTCGCGATCCCATGGGTTCTGGGGCGTGCCGGTGTGGGCGTTGGTGCCGATGCCGCCGAACGCGAACTCCACCGTGTGGGTCTTCCCGGTGACCACCGCGAGTTGGTCCAGGGCGCGACGGATCAGCGGGCCGGGCACGGTGAAGCGTTCCGGGAGGTCCACCCCGGTGCCCGCCGAGGTCGGGTACCCGGGGACTCCATAGAGGTCCTTCACCGACACCGGGATCCCTGCCAGGGGTCCGGGGTCCGCGCCGACGCTCAGCGCCGCGTCCGCGGCTTCCGCCGCCGCTCGTACCCGGTCGGGGTCCACGGCGCGGTAGGCGTCGTGGGTCATCGCAGCCAGGGCACCCTCGGCGAGATCCCGGGCGCGGACGGCGCCCGTGCGGAGCTGCTGATGGAGGGCGCGGAGGCTGTGCATGGCGCCATTCAAAGCCGAGCCGAAACCGAACACAAGCCCCCCCGGAGGGACTCGTCAGCGGTCGGCGCGGGTGAAGGGGATGGCCAGGAGGAGACCGAGCAGGAGGGTGCCGCCGGCGGCCAGGGCGGCCAGGGGACGCGCGACCAGGGAGGCGACGATCATCCAAGCGCTCAAGGCGAGGAAGAGCAGGGTGGAGGCCGGGTGGAGCGGGTTGGCGGCTCGGCTGGGGTGGCCCGGGTCCCGGCGCCGGACGACGAAGACCCCGGCGGCGGTGAGCGCGGCGAAGAGCGAGAGGGTCACGCCGGTGTAGACCAGGAGCGCCTCGAAGCCGGCGGAGAGGGCCATGGCCGCCGCGAGTCCCCCGATGAGCAAGGTGGCCGCGGCCGGCGCTCGCGCCGCGGTCCCGCGCTGCAGGAACCCCAGCCCGGGGTGCCGGCGACCGAGCGCCTCCGCCACCCGCGCGCCGGTCATCACCATCGCGCCCACGGTGCTCAGCAGCCCCAGGGCGATGAGGGCGCTGACCAGCCGGGCGGCGCCGTCGCCGAAGAGGGTGGCCGCCGCCACGTGGGCCACCTCGGTCTCGCCGGCGAGCGCGGACGCCGGCGCGGCCATGAGGAGCGCGGCGTTGAGCACCACGTAGAGCAGGGTGACCGCGCCGGCGCCCAGGGCCAGCGCTCGGGGCAGGGTCCGCGCCGGGTCGCGCAGCTCGCCGGCCACGTAGACGGCGGCGTTCCACCCGGCATAGGCGAAGCTCACGATCACCAGGCCTACCGCGAACTCGCCGGATAGCAGGGTCGAGCCGACCTCGTCGGCGCGGTGGCCGAGGTGCGGGGGGTGTCCGCTGACCAGACCGATGCCCGCCATGCCTCCGATGACCAGGACCTTCACCAGGGTGAACGAGTCCTGGAAGAGCACCGCGCCGCGACCGCGCGCGTGGAGGACGGCGACCGCGGCCAACAGGACGAGCCCGCCGACCAGGGGCGAAGAGCCCCCGCCGAGCGCGCGATCGGCGTACTCGCCGAAGGCCAGGGCCGAGGCGGCGATGGGCGCGGCGAAGCCGACGACCACGGAGACGAAGCCGGCCACGAAGCCCACCCGAGGTCCGTAGAGATGCGTCGTCAGCGTGGTCTCGCCGCCGCTCTCCGGGTAGCGCACCGCGAGCTCGCCGTAGGCGAGGGCGCCGCAGAGCGCGAGCACGCCCCCGAGGAGCCAGCAGAGGAGGACCGCCAGGGGCGAGCCCAGGTCGGTGAGCAGGTGCCCGCTGGTGGTGAAGACCCCGGTCCCGATCATCGACGCGATGACCAGCAGGGTCCCCGTCCGGCCGCTCATCGCCCGCTCGGCGTCGCTCACGGGAGCTCCAGCCAGGTGGGCTCGCCCTCGCGACAGTCGCGGGGCACGAGCCCGCTCACGCGCACCAGGTGGTCCCGGCGCCGGTCGATCCAGTCGGCCACCTCGCCGCGCCAGGGCTCGGGCCACGCCGCCGGCAGCTCCAGCGCCCGCCCACACGCGGAGAGCGGCGAGAGCGTGAAGGCGACTTCCTCGCCGGGGAGCCCGGCGTGCCAGCGGACGAAGCGGTCGTCGCCGCTCCAGGTGGGCAGGAAGCTCAGCTCGAGCTCACCGTCGCGCAGCTCGACCCGCGCGACCAGCCCCTCGCGGGTCTTCGGGGAGCGGATCTTGGGGAGGTCCTCGCCGTGGTGGCGCGGGTTCGCCTGGCGGCCCATGTCGGCCACGAAGTTCCCCAGGCCCCAGGCCACCGGGACCCCCTGGACGCGCTCCACCCGCATCGGCACGTGGGTGCCGTGGGCGATGATCGCGTCGGCGCCCGCGGCGATCAGTCGGTCCACCCGCTGCCGCCACCGCTGCAGGGGCACTTCGCGGAGCTCGCCGACGAAGTGGACCACCACGACCACCCGGTGGCGCTCGGCGGCGCGGGCGACCAGGTCGGGCGCTTCCTCGTCGAGGAAGGAGCGCGCGGCCTCGCCGGGGTCCACCCAGAACTTGTCGTGGGCGTCGTAGAAGGCCAGCACCGCCAGCGACCCGCCGGGACGCTCCTCGTCGCCGAGCACGATGGGCCAGCGGTGCTGCGGATGATGGCCCGCGCCGGTCACCACCAAGCCCGCGCGCTCGCAGCTCGCGATGGTCTCGGCGAGGCCTTCGCGCTCCTGGTCCAGCGCGTGGTTGTTGGCCAGCATCACCCCGTCGACGCCGGCGCGGGCGAGGGCCTCGGGGAGCCAGGGAGGGCCCTGGAGATAGACCGGCGTGAAGCCGCGGCTCACGGGCTCCGCCGAGTCCAGGGCTCGCCGGCGGATCCGCGCGACCGGCGTCTCCAGGTTCACCAGGACGAAGCCGCCGGGGTCCGCGTCCCAGAGCCGGCGGATGGGCGCGAGGACCTCGGCGTAGGCGCCCGCCGGGTCGTCCGTGGCGTTCATCGAGTCGCGCACGGCCTCGCTGAGCAAGACGTCCCCGGTGATCCACACGGCGGGGTTCGCCGCCGGTGCGGCCGGCTCGTCGTCGGGGGGCGCGGCTTCGAGAGCCGGGGGCGGGGTCTCCAGCACCGGCGGCGCCGCGACCTCCGCCGGGGCTCCCGATGGGCGGGGGTCCCCGGCTCCCTGACACGCCCCGAGAAGCAGCGCGAGGGGCGCCGCGAGGGCGGACCTCACGGCTCTTCGTCGATGACGTGGACCACGAGCTCGGCCTCGGCGCGCTCGCCCTCGGGCGTGGTCACCCGGGCCTCGATGCGCACGTCGCGCCCGACCACGCCCGCGGGGCTGTCGATGGCGAAGATCAGCTGGTCGCCCACCCGGAGCCAGTGGTCGTCCTCGGGCTGGACCCGGCGCTCGGTGAGCACGCGCTCGATGGGGATCCCGATCGACTCGTCGGTGGCCGCGTCGTAGCCCTCGATGCGCATCGTCAGCTCCTGCGGATCCAGGCCGTAGATCCGCATGGTCACGTCCACGTGCCAGCCGCCCTGGGGGCCATTGACCAGCTCGACGTCGCCGCCCTCGGTGACCTCCACGAAGCGGGTCACGCCGGTGCCCAAGACGAGGGCGGCTTCGACCCCGTCGGTCCCGTCGCTGCCTCCCGGGCCGCCGTCGGGCCGAGGCGTGTCGTCGTCGCCGCAGGCTGCCGCGAGGAGGACCAACGAAAGGAAGAAGCGCACGAGGGGCAGGTTGGCAAAGGCGCCCCTCGGGAGCAACCACCCGCTCATGACGAGATGTTCAGGCTTCCGGTGTCGGCGGAATCGGCCCGGCGGCGATGAAGCGAAAGCGGTCCCGGTGCGTCTGTTCGAACGCACCGCCCCTCCAGCCGCTGTAGACTCCGATGCTCGTGACCGCCGCCGACGCCAAAGCTGCCCGCGCCACGCAGGACACGCTCCTGCTGGCCGCCCGTGCCGCCGCGGAGGTCTCCCCGACCGCGGGGACGGTGGTCGACGTGCTCGAGCACCACGCGCTGGGCCACTACTCCGAGGGGCTCCGGCAGTACCTCACCATTCGACTGGGCTCGGTGGAGAAGGGGCTGGAGGCCCTGGCCCAGATCCGAGAGCAGGTCGCGGCCATGGGCGTGGACGAGCTCCTGGAGCCGCCGGGCATCAAAGCCCGGGTTTTCCGCATGGCGCGGGAGCTTAGCGAGGCCGGCTCGGCACCCAAGGGGCAGCGGACCCTGGTCTGGTACCGGCCGCCGCCCCACCGGAGCGATCAGTACCTCTCCGGGCTGAGCCGGCTGCGGGCGGATCCCGTCGCAGCCGACCGCGAGCTCCTCGAGCTGCGCTACGCCCGCGAGCTCTCGGTGACCGAGATGGCCTTCGTCCTCCAGCAGGACGAGGGGACCGTCGCCCAGCGGCTCACGAAGGCGGAGGCCGACGCGCGCGCCCTCTTCGAGAAGGAAGGCCGGAAGCTCGACCTGCCCAAGGCGCTGCTCGAGGCCTTCGCGCTGGACCGAGTCGAGCGCGAGATCGCTTCGGCGGCAGTCCCCGAGCGCGACGAGGACGAGCCCTTCGTCCCCATCGGCACGATCCTCGACGACCAGTGGGAGCTGGAGAAGTACATCGGCTCCGGTGGCTTCGCCGACGTCTACCGGGCACGGGACCTCGCCGTCCCCGGTCACCACGTCGCGCTGAAGATCCTCAAGCGGAAGTCCCATGGCGCCAAGGCCAAGGAGGCGGCGCTGCGCGAGCTGCGGCTCATCGCGGCGGTCTTCCACCCCTCCATCGTGCAGTTCAAGGACCACGGCTGGCACCAGGAGCGCCTCTGGTTTGCCATGCCCTGGTACGAGGGCGAGACCCTCGAGGCGCGCCTGGAGCGGGAGCCGCTGACCCGCGAGGAGGCCAAGCGCATCTTCGTGCCGCTGGCCCGGGCGCTCTCGGCGATGCACGCGGCGGGCGTCCGCCACCAGGACGTGAAGCCGGACAACATCTTCCTGGCCCGCATCGAAGGCTTCGGGGAGCAGCAGGTGCTCCCGGTCCTCTTGGACCTCGGCGTGGCGGCCACCGACGCCGAGCTGGTGATCGCCGGCACCCCGACCTACTTCGCGCCGGAGGTGGCGGCCCAGTTCGCTCACCGCGAGGGCGACCCCGTGCCGCTCTATCACATCGGTCCCGCCGCCGACGTCTTCGCGCTGGCGCTCAGCCTGCGCAACGCCCTCGAGCCGTCGACGGCTCCGGAGGTCACCGGCGGGGCCATCGACGCCTTCATCCGGGACCGCTCGCTGGAGATGCCCGAGCTGCCGGCGAGCAAAGAGCTGAGCTTCCTCGAGCCCCACTTCGAGAAGTGGCTCAGCCTGGACCCCACCGAGCGGCCCACCGCCGCCCAGCTCGCCGACCAGCTCGAGGTGCTCACGCGACCCGAAGAGGTGCGCGCGCGCCGGATGCGGAACCTGCGCATCTTCGGCCCGCTCGCGGTGGCCTTCCTGGCCATCTTCGGGGTCGTCACCTACGAGCTCTGGAGTCAGGCCGCCGAACAGGCGGAGAAGACGGCGTTGCTCGAGGCCGAGCGCAGCTCGGCGCTGGAGAACCTCGAAGACGAGACCGAGCGGCGCGAGGCCCTCGAGGGCGAGATCGCCGACGCGCGCACCCGGATCGAGAGCTCCAACCTCGGCCGCACCGAGCTCGCCGAGCAGCTCGCCTCGGCCGAGGGGCAGCTCGGGATCACCCAGCGTCGCCTGACCTTGGCGCGCCGGGAGGCCGACCAGCTCGAGAAGCGGGTGGAGTCGATCAACGTCGACCTGAGCAGCGCGCGCTCGAACCTGGCCACCGCACGGAGCCGGGTCGAGTCGCTCGAGGCCTCCGGTCAGGCGACCGAGCGCCAGCTCACCCAGGCTCGCCGGGAACTGACCGAGGCCCAGGCCGAGGTGAGCGCTCGGCAGAGCGAGCTGCAGACCGCGCGGGCGGCCGCTGCGTCGGCGGGGGACCAGCTCCGGCAGGCCCAGGCGCGCATCGCCGAGGTCACCTCCGAGCGCGACCGGCTCGCCCAGGAGAAGGCCCAGGCCGAGTCCGCGCTGGCGACGGCGCGGGCGCGCATCGCGGCGCTGGAGCGGCAGCTCGCCGGGCGCCCGACCACGACCACGCCGGCGACGCCGGCCACGCCGACCATCGAGGTCGGTCCGGGGGTCGTTCCGACGCCCGGCAGCGCGCTCGAGGGGACCGGCTCGACGACCACCGGCACCCGGCGACCCGCGGTTCGTCGCTGACGGCGGGAGCGCCGCGACCGGGCGGCGGCCGCTCGACGCCGACCGCGGGGCTCGGCCATGGCGACCCCGCGGGATTGGCCTCAGGTCCGTCCCATGCGTCTCCCGCTCTCGTTCTCCCTCTTCCTCGTCCTGGCCTGCGGCGGTCGCGACGAGACCCCGCCGCCGCGCCCCCCGGTCGTCGAGGAGACCGCCGGGGAGACCCTCGACCTGCCCGACCCCGTCGACTTCGCCGCGCGGCACCCGTCGTTCGAACGCTACTGGTACCAGGGTGCGGCGGAGCTCTCCCGCTTCCGGCTGGAGCAACAGCGCTACGGCGCGCCCCGGGAAGGGCACGCGGTGTTGGTCTTCGTGACCGAGCCCTTCCTACCCGACGCGCAGGTGAAGCACGAGCTCGACGACGGCCAGGCCGACGTCGGCGTGCTGAAGCTGAACGCCTACCGCCGCTTCGACACCGGCATCTACCCCTACACCGTGATGACTTCGGTCTTCGGCCAGGTGGAGGAGCGGGGCGCGGCCCTCAAGGCCACGAGCACGGTGACCGAGTGGTGCGGCCAGGCCTTCACGCAGCTCAACCGGCGCCGGGGCGACGACGCCGACGAGTGGGCCCTCGCGCTGCGCTCGTACTTCCAGGCGGAGGGGGACCAGGACCGACGGGTCTCGGGGGCGATGCTCGAGGACGGCCTCTTCGTCCGCGGCCGCTTCGGCGCCGAGCAGCTACCCACCGGCGAGCTGGAGCTGATCCCCGCGCTGCACTACCTGCGCTTCCGGCACCAGGAGCTTCGCCCCTACCGGGCCACGGCGCGGGTGGAGCGCGCCCGCGAGGAGGCCTTCTCCGACGCCGAGCTGACCCGCTACGAGGTGAGCTACCCCGAGCTCGGTCGGACCCTGACCGTCTACTTCGAGCCAGCCTTTCCCTTCGACGTGCGCGGCTGGGAGGAGCGGCAGGCCGGCGAAGAAGGCGTGACCCGGGCGGTGCGCACCCACGCCATCCTGACCGACTACTGGGCCCACAACGGCCCCGACGACGGCGCCTACCGGGACGCGCTCGGCCTCTGAACTCGGGGCGCCGGCGAAGCGAAGGCTCGCGGCGCGCTTGTCGGCTCACTCGAAGAGCGAGCTGAGCAGCTCGGCGAGCTCGGCGGCTTCGGTGTCGATGCCCACGTGGATCCACTGGCCGGTGGTCTTCGCCTCGGCCAGGTCTTCGCGGAGCGCGGGGGCCGCGCCCCAGACCACGACGGCCCGGGGCCCGAGGACCCCCAGCGCCGTGGCGGCGTCCAGGGGGTCGAGCTCGGGGGCGGCGGCGTCCAAGAGGACGATGCAGTCGACGTGCTTTCGCGCCAGTCGCTTCAGGTCCAGGGGGCTGCGCACCGGCACCACCCGCGCGCGCCCGTAGAGGCGCAGCGAGAGGCGCTGGAGCCCGCCGGGATCGGTGCTGGAGACCACCACGAGCGGGAGGGCGGGGCCGTCGCCCCGCTCGCTCAGCGGGTCGGTCGCCAGCTCCGTCGTCGGCCGGTCCGAGGTGCTCACCGCCCGATCGTAGCAGACCCCTGGTCAGGCCGCGCTGAGCTGGGGCCGGCCGTCGAGCTCGGCGAGCATCTGGTCGCCGGTGACCTCGTGGGCGGCCTTGCCCTCCATGTAGCGCAGCAGGCCGACCCGGTCGTAGTGGGGCCGGATGCGGTCCGAGAGCAGGCCGATCTCGCGGAGATTGGGCACCAGACGGCTGAACATCACGTGCCGGAACTCCTGCATCCCCGGCGAGGTGTCCACCACGTGCTGCCACTGCTTCCGGGTGAGCTTGTGCTCGAACCACTCCTCGTAGACCTCGTAGGCCCGGAAGCGGTTGCGCATCAGCACCGCGACCTCGAAGGCCCAGTCCTCGCGCTCGCGGCGCTCGCCTTCGCCGAGGTGATGGTTCACGTGCTCGCGGAGGGCGAGGACCCCGTAGTGGACGTGCCGGGCCTCGTCCTGGATCACGTTCCGGAGGAGCTCCTTGAGGAGGGGCTCCTTGGTGAGCTTGTAGAGCGTCCCGAAGGCGCCGAGGGCCAGCCCCTCGACCATGATCTGCATGCCCAGGAACTTCATGTCCCAGCGCGAGTCGCCCATCAGCGCGTCGATGATGACGAAGAGGTTGTCGTTGATCTGATAGAGCTTCTCGAGCTTCGTATCGAGGTAGCGGTGGAAGACCTCGACGTGGCGCGCCTCGTCGACGACCTGGGTCGCACCGTAGAGCTTCCCATCGAAGAACTGCACCGCTTCGGTCACCTGCGCGGCGGCGAGGAGGGCTCCCTGCTCGCCGTGGAGGAACTGGCTGAGCTGCCACGCGAGCATGTCCGCTCGGAGCTGGGCCCGCTCCCGGGCGTCGAGCTTCACGCCGAACTCCTCGAAGGCGTCGAAGTTCAGGAAGTGCTCGGGGATCACCGGGACCTCCGGGTCCAAGGGATCGACGTCGGTGGCCCAGGGCAGGTAGGTCTCCCCGTTCCACTGCCCTTCCTTCGCGCGGCGGTAGAGCTCGAGCATCTCCGGCTGGTCGCTGGGGTAGCTCCAGTCGAAGTAGGCGTCGTGGGTGGCCGGGATCAGGGTGGGCTGCCCCTGCTTGCCGCGCTGGAAGACCAGCCCGCGCACGCTGGCGGGACCGAGTGACGCCAGGACCTTGGGGTCCTTGACGGAGGTCATGACCTCCAGCGCGTCGAAGTAGGGCTCGACGCGATGGCGAACGGGGTCGGGGAGGATCTTCAGCAGGTTCTCGGGGTCCATGGTCGGCTCTCCTGGGTGATCGGGCGCGGAGCTCAGAGGCTCCCGAAGAAGTCGCGCACGCGTTGGGCGTGGTAGCGGGTGAGGAAGGTGTGGATGACGGGGAGGGCGCGCTCGATCATCGGCGCGGCCTGCTCCGGCGGCAGGTGGCTGAGGCGGCGGGAGAGGAGGCGCATCTCTTCGCGGAAGAGCCGCGACATGGCCTCCTCGTAGAAGCCCACGTCGGCCACGGTGAAGCCCAGCTCCCGGGTGAAGCCGAGGCGGCGCATCTCGCCGAAGGTCTCCAGCATCCAGACGTCGCCGGCGGCGATACGCAGCTCGCCGTCGGGACCCCGCTCGGAGCCCAACATGCCCAGGGCGGTGGCCTCCTCGAGATCCTGCATCTCCAGGCCGGCTCGTCGGCAGACCTCTTCGCCATCCACCAGCTCGTCCCGAGGTGCCCGGTCGACCAGCTCCGGCGCCAGGCGGTCGCGGACCCGCTCCAGGAACTGGTGCTGGGCCGGCGCGAAGGCTTCGCCGCGTCCGTCGAGGACGGCCTTGATGGCCTTGAGGGGCAGGAAGCGCTCGTGCTGGAGCTTCTTGATGAGCTGCAGGCGCTGCAGGTGCTCGTCCGAGTACCAGGCCATGTTGCGGCCGGTCTTCTTGCCCGGCGGCAGGAGGCCCTGCTGGATGTAGAAGTGGATGGCCTGCCGCTCCAGGCCGGTGGCGGCGCACAGATCCTTCATCCGCAGGTGATGGTCCCCACGACCCTTGGCCTTGGCGTCGTCGGTCGCCTGGGGCTCGGCGCGCGGGGTGTCGTCGGTCTCGCCCAGACTCATCCCTCGACCTCCACCACGCACGGCGACGCCGCGCGGCCGACGCACGCCAACACGTAGCCCTCGGCGCGCTCTTCGGCGGTGAGACAGTTGGGCTCCTCCATCACCACCTGGCCTTCGACCACCTTCACTCGGCAGGCCGCGCAGCCGCCCATGGCGCAGCTGAAGGGCATGGTCGCGCCGGCGGCCAGGCCGGCCTCGAGCAGGGTGTCGCCGTCGGTGACGAGCTCCAGCTCGCGGCCGTCGACGCGCAGGGTGACCCGCTGGGCGCCCAGCTCGGGTCCGACGCTCGTCCGCTCTTCGGGCCGCGCGAAGCGTTCTTCGCGAATGCGGCCGGTGGGGACTCCCGCGGCGACAAGCGCGGTGCGCACCGCGTCCATCATCCCGCTGGGCCCACAGACGTAATAGCGGGTGCCCGCGTCGTCGGCGTGGGTCAGGGCTTCGAGGCGCGCCATGAGGGTGGGGCCGTCGAGGCGACCAGCCGTCGCCGCCGTCGCGTCCGTCGCGCCGGCTTCGAGCACGTGGGCGAGCCGGAAGCGTTCGGGGTGTTCGTCGGCGAGCCGCGCGAGCCGCTCGCGGAAGATGATGTCCGCCTCGCTGCGGTTCCCGTAGATCAGCGTGACCCGGCTCGCGGGGTGGGCGAGCAGCGCGGTCTCGGCGATGGAGGCGATGGGCGTGATCCCGCTCCCGCCCGCGACGAGCACCAGGTGCTCGGCGGTCTCGTCCAACGTGAACGACCCCGAGGGGCCGAGGACGCGCAGGCGCATCCCGACCGCGGCGTGGTCGTTGAGGTGGTTGCTCACCTTCCCGCCTTCGACGCGCTTGATGGTGACGTGCGCCTCGCGGCCGGGGACCGCCGCGTGCGCCAGCGAGTAGGCGCGGCGGTGCACCCGCCCGCCGGTCTCGACGTCGAAGGAGAGGAACTGGCCCGGGCGGAAGGCCAAGGGGGCGCCGCCCGCCTCGCGCAGGTAGAGGGACACCGCGTCGGGGGTCTCGCGGACCACCCGCACGACTTCGACCGGCCGCGGCTGGATGGACCGCGAAGGCCGCGGTTCGCCGCGATGGGACCGCACGGGGCGCGCGATGGTCGGCGAGGGCCGCCGGCCGCGCAGGCGACCGGTGGCGAAGCGGACGTCCTGGCCGAGCTGCCGAAGCCGGTCGCCGAGCCGACGGACGGGGAGGGGGCGGACTCTCATGACCAGAAGCCTGCGGTGGGCTCGGGAAAGTGTCAAGCGACACTTGACGCTTTACGGAGGGCCGGAGCGCCCGCCCCCCTTCGCCCCGGGGCGAGGCGCGTTGCCGCGATCGTCGATGCGTTCGGCGCGGGTCTCGCGGGCACGCCGATTGCGAGGGTCTCGGCCATGCCCATCCACCCGGACTTCCTCAAGCGCATCTTCGTCGTCGTCATGTTCACCGCGGCGTGGATCGCGATGAGCGGCCAGATGCTCACCCAGTGAGGCACGCCGGGACGGTGGCCTCGACGCTGGTCGCGACGACCAGCGCCGAGGCGACCGCCCCGACTCCCCCTCGCTCCCCTCCTGCCGACGACCCCTGATGGAAAAGCGCCGGGGACGAACCAAATGGCTCGTCCCCGGCGCAGGGTGCGGCGCTCGACCTCGGGGTCGGGGGGATTGGGTGGGGTGCCGAGGTCGCGCGCCGCGAAAGCGGCTGTGAAAAGGCGGCCGAACGATCAGCTGCGGATGATGATGTCCTTCCAGGAGAGCATCGCCCCGTCGTCCATGCGGGCGTACTCGAGCAGACCGGAGTCGCCGACGCCGGGGTAGATGTTGTCGCGCGCGTTCGAGGTGTCCGGCTGGCCGAACTCCGAGTACTCGGGGTGGCTCGAGAAGACCTCGGTGAGCAGGTCCGGCTGGAAGAAGAGCTGCGAGATGCTCGTCGCGGTGGAGCCGTCGGCCAGGAAGACCTGGAAGTGGATGTGGACCGCGCGGCTCGAGTACCAGCCGGGCATGCAGGTGGCGAAGGTGACCTTGCCCTCGGTGTCGGTGACCTGCCCGCCGCGGAAGTAGAGGTTGGCCAATGCGTCGGCGTCGTTGTCGGTGCACATCCCGCTCGGGCCGCCGGAATAGAGGCCGCTGTTGCGCGTGTGCCAGATCTCGACCCGCGCGCCCTCCATGGGCTCGCAGCTCTCGTTCATGACCCGGAGCCGCAGGCTCATCGGGAGACCGGGGTAGCCCTCGCTGATGTCCTGCCGGACGGGGGTGGTGTAGTAGCAGGGGCCCAGCGTCGACTGTGCGTAGAAGGCGCAGGACGCGGCTTCGATGGTCTCGAAGGGATCGGGGTAGCTGGTGGGATCGGCCATCGAGGCCGTACCGCCGGAGGCCCACTCGTCGGCGGAGCCGGCGTCGGTGCCGGTGGTAGCGGCGTCGGTGCCGGTGGCGGCGTCGGTGCCGGTGGCGGCGTCGAGGCCCGAGGAAGTGCCTCCGTCGACACCGCTCATCGAGCCGGTGTCACCGCAGGCGGCGAGGAAGGGGAGGGCCGCAGCGCTGGCCCCGAGAACCCGGAGCGCCTCGCGGCGCCCCAGCGTCTTGGCATCGAAGGGAGTCATGGTCGCCAATTGTGCACGGCATCGCTGCGACCGCGTTGCCGCCGTATTGCGAATTGTTGCGGACCCTTGGCCCGCTCGCCCGGGCCCGCCAGACTCCGAAGCGTGACGGACGCCACCGAAGCGCTGACCGTGCTCTACGCCGAAGACGACGAGCGGCTCGCCGAGCTCACCGCCAAGTACCTGACCATGCACGGGATCATCGTCCACCGGGTCGGTCGCGGCGACGAGGTGCTCGCCGAGCTCGGTCGGGTGAAGCCGGACGTGGTGCTCCTCGACCTGATGCTCCCCGGGACCGACGGGCAGACCGTCTGCCGTCAGATCCGCGAGCGGAGCCACGTGCCCATCGTGATGGTCACCGCGCTCGGCGAGGAAGCCGACCGGGTGTTGGGCCTCGAGGGCGGCGCCGACGACTACGTCACCAAGCCCTTCAGCTCCCGGGAACTCCTGGCGCGCGTCCGGGCCCAGGCTCGGCGCGCCCGGGGCGAGGCCGGACCGAGCCGGCGGCGGGTCGTCGTGGGGGACCTGGAGGTCGACGCCGAGACCATGACCGCCACCTTGGCCGGCCGGGAGCTGGATCTCACCACCTACGAGCATCGACTCCTGCACGCGCTGGCCGAGCGCGCCGGCCGGGTGCTGGGCCGGGAGCGGCTCATCGAGCTGGTCACCGGGAGCCCGGACGAAGCCTTCGATCGATCCATCGACGTGCACGTCTCCCGGCTGCGCCAGAAGCTCGGTGACGACTCGCGGAAGCCCCGCATCCTCAAGACCGTCCGCGGCGTCGGCTACATGCTCGCCGCCGAGCGACCGGCATGAAGGAGCGGCGCCTCGCCTTGCGTCTCGGCGCGCTGGGTCTGGGGCAGGTCGCGGCCATCGCGCTGGTGGTCGCCGCGCTGGCGACCTGGACCCGGCCGCCGCGCCATCCCCATGACCTGCACCCGCTGCTCGGCGACGCCGCGGCCGCGCTCGCGGGTCCCCTGGCGGCGGGCGACGACCCCTCGTCGGCGCTGGACGAGCTGGCGGGCGACTTCGACCTCGAGCTGACGCTGATCGACGCCCGGGGGCGGCCGGTGGCCAGCACCGTGGAGCCGCCGATCGACCTCGACGCGCCGCCCCCGCGCTCCCCGGGTCCGCACTTCGGCCATCGGGGACCGCCTCCGCGGCGCGCCATCGTGGTGGAAGTCGACGGGGAGCACCTGCTCCTCGCGCGCGGCAAGCCGCCCATGCCCCTCGCCGTGCCGGTGACCCTGGGTCTCCTGGCCGCGGTCTTCATCATCGGACTCGGCGCCCTCGCGGCCGCGCGCTGGATCCTCCGCCCGCTGGGAGCCATCCGCCGCGCGGCCGATGCGATGGGCGAGGGCGCCCTCGACGCGCGGGTCGGACTCCGGCGGCGCGACGAGATCGGTCAGGTGGCCCAGTCCTTCGACGCCATGGCCGAGCGGGTCCAGCGCCTGGTGCGCGCCGAGCGGGAGCTCCTGGCCAACGTCTCCCACGAGCTGCGCACCCCTCTGGCCCGGATCCGAGTGGCCATGGACATCGCCAGCGAGCTCGAGGGCGAGGACGCGCGACAGACGCTGGCGGGCATCGCCGAGGACCTCTCCGAGCTGGAGGTGATCGTCGACTCGATCCTCACCTCGATGCGCCTCGACGCGGCTGGTGCCGAGCTGGTGGGCAGCCTGCAGGAGGTGCCGCCCGCGACCCTGGCCGAGGCCGCGGCCCTGCGCTTCGCGACCCGGAGCCAGCGGCCCCTGGAGGTGGACGTGCAGCCCGAGCTCGAGCCGGTGCTGGTGGACTCGCTCCTCTTCCGCCGGGTGCTCGACAACCTCCTGCAGAACGCCGACAAGTACACGCCCGACGCCGCCGAGCCCATCGCGATGGAGGTGGCGGCGGACGGCGACGAGATCGTGTTCCGGGTCCGCGACCGCGGCCTGGGCATCGGCGTCGAGGACCAAGCGCGCATCTTCGAGCCCTTCTTCCGGGTGGAGCGCAGCCGCGCCCGGGACGCCGGGGGCGTCGGGCTGGGGCTCTCGTTGGTGAAGCGCATCGTCGACGCCCATGGGGGTCGCCTCGAGCTGGAGAGCGAGCTCGGACACGGCTCGACCTTCTCGGTGGCCCTCCCCATCTCGTGAGGGGTCGGATGTTACCGGTTGGAAACCGGGTTCACCTTGTGTTCTCGGGCGCGGGATCGAACACTCGAAGCCGTGCGCGAACCCGAGGTGGCCCTTCGGACCCTGCTCGAGCTGACATCCGTGCTCGCGGGCGATCTCTCGTTGGACGAGGCCCTCGCGGCGGCGACGGACGCGGCGCTCCAGCTCTTCGGCGGCCAACACGCCTCGATCCGCATCCTGGACGAGAGCGGCCACGAGCTCCTCTGCGGCGCCCGGAGCGGCGCCGGTCTCGAGGAGCGGCCCCTGACCTTTCGCCAGGGCCAGGGCGTGGTCGGCTGGGTGGTCGACACCGGCGAACCGGCCCGCCTCGACGACGCCCAGGCCGACGAGCGCTTCGTCTCCTTCGAGGAACAGTCCTACACCATCGGCTCGTTGCTCGTGGTGCCCCTGACCAACCTCGGCCGCGTCATCGGGGCGCTCTCGGTGACCAGCGAGACGCGAGGGTACTTCTCCGAGGACGACCTGGTCCTCGGGCATCTCCTGGCCAACTGCACCATCGGCGCCATCGAGCGCGCGCGGCTCCAGCGCCTGGCGCTCACCGACGCCCAGACCATGAGCTGGAGCCACGCCTACCTGAAGCCGCGGCTCGAAGAGGAGCTCCGCGCCGGCAAGGAGACCGGGGTCGCGGTGCTGCTGATGGACCTGGACCACTTCAAGAACGTCAACGACACCTGGGGCCACGCGGTGGGCGACCGGGTCCTGCGCGCCTTCGCCGACGTCGTGCGCCAGACCATCCGCCGCAAAGACCTGCTCTTCCGCCGCGGCGGTGAGGAGTTCGTGGTGGTCATGCCGGGCTGCACCCTGGACGACGCCGAGCGGGTCGCGGAGCGGGTGCGTACCACCCTCGCGTCCGAGCCCCTCGACGGCGGCGAGGGCATCCACGTGGACCAGCGGGTCTCCATCGGCGTCGCCCTCTGGGACGGCGCCGAGAGCGCCTCGGCGCTGGAGGCCCGGGCGGACGCTGCCATGTACGACGCCAAGCGCGGCGGCCGCAATCAGATCAGCACGGCCCCGCCCGCCGGACTCTGACGGCTCAGTGGGTCCGGAGGTTCCAGACCCGCACCACCTTGCCCTCGCGGTCGAAGCCGACGATGAGCAGGGGGACCGGGCCGGGGTAGCCCTCGCCCAGGGCACCGACGTCGTAGAACCAGTCGTCGTTCTCGAAGCCGTTGTCCATGCACCGGGGGTGACGGGAGCAGGGGTCGCCGCGCCCGAGGAGTTCCTGCACCTCCGGCCGGCTCATGTTCTGGAGCGCGTCGCTCTCCACGACTTCCTGGACCCGCTGGCTGAAGCGGGCGCTCTCGTCGGCGTCGTCGACGGGCTCGTTCATGACCTCTTGGAGGTTCCGCAAGGTCTGCTCCGGGGGGATCGAGGGCCCGCAGGCGACGAGTCCGAAAACGAGGGCGAGGGAGGCAGCGTTCCGCATCGGCCGGAGGATACGCAAAACGCCATGGCGATGCGCTATTGCAAAGCGGGGCCAGGGCCGGGAGAATGGCCGCCTTCATGACGGAACCGGTCAACGCCGAAGGGGGTGTTCGTTTCTGGCCTGCCACCGACGTCGGTCGGGTGCGGGAGGCCAACGAAGACAGCTTCCTGGTCGACAAGAAGCTCAACCTCTACATCGTCGCCGACGGGATGGGTGGGCACGCCGCGGGCGAGGTGGCCAGCTCGATGGCCTCCCGGGTCGTCCGGGACGCCATCGCCGCCGAGCGCGACGCGCTGACCGAATTCGAGCAAGGCCACGGCGGGACGACCCGGAAGGACATCCTGCGGCTCCTGGAAGCCTCCGTGCAGCAGGCCTGTTCCGCCGTGCACGCCGCGGGCGTCGCCGACGAGTCCAAGCGCGGCATGGGCACGACCCTCGACGGCTTGCTGATCATCGGCAACCGCGGGTTCATCGCCCACGTCGGCGACTCCCGGATCTATCTCTACCGGCAGGGCTCGGTGCATCAGCTCACCGAGGACCACTCGCTGATCAACGAGCTGCTCAAGCGCGGCAAGCTCACCCGCGAGCAGATCGACAAGGTCCAGTACAAGAACGCCGTCACCCGCGCAGTGGGCGTCTACGAGTCGGTGGAGCCGGACGTCTTCGACTTCGACGTGCTCCCCGGCGACCGCTTCCTCCTCTGCAGCGACGGCCTCAGCGGCTACCTCGAGGAGAGCGAGCTCCAGTCGCTCTTCGAGGAGATCCCCGAGGAGAAGCTCACCCAGCACCTCATCGACCTCGCCAACGAGCGGGGCGGCAAGGACAACATCACCGCGGTGGTGGTCCGGGTGCCCGACGACGAGAAGGGCGTCGACAAGCTCACCCGGGAGGTCCACCTCAAGCTGGAGATCCTCCACCAGATGCCCCTCTTCCGCTTCCTGACCTATCAGGAGCTGGTGCGGGTGCTGAACATCACCGACGTGCGGGCCTACGAGCCCGGCGCCCAGGTGGTCGCGGAAGGCGACGACGGCGACCAGCTCTTCGTGGTCCTCACCGGGCAGGTGAAGGTCCACTCGGGCAGCACGATGATCGTGGAGCTCGGGCCCGGCCAGCACTTCGGCGAGATGGCCCTGGTGGACAAGGCCGTCCGCTCCGCGAGCGTGACCGCCGTGGACCAGGCGAAGATCCTGCACATCAAGCGTCGGGACTTCTTCGACATGGTTCGCAAGGACCACGACGTCGCCGTGAAGCTGCTCTGGAGCTTCCTCGGCGTGCTCGCCAAGCGACTGCGGAACACCAGCCGCGAGCTCGGCGAGGCCCGGGAGGCGCTGGCCGCCGAAGACCTCTCCGCGGAGCTCCTGGGCGAGCCGACCCAGCGGGTCGACACGGCCGCCCTGGAGATGGCCGAGGGCGATCCCGCCACCCGGACCACCGAGCCCGATCTCGACGGCTGATGCGACGCGCGCTGCCGGTCGCTCTCCTGGGTCTGGTCGCCGCCTGCGACGGGTGCGGTGAGCCCCGGGAAGCGGAGCCGACGACGCCTGCCGAGGTGGAAGCCGAGGTCGCCGAGCGCGACGACGCCCCGCCCGACGAAGCGCCCCCGGAGGTCCCGCCCGAAGAGAGACCGCTGGCCACCGTGGTCAGCGGCTGGGACATCGGCCGGCCGGTGGAGGCAGAGACCCTGGAGGTCTTCGAGGAGAGCGAGGCCGTGGTCCTCGACCTCCGCGATGGCGCCCGGATCACGCTGGATCCCGGGACCGTGGCCGCCGTCGGCGAGGAGGCCCCCGCGCAGGTGATCCTGGCCCACGGGGCGCTGCACGCTCAGCTCCCGCCGATGGGCGGGTCCAGCCGGCCCTCGCTCCGCATCGGCACCCCCATGGGGACCCTGGTGCTCGAGGCCTCCGGGGAGGTCTACGTCGTCGCCGCCCCGGATGGGCGGGTGGTCTTCTTCCAGCTCGCCGGGCTCGGCCGGGTCCACGACGGCGAGACGGTCGAGGAGCAGCGGCCGCGGGTGATCACGCTTCGGCCAGGGAGCTCCCTGGCCGGTGGCGCCACCGACCCCGTGGAGGGCGTGGGAAACCTGGAGGCCGCCCGGGGCCTGCGCGCCGACCTGGAGAGCGCGGGCGCGGAGCAGGCGGCGGCCGCGGAGCTCGCGCGCCGGGAGCGCGCCCTACGTGCGACCATCGACACCGCGCGCCGGGAGCGGGAGCGGGGCGTGGAGCTCCAGCGCCGGCAGCTGCGGGCCGCGGGAGCTCCCGACCGACAGGCGGCGATCCAGCGCGAGCTCGTCGCCCACAGCCAGGTCATCTCCCGGCAGCGGCAGGTCCTACGGACCCGCTACGAGCGCCTGCGGGCCGTCGCGCTCCTGCTCGACGTGGACCCGGACCCGGCGCTCGCGACCCGGGACGACGTCCGCGTCCTGCTCGGGCTCCAGCTCCCGCCGGCGCCCGACCCTCAGAACTGAACGGTCGCGTTGACGTTGAAGCCGAGTCGAAAGACGTCGTCGACGCGGAAGCGCTGACCCGTGGCGTCCGTGACCGCCCGGTAGTGCGGATCGATGAGCCCGTTGGAGCAGGCGCCGACCCGTGGGTCGTCCGCGCCGTTCGCCTCGGCGCCCGAGTTGCAGGCGTCGGTGAAGGTCACGAAGTGCGGCGACACGTAGGTGAAGTTGGTCTCGAAGCGGAAGCTCACGTAGCGCGCCGCGCGCATCTGGACCGCCACCGTGCCCGTGACCTCGCCATGAGCCTGCACGTCGGTGAGCCCGTTGAAGGGCACCTCGGCGAAGGCGAAGCCGGCGCCGACCCCCTCGTAGTTCGGTGAGGTGAGCAGGGAGTGCGCGCTCGTCCCCAGCGCGTCGTAGAGGAGCGAGTAGTCCCGGCCCTCGGAGATGTACGTGCCGGTCGCGCGCAGGTCGAAGCTGAGGCGCTGGAACTTCATCCGCTCTTCCCAGGGGATGATCTCCACGCCGACGGCCAGATGACCGCGCATCGGCGGGCGCCGATGCACGTACCCAGCGAGCTCGCCGCCGGGAGCGAAGCGGTCCTTCGCGCGGCCGGCCCAGGCGAAGCGGAAGGCCAGGCCCCCGTAGGGCTCGGCGTAGCGGTAGCGACGCGAGAGACGGTTCTCGATGGCCACCGAGTGGGTGCCGTCGCTGATGCCGTCGCCGCAGTCGCCGCCCGCGGCGCAGGGCTCGATGAGATCCCCGATCGAGAAGCGACCCTCGAGCAGCACCGTCCAGGTGGGCTGCCACCGATGTCGGGCTTGGTTGGTCGGCGAGAAGGCCAGACCCACGGTGAGGTTCTCGAGGCCCGAGCGCTCCCGGGACTCGAAGGGCAGGGGGAAGAGCGCCTCCGAGTCGCCGGCGACGCCCGCCTCGCTCGCCGCCGTGCCCGTCGCGGTCAGGGATCGGGTGTCGGTCAGGACGAGCGGCAGCCGCGCGTAGAGCGCGATGTCCTTGTAGATACCGAAGTCCACGCCGAGCTCGAGGAGGTTCCGGACGTGCTCCCAGTCGGCCACGTCGCGGTAGCCGGGGACCAGCGCCGAGGCCTCTTGGCGCTGGAGGGTGGCCGTCTCCCGAACCCGGCGGAACGCCGCCCGGATGTTCAGATCGTAGGGGTCGTCGCCGTCGGCGGCGTCGGCCACGTCGGTGAAGGCGCCGGGCTCCCGCATGAGACGCAGAGGCTCGTCCTGGGCCGTGGCCCGGGGCGCGGCCCAGAGCAGCACCGCCAGCGTGGCGATCACCGAGAGCTTCATGCGGTCGAGCCTAGGGAAAGCCGTCCGCGGTGGTCAAGATCGGCCACCGCGGTGGCGGTCAAAGGAAGAACGCTTCGCCGGAGATGTCCGCCAGCCGGACCGTGGTGCCGCTGGTGATGCTCACTCCGCCGAAGACGAACACACCGCCGCCGCGCAGCCCGGTGGCCGCGTGGAAGGCCCGGGGCGCGAGCGTGGCGTTCGCGCCGAACGCGACCGGGCGCCCGGTGTCCGCCGAGGTCGAGGGCCGGTAGATCGACAGGTAGTTGGTGGTGATGGCCTGGCCGTCCTGGATGCCGCCGCTGACCACCACCCGTCCATCGAGGAGTACGGCGGTCGCGCCGAAGGACTGGAAGCGGCTCGAGGAGGCCTGCCAGTCCACGGTGGCGCCGGTGTCGATGTTCACCGTGTAGTTCCGGAAGAACGACCCGGTGGTCTTCGGGCACATCACCGCGCCGTCGAAGGCGGGCTGCTCGGTGGCCGACGGGCACCGGGGTCCGTACCAGCCACTGACCAGAGCCGTGGACCCACCGTCGAGGGGTGCGACCTGCGGGCGCAGCAGTGAGAAGCGCGGGCGGTCTTCCTTCACGCCCTCGGCGGCCTCCGTGGGGAACCCGGGGAGGTCGGTGGCCGGGGTGGTCACGCCGCTGAGGGACTCCTCGTCGGGGGCCCAGACCTCGGCCAGCTGGTCGTTGTTCATCGCGAAGATGCCGCCCACGATCAGCACCCGGGACTCGCCGTCCTCGGTCTCCAGGGCGACCGCCGAGGGCAGCACCCGGGCGACCTGCAGGTTCGCGCCGGTGTTGTCGTAGACGCCGTAGCCACCGGGGCGGGCCGGGTCGAAGACCTCGTAGGTCTGGGCGGCCAGGTCACCCATACCGCCGGCGAGCACCACGGTGCCTTCGCCGGTGCGAGCGGCCGCATGCAGGAACCGCGGCCGGTTCAGGAGGCCGACCGTCTCCAGATCGTCCGCGCGGCCCACGAACCCACCCCGACCGGGATCGCCGTTCCGGTCCAAGTCCTCGACCTCGGGGTTGGCCTCCGGCTCGAAGATCTCGAAGCTCGCCAGGGCCGCTTCGTCGGCGTCTTCGGCGTAAGGCTCGATCACGAAGGAGGCCGCGGCGCCGTCGGCGCCGGGGATGATGGCCATGCGCATGCCGGGCGCGCCGCCGGCGATGAGCACCCGGCCGTCCTCGAGGAGGGTCGCCGTGTGCCCGGCCCGGGCCGCCATCATGCCGCCCTGCACCGGGTGGAAGCGGCCCGCCGCCGGATCGAAGATCCAGGCGTCGCTGGTGGCGGTGCCGATGAAGCAGGTCGCGGTCGGCGCCGTGGCCGGGCAGTCGGTGTCTTCGAGATCCGTGAAGCCGCCGGCGACCAGGACCCGGCCATCGGGCAGGGTGGTCGCGGTGGGGAACATCCCGCTGGGCGGCGCCTCGCCACGCCGCAGCGCCTCGGCCTGCTGGGCCTCGTAGAGCGCCATCTCGATGACCCGACGCTCCCCGGCCTGGAGCCGGATCTGACCGCTGCGGCCCACGTACTGGGCACTTCCGGCGCAGTTCTCGGTGGTGAAGCCCTCGATGATCAGCTCGAAGGGCGTCCCGTAGGTGGGCAGGGTGTCGACCACCAACTCCTTGGAGCCGTCGTCGTCGGGGTCGTCGATGGACTCCAGGTTCCGCACGAAGAGCGCGATGGGCATTCCGCCCTCGTCACTCCGCGAGAGGCTGACGCAGACCAGGTCGTCGGGCGGCGACATGTCGAGCGTGGCGATCGAGAAGCCGACATCCGCCGCGGGCGGCACCTCCCCACAGGAGATGACCAGGGCCAAGACGGAGAAAAGCTTGAGAAAGGCGCGCGCACCCATCGCCTCGACCCTACCAGAGACGCCCACGGACCGCTCCCTCATTTCGCGTCGCGCTGGACGGACAGCACGACCTCGTAGGCCTCCGACGCCGACAGCTCGCTCTTCTTGGCCAGGGCCTTGGCGATCTGCCGGACCCGCTGACCCTCGGCCAGCGCGGCGCGCACGAAGTCTTCCCGGTCCTCTGCGTCCAGCTCCGGCGCCTCCTCGGCGGCGGCCTCGACCACCACCGTGATTTCGCCCCGGGCGCCGTCGGCGAAGCGCTCGGCCAGCGCGCCGGGCAGGCCCCGGGCGACCTCTTCGAAGCGCTTGGTCAGCTCTCGGCACACGGCGACCCGGCGCTCCGGGAAGAGCTCGGCCATCACCTCGAGGAGCCCGCCGACCCGCTGGGGGGACTCGAAGAGCACCGAGGCCTCGCTGCGGCGGCCCATCGCCTCGACCGCGGCGCGCCGCTTTCCGGCGCTCCGGGGGAGGAAGCCCAGGAAGACGAAGCGGTCGGCCCGGAGCCCGGCGATGCTCAGGGCGCCCAGCACCGCGCTCGGCCCCGGGGCCATCGAGACCTCCAGGCCCGCCTCCCGGGCGGCCGCGACCAGGCGCACGCCGGGGTCGCTGATCACCGGGGTCCCGGCGTCGCTCACCAAGGCGAAGCGTTCCCCGGCCACCATCCGCTCGACCAGGCGGTCGACCTCGCCGGCGGCCGAGTGGGCGTGGAAGGCCCGGCTCGACGTGCCGATGCCGTGATGCCGCAAGAGCGTCGCGGTCCGGCGGGTGTCCTCGGCGAGGATCAGGTCGACCTCGCCGAGGACCTTCAGGGCCCGCAGGGTGATGTCGTCGAGGTTTCCGATGGGCGTGGCGACGATCCACAGCGCCGGCGCGCTCACGAGGCCTCGTAGACGTCCACCGCTTCGCCCATCTCCGACCGGAGGTAGGCCTTCATGTTCTGGAGGAGCCGCTTCTCGAGCTGGCGGACCCGCTCCCGGCTGACGCCGAACTCTTCGCCCAGCGACTGCAGGGTGAGGGGATCCTCCGCCACCAGCCGCTTCTCGAAGATCACCTTCTCGCGGCCCTCGAGGGTCGCGCCGTAGGCGTGGATCTTGTCCTTGAGCATGTCGCCGACCTCCTCGTCGGCGATGACCTCGTCGAAGGCCGGCCCGGATCCGCTCATCATGTCGAGGCGGCTGACCGGTCGCCCGTCATCGGCCCCGCGGAGCGGCGCGTCGAGGGAGGCGTCGCCCGCGGACATCCGCCGATCCATGGAGATCACGTCCTTGACCGGGACGTCGAGCTTGTCGGCGATCTTCTCCGGGGTGGGGTCGATCCCCTGGGCCGCGAGGCGGGCCTTCTCCTTCTTCAGGTTGAAGAAGAGCTTCCGCTGCGCCTGGGTGGTTCCGAGCTTCACCAGCCGGTGGTTGTTCAGGATGTAGCGGAGGATGTAGGCCCGGATCCACCACGCCGCGTAGCTGGAGAGCTTCACGCCGCGGTAGGGGTCGTACTTCTTCACCGCCTGCATCAGGCCGATGTTCCCCTCCTGGACCAGGTCGAGGAGGTTCTTGTAGGCCTGCCGGTAGTCGTAGGCGATCTTCACCACGAGCCGGAGGTTCGAGGTGACCAGCTTCCGGGCGGCGTCGGTGTCGCCGTCCTCGAAGTACTTCACCGCGAGCTCGTGCTCCTCCTCGCGGGTGAGCAAGGGGTAGCGCTGCGCGTCGCGCATGTAGACCGCGAGCGGATCGCGGCGGTCGAGCTGGCTGGAGTTCGCCTTGGCGAGGGCGGCGACCTTCTTCTCGGAGGCGGCGCTGCCTTCGTCGTCGCCGTCGTCTTTGGCTTCGGCTTCGAGGCGGTCGTCGGAGAGCTCGTCGTCTTCCTCGAGCTCGGCGTCCTCGATCTCGCCCTCGTCCACCGACCCGGTGGGGCGGGGTTCTTCGTCGGGTAAGGTCTGGGGCGGCGGGGTCATCACATCCATCCTCCGGCTCCGCGGCTCCAAGTCAATGCGCGGTGCCAAACCACCGGGGCGGGTGCCTCGGTGGGCGCGGCGTCGGCGCCGCTCGGTGCGAGCCTATCAGGCTCCGCCCGATCGTCCCGTCGGTACTTCGTGAAGGGGCAGCGACCCCGGTTCTCCCGGTTTTCCCGCTCCCCCGCCGATCCCAGACAGCGCGTGCCGTCCTTGCTGATGTTCCTGTGCTCCATCGCCATTTCGCCTGTGGTATCCCTAGTCGCGATGGGCCCCCAACCGTTGCCTTGGCTCGAGCGCGTGTACGAGATCCTCGACGTCGACGACGTCGCGATCGCCGGCGATCCCGCGTTCCTCGAAGCCCACGCCGCCCGCACGGAGCTGGAGATCCTCTCGCTCCTCTTCCATCGCCACCTGCCGCCCGAGTCCATCGACGACTTCGGGGAGCTGGTGGAGTCGAAGGGAGGCGGCGGCCTCTACCACCGCCTGCTGGTCCTCGCGACCGTCGAGCTCGACCGGGAGCGGCCCTGGCCCGCGGACAGCGACGGGCCCGGCTCGTTCACCGGCGCGCGCTTCCTCACGCGCCAGCGGGACTACGCCAAGAAGGGCGAGAACGACCGCGACTGGTTCTACTCGGACGGCAAGCTGCTCTCGCGCGCCGTCGGCGGATCGACCGTCATCGAGATCGAGGACGTCGCCGCCTTCGTCGAGGCCCTGGCCGAGCGCGTCCTCGAGGACGACGACGGCGCCGGCGACGAAGACGAGTAGCTCAGCCCTCGGCGACGCTGCGGGGGCCCGAGGGCGCCGCGGTGTCCTCGTCGTCGTCTTCCGTCCCCGGTGAGGGGAGGCTGTCCAGGATGCGGGGCGCCGAGTCGGCGCCGGCGAGCTCGCGGCAGTGGGCGCTGGCCTCGGCCAGGCTGGACACGATCTGCGACGCGCCGGCCTCGCGGAGACGCCGGAGGGCGTTGTCGTCCAGCTCCTCCTCGCCGCCCGACCAGTGGCCGACCAGCAGGGGGAGGTTGGGGAAGAGCTCCCGGAGCTTGCGGCAGCGGTCGCGGGCCTGGATCGACGCCGCCGGCGGGAGCGCGCTGACCACGACCATCTTGGGCTTGTCCACCGCGACCCGCTCGATGAGGTCGCTGGCGGTGAAGCCCTGGGGCATGGTCTTGGCGATGACCCCCTGGTGCAGGAGCACCTGGGCCAGCATCGCCGCGCTCAGGTGGTCGGCGACGTCGTCGGCGCCGACGCAGAGCACCCGCACCGGGCCCTCCTGCTCCACGTCGTCCTGGGAGCCGTCGCTCTCGGTGACGAAGGTCGCGAAGGACTCGTAGACCATCTGGGAGCGCTCGTCGGTGAGCTCGTCGCCGTGCCGCTCGCGCTCGGCGAGCTGGAGCGCGGGGATCAACACGTCGTCGAAGAGGGCCTCGCGGCCCTGGCTCTCCCGGAAGTCCTCGACCAGGTCCGAGGCCTCCTCCGGCTCGAGCGAGAGAAGCCGCTGATAGAGCCGCGCCGAGGGCGGCAGGGCGTGCTGATCGCTGAGCAGGACGTGGAGGAACTCGAGCTGCGGGAGGTAGCGACCGGCGACCACCAGGCAGACCGTGAGCGGGGTCGCCAGCACCAGACCGACGCCACCCCAGAGCCAGGCCCAGAAGACGGCCATCACCAGGATGCCCACCGGCGAGACGCCGGTGCGGGTCCCGTAGAGCCAGGGCTCCAGGATGTTGTTCGCGGCCAGCTCGGCGGCCACCACGATGCCGGTCACGATCAGCGGTTCGCTGAACCCCGAGGAGGTCGCGAAGGTGAAGCCGATGGGCAGGAGCGCGCCGATCCAGGGGCCGACGTAGGGGATGAAGCGCATCACGGTGGCGATGAGCCCCCAGAGGAAGGCGTTGGGTACCCCCACCGCGGCCACCCCCAGCCCGATGACCAGGCCGGTGACCGTGTTGATCAGGAGCTGCATCTGCAGGTAGCGGCTGACCCGGTTGGCGGCGTCCTCGAGGGCGCGGGTGGTGATCGAGAGGTGGCCCTGGCCGCTCAGCCGGAGGAGCCGCTCTTGCAGGTCCTTCCACTGGATCAGCATGAAGACCACGAAGACGATGACCAGACCGGCGGTGGCCACCGGGGCCAGCAGCGGGCCCAGGATCGCGGTCAGGGTGGCCAGACGGTCCGGCTCGGCGTCGACCACGGCCACCGGGACCGCTCCGCTCTCGGCCGCCAGGTTCCGGCGCTCCTCCAGGCGCTCGACCACCCGGCGCATGTCGGCGATGAGACCGTCGCTGCCCAAGCGCTCGATCTTGGCCATCACGTTCTCCTGGTATTCCGGGAGGTTGCGCGCGAGGTCGACCAGCTGGCTGAAGAGGGTGGCGAAGAGCCCGAGGACGAGGGCACCCACCAGGAGCACCGTGCCGAGGGTGGCGACGGTCCGGGGGACGCCCCGGCGCTCGGCCCAGCGGACCATGGGGGCGAGCAGGAACGCGAAGAGCAGGGCCAGCGCCAGCGGGATCAACACGTCCCGGGCGACGTAGAGCAGCCCCACCGCGACGATCATCGCCAGCGGCGAGGCCAACCGTTTGCGGCGGATCTCGGTGATGTTCTGCGGCAACCCCACGGGCGGACCATCGGGCAAAATCGTGCGGGCGCCAGGGGTGGTCAGCACCGAAAAATGCTGGGGCACTGGCGTCCCGCGTCGTGGTACACACGATCCTCCCGATGTCTCTCCACGTGCTCGCCATCGACGATGACGCGGACTTCCTCGAGCTGATGCAGCAGGGGTTGGCCCCGCGAGGTATCGATGTGACCGCTTGCGAGACGGTCGCCCAGGCCGTCCAGGCGCTGACCGCCCAGGCGTTCGACCTGGTGCTGACCGATCTCGGGTTGGCCGACGAGGGGGGCCTGGCCCTCCTGGAGAAGGTCAAACAGCACTTCCCCGACGTCCCGGTGGTGGTCGTCACCGGCCACGGCGACGCCGCCGGCGCCGCCCGCGCGCTCGGCGCCGCGGGGGTCCTCGTGAAGCCCGTCGAGCTCGAGGACCTCGCCCTCGCGGTCGAATCGGCCCTCTCGGCGCGCTGAGCCGCACGCCGAGCGAGGCGCGGGGCGCGGCCGGCGGGGGCCGCTGATAGACTGCGCCGGTGCTGGACCGCCTGACGCCTCGCCTCGAACGTTCGGTCTCCGACCTGGCCGCGAAGACCGCCGCCCGCGTGGGGCGTACGCGCCACGACCGATCGGACGGGCTCCCCCCGGGGCCCGGAGCGCCCGGGCCGCTCCAGCTCTTCTCCTTCCTCTACCAGCCGGTGGCGTTCCTGCGGGCCAGCCGGGCGACCCACGGGGAGGTGATGACCATCCGCCTGCCCGGCCTCCAGCCCATCGTGCAGATCTCCAAGCCGGAGCACGTGGAGGAGCTCTTCAAGGGGCCGGCGCGGCAGCTCCACGCGGGCGAGGCGAACTCGGTCCTGGAGCCCTTCCTCGGGTCCCACTCCGTGCTGGTCATCGACGACGATGCCCACCTCGAGCAGCGGCGGCTGCTCCTGCCTCCCTTCCGCGGCGAACGGATGAAGGCCTACGGGGACACCATGCGGGACGCGACCGTCGAGGTGCTCGGTTCCCTCGCCGCCGACCGCGTGGTGGTGACCCAGGAGCTGACCCAACGGATCACCTTGGAGGTCATCCTGCGCACGGTCTTCGGGCTCGAGCGGCGCGGGAAGGACGACGAGCTGGTCGAGCTCCTCGTGGCCACCCTCCGCTCCCTCGACGATCCGAAGCTCCTGATGACCGCCTTCCAGCACGACCTCGGGCCCCTGTCCCCGTGGGGGCGCTTCCTGGGTCGGCGGGCCCGAGTGCGAGAGCTCCTGGAGCAGGTGATCCGCCAGCGGCGGGCGCAGGGAGGCGAAGGGCGCGAAGACGTGCTCTCGCTCTTGGTGGGTGCCACCCACGCCGACGGCGAGCCCATGAGCGACGCCGAGATCCGGGACGAGCTCATGACCATGCTGGTCGCCGGGCACGAGACCACGGCCACTGCGCTGAGCTGGGCCCTCTACCGGATCGCCCGGCATGCGCCGGTCCGGGAGCGGCTCCTGGCGGAGATCGACGCCGCCTTCCCCGATGGCGCGGTCGACCCGGCGCGGATCCACACCCTGGAGTACCTCGACGGCGTGGCCAAGGAGTCGCTCCGGGTCCATCCGGTGATCCCCGGGGTGGGGCGCGTGTTGAAGAAGCCCCGCCGGGTCGCCGGCTTCGACCTCCCCGCCGAGGTGGTGGTGGGCTGCAGCATCTGGCTGGCCCACCACGACCCGGACACCTGGCCGGACCCGCACCGCTTCGACCCCGAGCGCTTCGTGGGCACGCGGATCAGCCCCTACCGCTTCTTCCCCTTCGGAGGGGGCGTCCGCCGCTGCATCGGCGAGGCCTTCGCCCTCTACGAGATGCGCGTGGTGCTGGCGACGTGGCTCACCCGCTGGGTACCCGAGCTCGTCCCCGGTCGGCACTACGCCACGAAGCGCCGCAACCTGACGCTCAGCCCGACCGGGGGCATGCCGCTTCGCTTCCGCCGCCGCGCGGCGTGACATCGGCCCCCGCTCGCGGCAACGTGCGGCGCGATGAGCACCCACGACGTCCTGATCGTCGGCTCCGGCCACAACGCGCTGGTCTGCGCGCTGCTCCTCGCCCGGAGCGGCCAGCGGGTCCACGTCCTCGAGCGCGCCGACGTGATCGGCGGCGCGACCCGCAGCGAGCGCCCGTTTCGGCGCGCGCCCGAGGTCCAGTGCTCGACCGGCGCCTACCTCCTGGGGCTGATGCCGCCGGAGCTGGTCACGAAGCTCGACGTGGACCTCCCGTTGATCCGTCGAGACCCCCACTACTTCCTGCCCACGACCGAGGGGCGCTACCTGCTCTTCGGGTCGGACCGCGACGCGCTCCGGCGGCAGATGATCGACGCCTTCGGCGAAGCCGATTGGGAGGCCGACCAGCGGCTGCAGGCCGAACTCGACGCTTTCCGAGAGGACGTCGGGCCGGCCTGGATGGCGCCCGCGCTCTCGGTGGAGGAGACCGCCGAGCGCCACGTCCGGCCGGCGCTGCGGCAGGCCTTCGTGGACCTCTGCCGTGGGTCCATCGGCGACTACCTGGAGCGCTTCGGCTTCGAGAGCGATCTGCTGAAGGCGATGTACGCGGTCACCGACGGCTTCACCGGGTCGACGGGGACTGGGACACCCCGGGCACCGGCATGAACTTCCTGATCCACAACATGTGCCGGCTCCCCGGGGCCGACGGGACCTGGATGGTCGTCCGGGGCGGGATGGGGACCGTGGCGCGGGTGCTGGAGGCGGCCGCGCGGGAGGCGGGGGTGACCTTCGAGACCGACGCCGAGGTGGTCGCCGCCGACGTCGAGGGCGGGGTGGCCCGGGGCGTGACCCTGGCGGACGGTCGCTCCTACCGGGCGCCGGTGGTGGTCTTCGGGACGGACCCCTTCCGCTTCGCCGACCTCGCTCCCTTCCCGGCGCCCTTCATGGACCGGGTCGACGACTGGCGTCGCGACGGGACCACCCTGAAGCTCAACCTCTGCCTGGCGGAGCTGCCCCGCTTCACCTGCCTGCCGGAGGACCGGGGGCAGCACCGGGGCACCATCCACCTCTTGCCCGACGAGGCCGAGGTGATGAGCACGCTGCGCCGCTCCTACGCCGACGTCCAGGCCGGCAAGTTCCCGGAGTTCCCGGCCATCGAGTGGTACATCCACACCACCGTCGACCCCTCGCTGAGCGATGGCCAGGGCCGGCATTCGGCGGCGCTCTTCGTGCAGTGGGTGCCCTACGCACTCGAGGGCACCACCTGGAAGGCCGAAGAGGAGCGCTACGCCGCGCACCTGCTGAGCCTCTGCGATCGCTTCGCGCCGGGGACCAGCGACCTGGTGGTCGACACCTACTGCCTCACGCCGCCCAAGCTGGAGGAGACCTTCGGGCTCAGCCGGGGCCACATCCACCACCTGGACAACAGCTTCGGCTTCGACCAGCGGGTGCCTCACCGGCTCCCCATCGACGGGCTCTACGCCTGCGGCGCCGGTTGCCACCCGGGGGGCTCGGTCATCGGCGCCGCCGGCCACAACGCGGCCACCACGATCCTGGAGGACCTCCGATGAAGCGCTGGGAAGGGCGCGTCGCCCTGGTCACCGGGGCGTCGAGCGGCATCGGCGCCGCCGTGGCCGAGCGGCTCTTCGCCGCCGGGATGAAGGTGGTGGTCACCGGGCGCCGGGAAGAGCGGCTCGCCGCCATGGTCGAGGGCCGGGATGGGCTCGCGGTCGCCGGCGACCTGCGCGACGAGGCCTTCATCGATGAGCTCTTCCGGCAGACGCGCGCTCGCCATGGCGGGGTGGACGTGCTGGTGAACGCCGCGGGCCTCGGTCACGACGCGCCCCTGCTCGGCGGGTCCACCGCGGCCTGGCGAGAGATGCTCGAGGTCAACGTCCTCGCGCTCTGCGTGTGCACTCGGGAAGCGGTCGCCGACATGCGCCGGCGCGGGGACGACGGCCACGTGGTCCACATCTCGTCCATGGCCGGGCATCGGGTCCCCGGCGGGAGCGGGGTGTACTCGGCCACGAAGTTCGCGGTGCGCAGCCTGACCGAGGGGCTCCGCCAAGAGCTGCGCGCGCTGGACTCCGGGTGTCGGGTCACCGCCATCAGCCCGGGCATCGTGGCCACCGAGTTCCACGCGCGCCTCCTCGGCGACGCCGAAGAGGCCCAGCGGCACTACGAGCGCTCGGGCGCGCTGGCCGCCGAAGACGTGGCGGAGAGCGTCATCCACGTCTTGGCGGCGCCCCCGACGGCGGAGATCCACGACGTGCTCATGCGACCCACGAGGCAGACGTCGTGAAGCCGCGGCTCGATGGCGACGAGCGCGTCCAGCGCTTCCATCGGCTCCACGACGAGGGCCGGGTCTACGAGCCCCTCGGGGTGGTGCTCCAGCGGCTCTGCTCCGAGCTCGCGGCCATCCTGCCGGCGGACGTCGTCAGCGTCTACCTGCGGGAGCAGAGCGCGGCGGACGAAGACCTCCTGGTGATGCGGGCCAACTACGGCTTCACCCGGGTCGCGGTCGGCAACGTGCAGCTGCGGGTGGGCGAGGGCATCACCGGCACCGCCGCGGAGCTGGGGCGAGTGGTCGCCGGCGAGGCCGACCACGACCGCTTCGCGCGGGTCGAGGGTCTGCGCGAGGAGCGCTTCCCGCACTTCCTGGCCTTGCCCATCCTGCGGCACGGCGACGTGCTCGGCGTGCTCGTGCTCCAGCGCGCCGCCGACGACCTCTTCTCGCCCGACGACGTCACCCTGGCGTCGGCCTGCGTGGGCGCCTTCGCGCTGGCCTTGCGGGGCGAGCGCGCCCGGCGCGCGGCGGCGCAGCAGGCGCGGCGGGGCGAGGCACCCCGGCAGGTGCGGCTCAAGGGCCGCCCCCTGGTCCCCGGGGTCGCCCTCGGTCGCGCCGAGCTCCTGCAGGCGCTGGGACGGGTCGATGCCCTCTCCGAGACGCCCCAGGGCGACGAGGTCAGCGAGGCCTTCGGCGCGGTCGCTCGCCGGCTCGGACAGCGGGTCGACGGGCTCATGGAGTCGGTGGACGAGACCCTGGCCGCCGAGCTGGGCAACGTGCGCCTCCTGCTCCTCGACGAGCGCTTCCGGAGGAGCGCCGTGGAGGAGACTCAGGCCCGCGGGGTCAGCGCGGGCCTCAGCGCCCTGGCGCGGCGCTACGCGCTGGCGCCGCTCCAGACGGCCTCGGGACCAGAGCTCGACTGGCTCGAGCGCCGCGCCGCCGAGATCACCGCGCTCTGCCGCTTGGTCTACGCCGAGCTCCAGCACCGCCCGGTGGTGCGCCCCGGCGGGGCGCTCTTGCTCACCGAAGCGCCGGGCGGCCTCCTCTGCCTCGACCTGCTCGGTCGGCGCCCGAGCGCGGTGGTCATGGCCGACCCCATGGCCCGCGAGTCCCTGGGCGCGCGACTCCTCCAGCACGCGGGCATCCCCACCCTCGCCTCCGTCGGTGGCCTCTTCGCCTGGGTCCGCGAGGGTGATCCCCTGCTCATCGACGCCGACGAGGGGTTCCTGCACGTCCACCCGAGCCCCGAGCTCACCGCCCGCGCCCGCGCCACCGGAGACGCCCCGGGTCGCTAGCGCGGAGCTCAGGTCGGT
>DCLA01000064.1 GCA_002320815.1 Myxococcales bacterium UBA1660
CCCCGCCGGTCCATGGAGAAACCCCACCACTGGACCTTCGCCCAGTTCAAAGGTGGTCACCGGACCGGATCCGGTGGCTACCTCCCGACGCTCGATGTCCACCGTCACCGAACCCCGCCCACCGAACGGCGGCGGCCGGCCCCCATCGGGGTCGGCCACCAGCGGTGTTCCCACTCGTCCTCGAAGAGTCCCCGGATCTCTGGGAGGACCTCCCGGGCCACCAGGTCGGTGTTGAACATGGTCAGGTCGCGGTCCATGTTCCCGAACTGGAGGAGCAGCATCAGGTTCCCCACGTTTAGCGTGGTGGCCACGTTGACCAGCTGTTCAGCTACTGAGGTCGGCGACCCAATGACCACGTACCCGCGCTCGACCATCTCGTCGAACGTGAAGCTGCCGTCAGTCGACGACCCTGTCGGAGCCTTCTTCCTGTCGGCCGACCGTGCGGCGGCCCGGGCCACCATGCCCTCCACCCCGGCCCGGACCGTGGCCTCTGTCTGGTAGCCCGGCGGGTCGGCAAACGGCGGGTACAGGTGCAAACACCGGTTGAAGAAGTACTCGGCGGGCTCCCGGTACAACCGGCGGGCCTCAGCGTCAGTGTCGGCCACCCCGACGAACTGGATGAAGCCAGCCTGAAACGGGTTCGGCTCCCGCCCCAGGTCGGCCATCCGCTGCCAGAAGCCCCGCATGGTGGCCTGGCCCGCCTTATACCCGAAGTAGGAGAGGTACGAGTAGACGTAGTCCATCTCGGCGCACCACTCCCAGGTCTCCACCGACCCACCTCCAGGAATCCAAATCGGAGGGTGTGGCTGTTGGACCGGGCGGGGCCACGGATTCACGTAACGGAGCTTCGTGTAGGTGCCGTTAAAGGCGAACGGCTCCTCGGCGGTCCAGGCTCGGACGACCAAGTCATGGGCCTCGTAGTAGCGCTCTCTCAGGGTAAGCGGGTTCATGCCGTAGGCGAAGCACGTATCCATTGGCGTGCCCACCGGAAAACCGGCTACCAGACGACCACCCGATAGGCCGTCGACCATGGCCAACTCTTCGGCCACCCGCAGGGGCGGGTTGTAGAGGGCCAGCGAATCACCCATGACCACGATGGCCGCGTCATCCGTAGAGCGGGCCAGGGTGGCCGCCATCAGGTTTGGACTGGGCATCAGGCCATACCCGTTGGCATGGTGTTCGTTCACGCAGATTCCGTCGAAACCGACCGACGCCGCGTACTCCAACTCATCGAGATAGTCGTGGTAGGCCCGGTGTCCGACCTCTGGGTCGTAGAGGCCGGGGTCGATGTCCACCCAGACCGACCGGTGCTGGTCAGCGAACCCGTCCGGAAGGTCCGGATAGGGCATCAGGTGGAACCACAGGGACCGCACAACCTCGATCCTCGCCCGAACCTCGTGGCCGGGCCAACCGGGCCCGGTGGTCAGGCCAGACCCAGTACCGCCGGGATCTGGTCCAGTCGATCCACTACGTGGTCGGCCTCTAGCCCGTCCTCTAGGTCGTCGAGCGCCCCCCGGAACCGCACCGTGGCCATACCCAGGGCCCGCGCCCCGGCTACGTCTGTCCGCTTCAGGTCTCCCACGTGGGTGACGCTCGCCGGGTCGTCAACCCCCAGCCCATCCATTGCAGCAAGAAAGATCGCCGGATCGGGCTTATAAACGCCGACCTCGTCGGAGAAAGCGGCAAAGGTGAGGTGGTCGAGGATGCCGTGGTGATCGAGGAACTTTCGCAGGTGCCGACCGGTTGCCAAGGAGGTGTCACTGACTAATCCGACGACGACGCCGGCATCCACCACCGTGGACAGGACATGCGCGGCGTCGGGCACCGAAACTACCTCCAGGGCGAACGACGCCGAATCGAACGCTTCGGCAAGTGCGTCCCGGTCCTCGGCATTTATGCGGACACCAAAGGCAGCGAAGCACTCCTTCAGGGCCCTGGTGGGGCCGTACTGACGACCGGCCCGCCACTCTTCGTCAAAGCGCGCGGGCAGTGTCGACAGGGTTCGGTGGATCAGCTTGTCGTCGATGTCCAAGCCACGCTCGTTGACCACCCGGCGCCAGAACCGAGTCCTGGTTTCGACCGCTCCAGGAATACCGGTTAGCAGGGTGTTCCAGAGGTCGAAGGTGACAGCTCGGACCGGTGAAACCATGGTGTCTGGTGCTGGGTTCAGCCGCGGCAGACGCCGTCGGCCAGCGCGGCTTCGGCCACCGCGGCTGCTACCCGGGCGGGCACTGCCCGATCGAAGACGGATGGGACCACGAAGCGGTCCGTCAGCTCGTCGTCGGACACCGAGTCGGCGATGGCCTTCGCAGCGGCCAGTTTCATGTTCTCGGTGATGTCGGTAGCCCCCACGTCCAAGGCCCCTCGGAAAATACCCGGGAAGGCCAGCACATTGTTGATCTGGTTTGGGTAGTCGCTCCGGCCGGTGGCCATCACGGCGGCCAGGCCGTCGGCGTCCTCGGGTCGGATCTCTGGTTCCGGGTTAGCCATGGCAAACACGATGGGGTCCTGGTTCATGGTCCGCAGGTCAGCTGCACTGACCAGGCCCGGCCCGCTAAGGCCGATGAACACGTCGGTACCGACCATTACTTCCTGCAGGGTTCCCATCCGGCGGTCCTGGTTGGTGTTGGTGGCGAACCACTCCTTGGCCGGGTTCAGGTTGTCCCGACCGGAGTAGACGGCTCCCGATCGGTCCACACCTACGATCTTCTGGACTCCTGCGTTGAGCAGGATCTTGCCCACGGCCACCCCAGCTGCCCCCATTCCGGCAATAACCACCGAGAGGTCGCTGATCCGACGCTCGGTGAGGCGACAAGCGTTCCAGAGCGCGGCCAGTGTCACCACTGCCGTTCCGTGCTGGTCGTCGTGGAAGACGGGGATGCCCATCCGCTGCTCGAGGGCGGGCTCCACCTGGAAGCACGCCGGGGCGGCGATGTCCTCGAGGTTGATGCCGCCGAAGGTCGGCTCGAGGGCGGCGACGACCTCGATGAAGTGCTCCGGGCTCTCGGCCTGCACCTCGATGTCGAAGACGTCGATGTCGGCGTAGCGCTTGAAGAGGACGGCCTTGCCCTCCATCACCGGCTTGGCGGCGAGGGGTCCGATGTCCCCGAGTCCGAGGACGGCGCTGCCGTCGGTCACGACGGCGACGAGGTTGCGGCGGGCGGTCAGCTTGCCGGCCTGGGCGGGGTCCTTGGCGATCGCGCGGCAGGGCGCGGCGACCCCGGGCGAATAGGCCAGGCTCAGCTCCCGCTGGGTGCCGACCGGCTTGGTGGGCACCACCTCGAGCTTCCCGGGGCGCCCTTCCGAGTGATACGCCATCGCGGCGTCGTCGAGATCCATGGCGGGACCCTAGCAGGGCGACCCGCGCGGGGCGCGCCGACAATCGACGGTTCCCGAGCGAACCCGCCGCGAGGACCTCGGCCGGTCGGCCGGATTGCCTTCCGCAGCGCGTGCATCTAGGTTGGAAGCTCGCCGTCGTGAGAAGAATCGACCTCCGAAAGAGCCTGTTCATCCTGCCGAACCTCTTCACGCTCTCCAGCGTGTTGTGCGGGTTCTATGCGATCTTGATCGCCAGCGCGCCGGATGCGGACCAGGACGCGTTCTACCGGTCGGCGCTGTTGATCATCTTCGCGATGTTCTTCGACACGATCGACGGGCGGGTGGCGCGGTTGACCAAGACCCAGAGCGCCATCGGGGTCCAGCTCGACTCGCTGGCGGACGTGGTCAGCTTCGGCGTCGCGCCGATGGTGTTGGTGCACCGCTGGTCGGTAGGCGCCCTGGGGACCCTGGGGACCCTGGCCTGCTTCGCCTACCTGGCGGGCGGCGTGATCCGGCTGGCGCGCTTCAACGTGCTGACCACCGCCGCGAGTGGCGCGCCGAAGAAGCCCAGCAAGTGGATCCTCGGGCTGCCCATCCCGGGCGCCGCCGGCATCCTGATCTCGCTGGTGGTGGCCCACACCGTGGCCCGCCAAACGGCGCTCCGCGACCACCTGGGCTCCCCGTGGCTCATCTTCGGCGTGGTGCTCGGGCTGGCGTTCTTGATGGTGAGCACCATCCGCTTCCGGTCCTTCAAGGACATCCAGCTCAACGCCCGCACCCTGGCCTTCGTGGCCCTGGCCATCGGGTCGACGATCTTCGTGGCCATGCGCTTCCACGTGGCCTTCGCGCTGGTCTGGCTCCTGGCCAGCTACGTGGCCATCGCGCTCCTGGAGACCGCGCTGCGCGTCACCCGGCGGGTCCGCGGTCGCAACGAAGAGCCCGAGCCGGAACCCGAGCGCTGATCGCGCGCGCCGCGAAGCGCGACCGCCGAAGCGCGACCGCCGAAGCGCGGACCTCAGTCCTCGGGCTGGACGTCGAGGCTCTTGAAGTACTGGTTCAGCGCCCAGACCTCGAGGGCCCGGAGGCGACCGAACTGCACGCCGAAGCCGTCCGGCTTCGCCCACCGGACGACCGCCTCGATGAGCGCGTCGTCCTTGAGCGAGGGGACCCGGAATCGTACCTTCACGGTCGTGCCGAAGGGGACCTGCTCCGCCGTGATGAGATACATGCCGCCCAGGCTGACGTTGGTCGCACGCGTCTCCAACTCGCCCTCCCCGGTGACGACGGTCACCGGGAGATCACAGTCGTATCGCTCGTGGACGCGGCGTCCCTGGGTCACTGGCAGTGGTCCTCGCTCTTCCTGCTTCGGGGGTCCGAAGGGAGCTGAGAACTAATGGTCACCCCCCCCGAAGTCAAGGGTGGCCGTACGCGGCTCACCCCCGCGGGCAGCCGGTTGATCCTCACGGTGGTCGCCGCCGGCTGCGTGGCCTTTCTGCTGACCCTTCCCCGACCCACGGCCCCACGGGCTCCCGCCCTCGTCCTGGATCCGGCGGCGGTGGCCATCGTCCGGGAGGAGGACCGGCGAGCCGCCGCGGCGACGCCCGAGTCGGCGGCGGTGGAGCCCGTGTGGGAGCTGTACCGAGAAGGGGGCCGGGCCGAGCTCGCTCCGGAATCGGCTCAGGCGTTTCGGGAGCGTGCGGCCGCCACCCAGGAGGCGATCGCCGCGCTCGTCGCCGAAGACCCCGAGGGCCTCGACCAGCTCCGCGCCCGGGCGACCATGGAGCTGCCGGCGGCGCTCCGAGGCGACACCGAGGACCCGGCGGTCCTGGGGTCCTTCCCGGCGACGACGGAGCGCTACGGCGTCTTCGAGGACGGAGAGCCCGTCGCGCCGGCCTTCGTGGTGCGGACCCTCTTCGCCGGTCGCTTCAACGCCATCATGGGCCAGGAGCTGACCGCGGGCATGAGCGAGGTGGAGCGCACGGCCTACTGGGGTTGGCTGGCCGTGGAGGCGCCCGAGCCCCCGGCCCAGCTCCGGGCGCGGGCCCGAGAGGAGCTCGCCGCGCTGGACGCGGATCAGGCACGACTCACCGCCGCCTTCGATGCCTACGAATCGGGACTCTTCGCCGAAGCGAGCGCTCTCTACGAGCGGGGCGACACGTTGCGGGAGCGTAATTTCGCGCTCGCAGCGGCCAGCTCCGTGCCTTGAACGCAACACGAAGCAATCGTCAGACACCGGGGGGTCGCGGTGTGGAACGATGCCGCCATGTTCGAGGGGAACCTCCGCTTCGGCGTCCGCGCGATGCTGATCTCTGCCGCTCTGTTCACGGGATGCGGTGACGACGCGCCGCCGATGGGATCCGACGCCGGGTCCTGCGCGGCGGACAGCGACTGCGACGACGGCCTGTACTGCAACGGGTCGGAGACGTGTTCGATGGGGGCGTGCGTCATCGGCGTCGCGCCGTGCGAAGCGGATCGCTGCATCGAGGCGGAGGCGCGCTGCACCGAAGGGTGCGCCGGCAGCGACATGGACGCGGACGGCGTGCTCTCCATCGCCTGCGGCGGGGACGACTGCGACGACTCGGACCCCGACCGGTACCCCGGCAATCCGGAGATCTGCGACGCCGAAGGCCACGACGAGGACTGCGATCCCACGACCGTCGGCGACGTCGACGTCGACGGGGATGGGCACATCTCGGCCGAGTGCTGCAACGGCGACGTCTGCGGCGACGACTGCGCGGACCGACTCGCGGACATCTTCGCCGGCGCGACCGAGACCTGCGACCTGCGCGACCAGGACTGTGACGGGGACGTCGACGAGGGGGTCGCGCTGACGCTCCAGGAGGATCGCGACGGCGACCTCTACGGCGACGGGACCGAGGTCATCGCCTGCGCCGGATCGGCGCGCACCTCCACGAGCGACATCGACTGCGACAACGCGGACCCCCAGCGCCACGGCGCCCAGGTCGAGGTCTGCGACGGCGCGGACAACGACTGCGACGGCGAGGTCGACGAGAACACGGTGGCCTTCCCCTGGTACCCGGACGCCGACGGCGACGGCTTCGGTGACCCGCGGGAGGACGCGACCGTGAGCTGCGCGCCGCCGAGCGGCGGGACCTGGAGCCTGCTCCCCCTGGACTGCGACGACGCGGACGGGACCCTGCACCCGGCGGCCGACGAGCTCTGCAACGCCCGCGACGACAACTGCGATGGAGTGGCCGGCTACGAGATCACCCGGGGCGACACCGAGGACGACGACTTCGACGGCTACGCCGACGCGACCTGCGGCGGCGACGACTGCGACGACCGCGATCCCTTCAACCACCCGAACGGCGTCGAGCTCTGCGACGGGCTCGACAACGACTGCGATGGGACCGTCGACGAGGACGCGACGGACGTCGACTGGTACCTCGACGCCGACCACGACGGCTACGGCGACCCCGGCGACACCGTGTCCTCCTGCGAGCGGCAGCCGGGCCGGGTGCTCGTGGGCGGCGACTGCGCCGACGGGAACCCGCTGATCCATCCGGGCGTCATCGACCGCTGCAACGGCTTCGACGACGACTGCGACGGCACCATGGACGAGGACCAGGTGGGCGCCGTGCTCGGCTTCCGCGACATGGACGGCGACGGCTGGGGCGACACCTCGATGTCGACGCGCGCCTGCTCGGGGGCCCTCCCCGACGGCTACGTGCCGGTGCCCGGCGACTGCAACGACTCGGTCGCCGAGTTCAACCCCGGCGCGGCGGACCTCTGCGACGGCGTGGACAACGACTGCGACCTCGTCGTGGACGAGGAGCCGGACATCGACTGGTACGCCGACGGCGACGGTGACGGCTACGGCGCGGGCGCGGTCATCGCGACCCAGTGCGCCGACCTGGGCGGCGCGGCCTCACGGGCCGGCGACTGCAACGACGGCGACGACACCATCGCGCCCATGGCGCCCGAGTTCTGCGACGCCATGGACCAGGACTGCGACGGCAACGTCGACGAGGCGCTCCCGACGGGCACCTACTACCCGGACGCGGATGGCGACGGCTACGCGCCGATGAGCGCGATGGGCATGGCCGCCTGCGGACCCATCGGCGGGTTGGTCGAGCGGACCCCCGAGACCGTCGACTGCGACGACACCGACGACCAGGTGAGCCCCGGCGCCACCGACGTGTGCGATGGCCTCGACAACGACTGCAGCGGCACCGTCGACGACGGGCTCGACAACTTCTGCGGCGGCACCGGGACCACCGGCGTCTGCGCGGTGGGGGGCGCCATCGGCCAGTGCGCGTGCGATAGCCCGGCGATCGCCGACTGCGACACCCTCCAGGGCAACGGCTGCGAGACGACGCTGGCCACTTCGAATCTCCACTGCGGCGCCTGCGGGAACGCCTGCACGGCGAACCAGTTCTGCAACGCGGGGACCTGCGCGGCGGCACCGATCGAAGGCCTGGTGATGGGCTCCGAGAGCTCCTGCGCCGTCCGGGCGGGGGGCCGCGTCCAGTGCTGGGGCAAGCCCCAGGCGCTCCGGAGCGGCGGCGACGCGACCAGCGCGGTGGCGGCCGAGGTCGTGGACAGCCTGTCCGGGGTGGTCCAGTTCGCGTCGGGCTGGGACTACAACTACTGGCACCACTGCGCGATCGTCGAGGACGCCGCGGGCGACCGGGACATCTACTGCTGGGGCAAGAACCACCTCGGCCAGCTGGGCATCGGGACCACGAACCCGGCCACGACGACGGTGACGACTCCGACGCGCATCGTGGCGAGCGTCGACGATATGATCGACGACTGGGAGGAGATCGTCTTGGGCTCGCCGTGGACCCTGGCCCGCCGCGCCAACGGGGAGATCTGGGGCTGGGGCTCCAACGACCGCTTCCAGCTCGGCATCTCGCCGGTCGGAACGGAGCCGACCCCGGTCCGGATCACCACCATCGACGACGCCATCGGGCTGGCCGCCGGCTTCCAGGCATCCTGCGCGCTCCGGATGGGGGGCACCGTGGAGTGCTGGGGCGGAGACACCAACGGCGCCCTGGGCAACGGCGCCGGTGGCAACGGGCCGACGCCCGGACCGGTGGTCACCGCCAGCGGGACGCTCACCGACGTCGTCGAGATCGACTCCGCCCAGAACGGGACCTGCGCTCGCAAGAGCGACGGCACCGTGTGGTGCTGGGGCCTCCCCGAACCCGACGGCTCGGCGACCTCTTCGACCCCGGTGTTCGCGGTGCAGGCCCTCGGCATCGCCGGCGCCACCGACATCGGCTGCGGTCCGTTCTCGTGCTGCGCCGCGGCCGGGGGTAACGCATGGTGTTGGGGTTCGGAGGGCGAGGGTCAGCAGGGCGATGGGACCACCAGCACGGCGCGCGACACATCGCCGGACCGCGTGGTGCTGGCCGACGGGACCACGCCCCTCGGCGGAGTCATCGGGGTCGAGGGCGGCCGCAGCACCAACTGCGCCCTGCTGAACACCCAGCAGGTCGTGTGCTGGGGCCACGGTGACGACGGCAACCTGGGTCGCGGGACCCTCTCGGACGCCGCGAACGCCGGCGCGCCGGACGTCGTCATGGGGCTCTGACGCGCACCTCGCGCCGGGGGCGCATCCGCCGCCCCCCGCCCCATCCTCCCTCACCTGGACGACCCCGATCGGCGATCCTTGATCGCCGGTGCGCCACGGTCGAAGGTCCGCCCCCATGGGAGGTCGAATGATGCGGACGTGGGTTCTCTTCGGAGTCGTTCTGGTCGGGCTGGGATGCGGGGACGACGACGCCCCGATCATGGACTCGGACGCCGGGTGCACCCGGGACGTGGACTGCAGCGACGGCGTCTTCTGCAACGGCCAGGAGGTCTGCACGATGGGCCTCTGCGGGCCGGGGACTCCGCCCTGCGACGAAGAGGCCTGTGACGAGACGGGGCGCGTCTGCACCTCCGGGTGCCTGACCCCCGACGCCGACGGGGACGGGGTGGCCTCGCTCGCGTGCGGCGGCGACGACTGCGCCGACGACGACCCCGACCGCTTCCCCGGCAACCCCGAGGTCTGCGACGCCGACGGCCACGACGAGGACTGCGACCCGACCACCGTGGGCGACGTGGACGTGGACGGCGACGGGCACATCTCGGCCGCGTGTTGCAACGGGACGACCTGCGGCGACGACTGCGCCGACCGCCTGGCGGACGTCTTCGCTGGGGCCACCGAGACCTGCGACCTGCGCGACCAGGACTGCGACGGCAACGTCGACGAGGGGGTCTCGGTGATGCTCTTCGAGGACCTCGACGGCGACCTCTACGGGGACTCCCGGACCCTGGTGGCCTGCGCGGGGATGGCCCGGACGTCGACCACCGACATCGACTGCGACAACGGCGTGCCGACGCGCCACGGGGCCCAGCTCGAGGCCTGCGACGGCCGGGACAACGACTGCGACGAGGCGATCGACGAGGACACGGTGAACCTCCCCTGGTACCCGGACACCGACGGCGACGGCTTCGGTGATCCCGAGGCGGACCCGGTGATCTCCTGCGCGCCGGTCGACGGCCACAGCCTGCTGCCCCTCGACTGCGACGACGCCAACGGGGACCTCTACCCGGCCAAGGCGGAGCTCTGCAACGGCCGGGACGACAACTGCGATGGCGTCGCCGGCTTCGTGATCACCCCGGGGGACACCGAGGACGACGACCGCGACGGCTACGCCGACGCCACCTGTGGCGGCGACGACTGCGACGACGAGGATCCCTACAACCACCCCGGCGGGATCGAGCTCTGCGACGGGCTCGACAACGACTGCGACGGGATGGCCGACGAGGCCGCGACCGACGTGGACTGGTACCTGGACGCCGACCGCGACGGCTACGGCGACCCGGGCGACGTGGTGAGCTCCTGCGAGCGTCAGGTGGGCCGGGTGCTCCGGGGCGGCGACTGCGCGGACGCGAACCCGGTGATCCACCCCGGGATGGTCGAGCGCTGCAACGGCGTGGACGACGACTGCGACGGCACCGTCGACGAGGGTGGCCTGGAGGGCGTCCGCGGCTTCCGGGACGCCGACGGCGACGGCTATGGCGACAGCGCCATGGGGACCTTCTCCTGCGGCACCGAGCTGCCCAGCGGGTATGTGGCCTTGCCCGGCGACTGCAACGACGGCGACGCCGACGTGAAGCCGCTGGCGCCCGACACCTGCAACGGCGTCGACGACGACTGCGACGGCCTCCTCGACGAGGACGGGGTCATCGTCTGGTACGCCGATGGCGACCGGGACGGGGTCGGCGGGGCGACGGTGATCGCCACCCAGTGCAACCGCCCCTCGGCGACGGCCGTCGATGGGACCGGCGACTGCGATGACGCGAACCCGGCCATCGCGCCGGGAACCATGGAGGACTGCGACGGGGTCGACCAGGACTGCGATGGTCGCGCCGACGAGGGCGCGCCGTTGATGAACCTCTACCCCGACGGCGACGGCGACGGGTTCGCGCCCGACGGCGCGCCGGCGACGATGGCCTGCGGGCCCGGGGCGGGATTCGTGACCGCCCGCGGCGACTGCGACGACACCGCGAGCGCGGTGAACCCCGACGCGGACGAGAGCTGCAACGGTGTGGACGACGACTGCAACGGGATGGTCGACGACGGGCTGACCAGTAACCTCTGCGACGGCGCCGCGAACGCGACCGGCGCGTGTCTCCCGCCGCCCGCCGCGACCGGCACCTGCGAGTGCACCGACTCGGCGCTCTACGCCGACTGTGATCTGGCGCCCTTCAACGGCTGCGAGTCCGAGCTGGCCACCGACGCCGCCAACTGCGGCGCCTGCGGCAACGCCTGCGCGGCGGGCGAGCGGTGCATGGGGTCGACCTGCGTGCCCTCGCAGATCCTCTCGTTGAATGGCGGGGTCGCCTTCCAGTGCGCGCTGCGGGACACCGGCGAGGCCTGGTGCTTCGGCAGCGACCAAGAGGGGCACATGGGCCAGAACCGCGCGTTCGCCGTCCGCTCCACGTACGTGAGCGCGGCCAGCGACCGGGTCGTCGCGATGAGCGACAGCACGTTCTCCACGAACGGTCACGGCTGCCTGATCACCGAGCGCACCGATGGAGGTCGGGACATGGTCTGCTTCGGGCACGACCAGAGCGGACAGCTGGGCATCGGCTACGTGCAGTTCTCCGGGTCCATCGACACCGCGACCCCCATCGTTCCCGCCGTGGACGCGATGGTCGACGATTGGGTCCAGGTGGACACCGACGGCGGCAACTTCACCATCGCCCTCACCGCCAGCGGCGACGTCTGGACCTGGGGCTACAACGGGAACAACTACGCCGGCCGCCTCGGCCGGGACACGGGCTACGCCGACGATCCCACCCCGGGCCTGGTGACGCTCCTGCCCGGACCGGCCGTCGACGTCGCCGGCGGTCCCATCGCCGGGTGCGCGGTGCTCGCGGACGGGCGGGTCTACTGCTGGGGCGGGATCGGCAGCACCGGGCAGTCGGCGACCGGCGGCGGCTCCGCGGACACCTCGGGGTTCACGCCCCAGCCGGTGCGCACCATCGTCGGCGGCGTCGAGGTCGACCTCGACGACGTCGTGGAGGTCGACCTGCACAACACCGGCGGCTGCGCACGGCAATCGGCCGCCGCGGGCGGCGGCGTGTACTGCTGGGGCGAAGGCGCGATCGGGAACGGCGCGACGTCCTCGGGCCTGGCGACCCGGGTCTCCACCGTGGCCGCGTCGACGAGCCTCTCCTGCGGGACCCGCGCCTGCTGCGCCACGGCGGGCACCAACGTGCTCTGCTGGGGCAACAACGATCAGGGGCAGCTCGGCCGCGGCGTCATCTCCGCGTCCGAGCCGGTCGCCGACTTCGTGGTGCTCGAGAGCGGCGCCAACCTCAGCGGCGTCGTCGAGGTCAGCGCCGCGAGCACCTCGTTCTGCGCCCGGACCACCGACCAGCGGGTGGTCTGCTGGGGCAACGGCGGTCACCAGATCGGCAGCGAGGACTACACCGACCGGCCCCACGCGGGCGCGCCCACCTACGTGACGGGCATCTGACCCCGGGGCGGCGCCGCGCTCACTTGCGGAGGTTGTACTTCGCGATGCAGTAGAGAGCGCGGACGCCGTCGCGCCAGCCGATCTTCTTTCCCTCTTCGTAGGTCCGGCCGTCGTAGGAGATGCCGACCTCGTAGAGGCGCACGCCGGGCTTCTTGGCGACCTTGGCGGTGATCTCGGGCTCGAAGCCGAAGCGGGACTCTTCGATGTGGACGTCCTGGATGACCTCGCGGCGGAAGACCTTGTAGCAAGTCTCCATGTCCGTGAGGTTCAGGTTGGTCGCCATGTTCGAGAGCAGGGTCAGGAAGCGGTTGCCGACCATGTGCCAGAAGTAGAGGACGCGGTGCTCCTGGCCGCCGGCGAAGCGGGAGCCGTAGACCACGTCGGCGCGGCCATCGAGGATCGGCTCGAGGAGCTTGGGGTACTCCCGGGGGTCGTACTCGAGGTCGGCGTCCTGGATGATCACCACGTCGCCGGTGACGTTGGCGAAGCCGGTACGCAGCGCGGCGCCCTTCCCCTGGTTCACCTCGTGGAGGACCACGCGGATGTCGTCGTGGCGCTTCGCGAGGTCGGCGAGCAGATCCCGGGAGCCGTCGGCGGAGCCGTCGTCCACCATGACCAGCTCGCGCTCGAGTTCGTGCCCGGTCTCGCCGCTCAGATCGACCTCGCGCACCCGGCGGACGATCTCCTCCAGCGTGTGGACCTCGTTGAAGACGGGGATGACGATCGAGACGCGCATGGTCTCGCCGAAGTAGCCCGCACGGGGGGCTGGGGCAATCACTCGAACCAGGCGTCGACCAGCACGCTCGAGCCGCGAGCCTCGAAGCGGAGCTCGAGGTCCATGGGGCCCGCCGCGATCGGGAACGGGATGCGGTACCGGTGGGTCTCCACCCGGCCGTCCGGGCGCATGGGCAGCGCGATGGCCTCCAGGGTCTCGCCGTCGAGGATCACCGTGAGGGTGCCGCCGCCGCGCGCGTCGTCGGGAACGGCGGTCTGGAGGACCAACTCGGTGTCGTCGCCGGCCGGCTCCAGGCCTTCCCAGCGGACGGTGCGGGTCCGGCCGCCGGGGGCCGAGACGAAGAGCATCGGCGCGGACTGGCCGCCGACCTCCAGGGGCGCCGAGGTGATCAGGCCGACCTCGCCGTGGACGCCGCGGTCGAAGGTCGCGCACTCCCAGTTGAAGTGCTCCCAGGCCAGGAAGTCACAGGGGATGTGGTCGAGCTTCACCGTGGCGCTGCGGACACCGCGCTCGCTGGCCGCGCGGAAGGGCGGAGGATCCAGGCGGGGGACGAGGCCGGTGACGAAGAGGGCCACCAGCGGCGTCAGCACGTAGACGGAGCGGCGCGCGATCGGCGCGACCCGCCAGGCGTCGACGAGGGCGCGGCCCAGGCGCTCCAGGGGCCCGGGCAGCGCGAGGGTGGCCACGGCGAGCGCGTAGAGCGGCAGGGGCGCGCCCAGCGCGCGGACCGGGTCCCAGGCGAGGAGGAGGAGCGGGAGCAGGAGCGCGGCCTGGCGACCCAGGAAGGGCACGGCGACCAGGGCCGCGCCGAGGAGCAGGGCGGCGCCGAGGAGCACGGCGGCGCCGCGGCTGGGGCCCGCGAAGGCGAGGGGCGCCGGAAGGGCGGGCTCGGCGGGACCGAGTACGAAGAAGGCCACGCCGGCGAGGCCGGCGAAGAGCAGGGCCCAGCGGGCGCCGCGGCTGGCCAGCGCGGCCACGACGAAGAAGGCGAAGGCCAGGTCGACGCCGGGGTCCAAGGCGCGCTCCAGGACGCCGGGGAAGAAGAGGAGCACCACGGCCGCCAGAGGGGCGGCGCGGGGAGCCGAACGGCGCGCGGCCTGGGTGAGCGCCGTGGCGAGGGCGGCGAGGAGGACCAGGCCGAGCCAGGCGCGGGGCTCGGCGAGGAGCTCGCGGTGGTGGGCGCCGAGGCGGACGGCGCCGACGAGGAGAGCCGCCAAGGCGACCCGGGCCAGGTCGCGGTGGAGCGGGACCCAGCGCGTGGGCGCGTCGACCAGGAGGGCGAGGCCGGGGATGGCGAGGGCCAGCGCCGGCCAGAGGAAGCGGTCGCCGTACCAGAGGTAGGTGGCGAAGAGGCCGACGGCGGCGGCGACGGTGCCGAAGACCGCGAGCACCGCGAGGGGGCGACGACGGGCGAGGAGGAGCAGGCCCACGAGGCCGCCGAGAGCGAGGGGCATCCGGTGGCGGAGCCCATAGGGGCCGGCCCAGAGGTTCTGCAGGCCGTCGCGGAGCGGCACGGAGAAGGCGTCGATCTCCGCGAGGACCGCGCGGCCGTCCTCGACGACCAGCATGCGGTTGTAGCCGGCCCACCACGGCTGGCCGAAGACGACCCAGTTCTTCATGGCCCAGAGCGCGAGGGCTCCCGCGCCGCCGGCGATGGCCCAGCCGAAGGTCTTGCGGTCGGGGCGGCCCAGGAGCGCCGCGGCGGGCACGAGCAGGATGGTGGTGGGCTTGAGCATCAAGGCGCCGGCCACGAGGACGCCGGCGGCGAGGCCGCGGCGCGCGTGGAGAGCCGCCAGGCCGCCCAGCCAGAGAGCCAGGAGGAGCACGTCCACGTGGTAGTCGTAGACGTGGGTGCGGACCCCGGTGGCCAACAGGAAGGCGCCCGCGGCGATCAGCGCGGCGGTGGGGCTGGCGTAGCGACGGGCGAAGGCGAAGGCCGCGGCGCCGGCGCCGGCGAAGGCCAGGAGGTTGAAGAGGAGCAGCCCCCGGAGTCCGAAGGCCCAGTAGAGGGGCGTGGAGAGCACCGGCATGAGGATGGGGTGCTTGGGGACCCGGTTGCCGTGCCGGCCCTGGGCGACGTTGGACCAGGCGGCGTCGAGGGTGCGGTTCCAACCGAGGTCGCGCTCGTACCAGCTCGCGGCCCACTCGGACTGGTCGACCGAGCCCCGTTCGACGAGGGTGACGTTGGTGTTGGTGTAGAAGCGGCCGTCCCGTTGAATCCAGGTGCTGGGCACGTAGGCCACGGCGGCGTCGACCACCGCCAGGAGGAGGACCACGAGGCCCAGGGCGACGACCAAGGGCGTCGCGTCGCCGGAGCGGGGCGGGGTCACCGTTGTCGGCGGAGCACGATGAGGCTCACGTCGTCGGGCTTGCAGGGGGCGAACTCGTCGGTGCCCGCCATGCGCTGGTCCGTGGCGGCCAGGAGCGCGTCGGTGGCCTCCTCGGTGGGGCCCTTGCGGACCAGCTCGACGATCTCCTCGGGGCCGAGGTTGTCGAAGATGCCGTCGGAGGCGACCACCAGGGTGTCGTTGGCGGCCAGCTCGAGGGGCGCGCCGATCTCCACCCGCATGTCATCGCCGCCGATCATGTTGGAGACCAGGTGGAGCTCGTCGTGGTGGAGGGCCTCGTCCTCTTCGAGGATGCCGGCCTGGACCGCGTGGCCCACCGGCGAGTGGGCGGCGGTGATCAGCTTGAGGAGGCCGCCGCGGCCGCAGACGAGCGCCCGGGAGTCACCGGCGTGGTAGGTGCGCAGGGTCTCGCCATCGAGCTCGACGACGACCAGGGTCGTGGCGGCGCCGACGGCGAGGTCGACCACGGCTCGGTTGGCGGCGTCGAAGCCCTGGAGCACGGCTTCGCGCAGGGGGACGCCCTCGAGGGCGACGCGCTGGACGGTGAGGCCGAAGGTGCGCACGGCGGCCTCGGAGGCCTTGTCGCCGGCGGGTTGGCCGCCGGCGCCGTCGGCGAGCACCAGCACCAGCCGGTCCTCGTCGATGGCCACCAGACCCATCGCGTCCTGGTTGGGGCGCTCGATGCCCGGGCAGCGGTGGGTGAAGACCACGACCTCATGGGCGCCGAAGACCAGCGACTCGCGGGTCTCCATGTCGCCGGTCCAGCGGCGATGGGCGAGCGCGCTGGGCGCGGGAATGGACTCGTGGGTGTCGGTCACCGCCATCGATGGTAGCTCGCCGCCCCGGGCCACGGGCAACTTGCAGAAGGGACGCTCTTGCACACTGGCACAAGGGACGCTCCTTCCCCCAGCCGTTTGCCCCTCCCGAGGGGCACTTGCAGAAGGGACGCTCTTGCACACTGGCACAAGGGACGCTCCTTCCCCCAGCCGTTTGCCCCTCCCGAGGGGCAACTTGCAGAAGGGACGCTCTTGCACACTGGCACAAGGGACGCTCCTTCCCCCAGCCGTTTGCCCCTCCCGAGGAGGCTCAGACGTGCTTTTCGATGAGCGCCGCGAGCCGCGGGATCGCCGCCTCGACGTTCTTCTTCGCGGTGCCGCGGAGCTTCGAATACGTCTTCTTCACGAGCCCGTTGGTCGAGGTCTGGGCCTTGCGATCGGTGACCTCGAGCAGCGCATCGGCCGCCCGGCTGCTCTGCGCGACCAGGTAGTTGCCCACGGGCTGGCCCTTGGCGGTGGCCTCGTTGTGAATCGGGGCCAGGGCCTCGGCGAACTCGGGCATGAGGCCCTCGACGACGTTGCGGACGAAGCCGGGCTTGATGCCCTTCACGGCGCCGTAGCCGGCCTTGACGGCCATCCCGGAGAGGCCGCTCTTGTCCTTCACCTCGAGGTCGATGAGCTCGAGGCAGTCTTCGATGATCGCGGGCTTCTTGGCCGGATCGTTCAGGGCTTCGACGAGGGTCGCCATGGGGTGCACGTGGCACGCGGGGGTGGGGGGTGCAAGGGGGCGGAAGGAGCGTCCCTTGTGCCAGTGTGCAAGAGCGTCCCTTCTGCAAGTCGCCGGCGCGGGAAGGAGCGTCCCTTGTGCCAGTGTGCAGGAGCGTCCCTTCTGCAAGTCGCCGGCGCGGGAAGGAGCGTCCCTTGTGCCAGTGTGCAGGAGCGTCCCTTCTGCAAGTGGTATGGTGGGGTGTGCGGCGGACTGTCGGGGCTTGGGTGGTGTGGGTGGCGGCTTGGGCCGTGGCGGCCGTGGCGGCTTGGGGAGTGGGGGCGCCGGGGGTGGCGCGGGCTTGGTGTCAGAGCTGCACGGTGACGCGGACGCCGTTGAGCTGCGCGCAGCCTTGCTACTGCCCGGTGGAGACCAACGAGGCCGCGCACCCGCTCTACTGGGACCGCGCGTGCATCCAGGTGAGCGTGGAGGACGACCCGGGGTCGGGGTTCACCACCGAGGACCTCGACGCGGTGGTCGACCGCTCGTTCGGGGCGTGGACCGGCCTCGACTGTGGCGAGGGCCGCACGCCGGGGTTCCAGATCCAGCGCACCGACGACCGAGCTCGCTGCGATCGGTCGGAGTACGTGTCGGGTGAGGGCAACGCCAACAGCGTCGTGGTGGTGAACGAGGGCTGGACCGAGCGCGAAGGCCACGACTCGGCGGCGTTCGCCCTGACGACGACGTTCTTCCTCCTGAACACCGGCGAGATCATCGACGCCGACATGGAGCTCAACGAGACCAACTGGAACTTCACCGTGTGCCCCGCGGAGGGCTGCATCGACGGCCAGGTGGATCTGGAGAACACCATCACCCACGAGGCCGGGCACTTCTTCGGCCTGGCCCACGCCGAGAGCGGCTCGGACGCGACCATGTGGGCCTGCGCCGACGAAGGGGACGTCAACAAGCGCACCCTGGAGGCCGACGACATCGAGGGCATGTGCACCATCTACGGCGAGGGCGCGCTCCCGGAGGGCTGCAGCTTCTCGAACCGCGGCGGCTTCGACCCCTACTGCGCCGACGACCGCGACGGCTGTGGATGCCGCGTGGCCGGCGCCCCGGGCCGCTCGGAAGACGCGAGCTGGCCGCTGCTCCTCGGTGGGCTCGGGCTGGCGTTCGCCGGCCGCCGGCTCAGCCGAAGACGCGCTCGAGGGTGACGAAGACCCCGGCGCAGCCGAGAGCGTAGGCCGCGCCGAGCTGCCAGCCGCGCCGCCGGCCCAAGAGCGCGAAGAGGCCGGTGGCCAGCACCGCCACCAGCACCTGGCCGACCTCGACCCCGCCGTTGAAGGCGAGCAGCGCCAGGAGCGCGTCGTCGGGGGGCAGACCGATCTCCCGCAGGACCCCGGCGAAGCCGAGACCGTGGAATAGGCCGAAGAAGAGCGCGACCGCCTCCGGGCGGCGCCGCGAGAGGCCGGGCTCCGCGCCCCGGACCCCCCGAGCGAGCTCGACCGCGAGCAACACCAGGCTCGCGGCGATCATCGCCTCGGTGAGCGCGGGATCCACCGAGACCCACCCCCACGCCGCGAGGCCCAGGGTGAGCGAGTGCCCCACGGTGAAGGCGCTCAGGGTGCTCAGGCCCCGCCGCCATCCGCGGCGGTCGAGGCGCAGGAGGAGCAGGAGCGCCAGCACGAAGGCCACGTGGTCCCAGCCGATGAGGATGTGCTCCACCCCGAGGCGCAAGTAGGTCCACCCCGGGCTTCGCGCCGCGCCGACGGTGTGGCTCGGGCTCTCCGCGCGCAGCACGAAGGTCCGCTCCGGTCCGGTCTCCGGGACCAGGGTCACGTGGACCCGCATGTGGTCCGGGAGGCCCTCGAGGGCGAAGCGGGGCCCGGGCCCGTCGGGGCAGTGGAGTACGCCGCGGAGCCAGGTGGTGGGGGCGTCGCGCTCGACGTCGGCGGCCTCCTCGGTGCAGCCCTCGACCTCGAGGCCGAGGGGCTCGTCGGCACCGTCGACGCGCAGCGAGGAGCTCCAGCGACCGTCGCCCTGGGCTTCGAGGCGCCAGGCCCCGAAACCGACGGCGTGGGCCCAGGCGGCGTCGGCGACCAGCAGGACGGCCACGGCCACCAGCGCGGCGCCGATCCGCGCGCCCGACGACCTCACGGGCGCACCACGTCGGCCCGCTCGACCAGCGCGCGGATGGCTTCACCGGTACGACGCTCACGTACCTCGCGGCGCCAGGCGCGCTCCACGGCGGGGCGGACCTCCGCGAGCTCGGCCGGGCGCGCGGGCTCCCGGGTGGTCAGGCGCACCAGGTGCGCGCCGAAGCGGCTGGTCACCGGGCCCTGCCAGCCCTCGCCTTCCAGGGCGAAGACGGCGGCGGCGAAAGCGGGTCCGTAGCGCCCCGCGAGCCCCGCGTGGTCGATGGGGCTCTGGACCCGGCCGAGCGGGAAGGGGTCGCCGGAGGGCTCGCCCGCAGCGAGCGCTTCCTGCGCGGCGGCCTCGGCGTCGGGGTGTCGCTCCCGGGCGAAGAAGGCCTGCTCGAAGGCCACGCGCTCGGCCTGCCCGAAGGCGTCGGCGTGCTCGGCGAGGTAGGCCGCCAGGGTGGCGTCATCGGGCGGCGCCGGTTCGGCCGCCGCTGCGAGCAGGAGCTCCATCTTCTGCACCAGGCGCCGGCGCACGATCGGGTCGTCGCGCTCGAGCCCCAGCCGCAGCGCTTCGCGCAGCAGGACCTCTTCGCGGACCCAGTCGTCCACGAGCTGGTCGGGGTCTTCGGGAGGCCGCCCGGTCCGCTGCGCGTGTTGGCGCTCGAGGCCGGCCACCAAGGCCTCGTCGACCACGATGGGCGGGGCCTCGTCGGCGGGACGGGTGAGCGCGTGGATGCCCCAGAGCGCCGCGCCGACGACCACGAAGTGCACCAGCGGCTCCCGCCCCAGTCGGCTCATCGGGTCAGCTACTGAGGATGCCGCGGAGGTTGAAGTCGAGCACCGCGATGGCCAGCCGGTCGATGTCTTCCTTCGGGACATCGCGGTCGTGCATCACCACCTGCTCCATGAACTGCTTGATGGTGCCCAGGATGCAGAAGGCGCCGACCTCGGTGTCCATGGTGCGGAGGAAGCCCATCCGCTGCCCCTCGTCCAAGGCCTCGCGGATGTACTTCAGGAGGTCCTCGTAGAAGGTCTTCAGCCGCGCGTCGATCTCCTCGTCGAGGCCGACGGCCTCGCGCACGAGGAAGGTGGTGAGCAGCCGGTTGCCGACCACGGTTCGGAGGAGCCGCTGCACCGTGCTGGCGAGCTGGAGCTCCACCGGCGGCGCGTCGGGACCCCGCTCGACGCCGACGATCGCGGCGCGCAGCTCGCCCATGCTCAGGTCGAGGAGCTCGCTGAAGATGGCCGTCTTCGAGTCGAAGTAGAGGTAGAACGTCCCGCGCGCGATCCCGGCGGCGTCGATGATGTCGGAGACGTGGGTCTGGTGGTAGCCCTTCTCCACGAAGACCGGTCGAGCCGCGCGCAGGATCGCGTCGCGGCGATTCCTGCGCTGGCTCTTGGCGCGCTGGGTGCGCCCATCGGACTCGGGAGCGGCGTTCTTCATCGACCGATGCCCTGATCGAAGTAGGCGTCGACGTGGCCGCGGATGGTGTCGCGCACGTCCTGGGCGCGCGCCTCGACCTCGGTGTCGGAGAGGCCGGCGAAGCTCACCGGGGCGTCGCAGCGCACGGTGACCTGCTGGAAGGGCCGGATGGTGTTCGAGCCCTTGCGCATCACGTCGTAGAGCCCGGTGACGGTCGTGGGCACGACCTCGAGGCCGAGGTTCCGGGCGATGAAGAAGAGCCCCCGGCGGAAGGGCGCCACGCGCCCGTCCATGGTGCGCGTGCCCTCCGGGAAGGCGAGGATCGAGTCGCCGCGATCGATGACCGTGCGCATGCGCTGCTCGAGGACCTCGGTGCGCTTGTCGCGGTCGACGGGCACGCCGATGGTCCCCCGGCTCTTCATGTAGGGGCCGTAGACCGGGATGTCGAAGTGGCTCTCCAGCTCGATGCCCTGGATCTCGTGGGGCACCGCCGGGTACATCGCGACGAAGTCCAGGTGGCTGGAGTGGTTCTGGATGAAGAGGTAGTTCTTCTTCGGATCCACCGCCGGGTCCACGAAGGCCCGCCACTTGTTGCCCGTCGCGGCGATCATGCCGCGGCAGAAGACGTTGTTGACCGGCTGGATCTTGTGCACGCCGACCCGGTGCAGGGCCATCATCGTGGAGGCCATCGGCACCAGCCAGGCCGCGCCGCCGGCCCACGCCGCGACCGAGAGCACCTGGTGGTGCAGGCCGGGCTTCCAGTCGGAGAGGTCGCCCGCCAAGGGCGCCTGCGCCTCGGGGGCGCGCTCGGTTGCGTCCGCCTGCTTCTTCTTCTCGCTCATCGTGGTCTGCTCTCGCATCGTCGATTCCCCTCTCATCCGACCGCGACCGACAGGGCCCCCGGCACGACCTCGAGGGACTCGAGGGCCAGGTGCATGATCTCGCCGTCGACCATGACCGGTTGCTCCCGCGGCGAACGGAACTCGACGCGCTTGGCGCGCGTCGCTTCCACCCGCGGGTGGTCCACGTGCCGCCCCTGGAAGATCTTCGGGAAGGTCTTCACCAGGCTCGCCCGGCCGATGTCCCCGGCGCGGATCACGTCCAGGTAGCCATCGGTGGGGTCGGCGCCGGGGGCCATCATCATCGCGCCCCCGGTGAACTTACTGTTGGAGAAGACCAGGAAGACCGCCGGCCGCGCGTCGGCGTAGTCTGCGCCGTCGATCTGGACCGGGTCCACGGGCTTCTCCAGGCCCGCCACGCTGATCAACACCGCGGCCACGTAGCCGGCGGGCCCGAGCGCCTTGAAGCGTCGGTTGGTCAGGTCACCGGCGCGGGCGGTGAAGCCCAGGCCGATGAGGTTGATGTAGTGGAAGACACCATCGCGGTGGGTCGCGCGGACCACGTCCACCGGGCGCGGGACCCACTCGCGGAGCGCCCCGAGGGCCGACTCCGAGTCCAGGATGCCGAAGTCGCGCAGGAAGGAGTTCCCGGTACCCAGGGGCAGGAGCCCGAGCTCGACGCCCTGCCCCACCGCTTCGGGCATGAGCCCGTTGATCACCTCGAAGGTGGTCCCGTCGCCGCCGACGGAGATGAAGCGGCGGTGGCCGGCCGCGAAGGCGGCCCGGGCGAGCTCGGTGGCGTGCCCGGCCCGCTCGGTATGGGCCACCTCGAGGTCGAAGCCGTCCTGGCGCAGGGTGGCCAGCGCCGGCTCACAACGCCCCGCGCAGCGGCCGCCTCCGGCGGCGCCGTTCACGATGACGTAGGTCCGGCGCCCGTCGGTCACGCGCTGACCTCCACCAGGGCCTCGTGGCCGGTGCCGGCGCGGAGCTCCTCGGCGAGGGCGGCGCGCTTCACCTTCATGGACGCGGTGCGCGGGAACTCGTCCTTCCAGGGCAGCACGCCCCAGATGCGCTTGAAGTCCGGCAGGCCGCGGTTGCGCTTGCGGAGCTCCTCGAGGAGCGAGAGCTCCAGCGAGCCGCCGTCGCCCTTGGGCCGCACCACGGCGACGAGCTTCTCCTTCGAGAGATCGGATCCGGTGAGCTCGGTGCCGGGCCAGACGTAGCCGGTGGCGAAGACCACGAGCTCTTCGCAGTCGAGGCCCTCGAAGGCGCTCTCGATGTCCTCGGGGTAGATGTTCTTCCCCCCCGCGGTGACGATCATGTTCTTGCTGCGCCCGACCAGGTGCAGGTGCCCGCTGGGGTCGAGGAAGCCGCGGTCACCGGTCCGGAGCCAGCCGTCGACGAGGGCCTCGGCGGTCTGCTCGGGGTCGTCCAGGTAGCCCGCGAAGACGGTGCGCCCGCGGACCCAGACCTCGCCGATGCCGGCGCCGTCGGGATCGCGGATCTCCATCTCCACGCCGTCGATGGGCGCGCCCACCGAGTCGGCCCGGAAGGGCTTCATGTCGTTGACCGTGAGCACGGTGCCGGCCTCGGTGAGGCCGTAGCCGATGGCCACCGGCACCCCGAGCTCGTAGAAGCGCCGGGCGCGCCGCGGGTCCACGAAGGCGCCGCCGCAGAAGACCATCTTGAGGTCGGGCCCGAGGCCGTCGCGGACGGGCTTCATGAGCCGGTCGCTGAGCCACGCGCGAGGCTTGTCCAGGGTGAGCGCCGCGTTGAGCTGCCGGAGCCCCTCGACGGCCGCCTGGGCCGCGGTGGAGCGCTCCTCGAGCTTCTCGTCGAGGCGCCGCTCGAAGGCCTCGAGGATCAGCGGCACCAGGGCGATGTGGGTGATCCCCTGCTCCTGGAGGACCCAGCGGATCAACTCCGGGCGCAGGGAGCGCTGGTGGACCACGGTGGACCCGCAGGCGAAGGCGCCCACGAAGCCACTCATGAAATCGATGGCGTGGTTCGAGGGCAGCACGCTGAAGAAGCGGTCGCCGGGCTCGTAGGGGAAGAGCTGCAGGAGCGTGCGGTACTGCTCCAGGTAGTTGTCGTGGGTGAGCATGCAGCCCTTGGGGCTGCCGCCGGTGCCGGAGCTGTAGACGATGGTGGCCACGTCCGATCGCTCGCGCCGAACCAGCGGGAGCGCGGGCTCCTCGAGGGGCTCGCCCTCGCCGACCTCCCAGGCCACGTGGTTCGCGGGGAGCTCCTCGCGGGGCGAGGTCTCGGTCACGAAGACGCGCTCCAGCGGGAGCTCGCCGGCGCGGACGGCCTTCATCTCGCGCCACTCGCCGTACTCGGTGACCAGCACCGTCGCGCCGCTGTGGCGAATCAGGGTCTCCTGGTCGGGTCCGTCGAGCTTGTAGTCGATGGGCACCAGGACGCCGCCACGCAGGAAGGTCGCCAGGGCCGCGATGGGCCAGGCCGCCTGGTTGCTCATGACGATGGCCACCCGGCCACCGGCTCCGATGCCGGCGGCGGCGAATCGCTGGGCCATGCGCTCGGCCTCGCGCTTCACCTGCAGGTAGGTGAGCTCCTTGGCGGTGCGCTTGCGGCTGAGCTCGAGGAGCGCGGTCTCGGTCTTGTACTGGAGGAGCGCGTCGTAGAGCAGCTCGCCCAGCGAGGAGTATCGCTCGGGCGGGATCACAGGCGGCGCTCCAGGACCTCGGCGAGGGCGTCGAAGGTGGTCACGCCCTGCAGCTCGTAGTCGGGGACCTCGACGTCGAACTCGTCTTCGACGTCGGTCATCAGCTCCATCGCCTGGAAGCTGTCGATGCCCAGCTTGGCGAAGAAGTCGTCCGAGGCGTTCAGCTCGCTGGCGTCGCGCTCGAAGCGCTTGGCGGCGAGGGAGATCAGGGTGGTGGTCAGCTCTTGGCGGGTCATGGAGTGGCTCAGGGCAGGTACGGGCGGACGTCGGTGGATTCGACGAACTTGCGGAGGGCCTTCACCACCACGGGCGAGGCCATCATCTCGATGAAGAGATCCTTCTCCCGGCGCAGCCGCTCCACCGGGAGGGGCTTGGCGAAGCGCTTGGCGCGGCGGGTGGTCTCGGGGTCGAAGCGGGCGGCCTGCTCGGCCACCTTGCGGGCCACGGTGAGGCCCTCGCCGCGGGCGACGACCTGGCTCACCAGGCCCACCTCGTTGGCGCGCTTCGCGTTCATGCTGCGGCCGGTCATCAGCAGGTCGCGGACGACGGCGTTGCCCACGTCGCGCTCCAGCCGGGGGATGCCGCCGAAGCCGGGGACGAGCCCCAGGCGCAGCTCGGGGAAGGCGAAGCGGGCGCTCTTCTCGGCGATGATCACGTCGGCGGTGAGGGCCAGCTCGAAGCCGCCCCCGAAGCAGAAGCCGTGGACGGCGGCGACCACCGTGAGGGGCGCGGTGTCGAGGGCGTCCATGACCGCGTGGATGCGGTCGATGAAGCCGCGGACCTCGTGGGCGATGGCCAGCTGCTTCATCGGGGTGCGGTCCCCGCCGGCGTGGTGCGCGATGAGCCCCTCGTAGAGCTCCCGGAGGTCCGCGCCGGCGCAGAAGCCCCGCTTCACGCTGCTCCAGAGGATCACCGCCCGGGCGCCGCCGGCGCCGTGCTGGATGTACTCCACGAGCTTCTCCAGCTCGCCGAGCGCGGTGGTCCCCAGCTCGTTGCAGGGGTCCCGGTGCAGCTCGACCTCGAGGGTGTCGCCGTTCAGGTGCCAGCGCAGGGCCTCGCCGGCGAAGGTGGGCGTCGGGGTGATGCCGTGGGTCGCGGGGAGCTTGTCGCGGATCGCGCCCGCGAGCCGCCGCGCCGCCAGGCGGGCCTGCCAGGTGCCGAGCCGGGTCCGCCAGGGGACGGGCTGGGAGGAGGCGCTCACGGACGCGACTCCAGGGGCCGGGTCTCGGTGATCCGCCCGGGCGCGAGGTCGTCCGCGCTCTCGCCGCGGCGGGCGCGGACCCGCTCGACGATGCCCTGGACGGCGGGCGCGAGGACCGGGAGGTGGTCCCAGGGATCGCCGTGCTCGCCGAGTTCCTCGCGGAAGGGGAACTCCGGGTGCGCCGCGCGGACGTAGTCCACGAGGATCTGCCCCATGTTCCCCATGCGCTCGAGGTTGGTGTAGACGCAGTCGTCGATGCCCTCGCGGATGGCCTCGCCATCGCGGACCATCACGCCCAGGGTCTCGAAGAGGTGCTCCTCGAGCTCGGGGTCGTCGACCTCGAGGGCCAGGTGCGGGGTCCCGCGGTCGGCCATGAGGTTCCGGATGCGCTCGTCCATGGTGATGCCCGCGCTGATGACGCCGCCGGGCATGGTGGTGACGCAGGCGTGGTAGCGGCTCGAGACCATGTAGGTCGCGTTCCGCATGGCCGAGACCATCGCGTACATGTCGTGGTCGTCGCTGACCACGACCGGGAACTCGCCGCCCAGGCGCTCGTTGAGGCCCTCGCAGGCTTCGCGGTCGAGCTGCTCGCTGCCGAACATCACCGGGAAGACGTCGTGGCCGGCCTCGCGGAAGCGGCGCACGGCGTTGGCGATGGCGGTGAGGTAGCGGTCCTGCGCGTCGGTGATCTCCGCGCCCTCGGCGTGGAAGTAGACCGAGCCGTAGTGCTCCTCGTCGTACATGCCGCTGAAGGTGTTGACCGCCGCCCGGGCGACGTCGGGCTTCACCGGCCACCAGAACGGGTTGATCGGACAGAGCGCCAAGACCGGCGTCTCGCCGTCCCAGCCGGCGTCCATGAGGATCTTGCGGCCCTCGCTCAGGGGCGCGGGCTCGAAGGTCCAGGCGGTGTCGGTGCCCGAGCGGGACTTCACGCCGAGCTTCGCCAACACGCCCTTGGAGGCCTCGTTGCGGGCGATGATCAGCGCGTCCTGGCAGTAGCGGCGCACGAGGTCCTGGACCGAGCGGTCCATGTTGCCGGCCTCGCCGCCGTACCCGACGGCGACCTTGCCCTCGACGGCGGCGAGCCCCAGCGCGCCGACCATCATGGTGCTGAGCGCGTTGGCGAACTTGCTCTTGAACATCGAGCCCTCGCACGCGATGACCGCGTGCTGCTCGTGCACCGTGTCGAAGAGGTACTTCGGGAAGAGCTTGGGCAGGTGGAGCTGGCGGACGGTGCGGAAGTAGCCGCGCGTGAGCTCGGGGTCGATGGTGTAGATGGAGAGCGCCACGTGCTCGTCGCCGAAGAGGTGGCGGAACTGGCGGATCATCTCCTCGACGCGCACGTCGGCGCCGGTGTTGCGGGTGCCGCTGTAGCCGGCGAGGAGGACCTTGAGGGGCTCACCGGGCTTCCACTGGGCGCCGGGGTCGAGGGCGTAGCGGGCGCCGGCGGCTTCGATGAAGCCGCTCATCACCGTCTGCAGGGTCCGGTCGGCGTCGAGGTGGCTCTTCACCTTGTCCGCGGCGGCGCGGAAGAGGTCGCCGAACACGCCCCGGAGGGACTCGGCGTCCTTCTTCTCGGCCTTGTCCCGGAGGTCCTCGACGAGGGAGCGCATCTCGGCCCACGAGCCGGGGAGCGCGGTGGACTCACCGTCCGCGCCGGTGACGTCGACTCGCGCCGCCGCCTGCTTCTCGATGGGATCCTTCTTCGGCCGCCACAGCTTCGGCTTCTTGCTCACGCGCGCACCTCCCGGGTCCCGGCGCTCGCGTCGGGCGCGGCGGGCAGGGGAACGGACGGATACTCGTAACCGACGCCCTTGGCGTACTGGTAGAGGCCCTGGCAGTAGTCGGTGAAGGGCACCGGCGCCTCGCCCATCGCCGCGACGGCGCGGCTGTTGTCGAAGACGGTGTCGTAAGTGATGTAGGGCAGGAAGACCTTGAAGAGGCTGCCCACCAGGGTCGCCATGTTCTTCCGCTTGGAAGACGCGAGGGCGTTCATCACCTTGCCGAAGGGCGCCTCGAGGGCGGGGACGAAGCGCGGGGGCTTGTCCATGGCGCGGGTGATCTCGCCGAGGGTCCGGGAGGCCTCGCCGGCGGAGAGGTGGAAGATGTCGTGCTCGACCGGCTTCATGTGCAGGTCGGCGATGGCCTTGCCGACCCAGTCGGCGTTGACGATGTCCATGCGGCCATCGGCGTCGAGGGGCAGCACGGGCATGTCGGCCAGGACGCAGAAGGCGCGGACCATGTCGAACTGGGTGGTCTCCGGGAAGCGGGAGTCACCCATGACCGTCGAGGGTCGGAAGAAGGTCTTGGGCACCTCGGGGAGGAGCCGCCGGACCATGTGCTCGCAGAACTTCTTGGTGCGGCCGTAGGGGTCGTAGTCGGAGACGTCCCAGTCGATGGCCTGGTCCTCCTGGACGGTCTCGCTCTTGCGCTGGCCGGCGACGGCCACCGTGGACACGTGGCTGAAGCGCCGGATCCCGTGATCGTCCTGCATGGCGCGGGCGAGTTCGATCACCGAGAGGGTGCCCCGGAGGTTGTGGTTCAGGCAGGACTTCTCGCTCTTGCGGTTCAGCGAGGCCGCGATGTGCAGCACCGAGCCACACTCGCCGACCAGCCGGTCGTAGGTGGCGTCGTCGATGCCCAGCTTCGGCTCGGTCAGGTCGCCCTGGACGAACTCGATGCGGTCCATGAACCGGTGGAAGGTCGGAGCGTCCCAGTGCAGCTGCATGGCGCGCCACATCTTCTCGACGCCCTCGGCGCGGTTCTTCGCGCGGGTGAGGGCCCGGATGTGCACGTCGGTCGAGTGCATGAGGCGGTCGACGACGTAGCTACCGAGGAAGCCGGTCGCGCCGGTGATGAAGATCGTCTCCATGGGGATCCTTCGAACGAAAACGGGAGTTGAGGGGGCGCTCAGACGGCGGCGCGGAGGGGAGCACTGGGCTCCTCGGCCTGGAAGGTGACGGGCTCGCCCTCGAGGGGCGGATCGTCGGGGACCTTCTCGTTGCGGAGCAGCGGCAGGGCCCACTTGTCGAGGCCGGGGACCTGGACCTTGACCCAGTAGTCGCGCCAGGAGATGTCCGCGACGTCGAAGCCGAAGAGCTCGCGATCTTCCTCGGTGAGCTCGGCGGTCGCGTCGACGAGGTGCTGCGTCCGGAAGACGTAGGCGATCTCGTTCACGAAGGGCATGTAGACCCGGAGCATCTCTTCGACCTGCCCGAGCTTCCGGTCCGCCGTGCGGCAGTCCATCGAGAACGAGCGGAGCTTCTCGTCGAGCTTCTCGCCGTCGATCTTGCGGTAGAGCTTGGGCGAGACGTTGTCCGAGAGCTTCCACCCGCGGAGGAAGTTGCGGGTGGCGCGGGCCACGAGGCGCATCCGGCGGTGGCCGAAGACCGGGTTCTCTTCGGGCTCGACGCAGGCCGGGTCCAGCTTCGCCAGGACGTTCTTCTCGTAGTCGTCGCCGCGCTTTGCGTACATGCGCCGGATGCCGATGCCGCAGAGATCGACGGCGCGCCGGAAGGTGAACGGGTTCAGGTCGCTCGAGCCGCAGTGGTAGATCGACTCGGCGCGGTCCCGGAGGGCGGCGGCGACGACGAGCACCATGGAGCGGGCGACGGTGTCCACGGGGACGACGTCGAAGTAGTTCGTGGCGCGCGCGGGGAAGCGCTGGAAAGTGGTCGAGAGGAGCCAGACCAGCGGGCCCGAGGTGTTGATGCCCTCGTTCCAACCCTCGAAGGGGTAGCTGCGCGCGCACTCGACGATGGCCGGCCGGAAGGTCGTGGTGGTCACGTCCTCGCGGGTCTCGATGAGGTGCTCGCTGAGCGCCTTCGAGTAGGTGTAGATGTTGGGCCAGCCGAGGGCATCGGCGCGCCCCATGGCGTAGTCGATGCGCGCCTTCTTGGTGTCCAGCGAGGCGATGCCGGCCTCGAGCTCCCGGAGCTCCTCCGCCGGGTCGAAGCGCACGCCGTTGGGTGCGAGGCCCGGGGTGATCTCCTCGGCGATGGTCTCCGAGCGGCGGCCGGCGACGAAGCAGGTGGAGACGTGGACGTAGCGCTTGTCGGGGGTCCGGGCGGCCAGGTCCGCGGCGTGCTGGGCGCCGTGGATGTTGGCGTCGATGGCCATCTTCGGGTCGGGCTCGAAGTCGGTGAGCCCGGCGAAATGGACCACGGCGTCCACGTCGCGCATGAGCGCGTCGGCTTCCTTCTCGCTGAAGCCACAGAGGGGCTCGACGAGCTTGGCCTCGACCACGCGGATCTTGTCCCGGACCAGGGCGCGGAAGGCGCCGGCGCCGAGCTTCTCGCGGAGGGGCCGGAAGGCGGGAGAGCGCTCGGCGATGTGCTGGAAGCGCGCCGTGGCGTCCTCGCCCTTCTTCGGGCGGACGATCACGGTGGCCTTCCCCAGCTCGGGCAGGTGGTCCAGGACCATCGCCAGCCAGACCTTGCCCAGGAAACCGGTCACGCCGGTCACCAGGAGGTGCTTGCCGCGGTAGGTCTCGCGGAGGGGCGGCGCGCCCGTTCGAGCAACGCCTCGGCCGTTCGCGCCGTTCTTGGAACCGTTCTTCTTCACGCTCATCGCTTTCGCCTTCCGGGGCGGTTCACTTCTCGACGACGGGCCACTCGTGGTCGCGGGCGAGGCGACGGAGCTGGCGGTCGGGGTTCACGGCGCAGGGCTGGCCGATGGCGCTGAGCAGCAGGCTGTCGGCGCCGCTCGCGCCGTAGGCCCAGGAGTCGCTCAGGTCGATGCCGTTCTCCTGCGCGAAGGCGCGGGCCCACTGGCCGGAGACGTTGCCGCCGATGACCGGATCCTCGAGGCGGCCGGTGGCCTTCTCGCTGCGGATCTCGAGGCGGTTGCAGATGAGGTCGTCGGCCTCGAGCTGCTCGGCCAGGGGGGCGACGATCAGATCGATGTTGTCGCTGACCAGGACGATGCGGCGGCCCTGCTTGCGCGCCTTCTTCAGGAGCTCGGCGCCGACCTCGAGGACCTCGTCCGTGACGTACTTCTCGACGTACTCCTCGGCGAGGAGGACCAGCCGGTCCTCGCTCATGCCGCGCAGGCCCATCCAGGTCACCCGGGTGCCCGTCGCGCCGGTGCGCAGCTCGCCCACCAGCGAGAGGGGCGCGGCCAGGGCCACGTTGCCCAGGCGGGCGATGCGCTCGCCCACGCCCTGCGCGTTGGAGGCCAACCAGCCCGCCGCGGCCAGCGGGCCCCGCTCGAGGAGGGTGCCTTCGACCCGGAAAAACGCCGCCGAGCGACCGTTCGTACCTTCTGCCATCGTCTTCCTCACCGTTGCAGCGCTGTTTCGTCTGCAATAACAGGGGCTTACGCGGAAACACGGGTTTCGCGGGGGCCCCGATGAGGAGGGGATGTAGCTCAACTAGACTGACGTGTCAGTACTTATTGTCAGGGAAGCGTGATCGGACGCTCACTTTCGCCGAACGGTGACCCAACGGTCATGAATCATTGGGCTTTCGCGGAAGTGAACCCGGCTCGGCCCGCGGCTCTGGAAAGGGGGGACACGGCGAGCCTCCGCTCCTACACCTGGTAGGATCCAGCCATGGTCGCGGAGCCGGTGCGAGAGATGAGCTACGCCGAGTACCTCGCGTTCGAGGAGGCTGCAGAGCAGAAGCACGAGTACGTGAATGGCGTGGTGTACGCCATGGCCGGCGGCACCCTCGAGCACGCCCGGCTCGCGGCGAGGCTCGGCGCGCTGCTCGGCGGCGCCCTCGCCGGGAAGCCCTGCGACGTGTTCTCGTCGGACGCCCGGGTTCGAGTCGCCGCAACGGGTCGGTCGACCTACCCCGACGCGACCGTGGTGTGCGCGGAGTTGGTCCGGGCAGAGGACGACCCGGAAGCCATCGCCAACCCCACCGTCCTGGTCGAGGTGCTCTCGCCCACCACGGAGAGCTCCGACCGGGGGGAGAAGTGGGCGCATTACCAGCTCCTCCCGTCCTTACACGAGTACGTGCTGGTGTCCCAGGAGGAACGACGGGTCGAGATCTTCCGCCGCTCGGGTCCCGGGGAGTGGAGCTACCGGGTGGTGACCGACGGTGCCGTGGAGCTCGAGTCCCTCTCGGTGTCCCTGGACCTCGAGGCGCTCTACCACGACCCCCTCGCATCCCGAGACTGACCCCACGGAGCTGGACGGCGGGAGTCGATCGGGGCACACCCGGGCGGGTGAGCTCTTCGACGGCACGTTGGATCGGCGCCAACGCCCTGGGGCAGGCGGCGGCCCTCACCGCGAGCGGGCTCTTGGGACACTTCGCGGGGAGCTTCGGGGAGCTGCCGCTGGCCGTGTCGATCGCGGGCCTGGTGGCGGCCGGGCTCCTCGAGGGTGCGCTGCTGGGCGCGGCCCAGGCGTGGGCGCTGCGGATGGATCGTGCGCGCGGACGCCGCTGGGTGGGGCTCACGGTGGGCGCCTTCGCCGTCTGGTGGACTCTGGGCGTGCTCGCCTCGCTGGTGGAGCCGCCGGCGCCCTCGCGGCTCACGGTGGTCCTGGTGGCGCTGGTCGCCGGGGGCGCGCTGGGCCTTTTTGTGGGGGCGCTCCAGGGACGCGCCCGACCGCGGGGTCTGCGCGCGGCGTGGCTGGGCGCGAACGTCGCCGGCTGGGCCGCCGGTCTCCTACTGGCGGCCCTGGCCGCGGAGCTGGTGCCCTGGGGCCCCTTCACCGGGATGACGCTGCTCATCGGCGCCGTCGGCGGGATGGCCACCGGAGCCTTGGTGGGCACGGTGACCGCTCCCTGGCGACCCTGAGTTCAGCCGGGGGTGATCAAATCGACTTCCCGGCGCGCAACTGGCTAGTGCAGTGCGCGATGAGGGGCCCGCTGGCCGGTTCGTAGACAGAGCGGTCGGCAGGGGATAGACCGTCGGCATGGTTCGCTTCGCAAGCACTCTCGCAATCCTCACCCTCTTCTCGACGGGGTGCGACCTCACGAAAAGCGTCGACTGTCTCGACACCCCGGAAGAGGACGTGTGCATGGAGAGCTGCACCAACCACCCCGACTCGAGCTTCTGCGATTTGCCGGACGGTGGATGCCCGGCGAACCCCAACCACCCGAATTGCTTGGCCGCCTGCCGAGACAGCGACGGCGGGTACTCATGGTGCGGCGATGTCTCGGACATGGGGCCCTGCAACGGCGCGTGCGCCGAGGGGGTGTGTGAGCCCTCGTCGGAGAGCTGCGTCGCGTGTCTGGTCGATGGGGACTGTGAAGGCGGCGTCTGCTTGGTCGATGAGGCCGACCCCGCGAACAACGCCTGCGTGGGGTGCCGCGACGACAGCGAGTGCACCGACCCGGATGCCGCTCGCTGCGACGCGGGGACCTGTGCCCCCTGCGACGACTCGGCCCAGTGCACCGAGGCGGGCGCCGGCGTCTGCAGCGCC
>DCLA01000107.1:0-2936 GCA_002320815.1 Myxococcales bacterium UBA1660
TGGACTCGGATTGGCTGGCGGACCGTCGGGCCAACTTGGGCCGCGAGCCGACACCGGTCCAGCGCGACGCCGACCGCACCACGCCGCCCCCGGTGACCCCGCCCTATGTACCCTTCGCGGCGCGCCCCGAGGCGTTCAGCGCGCACTCGCCGGGCTATCACCCGGGCGAAGCGGCTCCCATCCGACCGGCACGCCCCTTCGTGCCCGGCCGCGTGAGCGGCGTGTCGGAGCGGGTCCACCCCATGGCGCGGGCCACCTCGCCGGCGTGGTCTCCGAGCTGGCGTCCTCCGCCCGCGGCGAGCAGCGCGGCGCAGGTCAAGGCCAGCTTCGTACTCGCGATCGGTGCAGCCCTCGACGAGCTCCACGGCTCCGGGACCACCCGCGCGGTCGTCGACGGGGAGCCCGAGATCCGCCGCGAGTGGCCCCCCGACCTCCTGCCGATCGCACGGATCCCCTTCGCCGCGCTGGAGCTCTTCCTCGCTCGGCTGGAGACCCATTCGTTGGGCACGGCGGAGGCTCTGCACTCGGTCGGGTTCCGGGCGGGCGCGAGCGACCGCATGGGGACCCACCGGCGCCTCCTGGACGGCGCCGTCGCCGAGACCCTCCTCCGCCGTCTGGGCGCGTTCTACGGGGCCTACTTCACCGCGGGCCGGCTCGTCGCGCGGCGCCGGGGACCCGGAGACTGGACCCTGGAGCTCGACGAGCACCCGGTGTCCGGCGCGTTCCTCACCCTGCTCGCAGGGTTCATGGAGCAGGTCTTCGAGCGGAACGGCCATGGCGACGCGACCACCGAGGTGGTCGCGTCCCGCCAACGGGGCGACGACCGCGACGCGATCGCTCTCCGCTGGACTCCCTGAGCGGGCTCAGGCGCCCGAGGTGGTGAGCGCCTCGACGTCGGCGACGGTCTTGGGCACGGCGGCCGTGAGGTTCTCGTGGCCGTCGGCGGTGACCAGGATGTCGTCCTCGATGCGGATGCCGATGCCGCGCCAGCGCTCGTCGACCTCGGCGTTCTCGGCCACGTAGATCCCGGGCTCGATGGTCAGGACCATCCCCGGCTCCAGCGGGCGCGGGGCACCATCGGCGAAGTAGGCGCCGACGTCGTGCACGTCCATCCCGATCCAGTGGGAGGTCTTGTGCATGAAGAAGGTCTTGTAGCGCTGCTCCTTCATCGCCTCGTCCAGGGGTCCCTCGATGAGGCCGTGCTCGATGAGCCCGGCGGCGATCACCGACGCCGCGGCTTCGTGGACGTCGTCCAGGGTCGCGCCGGGTTTGGTGGCCGCGATGGCGGTTTCCTGGGAGGCCAGGCAGATCTCGTAGAGAATCTTCTGCGGCTCGGTGAAGCGCCCGCCCACGGGGAAGGTGCGGGTCACGTCGCTGGCGTAGTAGTCGAGCTCGCAGCCCGCATCGATGAGCAGGAGATCGCCCGCCTCCATCTTCCGGCGGTTGGCGCGGTAGTGGAGGATCGTCGCGTTGGGCCCGGAGCCGACGATGCTGTCGTAGGCCGTCCGCTCGCAGCCACCGAGTCGGAAGATGTGGTCCATGGCCGCCTGGACCTCGAACTCGTGCATGCCGGGCCGCGCGACGACCATCGCCCGCTGATGCGCGTCGGCGGTCACCGCGGCCGCACGGCGCATCGCGTCGAGCTCCGCCTCGTCCTTGAAGAGGCGCATCTCGTGGATGCCGTGGAGCGGGTCCACGAAGGTGGTGGGGAAGAGCTTGCCCGACCGCCGGGCGCGCTGCCGCGCGGCGCCGACGGCGGCGAAGAGCTGCGCGTCGAAGGGGTGACCCGAGCCGACCGCGTAGTGAACGGTGTCGACGCCTTCCAGGAAGCCGGGCAGCTTCTCGGCCAGCTCGGCGATGTCGAAGCCGGCGTCGACTCCCAGCTCGCTCACCACCCCCTCGGCGCCGAGGCGCGGACCGTCCCAGACCTCCCGGGAGGGATCCCGGGGCTGCACGAAGAGCACGCTCTGCTGCTCGGGGTGCGCGTGGCTCAGGACGAGGACCGCGTGGGGCTCGTCGAAGCCGGTCAGGTAGAAGAAGTCGCTGTCCTGCCGATAGCTGTGCTCGACGTCGTTGTTGCGGATGTGCACCGCGGCCGCCGGCACGATGACCGCTCCGGTGGGGCCGACGTGGTCGAGGAGGCGGCGCCGACGGGCCGCGTGGACTGCGCTCTTGGGGGAAACCATCGAGGGGAGCTTAGGCCGGGCCCGGGGCGCCGTCGATGCGCGCGCTCATGCTCGGGCGACGATCTCCAAGAGCCGCTCGAAGGCCAGGTCCGGCGCCGCGCCGAGGTCGCCGAGGACCGCCTCGATGCTCGTGCGCCCTCCGGGGGTGGCGGCGCCGCGGAGGGGTTCCGCCGCGCGCGGGTTCCGGAACCAGTCTTCATCGTGGAGCTCCCGGAGCGCGGCGAAGAGCGCGAGGCCGCCCAGGACGCCACGGAAGCGCGGGCGCGCGGCGCTCGACCCGAGGCACACCGCGCTACCGGGCTCGACGTCCGCGCCCAGCGCGCGGCCGACCCAGGCCGAGCGCGCCTCGAGCGCGTCGCCGGCCACCAGCACGTCGGCGGCGGCGAGCCGGGCCACCACCAGGATGACGGCGGCGGCCGAGCGCTGCGCGCGCTCCGTCTCCGAGCGGGTGAGGCCCCGACGGCGAAGCGCGATGGGGTCCGCCACCACCTGCGCCAGGAGGGCGCCGAACGCCCGGGAGACCGACGCGGCGACGGGTCGCCGGAGCGCCGGCGACAGGTCGCCCGAGACGAGCGCCAGACCCAGGGCGCGCCCCAGCCCCTCGGCGGCGAAGACCTCGCCGAGGACGCCATCGAGGGCCGGTCCGGCGAGGCGGATGTCCTCGGGGCGACGCACGGCGAGGCGCGCGCGGAAGGGATGGGGAGTCGCGCTGGCGACGTGGACGTGGCTCGCGAGGGTCCCCCGCAAGCC
>DCLA01000107.1:3246-48879 GCA_002320815.1 Myxococcales bacterium UBA1660
CCCCCGCAAGCCGAGCCCCTCGATGTCGGCCGCGATCCGTTGGAAGCGCCGCTCGGGCCGGAAGAGGTCGCGGCCGCGATGCAGCACCGGGAGCCAGTCGCTCGCGCGCTCGACCCCCTGGCGGTCGGCCAGGTCGCGCATGGCGTCGTCGGTGAGCTCGAGGAGCCGATGGGCCGCGGCCCGGGTGTCGTCGGCCGGGGGGCCCCCGTCCGGGTGGCCCTGCGCCTCGACGGCGCCCAGCCACTCCATCGCGGCGGCAGCGCCGTGCCGTTGGACCGCGAGCGCTCCGCTGGCCGCCCGGCACGCGATGGGCTCGAGGGCTCGCCGGGCGGGGCGCGACCGGCTCGCGTCGAGCAGCGCGAGCACCGCCTCGGAGACCGGGACCAGGTCTCCCTCCAGTCGAACCGTGGCGGGCAGGGACGCCTGGAGCTCCGCGCGCAGGGGGGCCGCGCGGCGCTCGTAGGCGGCGCGCGCCAGATGCGCCGTCGCCGCGGCCCGCTCGTCGGGCCCGAAGGCGGCCGCGTGGAAGGTCTCCGGATCGACCCGGGGAAAGACCACCGCGGGCGCTTCGTCGCCGTCCAGGCCTTCCCACGCCGCGACCCAGGCCTGCGCCTCGCTCCCGCGCCAGCGCTCGATGGCCTGGCGGACCCGCTCGTGAGTCTCCACGCCCCAGTGATGGCGCGGCCGAGGCATCGACGCCAACGGGCTGCTGCCGGAAGGTCCGCCGTGCTATGCGGCAGCGATGAGCGAGATCGGCACCATCGGCTTCATCGGAGCCGGCACCATGGCCACCACCATCGCCCGGGGGCTCCTCGAGGCGGGGGTCTGCACGCCGGAGGCGTTGGTCGCCAGCGAGCCGCGGGCGCCGCGGCGGGCCGAGGTGGCCGAGGCGCTGGGGATCCGGGTCGTGCCGTCCAACGCCGAGGTCGCCCGCGAGGCGGACGTCCTGGTGCTGGCCACCAAGCCGCAGGTCTTCGGTCGCCTGCTCTCGGAGCTGACGGACGAGGTGAAGCCGGAGACCCTGGTGATCTCCATCGCCGCCGGCGTGACCACCGCGGCCATCGAAGCCCGACTGCCGCCGGGGACCCGGGTGATCCGCACGATGCCCAACACGCCGGCTCAGGTCCGCCAGGGCGCGACCGCCGTCGCGCCGGGGACCCACGCCACCGAAGCGGACGTCGCTCTCGCGCAGACACTCTTCGAGAGCGTGGGCATCGTCGAGGTCCTCGACGAGTCCCTCCTCGACGCCGTCACCGGGCTCAGCGGCTCCGGCCCGGCGTTCATCTTCGTGATCATCGAAGCCCTGGCCGACGCGGGGGTGAAGGTGGGCCTCCATCGAAAGACGGCCCAGGCCCTGGCGGCCCAGACGGTCCTGGGGTCCGCGCAGCTCCTCATCGAGACCGGCGAGCACCCCGGCCGGCTCAAGGACATGGTGTGTAGCCCGGGGGGCACCACCATCAGCGGTCTCCACACGCTGGAAGCCGGGGGCCTCCGCACCACCCTCATCGACGCCGTCGACGCCGCCGCGCGCCGGAGCGCGGAGCTCGGGGCCCTCACCTCCAAGAGCCTCGGCGATGAGTGAGATCCGGGTCGCGGCCCTGGACCCCGCGGCCATCGTCCGCCACCTCGACGCCCTCGCCGCGCTACGCATCCAGGTCTTCGCGGCCTACCCCTACCTCTACGATGGCGACGTCGCCTACGAGGCCCGCTATCTGCAGACCTACGTGGACAGCGACGCCGCCATCGTCGTGGGCGCGTTCGACGGCGAGCACCTGGTCGGCGCCGCCACGGGCACACCGCTGGAAGACCACATGGACGGGTTCGGCGACGCGCTCCGCGACCAGCCGCTGCGCGCCGAGGACGTCTTCTACTGCGCCGAGTCGGTGCTCCTCCCCGAGTATCGCGGACACGGGATCGGTCACCGCTTCTTCGACCTGCGCGAGGCCCACGCCCGGACCCTCGGGCGCCGCCACAGCCTCTTCTGCTCGGTGATCCGCCCGGCCGATCACCCGGACCGCCCCGCCGACTACCGGCCCCTCGATGGGTTCTGGAGCAAGCGCGGGTACCGCCCGCTGCCCGGCGCCGTCGCGCGCCTCCACTGGAAGGACCACCGCGAGGACGAGGAGACCGAGAAGGGGCTCCAGGTCTGGGTCCGGGACCTCTGACTCAGGGGCACGCGAGCGGCGCGGTGTCCACCGCGAGCTCGTCGACTTCCAGCGCGATCGGCCAGGACGGCAACGACTTTCGGCCGCAGCACAGCAAGGGGGGGACCGAGTGATTGGAGACCCTGGGCGATGACGGTGTCCGATGTGCCGCGCCGCAGCGCCGCACTGCCGCAGTGCCGCGTCAGGTCGGGCGCGGACCGAAGATGGCGGTGCCCACCCGGACCTCGGTGCTGCCGCAGGCGATGGCCAGCTCCAGATCGGCGCTCATCCCCATCGAGCGCACCGGGAGGTCGAAACGCGTCGCCAAGGCGTCGAGGGTCTCGAAGCTGCGCCGGGCCGCCGCGCCGTCGTCGGCCGGCGGGATGGTCATCAGCCCCTCGAGGCGGAGCGAGGGCAGCTCGCGGACCTCGGCCACCAGCGCGGCCAGCTCCGCCGGTGCGACGCCCGATTTCTGGGTCTCGCCGTGGACGTCGACCTGGATGCGCACCGGCACGATGGCGGCCGCCCGGTCGGCCCGTTTGGCGAGCTCCCGGGCGAGACGAATGGAGTCCACCGAATCCACGCCAGCGCCCACGGCGACCACTCCCTTGGCCTTGTTCCGCTGCAGGTGACCGATGAAACGCCACTCGAGGTCGGGGAGATCTGCCAGGTCGGTGGCCTTCGCCTCCAGCTCCTGGACGTAGCTCTCGCCGAAGACCCGCTGCCCGGCGGCGTAGGCCTCGCGGATGGCGGCCGCGGGGTGGAACTTGGAGACGGCCACCAGGGTGACCGACTCCGGCGCCCGCCCCGCGGCTTCGGCGGCGACCCGGATCTGCTCGCGGACGGCGTGCAGGCGCGCGGCGACGCTCACGCGCCCTCCCCCGCGGCCCCCAGCCAGCGGCGGAGCAGGAGGAGGGTCTCGGCCAGGGGGAGGCCCACCACGTTGGTGTAGCTGCCGGTGATCCCCTCGACGAGCGCCGCCCCGCGGCCCTGGATGCCGTAGCCTCCGGCCTTGTCCAAGCCCTCGCCGGTCGCGGCGTACTCTTCGACCTCGGAGGCGGTCAGCGGCCGGAATCGGACCTCGGTAGTGATGGCCAGCACCTCGCGGACCTCGCCGCGCGCCAGGGCCACCGCGGTGGTGACCTGATGGGGTCGACCCGCCAATCGAGCGATCATCGCGGCGTTCTCCGGGGCGTCGGCGGGCTTGGCGAGCACCGCGTCACCCAAGGCCACGATGGTGTCGGCGGCGAGCACCCACGACTCGGGCCTCTGGCGCGCGACCGCCTCCGCCTTGGAGCGAGCCATCCGGCGGACGTACTCGGCCGGCTCCTCCCCGGGGCGCTCGCTCTCGTCGATGTCGGCGGGCAGGATCTCCAGCTCGGCCGCGGGCAAGGTCACCAGGCCCAGCAGCTCCCGGCGTCGCGGGGACGCGCTGGCCAGGACCAGGCGCTCAGAGTCCGGTGCGCTCGCCATGGGTCTTCTCCAGTCGCCGCACGTAGGTCCGGCTCACGTGCTCGGGGTCGAGGCCCAGGAACTTGGCGACCTCCATGACGAAGCCGCGCACGTAGACCCAAGCGGGCAGCGAGCGCGCGTCTTCCTTCTCCAGGGCCTCGAGGAAGGCCACGCCGATCTTCGTCTTGTGGCTGATCTCCTCCAGGCGGACCCCCTTGGACTGGCGCACGGCGCGCAGCAGGGGCCCGGTGAAGACGGTCTCCGGGGTGATGACCGGGGGCGGCGGCCGGGGCCCGGCGTCGGCCTCCTCCACGCGCTCGGAGGCGCGCGCGGGCTCCGGCGGGAACACGCTCAGCTCGTAGGGCCGGCGGCGCGCCGGATCGAGGAGGACGTCGTGGGCCTCCTCCAAACGGGCGCGGAGCCGCTCGAGGCCATCGGCGTCGAGGAGCCCCACGCAGGCCAGGGACCCGGGCGCGTAGAGGTCCCGAGCGCGCTTGGCCGCGCGCCGCACCTCCTCGTCGGTGGCGCCGCGATCCACCTCGAGCAGGTCGTGGTGGGTCGCCCGGGGCACGCTGGGCTGCGGCGCGAAGCGGTACTTGCCCGCCGCGATCGCCAGGAGCCGCCGCGCGATCTTCTCGATGCTGCGGCTCGCCTTGGTCCCCGGGCTCTCGATGAGCAGCGGACGCCCGGAGCGCAGGCAGTTCCAGACCGTGTCGTCGAAGTCGACGTAGCCCAGGTACTCGAGGCGCACCGCGAGGCGGCGCCGGGCCGCGCTGGTCATGCGTTCCCCGAGCTCCAGGTCGGCGCGGAGTCGCGTCTGGTTCACGACGAAGAAGGTGTCGTGGTCGGCCATGGTGGCCGCGGCGAGCTCGGCGAACGGATGACCCTCCTGCCGGAGCTGGCGCAAGAGGTCCAGCGGCGGCAGGGCGCGCCCCTCCGATTCCAGCCGGTCGAGGAGCGAGCCTCCGGCCGCGACGAGCTCGTCCGAGCCCTCCATGGCGGCTTCGACGGCGCGGCGGAGCCGCCGCAGGAAGGTCGCCCGCACGAAGCGGTAGGTCCCCTCGACCGCCGTGGGTTCCGGGAGCGTTACGAAGACGTGCACGTCGGCGTCGAGCCAGAGATCCAGGAGCGAGTGGTCCAAGCCGGCGCCCAGATCGACCACGACCCAGTCGGCGTCCAGCCCCTGCAGGCGCTCCGCCAGATCGCGGCGCCGGCGCCGCGCGGTCTCACCCCGGGCCGGCTCGTCCAGCCCGGCGTGCAGCAGCCGGAGCCCGCGGACGCCGGTGTCCACCACCCCGGGGACTCCGAGCGCGGGAGGCAGGGTCCCGGAGCTCTCCGCGCCCTCCGCGACGAGCGACGCCGGGTCCTCGAAGGGCAGCGCCTCCTGGACCTCGCCGTCCTCCTCGTCGATGGCCAGGAAGGTCGGCAGCGGCGGCACGTAGGGCGCGACCCCGGCCGGGTGCGGCACGCCGAGGAACCCGTGGAGGTTGGCCCCGATGCGGTCGGCGTCCACGGCCACGACCCGCCGACCCAGGCTCGCCAGGTAGATGGCCAGGTTCGCCGCGAGCAGGGACTTGCCCGTACCGCCCTTGGCGCCACCGATGACCATGAGTCGGGGTGCAGTGCGCTCCTGTCCCTCGCCCTCGGGGGAGGGCTCACGGAAGAGCTCGAGATCGACCTCGCCGGCCATCGGTGCCTCGGTACCGCGCCGACCGGGGCCTGTCGAGGCGAGACGACCTCTCGGGGTCGCCTGGCGCCTCAGCCCGCCGCGCGCAGGAAGGGCTCCCACGCGGGCAGCGGTTCGTCGACGCCGCCGAGCTGCACCACGACGGTCCAGGTGGGTCGCACGGGCTTCTTGCCGAGCGGCATGTCGGCCTCCTCGGGGGTCCGCTGCCCCTTCTCCAGATTGCAGGGGCGGCAACAGCTCACGAGGTTCTCCCACGACGAACCGCCGCCGCGACTCCGGGGCAGCACGTGGTCGATGGTCAGATCCGCGGTGTCCCCGCAGTAGACGCAGGCGTGCCCGTCGCGGACGAAGACGTTCCGGCGGGACAAGCGCAGCGGGGTGCGCGGGACCCGATCGTAGCTCCGGAGCAGCAGGAGCCGGGGCACCTCGATGGCGCCGCGGAGGGTGGGGACCACCAGCTCGCCGTCGTCGGGCTCCCGGGCCGCCCAGTGTTCGAAGTCGTGGGGCTCGTAGGATCCGTCCAGCGCCTGGGCCCGGTCTCCGTAGAGGAGCGAGAAACCATCGCGCGCCGAGGTGATACGCACGGCCTGGTACCCTCGATTGAGGACCAGGACGGGAGTGTCGAGGACGTCCTTCCTTCGCAGGAGTGGGTGCGTCACCGCCACAGCCTATCGGACAATTCCGCCGGCCGCCCACCCGGGTCCCACCATGCCGGGGGCGCCCGAACCGCGCTCAGGTCGACCAGGACGCTTCGTAGACGTCGATCCCGTCGCCGAGCGCCGCCGACTGGGCCAGCCGGACCTCGCAGCGGCGCCCCCCGACGAGCTCCAGCGCCTCGTCCACCAGCCCCATCATCAGGACGGCGCGGCTCAGCCGGGGCCGAGGGTGGCCGGAGACCTCGAAGAGCCCGTAGCCGAGGCCCAGCTCGCGGACCCGCGCCTGCCCGTTCGCGAAGCAGCGCCCCCAGAGATCCGCCACCCGGGCGAAGAGGAGCTCGGGCGTCGCCTCCGCGGCGATGGCGCCCTCGGCTTGGAGCCGCCGGGCGACCGCCCGGCCCACCTCCGCCAACAGCCGACGGTCGTCGGTCCCGAAGGCCTCGTCGCCGGCCTCGAGAACCCCGAGCACGGACTCCGGGTACCAGAGGGCCTCGTCCGGTTCGCCGTCGACCGCCCGGTGCAGCATCCGGGCGAGCTGGTCGCCGCCGAGCCGCCGGGCCACCGTGAACGCCTCGGCTACCACCAGTCCCCGCACGTCCGGCGCGCGGGACGTCGCCTGCTGCCGCCGCTCCTGCTCCGCCTCCCGCTCGCGGGCGCGCAGGTCGCGTAGGTCGATGGTGAACGTGTCCGTGGGATCGTCGAAGTCTTCCGGGAGCGGCATGGCCCCGAAGGGCACCAGCGCCTGATGCAGGGCCCGCGCGTCCTGGAAGCGGGCCTCGATGTCCTTGTCCAGGGCCCGGCCGACCACCGCTTCCAGCTCGGGCGGGACGTCCTTGCGGAAGACCCGCATGGGCGGGGGGTCGTCTTCCAGGACCTGGCGGCAGAGCTCCACGAAGCTCTCCGCGGTGAAGGGGCGGCTCCCGGTGAGGAGCTCGTAGAGGACGACGCCGACGGCGTACACGTCGATGCGCGGATCGCGGCGGCTCAGCCCGCCGAGCTGTTCGGGGCTGGCGTAGTAGGGGGTCCCCATCGCGCGCCCGGTGGGCGTCAGCTCGTGGGAGGCGTCCCGGGCGCTCTCCATGAAGGTCGCCACGCCGAAGTCGAAGAGCTTGGCCTGGTCCGCCTGCCCCTCGACGTGGGTCACCAGGACGTTCTCGGGCTTCAGATCCCGATGGACGATGCCCCGCTGGTGCACGGCGTGGAGGGCGTCGAGGACCTGACCGACCACGTAGGTCGCCCGAGCGATGGCGAAGGGCCCCTCTTCCCGGAGAAGCCGCGCGGCGCTCTTCCCCCGGACGTACTCCATGACGATGAAGGGCGCGCCGCCCTCGTCGAGGCCCATGTCCAGGACGTCGACCACGTTGGGGTGCTCGATGCCCGCCGCCGCCCGGGCCTCGCGCTGGAAGCGGGCCAAGGTGACCCCGTCGTCGGCCAGGTGCGGGTGGAGGATCTTCACCGCCACCGTGCGACCGATGGTGGTGTTCTCCGCCTTGTAGACGCTCCCCATCCCGCCGTGACCCAGGAGCCGCTTGATGCGGTACTTCCCGCCCACGATGGCCCCGACCTTGTATCGGGCTTCCCGCGTACCGGAGGGCGTCAGCACCGGAAGAGTCTACCAGAGGTGAAGCCCCGACCGGGATGCCCTCGATGGATGTCGGTAGGGGCCCCAAAACGCACGAAGGGCACCCACCGAGGCGGGCACCCTTCGGACGTCCGGGGCGGCCGAAGCCGCCTCGGGCTCAGAGGACGAGGTCCTTGAGCTTCTTGAGCGGGGTCGCGCGGAGCTTCTTGGACGCCTTGACGTCCTTGTAGAAGACCTCGCCCGTGCCCGGGTTGCGGAACTTCTTGTTCTTCTGCGCGGGGACGCTCTTGAGCTTGAGCTTCACGAGGTCCGGGAGCACGAACTCCCCGGGGCCACGCTTGCCGAGCTGCTGCTTGATCAGCTCACGCAGGCCCTCGAACACCGCCTGAACCTCACGCTTGGTGAGGCCGGTCTTGTCGGAAAGCTCGCTCATGATCTGAGCCTTGGTCATACGCTTGCCAGTCGCCATCGCTCCCTCCAGTCGGTTGCTGTCTCGGTCTGTACCGTTGTTGTTCCAGATGCGGCATCGCCGCTCGCCCAGGGTCCGAGACAATTCTCGGAAACCCTTGCCCTGTCGGGCTAAACGCCATTCTCGGCGTCAGGCCAGCGCATCTAGACACGCAGGTTTCGGCCTGACAAGAGCTAAATCGCAGTCTTACCCCGGAAAAATAGGGGTCGATCGCGTGTAATGGTCCGATCGGCCGGTCCAGTGGCCGCCCCCGACGCGGGCCCCATCTGGGGGGAGGCGGGGATTTCCACCCACTTCATCCCCAGGTTCCCCAGACCCCGAAAAAACACGGGCAAAATCTGTTTTCGCCTGCGAATTCGGAGTGTTGCAATGGGCTACGATCGGCGGGGCGCCCCAGCCACGGCCGACTTATCCACAACCCGCCCGCGGCGGGCCGCGGCGCGCAGTCCGTCGGTCAGCGCCATCATCACCCGCCGCTCGTCCTCGTCCCGGTGGTCGTAGCCCAGGAGGTGCAAAAGTCCGTGAGCGAGCAAAAACGTCGCTTCTTCGACGATCGCGAGCCCTCGCTCGTGCGCCTGGCGCCGGGTGGTATCGATCGAGATCACGATGTCGCCGAGCATCGAGGGCTGCACCCCGCCGCCCTCGCCCTCGCGCATGGCGAAGGCCAGGACGTCCGTGGGGCGGTCCTTGCCGCGGTAGTCCCGGTTGAGCTGGTGGATGGTCTCGTCGTCGCACAAGAGGATGGAGACCTCCGCCTGCTCCATCCGGATCGCGGCCAGCATGCGCTCGGCGCGCTGGGCGATCGCGCGGTTGCTGAAGGGACGGCGTACGACGCCGGTACTGCTCACCAAGACGGGCACTGCTCCGTTGTGCCCTTCGGACCGGGGCGGCGCAACGGCGGCCGACGGAAGGCGCGCGGCGTGCTATGGAGGGCGCGGTGTCGACCCAATTCAGCCGAGTCCTGATCGTTCGCCGCGGCCAGGCCGCCATCCGCGTCGCGCGCACCTGCAAGCGCCTGGGGATCACCGCGGTCGCGGTGCGCTCCAGCACGAGCACGCTCCTGCACCTGGAGGCCTGCGACGTCTCCCTCGAGGTGACCGACGAGGAGGGCCGCCTGGACATCGGCCAGCTGGTCGAGAAGGCCGTCGCCGACGAGATCGACGCGGTGCATCCGGGCTTCGGCCGTTTCCATCAGCGGGCGGAGTTGGCGCGCGCGCTGGAGCAGCAGGGCCTCCCCTTCGTGGGCCAGGACGCCGACGCCGCCGCCGCCCTCGCCGACCGGGCCGCCTTCCGGGCGCTGGTGACCGAGGTCGGCGCCAAGGTCGTCCCCGGCTCCGAGGGGGCCGTCGCGGACCTCGCCGAAGCCGCCCGCCTCGCGGAGGACGTCGGCTACCCGGTGGTCCTCGGCCCCGCCGACGACGGCGACGCGCCGACCTGGACGGTCGTCCGGGACGAGGACGATCTCCCCGCGGCCTACCAGTCCCTGGCGGACCAGGGCCCGGTGGCCCTCGAAGCCTGGCTCCCGCGCGCCCGCGCCGTCGAGCTCCTGGTGGCCATCGACTCCAATGGCGACGTGGCGCCGGTCTGCGATCGGGAGGAGACCCTCTTCGCCGAAGGCCGGAGCCTCATCGAGGAGTGCCCCTCGGCGGCGTTCGTCTTCCGCACCGATGGGGAAGCCATCCGGGAGATGGCCTTCGACATCGCCCTCCGGGTGGCCCGGCACGTGGACTGCCCGGGCCTGCTCCGGGTGGGCATCCTGGTCGACGAGGCCGGCCGGCTCTTCGTGAGCCACGCGGACCTCGGCCTGCCCATGTTGCTCACGGCGGCCGAGATGGTGACCGGCCTGGACCTGGTGGAGCTCGAGATGAGCCTGGCCGCCGGCGACCCGCTCCCCGACGAGGTCCTGGCGCTCCAGCCCTCGGGCCACGCGATCAGCGCCCAGCTCATGGCGGCGGTGGATTGCGATCTGAACGCAGTCGCCGAGACCCTGCGTTTCCCGGCGGCGCCGCAGCGCTCGGTGCGGGTCGAGCAGAGCGTCGCGCCGGGTTTCTCCATGCCCTCGGACGACCAGCCGCGGCTGGCCAAAGTGACGGCCTTCGCCCCCATCCGGCACCAGGCGGCCCTCACCCTGGACCGGATGCTCGCCGGCGCGGTGATCGCGCCCTACCCGACCAACCGAGACCGCCTGCGCGGCATCCTGAACGACGAGTCCTTCCGCGCCGGCCAGTACGACGCCAGCTTCTTCGAAACCCGCCAGTCCAACTGACCCCGCGCGGCGACCCCCCCACGGCCCCACGAAGCGCTGGCAAGCCGACCGGCGAAGCCGGACGGCGTTTGGGGGTGAGCGAGTGGCCGGCTCCGCCGGCCCGATGCGAGGGGGTCTTCCGAAGACCCCCTCAGGGGAACGGCCAACCCGACCGGCGAAGCCGGGCGGCGTTTGGGGGTGAGCGAGTGGCCGGCTCCGCCGGCCCGAAGCGAGGGACGCAACCCCCACGGCCGCCACGAAGCGCTGGCAACCCGACCGGCGAAGCCGGGCGGCGTTTGGGGGTGAGCCAGTGGCCGGCTCCGCCGGCCCGAAGCGAGGGGGTCTTTCGAAGACCCCCTCAGGGGAACGGCACCCCCTCAGGCAGCAAACGTCGCGCCGCGCGCGTAGACCGCGCCGTCGCCCAGCTCTTCCTCGATGCGGAGGAGCTGGTTGTACTTCGCGATGCGCTCGGAGCGCGAGGCGCTGCCGGTCTTGATCTGACCGACGGCGGTGGCCACCGCGAGGTCGGCGATGAAGGGGTCTTCGGTCTCGCCGCTGCGATGGCTGATGACCGCCGAGTAGCCGTGGAGGTCCGCCAGGCGGATGGTGTCCAGGGTCTCGGTGAGGGTGCCGATCTGGTTCACCTTCACCAGCACGGCGTTGGCGACCATCTGATCGACGCCCTGGCGGAGCCGCTCGACGTTGGTCACGAAGAGGTCGTCGCCCACGAGCTGGACCTCTTCGCCCAGGCGCTCGGTCAGCGCGCGCCAGCCGTCCCAGTCGTCTTCGGCGCAGCCGTCTTCGATGGAGGCGATGGGGTAGCGCTCGCAGTAGCCGGCGTAGGTCTCGATGAGATCGTCGACGCCGAGGTCCTGCCCGTCGAAGCGGTAGGTGCCCTTCTTCTTGTCGAAGACCTCGCTCATGGCGCAGTCGAGGCCGAGCACGATCTGGTCCCCGAGCGAGTAGCCGGCCTTCTCCACCGCCTTGGCCGCGAAGGAGAGCGCGTCCTCGTTCTTGGCGAGCATCGGCGCGAAGCCGCCCTCGTCGCCCACGCTGGTCGCCAGCCCGGCCTCGGAGAGGATCTTCTTCAGGTGGTGGAAGGTCTCCGCGCCGGCCCGGAGCGCATCCCGGAAGGTGTCGAAGCCCACCGGGATGATCATGAACTCCTGGATGTCCAAGCCGTTGTCGGCGTGGGCGCCGCCGTTGATGATGTTCATCATCGGCGCGGGCAGGAGCCGCGCGATGGCGCCTCCGAGGTAGCGGTAGAGGGGCAGCCCCACGGCGGTCGAGGCGGCGCGCGCGGTGGCCATGGACACCCCGAGGATGGCGTTGGCGCCGAGGTTCGCCTTGTTCGGCGACCCATCGGCCGCGAGCATCGCCAGGTCGACGGCCTGCTGGTCCAGGGCGTTCATCCCCAGGATCTCGGGCGCGATCTTCTCGGCCACGTTGGCCACGGCCTTCTGGACGCCCTTGCCCAGGTAGCGGCTGGCGTCGCCGTCGCGGAGCTCGTGGGCCTCGTGCTCCCCGGTGGAGGCCCCGCTGGGGACCGCCGCGCGGCCCATGTGGCCGGTGGCCAGCTCGACCTCCACTTCGACCGTGGGGTTACCGCGCGAATCCAGGATTTCCCGTGCCGAGACTCCGATGATCTCCGTCATGGTGCGCCGATGTAGCAGAGGAGCGCACGGCTGTCTCGTGCCGTCGGGCGCCGGCCGCTCAGTGCCCCAAGCCCGGGACGGCCGGGTCCACGCCGGCGACCGACGCGCCGATGAACATCGAGCCCTCGGTCATGTCGACGTGGAAGTGGTTCCGGTGGGCGGCGTTGTAGTTGGGCGTCAGGACGATCTGGAAGATGGCCTCTTCGTACATCGCGCAGCCGATGGCGTGGAGCACCCGGTCCGCCTCGTCGGTCGCGGTCCCGGGGCAGGTGTCGCCGCCGGAGATCACCCAATCCCGCTCCAGGACGTACTCGGTGTCGCTGCCCGCCAGGCCGAAGCCCCAGAGGTCGATGGCCCGCGCGTAGGCGTGCTGGCTGGGCGAGCAGTCGTCGGTGTCCGGGTCGCCGCCGCCGATGCAGCGGTAGTTGTAGACCCCGATATGGATGGCCTCGTCGATGCCCTGTTCCTCGAGCACCGCGGCCAGCCGGTCCAGGCGCGGCGCCAGCTCGCAGTCCATCAGCATGCGGGTGGGCGCGTCGTTGGAGACGTAGCGGAACGCGACCGAGCGGAAGTAGGGCTCCACGTAGACGGGGTCCCCGATGCCGCGGTTGGCCGACGCCGGCTCCCAGTCGAGCCCGAGGGCGTCGAGCATCGCGTGGCAGGAGCCGTCGTCCGGGGGCGTGACCTCGATGGCCACCGTGTCCCGGGCGCGCTCGATGCCCGCCGCGTCGAAGCCCACGGCGGTCAGCGTGCGAGTGCCGTTGCCGCGCAGGACGAGCTCCAGCGTCTCGTCGGCGGCGCTCACCTCGCGCCGCTCCCGGGGGTCGCCGTCGACCTGGATCTCCAGGGTGTGCACCCCGGCCACCGCCACGGTGACGGCGACCCGGGCGACCCAGTCGCCCATGTCGAGCCCCGAACGCGCGAAGGTCTGGCCCGCCATGGGCAGGGTGAAGCTCACCCGGGCCTCTTGCACCCCGCCATCGACGGCCACCGGCCCCCCGTCCACGGCCTCGCGAGGCACCACCGAGACGGATCCCTCGGGCGCCGCCAGGGTGCTCGGGCCGACCTCGCCACAGCCCACCCCGCCGCAGGCCAGCGCGACGAGCGCGGCCAACCATCCCGCCCAACGGAGTCGCTTCACCACCACCGGGGAAGCTTGACCCGCTCACCTCCCGCCGGGCAAGAGGCCCTGGTGAGCACGCCCTTCCCCTTCGATCTGGACCGCGACCGCTTCCTCTTCCTCGCCGACCGGGCCAGCGGCCTCCGCGCCATCCTGTGCATCGACGACCTGCGCGCCGGCCCCGCCGCTGGCGGGATCCGCACCCGCGCCTATCCGCGGGTGGAGGACGCGGCCGCCGAGGTCGCCGGGCTGGCGCGGGGGATGACCATCAAGTGCGCGCTGGCCGGCCTCGCCGCCGGCGGCGCGAAGACCGTGGTCCTGGACCATTCGGGCATGGACCGGCCGGCCGCCTTCCGGGCGCTGGGCGGATACATCGAGGAGCTGGCCGGGCGCTACCACGCCGCCGGCGACTTCGGGACCACCGCCGCCGACTTGGCCGCCGCGGCCGAACGGACCCGCTTCGTGCACATCAACGAGCCCGACCTCGCCGGCGCCGTGGGCGAGAGCGTGGCGCGCTGCCTGCGGGTCGCGTTCGACCGCCTGGACGGCGGCGCGCTCGCGGGCCGGACCGTGGGCATCCAGGGCTGCGGCGCCATCGGGGCCGCGGTGGCCGGGCGGCTCCACGACGCCGGGGCGCGGCTGGTGGTGGCCGACGTGGTCCCCGAGCGAGCCGAGGCGCTCCGCTCCCTCGGCGCCGACGTGGTCGCACCGGAGGCGATCCTTCAGGCGGAGGTCGACGCCCTGGTGCCCGCCGCCCTGGGCGGCGTGCTCGACGAGCGCAGCGCGCCGGCGGTTCGCGCGCGGGTGGTCTGCGGCGCGGCCAACGGGGTGATGGCCGGCGACGAGGTCGGTCGCGCGCTGAGCGCCCGCGGGGTCATCCTGGTCCCCGACGCGCTCGGGAGCGCCGGCGCCGTGATGGAAGGCATCGGATCCGCGGTGATGGGCCTGAGCGACCGCACTCCGCTCTTCGCGGCCCTCGAGGAGACCACCCGGGAGGTGCTCGATCGGGCCGAGGAGACCGGCGAGAGCCCGGACGCCGTGGCGCGCCGGCTGGCCTTCGAGCGCCTCGACGCACTGCGCTTAGGGGACGCGCGGGACTGGGCGAACTGGGCTGAGTAGGCGCGCTGGGCCGAACCGGCGTGGCCCGCCGCGAGCTGTGGCTCAGGCGGGCTTCTTGCGGCGGCGCTTCTTGGTGCTGGCCGAGCTCTTGGGCTCGTCCTCGACGTCGCCGGCGTCGCCGTCCGCGGCGTCGCCCGCCGGGCCCTTGGGCTCGCCGTCGTAGGCCAGCTTCGCGGGGATGGTCCACTCGGGCTTCTTGAAGACCCGGACCAGCATGACCACGCCGACCACGAACATGGCCAGCGAGGCGTAGTGACCGGGGGTGAGCCCGGCGTAGCGGACGTCGCTGGACTCGAGGTCGGTGGCCCGGAGGTAGTCGAGGCCGAAGCGCAGCGGCGCGTAGATGACCGGCATCAGCGCACACCAGAGGCCCATCGGGCGGTCCTTCTTGTCCGGGCGCCGGAAGTAGATGATCAAGAAGACGAGCATGATGACCGCCGCGATCACCACCTCGTAGAAGCCGAGGTCGTGCCGGGGCTGGCCCTGCTCGTAGTAGTTGGCGACCGCCAGCGGGAAGTCGGTGACCGCGCCCGGGTGGTCGTGGACCACGAAGCAGCCCATCCGGCCGAAGAACCAGCCGAGGGGGAACCCGAAGCAGACGGCGTCGGCCAGGGGAAGGGCCGGCAGGCGGCGGCGCTTCTTCCAGACCCAGAGGCCGAACATCGCGCCGAAGAAGCCGCCGTAGCTGGATAGGCCCAGCCAGCGCTGGAAGAGCAGCCGGGGATCCTTGAGGATCTCGATCAGCGTGTCCGTCTCGTAGAAGACGCCGTTCAAGATGTAGCAGGAGATGAAGCCGATCACGACGACGTGGGTGACGAAGTCCGCCAGCCACCCCGGATCGATGCCCTCGCGCTTCGCGTACCACTCGGACACCCGGGCGCCGAGGAGCACGCCGGTGGCCACCAGGATCCCGAAGGGCTGGATGGGCACCTCTTCGAAGCCCAGCAGGTAGGCGGCGCCGCCCACTCCCAGGGCGACCAGGAGGGTGCTCAGGGCCTGCTGCCGCCAGCGCGGCACGATCATCGCGACCAAGCAGGCGAACGCCACCGCCCCGATCAATGCGGGGAGCGCGACGTCCCAGGCCTCGAGCTTGAACCACGGAATGTAGAGAAAAGTCCCCATCGGCGGCCGCACCTTAGCAGCCGGCCCCCGGCGTGCACCCCCTCGCTTCCGGAGTGTTTCGGGGGCCCGATGGCCCGTCGGGCTCGGCTGGTTACACTTCGTTTCCGTCCCCGTCGTGGAATCCCGCCCCTCGAGCCTCCGGTCCGCCGCCCTCGGTGCCTTCGCCTCCCTGGTGATGCACCTGGTGATCTACGTCTGGCTCCAGTCGCTCCCGGGGGCCGCCGCCCACGCCGCGAGCCCCGACCGGCAGCGGCTCATCGAGCTGCCGGCGAGCGCCTTCGCGGCGCACGGTCCGCGGGGGACTCGCTCCGACACGGCCGCGCCGCTGGAGCCGGGCGGACCGAGCTCGGCGCAGAACGTGGATGGGGAGGACCGCGGCCAAGGGGGCGACGCGACCGGCGCCGTCGCGTTCACCCTGCTGGTGGACCGGGCCCATCCGGTGAACCTCCAGGACAGCCCGCTGAACTCGGCGGACGCCGCCCAGGCTCAGCGGATCCGCACCGCGCGGGACCGCGCGGCCTGGGAGAACATGCGCCGGGCCACCCCCAATCCGGCGGACGAATACTTCCTGGCCAGCGGCGACGGGCACCACCAGGAGCGGCGGCCCATCGACCGCCGGGACGCCGTCGATGGCGCTCGCCGGTCCCCCGGCGCGGCCAGCGAAGGCGCGCCCGAGGATCGCGCCGGGTTCAGCGGCGCCCCGAACCCCGGCGGCGTCGACGTGGTCGGAGCCGAAGGCGGCGGCACGGGTCAGCCCGCCCGGGCGGGCGCGGATCGGGTCGCCCCCGCCCGCGGCGTGGTCGGTGGCCGGGGCCAGCGCGAGACCGCGGCCGCCGACGTGGCCCACGGACGGCCCGCGGTGGATCCGGGGCCGGCGACCACCACCGCCGAGTCCCAGGGCCGGGTCCGCGACGACACGGACGCCGAGCTCCTGGCAGCCCAGCTCCTGCAGTCGGTGGTCGACGCCAGCCAACGCCGGGGCCAGCGGCCGGGCGTGGGCAACGGCGGCGTCGGTGGGGGCGGGAGCGCGGGATCCGGCGGCGGCGAGGCCGAGGGCGGTCGGGCGACCCCCTACGGTCCGGGCAACGGCGCCCACGGCGCGCTGGACACCGGCGATCCTCGGTACATCCGTTGGTATCTGACCCAGCGCCGGCGGGTCGAGGAGGCCCTCCGCTTCCCCCGGGAGCGCGCGCTGGCGATGGACCAGGGCCTCACGGTGGTGGTCCTCCGGGTCAACCGGGACGGCACCCTGGCGGGTCCCCCCCGCCGCAAGCGCTCGAGCGGCTTCTCGGACTTCGATCAGGAGGCGCTCCGCGCCATCCGCGCGGTGGCCCCCTTCGAGCCGCTGCCCGCGAACCTGGCGCCGGACCGCTCGGTGCTGGTCCTGGACATGACGGTCGACTTCCAGAACCCGATGGTCCGATAGCGCCGGGCGGACCGCGGGCGGCGGGGCTGCTACGCTCGGGCCCGTGACTTCTCCTTGGGGACGATTGGGCTGGCTGGCGCTCTTCGCGGCGCTCGGATGTGGAGACGGCGGGAGCGCGGCCATCGAGCCGCTGGCGCCGGTGACCGTGCGCGTGAACGAGACCATGCGGGTCGAGCTCGAAGCGAGCGGATCCGGTGAGTTCGCCACCGCCCCCTTCGAGCTCCCGGGCGCACGGCTCACGGTGACCGGCACCGCCGCGGCCGGCGGCGAGCTCCGGTGGACGCCGCTGGCCAGCCACGTGGGCTCCCACGTCATCACCGTGCAGCTCGTGGACGGCGGCGACGTGCTGGACGAGACCGACCTGATGGTCACCGTCGAGCCCTCGGCCGATTCGGCGCCGGTGTTCCTCCGGCCCGGGGCCGGCGGCACGTTCGACCTGACCAACGATCCGGTGGTGGCCTTCGACATCGAGGTCCGCGACGACGACTCGGCCAGCGTCCTCATCCGCGAGAACGGCGAGCTCCCCGAGGGCGCGGCCATCTACGACGTCGACGAGAAGCGCGCCCGATTCGAGTGGCAGCCCACCCCCGATCAGGTGGCCGCCTCCGAGCGCTGGACCATCCCGCTGGCCGCCGATGACGGGGACCACCAACCCACCGAGCTCGACTACGTCGCGGTCCTCCGCGGCGCCGCCAAGCCCGGGTGCCCGGGCGAGGCTCCGGTGGTCACCATCACCTCGCCCACCGAGGCCGGTCGGGAACCGAACACCGGCGGCTACCGGGTCGTCGCGGAGGTGAGCGACGACATGGGCCTGCGGGATCCGCCCCTGCTCTTCTTCAGCACGGCGGCGCCCGACGACCCCGCGAACCCTGACGTGACCGCTTTCGAGCAGCTCGTCATGATGCCCGACGGCTCGAGCTGGAGCGCCCGGGTGCCCTCCCTGGGCCTCGGGGACGGCGACGAGGCCCAGGTCTACGTGCTCGTCAGCGCGACGGACAACGACGACCCCTCGGGCGCGAGCTGTGACCACCGCACCGACTCGGCGCTGCGCACCTTCACCGCCATCGGCGGCGGCGGCGCGGCCCTGGACGTCTGCGAGAGCTGCAGCTCCAGCGCGGACTGCGCGGGGGGTGGCATCTGCGCGGCCGCGGGCAGCGGCGGTCGCTGTGTCCCCGGCTGCTCCGGCGACGGCGCGTGCACGGTGGGGGGCTGCGGCGCCACCGTGAGCGTCGAGGGCAGCGTGCTCGCCGGGTGTGGTCCCACCGAGGACGTCTGTGGCTCCGGCGCCTGCGTCGACGACGCCCGCGAGGACGACGACAACATCGCCAACGCGACGGTCTACGGGAGCGCGATCGGCGACGGCCGGATCTGCGCCGACGACCCCGACCTCTTTGCCATCGCGGTCCTGGCCGGCGAGCGCGTCACCGTGACCCTCGATGGCTTCCGCAACGCCGAGGGCGACCTCGACCTACAGCTCCTCGACGAGGCGGGCACCATCCTCGACTCCAGCGCGTCCACCGCCGACAGCGAGACGGTGGAGCACTGCTTCGCCGCCGGCGGCACCGCCTACGCCAAGGTCATCGGCTACGGCGGCGCGGAGAACTCCTACGCGCTCCGGGCCACGGTCATGGACGACGCGGCCATGTGCTGCATGGACGACACCCGCGAGGAGAACGACACCGCCGCCACGGGCGCGTCGCTCTCGGTCACCGGCGGGAACGCGTCCCTCACCGGCATGCTCTGCCCGAGCGACCCGGACTGGTATCGCTTCTCCGTGAGCGGGCCCACCCGGATCGTGGCCGACATGGTCATCGGCAGCAGTGGGCAGGATCTGGACATGGAGCTCCGCGGTCCGACCGGGACGCTCATCGCCTCGTCCCGGGGCGTGACCGACACCGAGACCATCGACGCCCGGGTCAACGCGAGCGGGACCTACGCCATCGGCGTGCTGGGATACCTGCAGGACTCCAGCGACTACCTCCTCGACGTGACCCTCACCGCGGAGAGCGGCTGCACCTCGGACACCGAGTGCGCCATCACCGAGGTCTGCAGCGCCGGGAGCTGCGTCGACCGGAGCTGCACGGTGGGCAGCAGCTGCCCCATGGGCCCCTGCCCCACCCCGGGTCCCGGCACCGCCAGCGAGTGCGGCGCGCCCTGCTCCGTGAACTCCGACTGCCGCAGCGGCGAGACCTGCAAGTGGCTCCCCGAGGGTCGCTTCTGTGCCCAGCGGGGCAGCGGCGGCAACGGGGACGCCTGCACCGACTTCACCGACTGCGGCGGCCAGCGCGCTTGCGTGGACTGGCCCGGCGGCACCTGCGCCCGCGCGGGCTGCTCGTCGAACAGCGACTGCGAGACCGACACCTTCTGCGTCGCCGTGGACGGTCAGAACGTCTGCGCCCGCTCGTGCTGGGACTCGGACGACGTCTGCCGCAGCAGCGGCTATCGCTGCGCCGTGCAGGACGACCGCGGGGGAAGCATCCAGCTGGTATGCGTCCCGCTCTGACCGGTGCGCTCCTCGCGGCCCTCTCGGTCGCCGGCTGCGGAGACGACGCAGCGCCGCCCACGGCGGACGTGGTGCGGCCGCGCATCCTCGCGGTGCGCGCCAGCGTGCCCCAGCTCCCGGGCACCGCGCTGCGGGTGACGGCGTCCAACCGGGACTCGATCGTCGCCGCTCCGCGGCTCCGGGTGGAGTCGACGGCCGGCGGCGAGATCGCGCTCTACCCCCGCTCGGCCGACGAGTGGACCTACGAGCTCACCGCCCGCCTGGTCGACGCGCTCGGACCGGGGCGCCACGCCGTGGACCTGATCCTCGAGGGCGAGAGCAGCAGCGGCGAGGAGCGACTCAGCGACGTCTTCCCCTACGAGCTGGAGATCGCCGAGGACCTCGCCTTCGCCCTGACCGAGGTCCCCAGCGGGAGCGTCTTCCGGAACGAGCCGGGGATCCTGCTGGGGGATGGGGTCCTGGAGGCCGCCGAGGGCTCGATGGTCGCGCGCTTCGACGGCACCTTCACCGCGGACGGGGGCAGCCCGAGCGCGCTGACGGTCGAGCTCCCCGTGAGCCAAGCGGAGCCCGGGGACCGCGCCCGGGGTCTGGTGATCCTGGGCACCGAGCTGGGCGGATCGTTGCCCGGCACGTTCGAGGGCACGGTGACCCTGGTCGCCACCCTGGCGGGACGGCTCCCGGTGGAGACCGCGAGCCGCCCGACCACCCTGCGCTTCCAGCCGCCGGCCATCTTCTCCCTGGCGCCCGACGACGCGGCGTTGGAGCACGTGGTGCGCATCCGCGGCGGCGGCTTCCTCGGCGGCGAGGGGGTCACCTTGGTCCGCCTCGACGGCACCTTCACCGCGGGCGACGGCGGCAGCAGCGCGGTGACCGAGGAGCTCTTCCCGACCTTCGTCGACGGCGAGACCCTGGAGTGGGTCCTGGACGCCGAGACCCAGGGCGACGCGCTAGTGAGCACCCTCTTCGGGGCCACCGAGGGCGTCTTCCAGGGCACCGCCACCCCGGTGACCATCGACGCCACGGACCGCGAACAGCTCGGCGACCCGGCCCCGGTCGAGCTCACCCTGGGCCCCGTGCGGCAGGTGGTGCTCCTCCGCTTCCTCCCCGGCTTCTACGAGAGCCTCCCGCGCTTCGGCCTGGCGGCCGCCGCCGGGGAAGTCGAGGAGCGGGTGGCCGAACGCATCGAGTCGATCTTCGGCGCCTGGCGGGTGGACGTGCGCCTCGAGCGCCCCGAGGACGTCTCCGCCGCCGGCTACGCCAGGGTGGAGATCGGCGGCCCCGACCCCAACGGCCTGGGGCTCTTCGGGTACGACAACTCGCCCGGCAAGGACGTCGGCAACCTGCGCCTCTTCGACGCCATCGGCGGAGCCAACGCCGAGACCCAGGCCGACGGTTACCCCGGGTTCGGCGGGGTCTTCGTCGAGTCGATGCTCATGTGGTCCAGCCATCCGGACATGGAAGGCGGCGCCGGCCCGGAGCCCGACCCCCTCTTCGACGAGATCTTCGATCCGGTCCGAGAGCGGCACGCGACCGCGGCGGAGATCGCCGGGAGCGGTGCGCGGGCCACCGTGGTCCAGCGCGCCCTCGACGCCCTGGCCGCGGCCATCGGGGAGACCACCGCCCACGAGCTCGGCCACAGCTTCGGCCTGGCGGCGCCCTATGGGCCGGCGACCACGTTCCACAACATGGGCGACGGCAACGGATGCCTGATGGACTCCGGGGGGTCCCGGCCCTTCGGCGAGCGGGCCGACCAGCCGGGCTATGCGCAGACCGGCCTCTGCGGCGACGCGGCGACCTACCTGGACGAGATCCTGGGCAACCCGTGAGCACACCGCTGGACCCGCGACCCCACTGCGGCCACGGTCGGTCCATGCGCGCCGCCCTCTCCGGTCTCGCCCTCGTCTTGGCCTTCGCCCTCGCGCTCGGTTGCGAGACCGAAGAGCCCGAGGTGGTCCCCCCCGCCGACCCGGTCGACCACGGCGAGGCGCCGGACCCCGGGACCGATCCCCTGGGCGCCCGCATCCACGCGATCGGTCTCGAGCGGCTCCAGCGCTACACGCCCGGGGAAGCCGTCCATCGGGGCGAGCTCCGGCGCGGCCAGGCCCTCGCCCACCCGGAGGTGCTCCTGGGGACCCACTGCTATGTGGTCGTCGGGGTCGCCAGCGAAGGGCTCGAGGAGCTCTCCCTGTCCATCCTGGACCCCGGCGGGGCGCCCATCCTGCAGAGCCCCACCCGGGGCGAGGAGGTCACCATCGGTCTCCGGGACGCCCTCTGCCCCATCGAGCCGGGCATCTACAAGATCCGCGCGCGGGCGTACCGCGGCGAGGGCGACTACGCGATCCGCGTGTACTCGCAGCAGGCGCTCTGACCCATCAGCGGACGTCGATGCGCACTGGCAGGAGCGCCATCGGCTGCTCGCTGGCCGCGCCGAGGGACACCGCCATGGCGCCCGCTTCGCGCAGGGCCGGCGCCAGCGACGCGCTCGCCGTCTCCGCGGAAGCCGTGGTGGTCCCCAACAGATAGTCCAGGAGCGTACTGGGGCGCCCCGGGGCCATCGCCACGGCCGAGTCGGCCGGGAGCCCGCCGAGCTGTCGGGCCCGGGCCATGGCCGCCGCGAAGCCCCCCAGGTGATCGACGAGGCCCAGTCGGTGGGCGGCGTCGCCGCTCCAGATGCGGCCCTGGGCGATGGCGTGGACGGCCTCCACGTCCATCGACCGCCCCTCGGCCACGCGACGGAGGAAGAGCCGATACCAGAGGCGGATCTTGTCGGCGAGGACCGCCCGCTCGTCGGCGGTGAACGGCCGCCAGAGCGAGTCGGCGCCCGCGCGCCGGCCCCGGGCCAGCGGCTCGACGTGCACCCCCAGCCGCTCGGCCAGCGGCGAGAAGTCGCCCTTGCCGAAGAAGATCCCGATGGACCCGGTCACCGTAGTCGGGTCGGCGTAGATCTCCGGGCAGGCGGTGGCGGCGTAGTAGCCGCCCGACGCCGCCACCGCGCCGAGCGAGGCCACGACCGGCTTGCGCTGAGCCGCTCGCCGGATCGCCCGCCAGATCTGGTCGGACGCGAGCGCGCTGCCCCCGGGGCTGTCGATGCGCACCACGATGGCCCGGATGGTCGGGTCGGCGGCCATCGCCTCGATGGTCCGGTTCAGGGTGCGGCTGCCCGTCCGATGCACCTCGAGGAGCGGGATGTCCACGTTGTCGCCGTCGACGATGTCCCCATCGATGACCACCACCCCGAGCCGCGGCTCGATGCCCATGGCGTTCACCACCGGCGCCCGGGGCGCGCGCAGCGCCGTGGTCCCGAAGACCTCCTGGAGGACGGGCGCGATGGCCAGCTCGTCGGCCGTTCCGTGGAGGAGATCGGCCGCCGTGGCCTCGCCCGCGGCGTAGGGGCCCTGGTCGATCCAGCCGCGCACGCGCTCCGGGGACACCCCGCGGTCCCGGGCCAGATCCGCGACCAGGCGCGCGTGCACGTCGTCCAGGAAGGCCTCGCGCTGGTCCCGGGCGGGCCCACTCATGGTGCCCCGGGTGTAGCTCTCGACCGCGCTCTTGAAGCGACCGATGCGGACGAAGTCGGTGCGCACGCCGAGGTTGGCCAGGGCCTCCCCGTAGAGCATCACGTGGATGCTGGGGCCCATCAGCCGCACCCCGCCGGCGGGGTCGACCAGGGTCCTCTTCGCCGGCCCGCAGGCGTAGAGCTCGCTGCCGGCGCCGGCGTCGAGGTGGCAGAGGACCGGCTTGCCCGCCGCCTCCAGGGCGGCGATCGACTCACGGACCTCCTGCGCGTAGGCGAGCGCCATGTCGGTGGCGCGCAGGCGGAGGAAGACCCCGCGGACCCGTGGGTCGACGCGATCCTGCTCCAGCCGATGGATCAAGGCGATGACGCGCCGCTCCGACAGGCTGCCGCGGATCTCCAGGTCGTCGACGTGGCGGGGCACCCAGGCCCCGCGGGCCCGCTCGGCCCCGCGGAGCCGCGCCCCCAGGGAGAGGTAGGCCGCGCCCTGCCGGGAATCGCCGCCGCCGAGCTCGACCCGGCCTCGACCGAAGTCCAGCGCCAGGGTCCCCGCCAAGGACCAGTCGCTGCCGTCGCGGAGGTCACCGCTCTCGGCGACGACCCCCAGGCGGCCGAGTCGGTCCACCCGCAGCGAGCCGCTCGCGCGCACCCCGACGGCCCCGGTGGTGTCCACCGCGGCGGCGATCTCCAGGATGAGCGCGTCGTCGGCGAAGGGTCGCAGCTGACCGGCCAGGATCGCCCGGAACGGCACCGTGGTGCCCGGGCTGCGGACGAGCCCGGCGGGGCCGAGGAGGTCCTCCAGGATCAGCGCCGCACCCAAGATCGCCGAAGGCCGCCAGGTCGCCGCCAAGTCGAGCCCCACCCGCTGCCGCAGGCGACCGCTCGCGTCCTCGCCCGCGACCCAGCGCAGCGCGCCCCCCACCGCGAGCTGGGGGCTCTTGGCCCAGGCGAGCGCCAGCGAGGCCCGGCCGCCGCGGTCCCCGTCGCCGTGGCGCCACTCGACGCCGCCCCCCAGCGCGAGCCGGAACGGGAGCTTCGTCGCGCCGTAGACCGCGTCGGTCCGTGGCCCGTCGAGCCGGTAGTGCTCCTGGTGCTGGATCGCGACCTCCCAGGACTCCAGGAACGCGAGGGACGCGGGGTCGAGGGACGTGGCCCACGCGCCGTCGGTGGCGACCAGGTCCGAGGCCGGCGCTCGCACGCGATCGGCCCATTGGGCCTCGGCGACCGGAGCGGCCGCGACGAGGGCGAGCGCGAGCAGCGACATTCGGAGGGGGAGACGCACGGCGTGCATGGTAGCGGCCCCGGCCTCGGGTCGACGGACTATCCAGCGACCGAGCCGGTGGTTTATGGTGGGCCGTGGTGTTTCGATGGCTCGCCGTGGTGGTCCTGGCTTGCGCGTCCGTGGTCGGTGGCTCGGGAACGGTGGGCGCCCAGGAGCGCACCCACGAGCCGCCCCCCGAGGCGGTGCAGTTCTTCGAGAGCGGCCGGGCGCACTACGAGGCGGGCCGGTACCAGGAAGCCGCCAATGACCTGGAGCGGGCCCTGCAGCTCGACCCCAGCTCCACCACCCTCATCTTCAACCTCGCCCGGGTCTACGAGCTCCTCGGCGAGCTCGACAAGGCCGTGGAGTTCGCCGAGCGCTACCTGACGCTGCTCCCGGAAGACATGACCGAGGAGCGCGAGCGCGCCGAGTCCACCCTGCGCCGCGTCCGGGGCGCCCAGGAGTGGCTCGCCCTCCGCCAATCGGAGCGCCCCCCCGAGCTCCGCACCCTGACGCCCACGGTGATCGTGCGCGAACGCGGTGTGGTCGACCTGCCCTTCTGGGTCACCGCCGGGACGGGCGCCGCGCTCCTCCTGGCCGGCGCGGGCACCGGCGTGGGCGCGCTCCTGGTCCGCAACGACGCCCGGGACTTCGTGCTCCGAACCGGCAACGACCGCGAAGAGCAGCAGTCCCTGGTGGACCGCGCCGACCGCCTGGCGCTCGCGACGGACATCTTGATCGGCGTCGGCGCGGCCACCGCCGTGGCCGGACTCCTGCTCTACCTGCTCCGGGTGCGGACCTTCGAGCGCGAGCTGGACCCCGAGTCCGACGCCCCGGAGGGTGAGGTGGCGGTGTCCGTCGGCCCAGGTCAGATTTCTCTCGAGGCGACGTTTTGACCCCCTCCCCCCGCGTACTCCCGTTCGCTGCCGCGCTCGTGCTGATGGCCGCCTGCTCGGCGATCGTCGAGCCCCCCAGCCGAATCCGCTGCGACCCCGGCGCCACCGAGGCGGTCTGCGGTGACGGGCACATCTGCGCCACCGAAGGCGCGGACCGGGGCTACTGCATCCCCTTCGCATGCGTGGCCGAGACCTGCGACGGCAACGACAACGACTGCGACGGGATCATCGACGAGGACCTGGCGGGCAACTCCGAAGAGTGTGACGCCGACGACAACGACTGCGACGGCCTGGTCGACGAAGGCTTCGACGAAGACAATGACGGCTTCACCGCCTGCGGCACCACCGACTGTGACCGGCTGGACGGCGACTGCCGCCTCGAGCCGGGGCGGGTCGACTGCAACGACGCGCTGGACAACGTCAACCCCGAGGCGCCCGAGCTCTGCGACGCCATCGACCACAACTGCGACGGGGTCGCGGTCCCCGAGGGCGCCGTGGGGCCCGACGGCAGCGCCCCCCGCGACGTCCTCTGCGCCGATCCCTCGCCCTGGTGCGAGCCGACCGTCGGCTGCGTCGCCGCGGACTGCAACGCGCCACGGGCGGGCGCGGCGTGCGGCGGCGGTCAGGTCTGCGACCCGTCGAGCGGCAACTGCGTCAGCGTCGACTGCACCCCCGAAGAGTGCGCCGCACTGGCGGGCGACTTCTTCTGCTCACCGGTCAGCGGCGACTGCGAGATGCGCAAGGGGCCGGGCGAGGACTGCAACCTGGACGACGAATGCAGCAGCAGCGTCTGCGCGGCTCCGGAGTCCCTGGGCGTGGCGCGGGCCAACCCGGGGATCTGCGTGGAGGCGTGCTGCTCGGACAACGACTGCGCCGTCGGCCAGTTCTGCTGGGACTTCGGCATCGGCACCAAGAGCTGCGTGCCCCTCGGGTTCCAGCCGGAGCTCACCGGGCGGTCGCAGCTCGGGAACAAGCCCGCCGGGCAGACCTGTGGCGGCGACTCCGAGTGTCGCTCCGGCCTGTGCGACGTGGGCACCTGCACCGGACCGTGCAGCGCGGCCTCCCAATGCGCGGTGGGCGCCTGTGGACCGGTGAACCGCCGCGACGGACGGGTCGTCGCGTCGTGTGAGTCGAGCTTCGAGAGCGGCGGCTCGAGCTGCAGCAGCGACGCCCAGTGTGGCTTCGGCCGCTGCAGCTGCCTCTTCGACTTTTGCGCATGCGACAGTAAGGTCTGCGGCTCTGACGCCGACTGCGGTGGGCTCGCCGGAGACAACTGCGTCTACTACCGCAGCGTCTCCGGTGTCGTCTGGGCCGAGTGCTCGAACTCCAGCTCCGCCGGCGAAGCCTGTTGCCGTACCGGTCAATGCGGCGCCGGCCAGGTCTGCCGTCCGCAGTTGGCGACCCAGAACGACGGCCGGCTGTGGCCGATGTACTGCGTCGACGCCGCGTCCTGAGGAGCCGGGTTCACTCTCACGCTGCGAGCGGAGCGCGAGGGTGATATCCTTCGCGCGCATGCCGCTCCAGGTGAGCCCCCCCAGGAGCCGCGCGTGAGCGCGAGCCCCAAGCCCACCGATCCGAACATCGGTCGGGTCGTCGCCGACCGTTTCGAGGTCATCAGCCTCATCGGGTCGGGCGGGATGGGTAGCGTGTATCGGGCGCGCCAGCGGGGCCTCGATCGCCCGGTCGCCCTGAAGCTCCTCAAGGAGGAGGCGTCCTGGGACCCGGACACCGTCACCCGCTTCCACCGCGAAGCGAAGGCGATGAGTCTCCTCCAGCACGGGAACACCGTGCGGGTGTTCGACTTCGGGCAGACCCACGAGGGCGGACTCTTCCTGGCCATGGAGCTGCTGGAGGGCGAGACCCTCACCAAGCGGCTCACCCGGGAGGGCTGCCTCGACCCGGTGCTCGCGATCCGGATCGTCCAACAGATCCTGCGCTCGCTCCACGAAGCGCACTCGAAGGGCATCATCCATCGCGACCTGAAGCCGGACAACATCCTCCTGGCCGAGGTCGACGGTCACCACGAGCCGGTGGTGAAGGTCCTGGACTTCGGCATCGCCAAGGTCTTCGAGGGCGAGAACCAGTTCGACCAGCTCGAGACCCAGGCCGGCACCGTCTTCGGGACGCCCCGCTACATGTCCCCGGAGCAGGCGCAGGGGAAGTCGCTGGACGCCCGGAGCGATCTCTACAGCGTCGGCGTGCTGCTCTATCAGCTCTTGACCGGGGTCCCGCCCTTCCAGGACGAGGAAGCCGTCGTCGTGATGGCGAAGCACATCCGGGACAAGCCGGAGCCGCCCATCAAGGTGGCCCCCACCCGGCCCATCTCGACCTCGCTGAACAAGGCCACCCTCAAGGCGCTGGAGAAGGACCCCGGACGTCGCTTCCAGGACGCGGCCGAGTACGCGCGCGCGCTGGAGAAGTGTGTCGCCGACATCGAGGCATTCAAGCACGCGCACACCGGGATCTTCGGCCGCGCCCATCAGCACCGGACGAACCGCCTGGCGCTGGGGATCGGAGCGGTGGTCCTACTCCTCTCCGTCGGCGTCGCGGTCTGGATCCTCTCCGGCGACCCCGAAGAGGCCGTCGCGGTGGCGGAGAGCGCCGGGCCCCCGCTGGTCCCCACCACGCCCCAGGCGCCGCCGGAAGCGCCCACCCCCCAGTCCTCGCTCCTGGAGAGTGAACCGGCCGGCGCGGACGTCGTGCTGGATGGCGAGATCATCGGCTCGACGCCGTTCCAGCGGCAGCTTCTGCCGGGCGACGCGCTGGAGCTCGCGCTGGAGCTCGAGGGATACGAGACGGTGGAGACCACCCTCTCGGCGGGCCAGGAGCGCACCGTCCTGCTCACCGAGCTCCCGCCCGAGCCCGAGCCGAGCAGCCGCCGGCGGGTGCGCCGACGCGCCGCCCCCATGGAGCCGGTCGCCGAAGAGGCCGCCCCCTCCCGGATGCGCGACGACCCCTACACGCGCCTCGACTACTGAGCGGCTCGCCGTCCGAGCGCGGCGTCCGAGCGGCTCGACGTCCGAGCGGTTCGACGTCCGCGTGGGCTTCAGCGGAGCGCGATGACCGTCAGGCGGTCGCCGCCCTCTTCGCGGGTCCCGGGCCGGTACGACGCCACGTAGCTCTGGTCGCGCTCCAGCCGCGCACGCACCGCGTCCCGGAGCGCTCCGGTGCCGACCCCGTGGAGCACATAGGCGGCGACCTCGTCGGCGCCGTACATCCGGTCGAGGAAGGCCTCCATCATCGGGACCGCGTCGTCCACCCGCATGCCGCGGAGGTCGAGGGTGTTGTCGCTGGTCTGCACCGCGCGACGCTCCGGCTCGGGGCCCCGGGCCGGCCGTTCCGGCGCCCGCTCGGGCGCCCGGTCCTTGGTCGCCCGGAGCTTGTCCAGCTCGGCCCAGAGCTTCAGGGCCCCGGCGGCCAGCCGGACCCGCACCTTGCCCCCGCCCTCGTCCTTCACCTCCAGGACCTCCGCCTGGCTGCGCATGTGCGGGACGTAGACCTTGTCGCCGACGGAGACCGCCGTGATGCGGGCCCGCCCCTCGTCGTCGAAGGAGAGGGAACGCTTCGGCGCGCCGGCCTCGACCTTGGTCGCGGCCTCCAGCTTGAGCCGGGCCTCCTCCAGCGCGTCGGCCTCGGCGCGAGCGCGCAGCTCGCCCCGCGCAGACTTCAGCGCCTTCCGGGCGGTGCGCATCTCGTTGCGGAGCTCGCGAGCCTCGTCGTCGAGGACCTTCTTCCGCTCCTCGACCACCTTGGCGCGCGCCGTCTCCAGCGCGGCCTCGCCCTTGGCGATGGCCGCCTCGCGGGCGACCAGGTCTCGGGACTTCGCCGCCAGCTTCTCGCGCTCCGCCTCGAGCGAAGCCAGGAGCTGCTCGAAGGCGTGGCCGCGGTCCGGCAGCCGCTGCTCCGCGTCCGCGATGATCCACTCCTCGATGCCGAACCGGCGCGCGACCGAGAGCGCGCTGGAGGCCCCGGGGACGCCGAGGTGCAGCTCGAAGGTCGGCTGCATGGCGCCGACGTCGAAGCCGACGGCGACGTTGCGCAGGCGCTCGTCGCTGGCCGCCATGGCCTTCACCGGCGCGTAGTGGGTGGTCGTCGCCACCGCGGCGCCGCGCTCGAGGAGCGCGTTGAGCACGGCGCCCGCGAGGGCCGCGCCCTCCACCGGGTCGGTGCCGCCAGCGAGCTCGTCCAGGAGCACCATCGCGCGGGGCCCGGCCCCGTCGAGGACCCGCTTCAGGTTGGTCACGTGCGCCGAGAAGGTGGACAGGTTCTGCTGCAGCGACTGGTCGTCGCCCACGTCGGTGAGCACCGGGTCGAAGAAGCCGCACACGCTCCCGGGCGCCGCCGGGAACGGGAGTCCCGCCCGGGTCGCCAAGGCCGCGAGCCCGAGGACCTTAAGGGCCACGGTCTTGCCGCCCGCGTTCGGACCGCTGAGCACCATGCCGTGGCCGCCGGCGAGCTCGAGGTCGCCGGGCACCACGTCGACGTCTTCGATCAGGAGCACCGGGTGCCGCGCCGCGACCAGGTCGACCCGCGGCTGGTCCGGCACCTCGACGACGGTTCCGTCCGTGTCCACGGCGAAGCGCGCCATGGCCTGGCGGAGGTCGGCGTGGTCCAGCGCGCCGACGGCGGCGCGGAGGGACGCGGCCCGCTCCAGCACCAGCTCGCTGAGCTCGGCGAGGATGCGCGCCTCCTCCCGCTCGAGCTCGGCCTGCGCCATCTTGAGGCGGTTGCCCTGCCCCACCAGCGCGCGCGGCTCGACGAAGACGGTGGCGCCGCTGGCGCTCGTGCCGTGCACGATGCCCTTGAGCTTCTCGTGGGCGTCGCGCCGGACCGGCAGGACGTAGCGCCCCTCGCGCTCGGTGTGGAAGCCGTCCTGCAGGATGGCCTCGTGCTCGTGGAGCATGGTCTCCAGGCGCCGGATGATCCGCGCCCGGAGGTTCGCGGCCTCGGTACGCAGGCGGCGCAGCTCCGTGGATGCGTGATCGGAGAGGGTCCCGTCGGGCTCGATGGCCGCGGCCAGCTCGTCGTGGAGGGAGTCGAGCGAGGCGTCGATGCCGCAGGCCTCGTGCATCGCGGGCATACGCTCCTTGCGACGGGCGAGGAAGAGGCGGAGGCCCCGGGCGGCGGAGAGGACCCGCATCACGTCCCGGAGCGCCGGCGCGTCCAGGGCGCCGCGCCGCTCGACGCGGGTCAGCTCGGGGCCGATCTCCCGATGCCCGTCGAGGGGCACGGTCTCGTCTTCGCGCAGGAGCGCGAGGACCTCGGCGGTCTCGGCGAGGGCGCGGCGCGCCCCCTCCACGCTCGAGGCGAAGGGGATATCGATGCGACTGGCGAGCGGGCCGCGACAGCGCGAGGCGATCGCCTCGACCATGCGCTCCCACTGCAGGTCCTGGAGGGTCTTGGCGGGGATCACTGCTGGAAGATGGACGGAATCTTGAGGTCACCGGTGCGCATGGAGCTCCCTTGCCCCGAGCTCTGCTCGGGGTCGGCGCGGCGCATGCCGGTGTTGCGGGTTCGCTGGGCCACCAGGGCGATCTGCACGGTAGTGGCCTCGGTGGGCTGGATCTCGAGGGAGCCGGTGGAGCGGCCGAGGCGCGCGTGGAGGATCACCGGGTCCCCGATGGGTACGTCGAGCGTGCAGGGGGTCGCGTCACAGCGGACGCCGTCGGCGCCTTCCACGGTGACCTCGGCGCCGTCGCCGGGCCGGGTCTCCACCGTCACCGGCACGTGGGTGGGCGCCTCGGGCTCGGCGCCGAGATCGGGCTCCGCCCCCTCGGGCTCGTCGGGCGGCCCGTCGACCGCGAGGACCGGATCGGGGGTCACCGGGTCGGCCTCGGCGAGCACCTCGGTCTCCTGGGAGCCGATGTACCAGGCGGTCGCCCCGAAGCCGATGGCCACCAGGGCGACGCCGCCGAGGATGACCCCGAGGGGCGTCTTCTTCTTACCGCCGCCCAGCGCCATCCCGGTGCCCTGGGGCGAGGCGGTGCGCATCGGACGCGGCCGGGCCTTCACCGGCTCGCCGTACCCGTGCAGGGTGGCTTGGGTGGCGCGCCCTTGGCTGGCGGCGGTGAGCGCCTCGGCCAGGTCGTCCATGGTCTGGTAGCGGGCGTCGGGGTCCTTGGAGAGCGCCCGCGCGATGACCAACTCGAGCTCCGAGCTCACCTTCGCCTGCGGGTTCACCTCGCGCAGGGGGGGCGGATCCTCGAACATGTGCTGGGTGAGGATCCCCATGAAAGAGTCGCCCACGAAGGGGACCCGCCCGGTGGTCAGCTCGTAGAGGATGACCCCGAGCGCGTAGACGTCGACCCGATGATCCAGCGGCTTTCCGGCCGCCTGTTCCGGCGACATGTACTCGGGCGTCCCGAAGATCATGCCGGTCTTGGTCAGCTTCCGCCCGGGCTCGCCGGGGGTCTCGATGTCCGACATCTTGGCGATGCCGAAGTCGACGATCTTCACGAAGTCGAGGGACTCGCTCGCGCCCCGCCGAGTGAGGAAGATGTTCTCCGGCTTCATGTCCCGGTGGACGATGCCCTTGGAGTGCGCGGCGCCCAACGCACGGCAGCACTGGAGCACGAGCTTCACCGCGCGCTCGGAGTCGACGGTGCCCTCGCGGGCCAGGACGTTGGCCAGGTCCTCGCCCTCGAGGAGCTCCATGACGAAGTAGCTCTGGCCGAGGGGCGTCGTCCCGAAGTCGGAGATGTCGACGATGTTCTCGTGGCCGATCCGCGAGGCGCTCTTGGCCTCCTGGCGGAACCGCTCGACGACCTCGGGGCGCTTGGAGAAGTCCTCGCGGAGGACCTTCATGGCCACCGCCTTCTCGATGACCGTGTGCTGGGCCCGGTACACCAGGCCCATGCCGCCCTCGCCGATCCGGCGGATGACCTCGTACTTGTCGAAGTTCATCCCCACCAGAGGATCGTCGCTGAGGGACGCCGGCCCCATCTGGGAGGGGGTCACCAGGCGCGCGGCGTCGACCGGACAGAAGACTTCTCCCCCTCCGTACTCGGTCTTGCAGACGGGACAGACCTTCTTCACGCGCGCGCTCGCCTCGTCACGGTACCGTCGGCTCGGTTCATTCCTCGGGGGAGCCGGGACGCCCACCTCACCCGGCGAAGGTAGCAGGGGCGCTCGCGCCGGGTCAACGCGACGAGGCATCCGGTGCCGAAGTCTTCTCCCGTCAATCCGCACGCTTACCTCGCCCCGCGGCGTCCCGAAGCGGCGGCTCGGGGCGGGCCGCGCCCGTTGCGGCGGACGCCCGCCGCGAGCTATGGGAGGCCCATGAACCCGGTCGCGCTCCTCGACGACACGTTGGTCGACAAGATCGCCGCCGGCGAGGTCGTCGAGCGCCCGGCCAGCGTGGTGAAGGAGCTGGTGGAGAACGCCCTCGACGCCGGGGCCCGGTCCATCACCGTCGAGGTCGACAACGGCGGCAAGGACCGGATCCGGATCGTCGACGACGGCCACGGCATGAGCCGGGAAGACGCCACCCTGGCGATCCGGCGGCACGCGACGAGCAAGCTGCGGAGCTTCGAGGACCTGCTGGCCATCGGCACCCTGGGGTTCCGTGGCGAGGCCCTCCCCTCCATCGCCAGCGTCTCGCGCTTCACGCTCACCACCCGGCGTCGCGAGGACGTGGCCGGCACCCGGGTCGCCATCGAGGGGGGCGGCGCGCCGGAGATCCGCGACGCGGGGAGTCCGCCGGGGACGACCCTGGAGGTGGCGGACCTCTTCTACAACGTGCCCGCCCGGCGGAAGTTCCTGCGCGCCCGGCAGACCGAGCGGGCCCAGATCGTCGACGTGGTGACCCGGGCGGCGCTGGCCCACCCCCAGGTCCGCTTCACCCTCGTCCACGACGGCCGCACCCTGCGGGAGTTCCTCCCCGCCCCCAGCCGCTACGCCCGGGCCAAGACCATCCTCGACGGCGCGGCCCTCCGCCCCGTCGACGGCGAGCACGAGGGCATCCGTCTCGAGGGCGGCCTCGCGTCCGCCCGCGAAGCGCGCAAGGGCACCAAGCACCTCTACCTCTTCGTCAACGGCCGGCCAGTCCTCGACCCCGCCCTGGCGCGCATCGTCCACTTCGCCCACGGCGACGCCCTCGACCCCGGGCGTTATCCCGCCGGCGCCCTCTTCCTGGAGCTGGACCCCCGCGCGGTGGACGTGAACGCCCACCCACAGAAGACCGAGGTGCGCTTCGCCGACCTGGCGCGGGTGAAGAACGCCATCACCCACGTGCTGACCGCCGCGCTGGGCACGCGCCGGTGGTCCGACGAAGAGGGCTCGACCGTGCGCGGGAGCGCGGCCAAGGCGACCACTCGCGCTCGCTCCGACGGACCGCTCCTGCAGCCCCCCAGCGCGCCAAGCCCGGCGACCGGTCCCCTCACCCGCGGGCAGTCCTTCTGGCAAGGGCGCCTCCGTCCGGGGCCCTCCAGGGCCGGCGCGAAGCCGCCCGCACCCATCGAGCCCAGCGCGCGACCGCCCCAGAGCGCCGCCGAGGGCGTCTTCGCCGCCGCCCTCCGGGGCGAAGACGCCCAACCGACGGCGCCGAAGGCGGTCGCTCCGGCGCCCGGTCCCGCGCCCGCCCCAGCCCCGCTCGAGGTCCGCGAGCCCGACGCCCCGGGGTGTCTCGGCGCGCTCTCCAACGGGCTCGTCCTCGGCGAACACGAGGGGGCGCTGGTGGTCCTCACGCCCCGGGAGCTCTGGGCCGCCCACGCCCGCGCCGTCCTCGGCTCCGACGCCGTGCCGCGGCGCCGGCTCCTCTTCCCCGCTCGGCTCGACGCCCCCGTTGACGAAGCGACCCTCGGCGCGCTGAACGAGCTCGGGTTCGAGCTGCGGCCGCTGGGGGAACGCACCCTCGCGATCCACGCGGTCCCGCGGCTGGAGCGCCTGGAGGTCCCCGCCGAGGTCCTGGTACGCGCCGGGCTCGAGAGCGCGACCGATCGTCCGAGCGCCGCGCGCGCCGTGGAGCGCGCGTTCGCCGAAGCGGCCCTCGACTACCCCGCGGAGCCCGCGGTCCTCTGGGGGATCTTCCTCGCGCTGCCCGCGCCCCTCCGCGCCCAGGTCGGGTCCCGCCACTCGCTGCGCGACCTCGAGGACGGCGCGTGACGCCGCCGGTCCTGGTCGTCGCCGGGCCCACTGCCGCCGGCAAGACGGGCGCCGCCCTCGCCCTGGCGCGCCACCTCGGCGGCGAGCTGGTGGGCGCCGACAGCGTCCAGGTCTACCGGGGCTTCGACATCGGCTCGGCGAAGCCGAGCGCGGCCGAGCTCGGGGAGATCCCCCACCATCTCATCGACGTCCTCGACCCCACCGAGGCCATCGACGCGATGGCCTACGCCGAGCGGGCCGATGCGGCCATCGAGGGCATCGCCGCCCGGGGCCGGGTGCCCATCGTCGTCGGCGGCACGGGCCTCTGGATCCGCGCTCTGATCCGCGGCCTGGTCGACGTGCCTCTGCCCGACCCGGCCATTCGGGGCGCCCTGGAAGCCGAGGCGGAAGCGCTCGGAGCGCCAGCGCTCCACCAGCGGCTGCTCGCCATCGACCCGCTCGCGGCCGCGCGGATCCACCCCAACGACGCCCTGCGGATCGTCCGCGCGCTGGAGGTCTTCCAGCAGACCGGTCGCCCCCTCGGCGAGCTCCAGCGCGAGCACGCGCTGGGCGCGCCCCGCTACCCCAACCTCTTCGTGGTCCTGGACCACCCCGACCGCGGGAACTCGGACGCGGCCATCGAAGCCCGCCTGGAGGCCATGCTGGCCGCCGGCTGGCTGGGCGAGATCCGGGGCCTGCTCGAACGGTGGCCCCGCTCCGCCCGGGCCTTCGGCTCCGTGGGCTACGCCCAGCTCGTCGCGCACCTCCGGGACGGGGTGCCGATGGACGAGACGCGCCAGGCCATCCGCAAGGCCACCCGGGTCTACGCCCGGCGCCAGCGCACCTGGTTCAAGAACGAGCCGGGCATCGACTGGCGCACCGACGCGACCGCGCTCACCGCCCCCCGAGGGGTCGCCCGCGTCACGCAGTGGTGGGCGACGGCGACCGACGGAGCGTGAACTTCCTCGGCCACGTCTTCGTCGCCAGTTGGCGGCGCGGGACCGAGCCCTCGGTCGCCCCCTACGCGTTCGGCTCGATGATCCCCGACTTCGTCGGGATGGCTCGCGCGCGCGTCGAGGCCGTGGACCACCGGGAGACGGCCGATGGGGTCGCGCTGCACCACGCAACCGATGACGTCTTCCACGGCTCGAGCGTCTTCCTCGGGCTCCTCGAGGAGCTCCAGCGGTTCCAGGCGGACCGCGGCGTACGCCGCGGGACCGCGATGGCCGTGGCCCACGTGGGCTCCGAGCTGGTGCTCGACGGCTGGCTCCTGGACCGCGACGCCGAGCAGGGGGGCGCGGTCGGCGCGCTCTACCTCGACGCCCTCGCGGCCGGGCTGCCCCTCGTGGGCCATCTGCGCTTCCGCCAGGGGGCAGAGGGAGCCGACCGGATGCGCGCGCTCCTCGAGCGGCTGGGGGCATACGGCCTGGAGGGGCACCGCTCCGTCGACGTCATCGCCGACCGGCTCGACCGCGCCCTCGCGAGCCGTCCGCGCCTCCGGATCCTCGACGAGGATCGCGAAGCGGTCCGGGTGAGCCTGGTTCATTGCGAGAAACTCGTGCACGAGCGCGCTCCCGAATGGGTCGCGGGATTGCGCGAAGCCCTCGCGAATCAAGCGCAAGGCGAGTGAAACCTCTTCGAAACACGAGGATTCTCGTGCACCCGGGGCCGTTGCCGGATTGACACCGGAGAGTCCTCGCGGAATGCTCCGCGCCGAGGAAACAGTGGCCGGAGAGGCGGCGACGAAGAAAGAGAAGCCCATCGGGGGGGCCGAAGAGCTTCCCCGGCGATTCGGGAAGTACACCCTGCTCCGCCGGCTGGCGGTCGGCGGGATGGCCGAGCTCTATCTGGCGCTCCAGAAGTCGGTGGCCGGCTTCGAGAAGCTGATCGTCGTCAAGCGCATCCTCCCGAACCTGGCGACCGACCGGACCTTCGTCGAGATGCTCCTGGCCGAGGCGCGCATCGCCGCGACCCTGACCCACCCGAACATCGCGCAGGTGTACGACGTGGGTGTCGCCGAGGGCGACTACTTCATCGCCATGGAGCACGTCCACGGCGAGGACCTGCGCTCCATCGTCCGCCAGATGCGCCAGAAGGAGGTCCGCTCCTTCCCCCTCGAGCACACCCTCGCGATCGTGATGGGCTGCTGCAAGGGTCTGGCCTACGCGCACGACCGGCGCGACCTGGACGGCGAGCCGCTGGAGATCGTCCACCGGGATATCAGCCCGCAGAACGTGCTGGTGACCTTCACCGGCGACGTGAAGGTGGTCGACTTCGGCATCGCCAAGGCGCGCTCCTCCGCCGAGGAGGAAGAAGGCCAGCTCAAGGGCAAGGTGCCCTACATGAGCCCCGAGCAGGCCCAGGGTCTGCCCCTCGACGCGCGCAGCGACATCTTCTCGCTGGGCGTGATGCTCTTCGAGCTCTGCACCGGCAAGCGGCTCTTCAAGGGCGCCGACGAGCGCGAGACGCTCCAGCGCATCGTCTCCGGCGGCTACCCCCGCCCCACGCAGGTGAACCCCAACCTCTCGCCGCGGCTCGAAGCGATCATCGAGCGCGCGCTGATGGTCGACCGGGACACCCGCTACCCCAACGCCCGCGAGATGCTCGCGGAGCTCGAGTCGTACATCCGCGACGAGCGCCTCGCGGTCAGCGCGCTGAGCCTCGGCGAGTGGATGCAGTCCCTCTTCGACGAGAAGCTCGCCCAGCAGAAGCAGATGCTGCAGGAGGGCCGGCAGCTCGCCGAGGTCCTCGCCGCCGAAGCCCAGGACGACGCCTCCATCAGCACGATGGGGCTCAGCCTCAGCGGCGTCTCCCAGGTCCGGCCCAAGGCCAGCAGCAAGACCCCCTGGGTCCTGGTGCTCGTGCTCCTGGTCCTCGCGGCCGCGGGTGGCGCCGCCGCCTGGATGCTCTGGCCCCAGGGCCCCCCCACCGGTCCCGGGACCCTGGTGCTGACCAGCGAACCCGAAGGCGCCGCCATCTACGTCGACGGCAGCCGGCGTCCCGAGCGGACTCCGGCGACGCTGACCGACCTCCCCCTCGGCAGCTACGAGATCCGCCTCACCGCCGACGGCTTCGCGCCCTTCGGGGCTTCGGTCGAGCTCACCGAGGGCTCCACCCAGGGCCTGGTCGAGGCCACCCTGCAGCGTCCGAGCGCGAGCTCCTTCGGCGTGGTGCGCGTGACCTCGACCCCGGCGGGCGCCACGGTCCTGCTCGACGGGTCCCCGGCCGACGGCGTGACCCCGCTGACGGTCCCCGAGCTCGAGCCCGGCGTGGAGCACGTGATCGCGGTCACCCGCGACGGCTACCAGACGCACACCGAGTCCGTGGTCCTCCAGGCCGGCGACGTCCGCGAGCTGACCCTCACCCTGGAGCGAACGCCCCTCGGGGAGGACGAGGCCCGGCTCATCGTGCGGACCACCCCCGAGAACGCGACCCTCGAGGTCGGCGGCGAGACCTACGAAGGCGGCAGCCCCTACGAGGTCGTCCTGCCCGCCGGCGAGGCGCGGATCACCGTGGCGGCCAGCGGCCACGAGGACCTGGTCCGGGAGGTCACCCTGCCCGGCGGCCGCGAGGTCGAGCTCCCGGTGGAGCTCGAGCGCTCCCAGCGCCGCGGCTCCCGTCGGCGCCGCGAGGTCTCCGACGACCCCACGCCGGCGCCGAGCGGAGGCCCCGGTCAGCTCACCTTCGACGCGCGCCCGTGGTGCAACGTGAGCGTGGACGGCCAGCGGCTCGGGCAGACGCCCATCGTGAACCGCTCGCTCCCCTCCGGTCGCCACCGCATCACCTGCACCAACCCCGAACTCGGGGTCACCCGCAACGTCACCGTGGACATCCAACCCGGTCAGACCACGCGGCAGCGGGTCTCGCTCCAGTAGCGCGCCGCCGGTCATGCCCGCGACGCCGACCGGTGCGCACCCCGTCCGAGGGGCGCGATGAGCGAACCCAAGCGCGCCTGGCGCTCCGTCCTCCTGCGCGTGGGCGTCACCGCCCTGACCCTCGGTCTCTGGTACTGGCTGGCGGACGTCCCCTGGAACGAGCTGAAGGACGCGGCGCTCCGGATCCACCTGTCCACGCTGGGGTGGGCCACCGGCCTCGCCTGCGTGAACCTCTGTATCGGCGCCTTCCGCTGGCGGGTCCTGATGAAGGCCTACGGCGCGGTGGAGCTGCCGCCCTATCTGGAGATGGTCCGCCTCTACTTCGTGGGGATCTTCTTCAACACCTTCATCCCCGCCAACGTGGGCGGCGACCTCCTGCGAGGCCACGTGACCCGGCGGGCCTTCCCCGGCGCGGCGAGCGGCTACCTGGTGGTCATCCTGGAGCGCATCTTCGGTCTCGCCGGGCTGATGCTCCTCGCGGGCGGCATCCTGCTCGTCGATCCCATCGACGAGCTCGCGGGGAGTCGCTGGCTGGGCCTCGCCGGTGCCCTCGCCGCCCTCGCCGCGGCGAGCGCTCCGGCCATCATCCGGCGCTTCGGCGGCCGACTGCCCGGAGCCTTGGGAGAGGTCGCCGCGGGCGCCCCCACCCTCGAGCGCCCGGCCCTGGTGGTCGCCGTGCTCGCGCTCAGCCTGGTGACCCAAGGGCTCGTCGCCGTGGGCGGGCACCTCTACGTCTCGGACCTCGATCCCAGCGTGCCCCTCACCGCGAGCCTGGTGCTGGTCCCCGTCGCGTTGGTCTCCATCTACCTCCCCACCATCGCCGGCTTGGGCGCCCGGGAGGCCAGCTTCGTGGTGCTCTTCGGGATGGTCGGGGTGGCCGAGGCCGACGCCACCGCCGCCGCGCTGGGCGTCCTGGCCACCACCCTGCTCACCGCGCTCCTCGGCGCCATCCCGCTGCTCCGCGGTCGCCTCGGCGGCGCCCCGATCCCGAGCGCCGAGCCCCGGGAGGAGTCGGCGTGACCGCCAAGCCGCGCAACAGCCACGGCACGGGTCGCTTCGAGCCCGACGACCTGGGCTCCCTCGGCCCGGGCACGGTCATCGAGCAGGGCGTGCTCGTGTTCCACCCGGACCGGGTCCACCTCGGCGCCGGCGTCTACGTGGGGCACCAGACGATCCTCAAGGGCTACCACCGCAACGAGATGGTCATCGGCGATGGGTCCTGGATCGGCCAGCAGTGCTTCTTCCACTCGGCGGGGGGGATCCGCCTCGGCGAGGCGGTGGGTATCGGGCCCGCGGTGAAAATCCTGACCTCGGTCCACCGCGAAGCGGGCCGCGACGTCCCCATCCTCCACGCCCCGCTCGAGTTCGCGCCGGTGGTCGTCGAGGATCACGCTGACGTCGGCGTCGGCGCCATCCTCATGCCGGGCGTGACCGTGGGCCGGGGCGCCCAGGTCGCCGCCGGCGCGGTGGTCACCCGCGACGTACCGGCCTACGCGGTCGTCGCCGGAGTCCCCGCGCGGGTCCTCCGCGAGCGCCCCGAGTGACCGAACCCGACGTCTCCATCGCGGTGCTCGCCTTCGACGAGGAGGAGAACATCGGCGCCGTCCTGGCCGAGCTCTTCGCCTACCTCGACCAGCAGCCGTGGGCCGCCGAGGTCCTGGTCGTCGACGACGGCTCGCAGGACGACACCGCCGGCGCCGCCGCCGCCGCGCTCGGTGCCCGCGGCCGCGTGATCCGTCACGAACGCAACCGCGGGATGGGCGGCGGGCTGAAGTCGGCCGCCGTGGCCGCCCGGGGCCGCTGGCTCACCTTCCTCCCCGCCGACGGGCAGATCCCGCCCGAAGCGGTGGGCACCCTGATGGCCGCCCGGCCCGGCGTCGACCTGGTGTTCTCGGTCTACGCCGACCGCGACGACGGCCTCGCCCGCAAGGTGCTCTCCTGGGGTGTCCGCGCGTTGATTCGCGCCGTCCACGGGGTCCGTATGCGCTCCGACGGTCCCTGGCTCGTGCGCCGCGCCCTCTTCGACCCGGCCCAGCTCGAGCCGGAGACCTTCTTCCTGAACTTCGAGCTACCCATCCGCGCCCAGGCCGCCCGCATGCGGGTCGCCACCGTCGTCGTGCCCTGTCGGCCGCGGTTGGCCGGGGTCTCCAAGACCGCGCGCCCGGGCCGCGCCCTGGGCGTCGCGCGCGACCTCCTCGACATGCGCCGCCGTCGCCTCCGGGAGCTCTGGGCCGGCTGGCGAAGCTGAGCCCACTTTTCCCTACCTCGTACGCAACTGCCCTCCTCTCGGCGCGAGAACCCGCCCTCGGAGGTGAAGCCATGCGAGAGGTCCTGCTGCTCATTTACGAGGGAAAAGCGCTACGAGAGTTCCCTTTCGGCGATCGCGCGCTGGAGGTCGGCCGGAGCCGATATTGCGACATCGTGGTCCACGACCCGGACCTCGCGGACCGCGCCTTCCTGGTCGAGCGCGACCGCGACGCGGTGGTGGCCATCGACCTCGAGGGGTCGCGCCGCCGCGTCCGGCTGGAGGTCGGCGAGTCCCTGCCCCTGGGTCGGCACCACGAGCTCCAGCGGGTCCGCAGCGTCGCTCCCCCGCCCCCGCGGATCGGACGTACCGAGCCCCTGGCCACCGTCGCCCCCATCGACGTGCCCCTGGCGCTGGTCGTCGGTCGCGGCAGCGAGACGCGCCACGTGCGGCTCGATGGTCGCCCCCTGACCATCGGCTCCGACCCCGCGCGCAACGACCTGGTGCTCTCGGACCGCGCCGTCAGCTCGGTCCATTGCCGCATCCAGCCGATGGGCGACCGGGCGCTGGTGCGCGACCTGGGCAGCCGCAACGGGACCTGGGTCGATGGTCGCCGGGTCCACGCCCTCGAGGTCGGCCCCGGAGCCCGGGTCCGGGTGGGCCGGACGGATCTCCGGCTCGTGGCCCCCTCGGAACCCGCGGCGCTGGTCATCGAGTCGCTGCCCATGCGCGCGGTGATGGACGACGTGAAGCGCATCGGCGCCCTGCCGCGCTTTCAGGTCCTGGTCACCGGCGAGAGCGGCTCCGGAAAGGAGGGGATCGCCCGAGCGCTCCACGCCGCCAGCAGCCGCTCGAGCGGCCCCTTCGTGGCCTACAACGGCGCCGGCTTCGCTCAGCAGATGGTGAGCAGTCAGCTCTTCGGCCACGAGCGGGGCGCGTTCACGGGCGCCGAGGCCGCCCACCGGGGCGCGTTCGAGCAGGCGGACGGCGGAACCCTCTTCCTCGACGAGGTCGCCGAGCTCCCCCTCACCACCCAAGCCCGCTTGCTCCGGGTTCTCGAGACCTGGCAGGTCCGCCGGCTGGGCTCGGAGCGGCTCCGCAAGGTCGATGTCCGGCTGGTCACCGCGACCCACCGCGATCTGCACGAAGAGGTCCGCGCCGGCCGCTTCCGCGCCGACCTCTTCTATCGACTCAACGTGCATCAGGTGCACGTGCCCCCGCTCCGAGACCGGCCGGCCGACGTGGGGCCCCTCGCGCGGCGCTTCCTCGAGGAGGTGGCCCGGGACCTCGGCGCCCCCAAGCAGCTCACCCCCGAAGCGCTCGAACGGCTCCAGCGCCACTCCTTCCCGGGGAACGTCCGGGAGCTCCGCAACCTGGTGATCCAGGCCGCCGTCCACGCCCCCACCGAGTGGATCCCGCGCGCCGAGATCGTGCGCGCCCTCGAGCGGACCTCGGGGGTGGTCTGCCTCGAGGACCGCGCCGCCAACGAGCTGGTGCAGACCGTCCAGCGCCACCAGGGCAACCTCTCGGCCGCCGCCCGCGCGCTGGGCATCCCCCGCTCGACGCTCCGGGATCGGCTGCGCCGGATCGCTCGGTGACCTCAGCCTCGGCGGCGGAAACCCAGCACGAGCGGGAGCAGGAGCACCCCGCCGGGGAGGACCGCGGCGGCGCCGAGGCCGAGCAGGCGAATCCAGCCCAGCTCGTTCAGCGTTCCCCGGAGCCCGGTCCTCGACTGCGTGTCCATACCCGAGACATCAGCAAGCGCCGTGCCCGTCCACCATTTCCCCACAGGCTGTGGATAACTTGTGGGGAGCGTGTGGACGCGGTGCGTCAAAGCCCCCGTTTGTCGGGGATTCAGTGGCCGGAACACCTTGTCTCACTCACATGCACACACATGGGCCGACCTCGTCCACCACGACACGGCGTGCGTGACCCGTACCCAAACGGCACGGTCGTCCCCCCTCGAAACGGTGAGCGAGAGGTAGCGCGCGATGCGGGGTTGATTGCGAGCGGCGGACTGCGGTATGTGCGAGCCCCATCGTGACCACGCCCGCCGACAAGAACCTGCAGGAGACTCCCCTCACCGCTACCCACCGGGAGCTGGGGGCTCGCATGATGCCCTTCGCCGGCTACTCGATGCCGGTGCAGTACGCGGGCATCAAGGCCGAGCACCAGGCCGTCCGGGAGGCCGCGGGCCTCTTCGACGTCTCCCACATGGGCGAGCTCTTCCTCGACGGACCGCACGCCGTGGCCCTCGCGGACTCGCTGGTGAGCAACGACGTGAGCAAGCTGGTCGATGGCCAGGCGCTCTACACCGTCTGCTGCAACGAGGGCGGCACGATCCTGGACGACCTCATCGTCTACCGGCTGGCGCCGGAGCGCGTGATGATCGTCTGCAACGCCAGCAACCGCGCGAAGATCTCCGCCCACGTCGCCAAGCACGCGGGGGACCCCGAGCGCCAGGGGCAGGTCTCCTTCAAGGACGCCTCCGACGACTACGCGCTCCTCGCGCTCCAAGGCCCCAAGGCCCAGGCGATCCTCGGCGACGCCGGCGGCAGCGTCTTCACCGGCCTCGGCTTCTTCCGGGTCCGCGAGGGCGAGCTCCTCGGCGCCCCGGTCATCATCGCCCGCACCGGCTACACCGGCGAAGACGGCTTCGAGCTCTTCGTCCCGGTGGACCAGGCCAAGGCGGTCTGGGACGGCCTCATGGAGGCCGGCGCCAGCCACGGCCTACAGCCCATCGGGCTCGGCGCCCGGGACACGCTCCGCCTGGAGGCGAAGCTGGCCCTCTACGGCAACGACATCGACGAGACCACCCACCCCTACGAAGCCGGCCTCGGCTGGGTGGTGAAGCTCGACGGCGCCGACTTCCTCGGCAAGGCCGCCCTCGAGCGCATCAAGAAGGACGGCTTCGAGCGCAAGCTGGTCGGCTTCGAGATGACCGGCCGCGGCATCGCGCGCCACGGGTACCCCATCGTGGACCCGGAGAGCGGCGAGACCGTCGGCGAGGTGACCAGCGGGTCGCCGGCGCCGACCCTCGAGAAGAACATCGGCCTCGGCTACGTGCCCAAGCGGCTCGCCAAGGTCGGGACCCCGCTCCAGGTGGAGATTCGGGGCAAGAAGATCGACGCGGTGGTGGTGAAGACCCCGTTCTACAAGCGAGACCAGGAGTAAGAGGACTGTCATGGCGAGTTATCCGACCGATCGGCGCTACACCAAGGACCACGAGTGGGCGCAGGAGGAGGACGGCCTCGTTCGCGTGGGCGTGACCTCCTACGCGGTGGAGCAGCTGGGTGACGTGACCCTGGTGGACCTCCCGGAGGTCGGCGCCGACGTGCAGGCCCAGGAGCAGTTCGGCGGCATCGAGTCCGTCAAGACCGTCTCCGACCTCTACGCCCCCGTGAGCGGCGAGGTGGTCGCCGTCAACGAGGAGCTCGAGGAGAGCCCCGAGCTGGTGAACGAGAGCCCCTTCGCGCAGGGTTGGATGGTCGTCATCAAGCCCAACGATCCGCGCGAGCTCGACCGCCTCATGGAAGGCGTCGCGTACGAGGACTACGTCGGCAAGCTCGAGTGAGGTCGCGGTGAGGGGTCGCCTCGACCCCTCGCTCGGCCGAGACCGCGGGCCCGAGGCGCGGGTCGCCGGTGGCGGGACCTCCGCGCCGGCCCCGAGCGCCGGGCGCACGTGAGCTTGGTCGCGCTGCGGCCTGGATTCTGAACGGGATTGACGAAAGCTCGGAGTCACCATGCGGTACCTGCCCCACACCGAAGCGGAAGTTCGCGACATGCTCTCGGCGATCGGCGTCTCGTCGATCGACGACCTCTTCGCGCCGATTCCGGCGGCCCTTCGCGCCAAGAAGCTCGACCTCGAGCCGGCGCTGAACGAGCCGGCCCTGATGGCGCACCTGGAGAAGCTGGCCGAGCGCAACGAAGCGGCGCGCGACCTCTCCTTCCTGGGTGGTGGCATGTACGACCACCACATCCCGCCCGCGGTGGACCAGCTCCTGCTGCGCAGCGAGTTCTACACGGCGTACACGCCCTACCAGGGCGAGGTGTCCCAGGGGACCCTGCAGGCGATCTACGAGTTCCAGACCATGGTCTGCGAGCTCTTCGGCATGGATGTCGCCAACGCCTCCATGTACGACGCCGCCAGCGCGACCGCCGAGGCGGTCCTCATGGCCCGTCGGGTCACCAAGCGGAAGACCATCATCCTCAGCGGCGCGCTGCATCCGCACGCCATCGAGACGGTGAAGACCTACCTCGCCGGCCTCGACGACGAGAAGGTGGACCTGGTGATCACCGGGGTCACCGACGACGGCCGCACCGACCTGGACAGTGTGAAGGACACCCTGGCGGCCAAGCCCGCCGCGCTCGTCGTGGGCTACCCCAACTTCCTGGGCGCGGTCGAAGACCTCGAGGGTCTCGGCGTGGCCATCCACGGCGCCGGCGGTCTCCTGGTGACCGCGACCAGCGAGCCCTACGCGCTCTCCTTGGTCCGCGCGCCCGGCACCCTCGGCGCGGACATCTGCGTCGGCGAGGGCCAGGCCCTGGCCGTCCCGCCGCAGTTCGGTGGCCCCGGCGTGGGGCTCTTCGCCTGCAAGCAGAAGTTCGTGCGCCAGATGCCCGGTCGCCTGGTGGGCGAGACCGTCGACGAGAACGGCAAGGACTGCTTCGTCCTGACGCTGTCGACCCGCGAGCAGCACATCCGCCGCGAGAAGGCGACCTCGAACATCTGCACCAACCACGGCCTCATCGCGCTGGCCTTCGCCATCCGCACCGCGATGCTCGGCCGCTCGGGCTTCGTCGAGGCGGGCACCACCTGCCTGCGGGCCGCCGAGTACCTCAAGGCCCGCATCGCCGAGACCGAGGGCTACTCGCTGCCGTACGCCGCGCCCACCTTCAACGAGGTCGTCGTGCGCCGCGAGGGCGGCAAGGCCGCCCCCATGCTGGCGACCTTGGCCGCCCAGGGCATCCTCGCCGGCATCGACCTCGGCCAGTTCCGCCCCGAGTGGGACCACGACTTCCTCGTCGCCGTCACCGAGAAGCACAGCCGCGAAGACGTCGACCGCCTCATCGGCGCCCTCGCCGTCTGACCCCCGTCCCTCCGCGGGACGGGCTCACTCCAGGTCGATGCGCCAGGTGGTCCACTCGGCCATGGGCTGGGCGCCGAAGCGGCGGTAGAACTCGATGGCTGGCTCGTTCCAGTCGAGCGCCGTGAGCTCCAGGCGCCCGTAGCCGCGCTCGGTGGCCAGGGTCCCCAGGCGCCGGAAGAGCGCGGCGCCGAACCCCTGCCCGCGCGCCGCCGGCGTGACGTAGAGGTCTTCGAGCCACATCCCCGCCTTGCCGCGCCACGTCGAGTACGTCGGGAAGAAGAGCGCAAAGCCCACCGGGTCACCGTCCTTCTCCGCCATCAGACACTCGAAGGGCGGCCGCGCGGCGCTCAGCTGGCTCCGCAAGGTCGCCTCGTCGACCTCGACGGCGTCGGGCTCCTTCTCGTACTCGGCGAGCTCGCGGATGAAGCGCAGGATGGCGGCGGCGTCGTCGGGGGTGGCGAAACGGATCATTGGTAGACCCTACCTTTCCG
>DCLA01000026.1 GCA_002320815.1 Myxococcales bacterium UBA1660
TCGTCCTCGAGGCCTACCGACGGGAGTACAACGACGAGCGTCCCCACTCGACGCTCGGCTACCTCACGCCCAATGAGTACACTCGGCGCTGCTGGGAATCAGCCCAGGCGCGCAATAACCCCAACCCGCCGGGACTCTCATAAGCGCTGGATCAAGCTTTGGGGGCAGACCACTCCGAGCGGACCTGAGGTCGCGACCGACTTCGGCCACGGCGCTGCTTTGGCAGATGGCTTCTGACGAGCCGACTTGGAGGGGCGTTGCGTCATCGAAGCGCTGGCGGTCTTGCGGTCTCGCGGATGACGATCGTCGACTATGAGTAATCGACCTCTACCTGGTCTATCAACGCGTCCTGCACCACCTCGCTCGCGCGCCGCAACATGGCAACCTCGCCCGTGGCCGCATCGCCTCCACGTATCTCGAAGTCCAAGTCGTAGAGCCGAACACAAACCCCCGGTGTGCCGCCCGACGCAGGGCCACGAAGGCCGCCGCCCTCGAGTCCTCGCCCTCCCTTGGCTCCGCGGCACCGAGAGAGTGACGACGGGACGACGTTGAGCCTACTGCTCATTCGTCGTCGAGCGGCCAGTAGACGCGGGTCAGCGGTACGAGCTGCTTGGTCTCGATGTCCACCGCGTCGTAGTGCTCAACGAGGAGCTCGCCGAGCATGGGGAGGTCGATGAGGGTCAGGGGGACGTTCGCGCGCTCGGCTTCATAGCGGGCTTCGCGAGTGTAACCGCCGGTACTCACGTAGAGGCAGCGGTCGCCGCGTTGGCGGCCGCCGAGGAATGAGCGGATCTCCTGGGAGCCCATGCGGGCGGACCGGTGCTTCACTTCGACGAATATGCGCGGCTCTTGGAGCCCGAGGCCGTCCGGGGACGCGAAGACATCCACGCCCCGGTCGGGGCCCTTGTCGGACACGCGGGTCTTGTAGCCCATCGCACGCAAGATCCCGGCGACCAGCTCTTCCATCTCGTCCGGGTCCAGGGCGGCGATGCGGTCCTCGATGAACTCGCGGGACTTCTGCTGGATGTCGTGGAGCAAACCGTCGAGGGAGCTCTCTTCTTCGGGGACGTCGGGCGGGAGGTCCTTCGGCGCTTTGGGCGGTGTGACGGCGGCCGGGGTGTCGGCCTGGTCGATGGGGCGCTGGTGGGCGGAGAGGTCGTCCCAGGGTTCGTCAGCGAGGCGGAATAGTGAGAGGATGGAGCCGAGGGTATTGCGGGTGGGAACCGAGAGCGCGTCGCGCGGCGCCACTTGGGTCCATGTGACCTTGCGCCGGAGGGCCATGTCGGCGTCGGCTTGGAGGTAGGGAGCGGACGTGATGGTGCCAATGACGTAGAGGCGACGCGAGAGGTCCACCGTCACCACCGTGTCGCCGACCGAGAGTTCCACCATGAAGCGATAGAGCTGACTTGCTGCGTTCGTGACCTTGCCGGGCTTCCAGCCGGGATAAATGGACTCCAGGTAGGCCCCGAGGCTCTCCCGAGTCGGGTCCGCCGGGAGACTGCCCGACGACGGGTGATAGCCGTGGCCGAGGCCGACGAAGCCGCCGTCGATGAACTCGTCGATGAATCGGCCACCGCGGCCGGCACGCACTACCCATCGATTGTCGCTGCTTTCCATTGGGGGATGATGCCGGAAGTGCGTGCGAGGTTCGAACCGTGTTCGAGCGGGTCAGCCCCGGTGGCGGACCTCGAAGCGGCATTGGGTCCGAAGGGCGTCCGACATCTCGAGACGCGCGAGTCTCCGAAGCGCGCTCGACGGTTTGCGGCAGCGGGTCCAGGGAACGACGGCGCGGCCCTTGGCGTCGAGGATGCGCACTTCGTAGTCGGAACGAGTGCTGGTCCAGAGGCGCTCCAGGGACTTGGCCGCGGGGCCTTCGAGGGGGCCGCTCTTGGCGACGCCCTTCGGCCACGGGCGGGCGGCGGTCTTCTTGGGAGCGGTCGTGGTGGGAGCTGCGGCCTTCCGTTTGCGCGGCTGGGCGGGCGAGGCGTTGGTCTTGGTCGTGGCCGGCGAGCGGGCGCGGCGGCGGCGGATGGTCAGTGGGGGCTGCGTCTCGGGCTCGAGCTCGCCCATGAGGGTGTCGCGGACTACCTGGCTGGCACGCCGTAGGACGGCGTCGGTGGGCTCGCCGCGCTTTCGGACCGCGAAGTCGAGGTCGTAGAGGCGGATGCGCACGCCAGCGGTGCCGCCGGATGCGGGGCCGCGGAGGCCGCGGCCGACGAGCTGCCAGAAGAGACGCTCGCTGGCGGTCCAGCGGGCGACGACGATGAGCCCGATGGAGGGGAGGTCGAAGCCTTCGCTGAGCATGTCGACGCCCACGAGGATGCCGCCGCCGGACCGGCGGAGGGTCTCGAGCTCGCTGCGTCGCTCGGCGGCGGAGCGCAGGTCTTTCGAATGGAGGACGAGGACCGGGGGTGGATGGGGAGCGTCGGCGGCCGCCTCGCGGATCCGCTGGGCGAGGATCTCGGCGTGGGCGGTGCTCCGCGCGGCCACGAAGACGTGGTCGTCGGTTTCCGTGGCCAGGACCCGCTGGGCAGCGTCGCGGTCGACCTCGGTGAGCAGACGCGCCAAGCCCTTGGCGTCCGGGACGCCCTTGCTGTCGAGGTGGGCGGCGCGGTGCTTCTCGACCTGGGGTGCGCTGCGGTCGGCGGCGAGGTCGTCGTCGGCGGTGCCGAGGGTCTCCTCCAGGTACTGGTGAGGTGACTTCGGCCCGCGAGTCTTCGGCGGCCTCACCACGAAGGCGTCGCCCTTGGTGTCTTGGCAGGGGACGGTTTCGAAGACCGGCTCGGCGAGCACCCGATCGGCAGGCTCCCGCTCGCGGTCCAGAGCGAAGAAGCGTTGGGGCGACATGCCGTAGACCACGTGACCGCCGGGCCCACGGCGCTCGGCGACCGCGGATAGCTCGCCCAGTCGGGCCGGGAAGCACTCGAGCCAGGGATGGGTGCCCGAGGGGAAGGCGTTCAGGAGCGTGGTGGTGGCGTCGCTGGTGGGCGTCGCGATGAAGGGGGTCGCGGTCAGTCCGAGGACGTGCGCGGGTGCGAGCTGCTCGAGCACCCGGAGCCAACCCCGGGCGATGGCGTGGTGGGCTTCGTCGACGATCACGAGATCGGGCCAGCCGGCCAGCGAGTCGGACTCGCGACGCAGCCGGCTCTCGAACCAGTCCTTGCCCAGGAAGACGACCTGCGGCGGCGCGTGCTCCCGGGGCTGGGCGGAGAGATGGCGAATGAACGCTTTGGCGCGGAAGAGCTCGACCTGTCGGTCGGGGATGCTGCGGATGTGGTCCTCCACGACGCAGTGGGCCTCGAGACCCTGCGGGGAGGTGCTGCGCCCCAGCTCCACGAAGGCCTGCTGGGACAGGCGCGGGCTCGGCGCCAGCCACACGGCGCGCCGGACCGTGCCCGCGGCCACGAGGCGGCGGAGGGCCGTGAGCGCGATGAGGGTCTTTCCGGCGGCGGGGGGCAAGACCACCATGCCGCCGAGCCACGAGCGCGCGAGAGTGCGGGGGCGCTTGCCGCTCGAGACGGCGTCGACGATGGCGGCGACGGCGTCCCGTTGGTAGGGGCGCAGCACGACGGGGTTCACCGCATCGGAGCGGCTCTGCTCGGCGGCGGTCGCCGGTAGCTCGAGGAGCGATGCGAGCTCGACGCAGTGGGCCGAGAACCGACCCAGGGCTTCCTCGGCCTCGGGCCACCCGCACGCGGTGAGGGAAGAAGGTGGGCTGGCGGCGGGCAGGCGGGTCAGGCTGAAGACGCCGAGCTCGGTGTTGAGCTCCATCGCTGCGCGCGTCAGGTTCGCGGAGCCCACGATGACCAGCCCGAGCTGCTCGTCCCCGCACCGAAGTCGGAAGGCGAAGGTCTTGGGGTGGAAGGCGCCGCGCCGGTCGTCGCGCGGTGGGTGCGCGAAGCGGACGGTTCCCTCGGCAGCGTCTTGGAGCTGCCGGGCGAGCGCTTGGGTCAGGCCGCCGACGGAGAGATCGAACATGAGCTCCAGGGCGACGTTCTCGGCGGCGCGGGCGACCCAGCGACCCAAGGCGGAGCCCAGGACGCTCTCGTTGGCGACGTAGGTGGCCAAGCGCGCGGAGTCGCCGACGAAGCCCGCCCGCTCCAGTGCGTCGGCGAGGTGGGCGATGGGGACGAGGCCAGAGGCGGGCACGCCGAGCTCGGCGAGGAGCGCGCGGGTCTCGGAGTCGCGGGGCGCGAGGAGGGAAGTCATGGGGGCAGGGTCGGAGTCGGGGGCTCGCTGGGCAACCACGGTAGGGGTACGGATGCGGAACTCGGCGCCCGCGACCGGAGTGGTCGTCACCCGCTGTGCTCAGGTGGGCTCGAAGACGAGATAGGTCATTCTCTCGTCGGACCCGCAGCTCACTTCGCGGAGAACCATCGGACCGAGAGCCTGGCCGTAGACGAGAACGTCGACCGGTGGCCCGCCCACGGGCGCTAGGCAGCCCTCGGCGAAGAGCGCGACCGCCACGGGCATGGGGGTGCTCAGAGTCAGGGTGCCCTCGTCGCCGAGGGTGGCGGAGTGGCGCTCCAGCGGGAACATCAGCGAGCTGGTTCTCGTGATTCGTATCCGTGCCTCGTCGAGGAACCGGCCACCGATCGCGATCCGTTTCTCGGCGGGCGGAGGGACCTCGGCCCGCACCCTGCGGGGAAGCTTCATCGCGCACTGGAGCCGGGGTGCGCCATCGGGAGTCCAATCGAGGGACCACTCGCCCACCAGGCGCGGGGTCGAAGGCGAGCTCCTCGTCGCGCCACCGCGCAGACAGGAGCTCGAAGGCTTCGGAATCCTCACTGGTTGCTCGCTCGCCCGTCATTCGCTCCCGGAGCTGCGCGAGCGGCTTGGGATTGACCGGGCCCCATACCTTGCCGGCGCGGTTCTTGGCATTCCAGAAGGCGATCACGAGCGCCAGAGTCTCCCGAAGGGCGTCGACCGACGGGTCGGCGTCGCTCCGTTGGAACAACGGCGCGGCCAGGTCGAGCACCCGTTCGTGGAGAGGACGCTCGGGGATGCGCGCCGTCGTGTAGGTGCCCGCGGGGATGCGGCGCGGCTTACGAATCGTCATTCGTCCACGGCTTTCGCTTCGCGACGTCGTCGGTCAGGAAGCGCACTCCCTGATTGTCGGTGGGGTTCAACCACAGCATTCGTTCGAACACGCGCTCGGCCTCTTCCCAGCGCTCGAGGCGCCAAAGGCACAAGCCTTGGCCGAGCATGCACCGCAGCCAGGGTCGGTTGTCGATGAGACCCCAGGGCAACACGGGAGGCTCGCCCGAGTCGGGGCCGAGGGAGAGGTCGCCGATCTGAACGCCGACCTCGTAGTGACTCAGGGCCCACGCGGGGCTGGTGGGGAATTGGCGATTGCCGAGATGGGCGTGGGCATCGAGGCAGCGGAGATCGGCTTCCAGGACCTCGGCCAGGAGGTCCTCAGCGGCGGCTCGATCCCCGAGCGCCTCGAACTCCCGGGCCCGCAGGATCGGGTCGTCGAAGGGTTCGGCAGGATCGGCGCCGGGCAGAATCTGCTCCATCTCGAACATCGGCCGGGGTCCCGCTGCGCGAACGGCTTCGAGGTGGTCATTGACGGGCTCGTCGTCTTCGCCCCAGTCGTGTTCGGCCGGGTCCCAGGGGCCGCAGGGGTCGAGGCGAAGCGGGGTGAGGCCGAGCGCGGCGGCGTCGACGCGGGTTCCGACGGTTTCGCCCGAGAGGTATGGGTGCCCCTTGAACCGCCATTGCTTCGCGGGTTTGACGGTGACGATCTGGCCGGCCGCCACCCCGTAGCGGGAGCCGGCGCGTAGCGTGATCACGGCCTCGCCGTCTACGATTCGGCAGCGGAGGGCTCGTTCCTTGACTCGCAGAACGACCAGGTCCACCGGCTTCGTCAAATCGAGCTCCGGCTCGCCGTTCGAGTTCGCCTTGCGCGCGGCGGCGGTGGGTGTCGCCAGCTTCGGCTCGACCCCAAGCCACGCGCAGTAGGCCGCGAGATACGGTGCCCCAGGTGCGTCCGCGGGCAGCGCGACGTCGGCGAAGTCGACCTGATGCTCGCTGCCGTCGGAGCGACGACAGCGCACCACGAGTCGGCGCCGCGCGTCCTCGTAGTCCAATGCCCTGAGCGAGACCGGTACGCCCACCACCTGCGCCTCGATGGGCAGTTCGAGCGCTTCACTGATCCCCTCGCACAGAGCGCAGAGCTGCTCGGATTCGCCGTAGGCATCGACGAGCAGGTCCTCGAGGATCTCATCGACCTCGCGAGCGTCGACCCGCGGCTGGTTCTTTCTGGGCGCCATGGTGGGCGGTTGTCGCTCATCGAGAGCCGGTGGTCGAGGGGTCGAGGGCCCGGATGGTTCCGCCGGGGCGGTGACTCGAGGGCGAGGTTCAACCGGCTCTGAGGTTGTCGGTATGAGGGCGAACCGATCCATCGTACCGGAGGCAGTTCGGGTAGGGTCTACTGATGACGGTCGAGCGACCCCTCGTTCATCGGCGGACCGGAGCGGAGCGCATCGGCCCTCTGCCGGACTCCGCTGCCGCCACGCTGCGCGAGTTCTGGGAGTGGGCTTGCTCGGACGTCCTCAACAACACGCTGCGCGGCCTGCTGGCCGAGTGGCTGGTAGGCCAGGCGCTCGGAGTCGTCGAGGGGAGGTTCCGCACCGAGTGGGCGGCTCATGACCTCGTCTCCAAGCGTGGAACGCGGGTCGAGGTGAAGTCGGCGGCGTACGTGCAGTCGTGGGCGCAGAAGCGGCTTTCCACGATCCAGTTCGGCATCGGTCCCACCATCTCGTGGGATGCGGACAAGGGGGTCTACGGTGAGGTCGCGGAGCGCTCGTCGGACGTCTACGTGTTCTGCCTGCTCGCCGAGCAGGACCCCGGCCGGGTGGACCCGCTGGATACGACGCAGTGGCGGTTCTTCGTGCTGGGGACGCACGTCCTGAACGAGCGGGTCCCGTCGCAGAAGACGGTCGCGCTGTCCTCGCTGCGGCGACTGGGCGCCGTGGAGGTGGGGCTCGAGAGGGTGGCGGACGCGATCGAGGAAGCTCGCCTGCCGCCGGAGAGGTAGCTGTGGCGATCCCTTGGGCAGCGACGTCGTCGTGCTCCTCCACGAAGCCTCCGGCGGCTGGCTCCGTGACATCGACCGTATCGCTTCCGGAGCCCTCGAGCGGGCCGCCCGACGCAATCTCGAGCGCGTCGACCGGACCGTCGTCAGCACGCTCGACGCCGAGCCGTGAGGGCGATGGCCATCATGGTTGGCGGACTTCCGTCACTCCTGACGCCTATCGGCTCTGGCACCTCGCGCAGCCGCGACGGCCATCACTCATGCTGTGCGGGTGCCCACCATCCAGCGTGCGCGGCTACCCTCAGGGGGCGTCACATACGCGGTGACGAGATCGTGGCTCCGGGGAGGCTTCCGGTCTCCGGGGACACCATCGAGGAGTAGCGGCACGGCAGCATCGCGGTGCTGTCAGTCCGGCGTGTTCTGGGCGGCTTCGCCCGGCTCATGGGCGTCCAGCGTGCGCACGTACTCGGCGAGGCCTTCGATCTCCTGCGCCCCCAGCCCGAACGACGGCATCCCCACACGCTTGCGGGGCCAGCCTGTGGTGAGTTCCGCGTCGGCGTCGAGGATGGACCGGGTGAAGTAGGCGTCGTCGAAGAGGACGGAGCGGCCGTCGATGAGGGGGCTCCGTTCGCCGAAGCGGCCGCCGAGCCAGGGGCCCATCTCGCGGGTGCCGGGGCCGTGGCAGGGGACGCAGAAGGAGTCGAAGATTCGCTCGCCGTAGCAGGGGCCGTTGCACTCCGGGGTCGGTTGGGGGATGCAGCTGCAGCCTTTGGCGAAGGGGGTGGGGGCGTCGGCGCAGGCGGCGAGGAGTAGGGCGGCGAGGGCCGTGGGGAGGTGGCGCCTGGCGGTCATCGGGGAGCGAAGAGAGCCGGACTCCTGGAGCCGCATGGCGGGGTCGTCGTCCGCCGGTGGAGCGAGTTGCGTCGATTGCGTACTCCATGAGCACGCGCGCGTTTGCCCGCGCTCGAGCGGATGCCCTCGCTACTGGGTCGAGAGCGGGCTGGGTCTTCGATGCGTTGCCGTACTCCGACGGTCGCTTGGCCGATGTCACGGGCTCGGGGCAGGATGAGGGGCATGCGCGTCCCGGTGAACCCGGCCCTGCTTCTGTGGGCCTGTGAGCGACGAGGGTGGGGTCCCGAGGAGGCGGCGGAGCGCTTCGCGGGGTTTCCACGTTGGGTCGCGCCAGGGGATGAGCACCGGCCGCCCACGATGAAGCAGCTCCAGGAGTTCGCAAGGGCGACCTATACGCCGTTCGGGTACTCCTTTCTGGCGGCACCTCCCGAAGAGCAGGTGCCCATCCCCGACCTGCGAACTATCGGCGATGCGAGGCTGAGCCGGCCGAGTCCGGACCTGCTGGAGACCATCTACACCTGTCAGTCGCGACAGGCCTGGTACCACGACCACGCGCTAATGGAGGGGGGCGGTCCGCTGCCCTTCGTCGGCTCGGTGGCGATCGGCTCCCATGTGGTGAGGGCGGCGACCTCGATGCGCGCGGGCCTCGGCTTCGAGCTCGAGGAACAGGCGCGGGCGAAGTCGTGGAACGATGCGCTCCGGTCGCTCGCCCGTCATGCCGAGGAGATCGGAATACTGGTCATGACCAATGGTGTGGTCGGCTCGAACACGCATCGCCGCCTCGACCCTGCGGAGTTCCGGGGCTTCGCATTGGTCGATCCGATCGCTCCAGTGGTCTTCGTCAACGGCGCCGACACGAAGGCCGCGCAGATGTTCACGCTCGCTCACGAGCTGGCGCACGTGTGGGCGGGCGCGACCGCGCTCTCGGATGTCAGTGCGAGCGAACCCGCCGAAGCCACAGTGGAGCGCTGGTGCAATGCGGTGGCGGCCGAGTTGCTGGTGCCCTTGGCCGCTCTTCGAGGCGTGGTCAGCCCGTCGATAGGAGAGAGCGACGACGAGGCGGTTCTCGATGCCGCCAAGTTGCTGGCTCAGCGCTTCAAGGTCTCCACGCTGGTGGCGCTCCGGCGCCTGTTCGAGGCGGAGTATCTCGCGCAGGACCGGATGTGGTCGATCTACCGTCGTGAGCACGCTCGCCTCGTCGCGGCGAGCAAGCGGAGCCAGGGCGGCGGCGACTACTATGCGTCCAAGCCGGTGAGGGTGAGCCGGCGGTTCGCCGAGGCGATCTACGTGAGTGCCTGGGAGGGCCGTGCCTCGTTCACCGAGGCCATGCGCCTCTTGAACATCAAGAAGATGGCGACCTTTCAAGAGCTCGGGGCGCGATTGGGCATCCAGGTCGAGGCGGCGGGAGCCGGAGACGCCGCCTGATGTATCTCCTGGACGCCAACGTGTTCATCACGGCCAAGAACAGTTGGTATGGCTTCGACCTCTGCCCAGGGTTCTGGGCCTGGCTCGACGAGGCTCACCGCCGAGGTCTGGTCGCGAGTATCGAGGCCGTATGCGACGAGCTGACCCCGAGGGTGACGACCGGCTCAGTCAATGGGCCTCCGCCCGACGAGGCGCCTTCTTTCTCGAACCGGAGCCCTCGGTTCTACCTTCGCTGGGCGCCGTCTCCGAATGGGTGCTGGCCGCCGAGTACAAGCCAGCTGCGAAGGACGAGTTCTTCAGGGCCGCGGACTACCAGCTCGTGGCCGCGGCGCACGCGGCCGGATGCACGGTGGTGTCGCTCGAAGTGCCGCAAGGGACGAAGAAGCGGGTGAAGATTCCCGATGTCTGCGTGGGCATGGGAGTGAAGCAGACGCAGCTTTGGACCATGCTGAGCCGAGACCGCGCCAAATTCGTACGAGCCTGACGGGAGTGTTTCCAGTTGGTTGCGCAGGAGGCGATTGAGGCAGCTCGACTATCGCCGGAGAGGTAGCTGCGGCGACGACCGAGAGTCTCGGCTCGTTCGAACACGACCCGCGCGTTTGCCCACGCTGCGCCCGCGCGATCGGGTAACCTCGCCGGCGTGTCGAGAGTGGGTTGGGTCTTCGATGCGTTGCCGCCCTCCGGGGCTCGGCGGGGTGGGAACCCGGCGGAGCATGCGTTCCGGGCGGACCTGGCGACGTTCGTTCGGGAGGTCGTGCAGAACGCCAACGACCAGGCGCAGCTGCGGCCGAAGGTCTGCTTTCGGTATGTCTCCCTGGAGGGGAAGGAGCGGGAGCGCTTCTTGGGCGCCCTCCGCTGGGACGAGCTCCAGCCTCATCTGAAGGCGGCGACGGGCCTCCAGGATACGGGCCGACTCCGCGCTGGGCTGCAGGCCGTGGAGGGATGGCGAGCCGCTCTCGCTGCTCTTCGTGGACGACTTCGGGACCGACGGTCTGACGGGGGGTGAAGACGAGGACGGCACCCACTTCCGCGCGCTCTGCAAGGACACGCTCTTCAGCAACAAGCGCGAAGAAGGCGCGGGCGGGTCCTACGGGCTCGGCAAGAGCGTGCTCTGGATCTTCTCCAGCTTCTCGACGGTGCTCTTCCGGTCGACGCTGCTCGAGACGCAGGGGCTCGGGAACCCGCGGTTGATCGGGCGGACGGAGCTGGGCTCGCACGCGCTCGGTCCGAAGCGCGCGTTTCAGGGACCGGGTTGGTTCGGCGAAGAGACGAAGCAGCGTCGAGGGACGCGGGCGGAGTCGGTCTGGGGGCCCGCCGCCGCGGAGATCAGCGGCGCCCTCGGGTTCCAGGCCCGCAACGACCACGACACCGGTACGAGCATCTGCGTGGTCGGCTTCAAGGACCCGACGGCGGACGCGGACCTGGGCCCCGTAGAGCTGGCACGCGCCACGCGGGCGGCGCTCGCGGAGTACTTCTGGCCGTCGATGGCGTTGCCCACCCGAGCGCTGACGGCCCGCACGGAGGCGGCCGGCCAAGAGGTCGAGGTGCGGCCCCACGACGCCGATGTCGCTCCCTTCGTGACCGCTTGGGAGAGCTACCTCCGCGGAGAGGTCCCGGCCAAGGCGCCGCTCACGAAGCCGGGCGACATGACCGTGGTGGAGGTGCCCATCACCATCCCTCGGACCCACGGGGGCGAGCCGGAGGTAAAGGGGCGTGTGGCCCTGGTGGTCCGGCTCGCCGCGAAGAGTTCGGAGCCCCGGGCCGGACAGGTGGCCTTCTTCCGCGGTCCCGGGATGGTCGTGAGCTACCGTGACCGGAGTCGTCTGGCCCTGGGGATGCGACCCTTCCACGCGGTCCTCGCGTGTGGTCGGGGTCGGTGGCCTCGGAAGCCCACCGAGTCCGACCTGGCGGTGGAGTCCTTCCTCCGGATGTCGGAGCCGCCGGCGCACGACCGATGGGAGCCGACTCCGCGGCTCAAGGCGCACTACCGGCGCGGCTACGCGAAGGCGCTCACGGAGCTGAGCCGGCGCGTCGACGAAGCGCTCAAGGAGCTGCTCATCGCGACCCACGTGATGGGGGAGCGCGGCCCCGAGCGACTGCAGCGCCGGTTCCCCATCGGCAAGGCGGGGTCTCCCGGGAAGGGGCGCAGCGCGTTCGGGATGTCGGGGCTGGATGCGAGGCCGCAGGATGGGGCCTGGTCCTTCTCGGGGGCCATCGAGCGCAAGGCGGGAGAGGGGCCCTGGAGTGTGCAGGTTCGGCTCGCCGAAGTGGATGAAGCCGGGCGACGCACCGAGGAGGTGGCCATCGAGGCGCTCTCGGTCACGGTCGACGCCGAGGTGGTGGTCGAGGGATCGGTCGCTTCGGTGACCGTCCCTGCCGACGTGCGCGTGGTTCCCTTCCGCGGGACGAGTGCGCCTTGCTCGTTCACCGGAGCGCTCGAGCTCGAGCTGGCGGGGCGGATGGTGGCCGGATGACCGCGTCGCAGCGCGTGAAGCGAGAGCGATTCCTGCCGTTCGCTTTCGAGCGGCATGGGCTGTCGGTCCGGGTAGACTCGGCTTCCCTGGACGGCGCTTCGTTACCGCTCGATGAGGGCGATGCCCTGCACGTGGACGACGAGGAGTGGCGGGAGCTGACCCTCGCGGGAGCCGTCGAGCTGAGGAAGGGCGCCCTCGGTGGGCTGCCTGGCGACGAACGAGTCCGCCCAGGTGAGGTCGCGGACCTCTGGCTGGTGGTGCAATGCGACCGGACGGCCTGGCGCGCCGGGCACCGGCTGGAGCTCGAGGGGGAGGGGGCGAAGTTCGAGCTGTCGCTCGAGCGCGATCGTCTGGCAGGCGTCGTCGAGGTCGTGCCTTGGCTGGTGCGGCGGCGGTCGGAAAAGGTGCCGCCGGGCTACGCCGGGGCCGCAGGCGCGCGGTTGGCGACGGGGGCCCGGTTCGCGGTCTACCCCCATGAGCCCGCGTCCCGGGCCGGCGAGTTCCTCGAAGTGGTGTACGTCTCGTTCGGGGCCGACGCGGTTCTCTCGACGCAGCCGTGGCGGCTCTATCACCTGGAGACCCACGGCGAGACTCCGGTATTGCGCATCAACGCGGACCACCAGGACGTGGTCCGAGTGCTCGACGCCAAGGGGCAGACCGGCCTCGAGGCTCGGCTGCGCGAGGTCTTCTACGACTTGATCTCTCGGGGGGTCTGGTCGCTGCTCTTCATGAGCGCGGTCGAAGCCCTCGACGAAGACGGCAACGCGCCCCGACGCTGGCAGGAGGGGGTGCTGACCGAGCTGCTGCCCTTCCTCTTCCCCGGGGCGCCCAAAGCCGAGCGGATGGACGAGCTCCTCGCGCTGCGGGCCGACGAGGCCCACCTCTCGCTTCTCGCCACCCAGTGCGACGAGGCGTTGCAGCAGCGCCTGGACCTGGTGAAGCACATCAACCGGCTGATCGATACGGCGCGAGGGTCTCGGTGAGTCGGCTGAAGGTCCTGCTGCCCTCGGCGCGGCATCTGGTGACCGAGGAGCTCGCTCGCGGCGTCGTGGAGCGATACGACGAGGCCGCGGTTGGCGAGCACACCGTGGACTTCGAACGGCGCCTCGACCTCGGCGGGTTCGACGACGCCGTGAGCGCGGTGATGGCGTCGCATGACGCCGGAGACCTGTCGATGGATGGGGCGATGGCCGAAGCGGTCCATCGCCAGCTGCGACTCTCGCGACGAGAGGCGGCCGACCCGGGCATCTGGCGATACTTGGCCATCGTCCACCGGCCGGAGGTGGTTCGGCACCGCTGGGAGTACCGGAGCTTCGCCACGATGCGTACGCGCTTCTGGCGTCATGGCACGCGCTTCGACGCCAACGCCTTCTCCCGCTGGTGGTGGGTCGCCGAGCTGACCGTGATGGCCGAGGACTACTCCCTGACGCACCGGGCGCTGGGGAGTAGCGCGCTGAGCACTCACCTGTTCTCCCGGCAACTCGCTTGGCACCACCCGACGGTGGCGGCGTGCGTGCGGATTCTGGCGGACGCTCCGGGCGCCGATGTCGAGCGGACGCTGCGTGTGCTCGGGAAGATGTTGGGGCTCCGGGTGGCGGAGGCGATGGGGCGCGAGGAGCTCGAGGGGTTGGTGCGAGCAGCGCGGGGGTAGAGCGGCCGCGGCGTTCGGATTCGGAGGATCACGCGCAACTCGGACGCGCGGGAGCCGAGCACGCGGCCATGAAAGAACACCGTCTCTGGAACGCGGGCCTACCGCTGGTCGCAACGAGCCTCACGGCCCTTCTCCTCGCCGGGACCGGCTGCGGCGGCGCTTCAGCGGAGCCGGGCCCGCACGATGGCGGTACGATGACGGCCGATGCCGAGTCTCCGGCGCCCGACGACGCCGCGGTCGCACCGAGCCTCACCGCGACCCTCGATGTCGACTGGCTCCGCGTCGTGCGCGGAGAAGCTGCCGTGGTTTCGGTCCGATTGGAGAGAGTTGGCGACGTCGGGCCCGTGGTGGTCGCGGCCGAAGGTTTGCCGGCCGGTATGGCGGCGACCCCTCTGTCCCTCCCCGAGGGCGTGGCGGAGGCCAATGTCGTCATCGAAGTGACGGACGCTGCGGCCCACGGGGGACCGTTCGACTTCGAGGTGCGAGTGAGGTCGACGGCCGAGAGCGTGGAAGCGGTTAGGCTGCGCGCGTCGTTGGTCGTCGCCGGCGGGCCCGGTGAGCTGGACGAATCGTTCGGTGATGGGTCCGGGGTGTCAGTTGCCGACGTCGGATTCCCCTTCCAGTTCCTCGACCTGGACCGCGATGCGGACGGGAGGATCCTGCTCGGTGGTCAGACTCCAACCTACGAAAGCTCCTCAGGGACCGAGCTGTTGGTCAGCCGGCTGACTCCGGAGGGGGCGCTCGACGTAACGCTCGGCGACGGCGGGAGTGTGGTGCGAAGAGAAGGGCGTCTGACCCGCGTCGAGAGCATCGTCTCGGCGGGGGACGGCTCCTTTCGAGTTGTCGGACGGCGACAGATGACGCGCTACGACGACGAGGTCGAGCGGTTCGTCTACCGGATGCGGGACGACGGTGGTGTGGCCATCGTCACGGAGCTCCTGGGGTTCGACGACGAGTCCACGCACGCGCGAGCTGTGATGAACGGGGGTGACCTCGTGATCGGATTGCCTAGTGATCTGGGCAGGGTCGACGAGTCCGACAACTTCGAGGTCTGGGAGGGGCCGGTGACCGTCACGCAGGGACCTATAGCCGCCCACGACGGCTACGTGACTCTCTCGATGGGCTCCTGGACCGCGGGCCCCGCCGCTCAGCTGGCGCGGGTCGATGCCGACGGTCGCTTCGATCCCTCGTTCGGTACGAATGGCCTGCTCGTGTTGGCGAGTCCGCTGGAGAATCGTGAACGCTCGCTTGCCGAGGCTTTGGTGCTGGACCCGTCGGGCGGGGGGTACGTCGCTCTCAGTCACCAGAACGGGACGCGGGAGCTCGTCGAAGTAGTTCGCTTTACCGGCGCGGGAGAACTCGACCGGACCTTTGCAAGCGAGGGTCGACTGGCATTCCCGGGTGACCGGTCATTGATCCTGAATCTCTTCGTCGACAACCAGGCGCGGCTGATCGTCCACGGCTATATGGGCGAGCGCTCCGCGCGGGAGCCCGAGATTCGCCGCTACCGGCCCAACGGAACCCTCGACTCGACCTTTGCGGACCGAGGGGTCCTTCGGCTCGATCCCGCGACGATGCCGCCCATGCCCCTGGCCGCGCACGACGCGGAGCTCGACCGGCTGGTGGGGTGCGACGCGACCGATGTGTATGGGATCGTTCGCTGTGTACGGCTGTGGCTGTAGAGGGGACCGGCCCCTTCGGGTCGGCGGTCGATGCGCGGGCGGGCGATGCGCGCTCCGCGGCCATGGCCCGGCCGGAGACGGGCACGCCCAGCGGTGGCGTGGGGGGGGCGACGATGACGGGCTCTCGCGTAGAGATCCGACATGAATGGGCCCGCGTTCGTTCAGGGTGACCGGACGGTGCTGCTCGAGGTCGACCACCCGGCCTACGAGGACGCGCGGCGGCGGCTGGTGCGCTTCGCCGAGCTGGAGAAGGCGCCGGAGCACCTGCACACGTACCGCGTGAGCGACCTGGCGCTGTGGAACGCCGCCGCGGCGGGGATGACGGCGGAGCGGGTGGTGGACGACCTGCGCGCGATCTCCCGCTTCGAGCTGCCGCCCGCGCTCGAGGCGGAGGTGCGGGAGCGGATGGGCCGCTACGGGGTCTGCGTGCTCTGGGACGGGCCCGGTGGGGTGGGTGACCCGATGCTGCGGCTCGAGGTGACCGCCGACTTCGTTCGGCAGCGGCTCCTGGCGGACTCGAAGCTCGCGCCGCTGCTCGAGGTCGGCGGTCCCGACGGTGACCTGCGGCTCCCGGTGGCGAGCCGCGGCCTGCTCAAGCAGCGCCTCTTCGCCATGGGCTATCCGGTGGCCGACGTGGCCGGGCTGGTCGACGGCGAGCCCTGGCCCATCGCGTTGCGGAGCGAGGTCTTCGAGCCTCACGGCTACCAGCGAGAGGCGGCGACGGCGTTCCTGGACAGCGGTGCCCACGGGGTGCTCGTGTTGCCCTGCGGCGCCGGGAAGACGGTGATCGCCATGGTGACGATGGCGGCGCTGGGCACGCACACGCTGGTGCTGGTCAGCGGCAAGGCGGCGGCGGCGCAGTGGAAGCGGGAGCTGGTGGCCAAGACGTCGCTGCGCGAAGAGGACGTGGCCATCTACGCCGGTCGCGACCGGCGCATCGCGCCCGTGACCCTGGCCACCTACCACACGGTGGCGCGCAAGGGCGGCAAGGGGCGGACGGGGCACACGCACTTCGACGCGCTCGCCGAGCATCCCTGGGGCTTGGTGATCTACGACGAGGTCCACCTGCTGCCCGCGCGGATGTTCCAGCTCACCGCGCAGCTCCAAGCCCGGCGTCGCCTGGGGCTCACGGCGACGTTGGTTCGCGAGGACGGGCGCGCCGGGGAGGTGTTCGCGCTCATCGGACCCAAGCGCTTCGACATGCCCTGGCGCGATCTCGAGGAGACGGGTCACATCGCGACGGCGACGTGCTTCGAGGTGCGGGTGCCCCTCGCGCCCGAGCTCCGCCTGCCCTACGCCGAGGCGACCGCTCACGAGCAGCCGCGCATCGCCGGGGAGAATCCCGAGAAGCTCGGCGCGCTGCGTCGCCTGGTGCAGCGGCACGAAGGGGACCGGGTGCTGATCCTGGGGACCTATCTGGACGGGCTGAGCGCGGCGGCGCAGATCGCGGACGCGCCCCTGGTGACCGGACAGACGCCGCCCGCCGAGCGAGAGAAGCGCTACGCCGACTTCCGCTCGGGCGCGACGCGCAGCCTGGTGCTCTCGCGGGTGGGGAACTTCGCCATCGACCTCCCGGAAGCCAACGTGCTGATCCAGGTGAGCGGGTCGATGGGGTCGCGGCAGGAGGAGGCGCAGCGGCTCGGACGGGTGCTCCGGCCCAAGCCGGGGGGCGCGACGTTCTACTCGCTGGTGACCCGCGACACGGTGGAGCAGGAGCACGCGCTGCGGCGGCAGCGCTTCCTGGCCGAACAGGGGTATCGCTACTACGTCGAAGACGCCGATGAACCGCTCCTCCACTGATCGGGTGCGCTTTCGCGCGTTGCCCTGGGGAGACCTGGAAGCGCCGATGCGCGCGAGCCTGGCGAAGGCCCTGGGGGTCCCCGTCGACGCCATCTTGGCGGAGCTGAAGGACGCCGACGCCGTCGCCCGGCGCCTGGAGGTCGCCGAGCCCGGTGGGGTGCTCCTCTTGCGGGCCCTGGTGCTCAGCGGCGGCGCCGCGAGCCTGACCGAGCTCGCGGAGTACCTGAATCGCTTCGAAGCGGTCGAGCTGGACCTGGAGTGGGTCGCCAGTGCACTCCTGCCCTTCGGGTGCCTCCACGTGACGTTCGGCCATCGAGGCGATCCCGGGCTCATGTTGCTCGACGAGGCGGCCCCGACCCTGGCCGCCCTCCTGTGGCCCCTGGTCGAGCCCGGCGACGAGGCACCCGTGGCGCTGCCGGCGGGGAGCGCGCCCGCCCGCCGGCTCGCGCTGGCCCTGGCCGGGCAGCTCGCCCACCGACCGTTGCGGGCGACGCGCGCGGGCCTCCCCAACAAGACGTCGCTGAAGCAGTTCGTGAAGGAGCTCCCCGTCGCCACCGAAGAGGCCGACCAGGCGCTCCGGAAGCTGATCGACGCCGAGGCGGTCGAGGAGGTGGACGGCGCCTATGTTCCCCTGCGCGACGAGCTGGTCGCCGGACCGGCGAGCCTCGGACTCCACCATCGGCTCCAGGAGTGGCTGCGGGAGGAAGGGCCCCAGCGGCTCCGGACCCTTGTCGATGCGGCGCTGCTCCAGGTCTCGGTGGACTATGCCGCCCGCCAATGTCTCTTCGACCTCGAGTCCCACGGGCTCGAGGGGACGCTGCTGAAAGACGTGGAGACCTACGTGCGGCAGATGCCGGGCCTGGGGATTCACGACGGGTGGGCCGGCTTGGCGACGCGGGGCGGGGAAGCCGATGGGTTCGTGACGCCGGCCTTCGACGTGATGGTCGGGCCGGGAGCGAGCGACGACGCGCTCCTGGTGGTCGCGATGGCCGCGCGCTTGGTGAGCGTGGGGCCGCTCTACACGTTTCACCTGGAGCCCCGCACGGTGGCTGGCGCCGCTCGCCATGGAGTGGGTGCGGACGAGCTCTTGGGCGCCCTCGCGTCGCTCACGCGGCACCCGCTGCCGGACAACGTGGCGGGGATGGTGCGCGAGTGGTTCCACGCGGCCAAGGTCGCTCGGGTACGCCGTGAGTGGTTGGTGGAAGGCGACGACGCGCGGCTCGCGGCGGCGCTGGGGGAAGGCGCGCGGCTCGTGCCCGGTGTGTTCCGCGCTCTCTCCCTCGACGAGGCGCAGCGGGCCCTGGAGTCCGAGGGCGTCGCGATCGCGCACCCGACGAGCCGCGAGGCGCTGGACGATCGAGCGGACCCCCTGCCGGCGGGCCCGACCTTCGAGCCGAAGGACCCCGCGGGATGGGTGGGACGGCTCATGGCGAGGACCTTCACCGAGCCGCCCCGAGCCGTGCTGGGGGAGCGCCTCGCGAAGGCGCGGCGCGGAGAGCTCCGGTGGACCTCCGACGCGGAGGAGCCGTGTCCGAAGTGCGGCGGCTACCACGGGCTCGGCGACCCCGAGGGCGCGGCCGGACCGGACGACCTCTATGCGGACAGCCCACTCGATCCCGCGCTCATCGACGAGCTGGAGCGGCTGCGCCAGGAGATTCGCGGTGAGCTGACCGGCTTCCGCAAGCGGCTCGTTCCCCGCGAGCGCGCGCACCTCGACGAGCTCTTCGAGGAGCGGCCCCTGCACCTCTTGCCCCTGCTGACCTTGAAGGCGAAGTGGCGGCGACGGGCGCTCAAGAAGGCGACCACGCTGGACGCCATGCTCGACGAGGCGACCCGCCTGGCGCTGCCCACGCGCATCAGTGAGATCGGCGCGAGGCTCATGGACGCGCTGGTCGCGGCCCGGGCGGACTCCCTGCAAGCGCCGGTGGCCGAGCGCTTCGAGGCGCTGGCGAAGTCGGGCAAAGCGGTGGCGCTGGTGCTGCGCTCCGGGTCGCCGCTCGTGGGGGTGGTGGAAGGCGTGAAGCGGACCAAGGGCGAGGTCCGCGTGCTCTTCCTGGCCGACGAGGAGCCGCGCGGTCGCGTGGTGCCCCTCGAGGCGATCGAGGGGTTCTACCTGGAGTGAGCCGGGGGCGGCTCGTGAGGGCGGTCTGAGGGGTGGTTTGGGGGCCCGCGGTGAGGTGTCCGTGGGTGGGGGCGGATGGATCTTGGGCGACTTTGATCGGAATCGCCCTATTTTGCCGGGGTGAAAAAGGGGTGTACCTGTCCCCGCAACTGAGCGGCGTTGCTGCCGATGACGGGGGCATGCGTTGGTTGCTGGTGGTCTTGGTGTTGGTGGTTCCGGGGGTGGTGCGCGCGCAGGAGGACCCGGATGCGGCGGTGGCCGATCGGGAGCCGGCGCCGGAGACGGGGATGGCGGCTCGGCGGGGGCAGCGGGAGGCGTTCATCATGGGCCGGCCGTTCCAGTTCGAGTTCGGGATCCACATCGGGGGGCTGCGTTACCTCGACGCGGAGGGGTGCGGCGACTGCGGGGCGAGCGTGTTGGCCGACCGGTTCCACGGGCGCTCGGAGGTATCCGGCGGCGCGTCGCTCTCGGTGGGGTACCGGGTGAACGGGCCGGGACCGGCGGCGCTCTTCGTCGGATATCGGACCGTCGTCACCGGGGTGCGCGGTGGCTTCGCGCATCGGCACCTGCTCGAGTTGAACCTCGCGTCGGGCGTGTTCGGCTTCCACGTCGGTGCGGGGTCCTCGACGTGGCGCTTGGGGGGACACGATCGGGTGCGTGGGGTCGCGTTGTCGGTGGAGCCGACGATCCCCTTCGGAAAGCGCGGGTTGGCGTTTGCGTTCCCGGTGCACGTGGACTTCCTGTTCGGCGCGAACGGGCCCCTGCGCGCGGTCACGGCCGCCATCGGGATCGAGTGGTTCCCCACCGGGCGCCTCTTATTCGGGGATTGAGCGGCGAGGGAAACGCCTTGGCTCGGAAAGAGCTCAGTCGGTGGGGCGCCAGAGGTGGGGCTCGAGGTCGCGGCGAGCTTCGGCCGACCCGAGGCCTACGGAGGTGACGACGTCGGCGGCGCGGAGCATCTCGATGCCGGCGCCGCGATTGCGCGGGTGGGGGTCGAGCATGGCGGCGTGGAGAGCTCCGACTCGTCGGCGGATGATCTCGCGGGCGCAGCTCGGGGTCTTCTGGTGGAAGGAGCAGGGCTCGAGGGTGACGAACATGACGGCGTCCTCGAGGGAGCCCTCGACCGCGGCCAGGGCCATGGGTTCGGCGTGGTGTTCGAAGGGCGGCTGGGTGTAGCCGCGCGCGATGATGGCGCCGTCGCGAACGATGACGCAGCCGACCGGAGGGTTCGGGGCACACGCGGGGTAGGCGCGGCGTCCCTCCTGGAGCGCCTCGCGCATGAAGTGCTCGAGCTCGTCGCGCGTCATGCGGGGCTCATACCGTGCGGAGGTGAGCGCGGCCATGGGGCCGAAGCGTGGCCGGGGAAGGTGAGGCCTTGGGAGAGCGGCAACTTGGCGCGGAGCGGGTCGAAGCCGGCGAGGGGGTTGTCGAAGGGGTGGGATGACGGCAGAGCTGGGGCATGTCGAACGCGAGTCCGTCTGTGCTGCCTTGGGAGGGTGGTTGTCGTTGTGGGGAGCTGCGCTTCCGGATCGACGCGGCGCCCATCTTCTCGTCGGCGTGTCATTGCTCGGGGTGTCAACGGATGAGTGGGAGCGCGTTCTCGCTGACGCTGATGGTGCCGAAGGCGGGGTTCGCGGTGACGGCGGGGGAGCCCGCGCTCGGCGGGATGCGGGCACCGGAGCTGGCGCATTGGTTCTGTCCGTCGTGCATGAGCTGGGTCTACACGGAGCCGGCGGGGATGGACTTCGTGAACGTGCGGGCGACGCTGCTGGACGATGCGTCGTGGTTCGCGCCCTTCGCGGAGACGTTCACCTCCGAGGGGCTCGCGTGGGCGCGGACGGGGGCGCCGAAGAGCTACGAGCGCTTCCCCTCGATGGACGAGCTGGGAGCGCTGCTCGGAGCGCACGCGGAGTGGGCCCGAGCGCGCGGCTGGCCGGCGCCGTCAGGCGGGTAGTTCCAAGGGCTCGCAGAATACCCTTGTAATTGCGGGTCAAAACGTGTATGGTCTTCTTCGCTGCTGAGAGGAATGCCCTTCGACCTACCCGGTGCTGCCGGTACACGAAGGGCGCTCGGCGGAACACGGCGACGCCCCCGCGTCTTGCCGTTCGTCATCAATCGAAGGAGAAGCATGGACCTCGGAACCGAGCGCCAGAAGAAGCCGTTTCGCGACGGTAGTCGCGACCAACGCATCATCGATCTCACCCTCGCGGGCGACCGCGCAGCGCTGCGTGGATTCTCGCGCAAGGTGGGTACGGACATCGCTGCCGTTCGGGCGAGAGCCAAGCGCCTGGGATTGACGCCCGGGTTCCTGAAGAACTGTCGACTCGCGGGAACGCGACCGAAGATGCGCGCGTGTCTGCGCTGCGACGACCGGTTCTTGTCGCGGGGAGCGCACAACCGGATGTGCCGCCGCTGCGCCCGTCGAGCGTAGCGGGTCGGTAGTCGGACGCCCGATGGGGGCGTTCGGTGGGGGGCTGGGCTTCTGATGAGGGGGCTGGGCTTCTGGTGGGGGCGTCAGGCGACGCCGACGGCTTCGCCCCAGAGCGCGTGGTGGAGCGTGGTGGCGAGGCGTTGGGCGTTGGTGGACGTCATGACGCCGCGTGTGGCGAGGAAGTGGAAGAAGCCCTCGTAGTGGTGTTGGAAGCCGCGCGGGATGAAGTCGTCGGGGAGCTCCGAGAAGGGGAGGAGCACCGGGTAGTACGCGATGGTGAAGTAGTAGGGGTCGAAGGTGGCCCAGAGGTGGCGTTCGTCGGTGGTGGGACGGTCGCGGGGTTGGAACCAGACGGCGGCGAGGAACTCGTGGAGCGCGACGTACGCGATGTCCCAGGCGGCGAGCTCGGGGCCCTCCGGGAGGTGGGCGAGGAGGTACTCGCAGATGCGGTCGTGGTGCCGCTGGTTCCAGGCGTCCATGGCGTCGCCCAGGTCGGCGGGGCGGTGGTGACGCTGGTGGTCGCGGATCTCGGCGCGGTAGTGCTCGGGGTGGTGCGGGCAGTCGGGGCGGTCGGGGTGCTCGGGGTGCATGGCGCCCCTGCTCGTCATCCGGGATGAGCGGTTGCGTCGAGCGGGGGCGTGGGTGTGCGTCGGTGGCTGCGACTTGCAGAAGGGACGCTCTTGCACACTGGCATAAGGGACGCTCCTTGGGCCGGTCAGCGGCTGCGACTTGCAGAAGGGGCGCTCTTGCGCACTGGCATTAGGGGCTGCGACTTGCAGAAGAAGAGGCTGCGACTTGCAGAAGGGACGCTCTTGCACACTGGCATAAGGGACGCTCCTTGGGCCGGGGGGCTGGCCGATGCGCAAGTTGGCAAGTGCGTCCCCAAAGCAAGTTGGTTCCTGCGGGGTCAGCGGCTGGCGAGGAGGGTCTCTTCGGCGGCGCGCTGGCGGTAGCCGTCCAGGGCGCGGATGTGGAGCAGGGCGCGCTCGGCGCGCTGGCTCAGGGTGTAGGTCTCGCGCTGGTCGGGGGTGGCCACCGACGCGAGGGTCTGGAAGAGGGAGGCGCGCGCGCGGGAGCCGGCGATGAGGGCCTCGAGGTCGAGGACGCGGCTCAGCGGCGAGCGGCCGAGGAGGCGGCCGTTGGGCTTGTAGCGGATGGCCTGGGCGCCCAGCCAGCCCAGGGCGTTCTTCACGCGGTTCTCGGTGAAGTCGAGGTCCTTCATCAGGGCGCGCAGCGCGGTCTGGTCGTTCTCGAGGTCGGCGACGAGCTCGCGGAGGAAGCGCGCCATCGGGCCCTTGGTCTCTCGCGCGGAGGCGGAGCGGGCGAGGCTGAGGCCCAGGGCGGAGCCGGCGAGGTGGTCGTCGAGGTAGACCCGGAGGAGCCGGCGGCTCGGGCGCGAGTCGACGGCGGCGGGTGCGGGGATGGACTCGGGGGCGAGGAAGACGTCGCTGGTGGTGGCGGTGCTCATGAGCGGGCGCAGTGCAAACGACGTGCGCGCGGAAAGTGCGAGAACGCGGCGGTGGGTCGCGGCGGGACGCCTCGGGGCGGTGCGGGGTGGACGGCGCGGGTGGGCCCAGCGGGGGCTGATGGCGGCGGAAGGAGCGTCCCTTATGCCAGTGTGCAAGAGCGTCCCTTGTGCAAGTCACGGGGCGTGGGCGTGTTCCGGGCGGGAGTAGGGGGCCAGGAAAAGAGGGGGCGGAGGGTAAAGGAGCGTCCCTTGTGCCAGTGTGCAAGAGCGTCCCTTGTGCAAGTCCCCTTGTGCAAGTCAGGGGGTCCAGGCGCCCATGCCGGTGGGCCAGGCCATGGTGTAGCGGGCGTTGATCTCGCTCAGGGGGTGGAAGCCGGCGGCGTGGCGGAAGGCGTCGATGCCGAAGGGGCCGAAGTAGCCGGCGGCCCCCAGGGCGGCGGCTACTTCGTCGAAGGCGTCGTGGAGGGCGCGGGCTTCGGGGGGCTCCAGGGCGTCGGGGGCGCGGGTGCTGCGGCGCCACTGGGTGCCGTCGACGTGCTGGACGGTGACGACCCCGCGCTGGACGGAGCCGTCCGCGTGCAGGAGCCCGTGGAGGGCCACCTCGAGCGTGAGGTCCAGACGGGGCGCGAGGAAGGCCGGGGCCTTGGCGAGCCAGGCGCGGTCCGCGGCGCCGAAGGGGGCGTCCATGAAGCGGTGGCCGCGGCCGGCGAAGGTGTGCTCCCGGTGGGCGATCCAGCGGCCCGCGGTGGGCTCGGGCGAACCGGGGGGTCGCTCGCCGGGGAGCGCGCCCAGGGCGTGGGCGAAGGCACGGCCGTTGACTCGCTGCAGCACCGCGAAGGGTGGCGCGGCGGGGACGAGGGCGCCGGCGGCGCGCAGCCGGGCGAGGGCGCTGGGGGTGGGACACCAGGCGACGCCGGGCCGGCCATCGGCCGGGCCGTCGTCGAGCCAGTGGTCGCCGGGGGGCAGGGTGGCGGCGAGGGCGGCGGCGTGAGGCCGGAGCTTTGCGGCGACGCGACGGGGCGTGGTGTACCCGGCGCCGTGGGCGAGCTCCTGGTCGGCGTCGAGATTGAAGAGCCAGGCGGTCACGGGCGGAAAGACTCGAGGGCGTCCAGGAAGGGGTCGCGCATGCCCACACGGCGGCGGGCCTCGCGCTCGAGGGGCTTGCCGCGCATGACGATGGGGGTGAGCGGCGCGGGGAGATGGCGGCGCCAACGCTCCCACTCCAGGTCACCAGCGAGCTTCTGGAACCAGTGGATGGCGAAGCGCACGTGGGGCTCCTCCTCGCGACCGACGAGCTCCTGGATCTCGGCGCCCTCCACGTCGCCGACGTTGCGGAAGAGCTGCGCGAAGCGCGCGCTGTGGTCCAGGTTGGCGCCCTCGAAGCCGATGCCCAGGAGGGCCACGAACTCCGCGGGGCCCTGCACGGTGGGCACGCGCTCCCAGAACCAATCGCGCACCCCGAAGTCCCCGAGGGCGAAGCCCAGGCGCTCCAGGTGTTCGGCGTAGAGCGCCATGTGCCGGACCTCGTCGAGGGCGATGTGGGTGAGCCCTTGCCGGAAGGGGCGCGGCGCGTCGGGGAAGGCGAGGAGCGCCCAGAGCATGAGCTCGGCCGCCTGCAGCTCGTGGTGGAAGAAGGTGTGGACGAGCTGGGCACGCTTGGCCGGGTCCACCAGGGCCCCGGGGCGCGGAGTCTTCGGCGGACGCTCGATGGGCGTGAGCTCGGCGGGGCGCCCGGCCCGCACGTCGCGCGCCGGCGGGGCGGACTCCCACGCGGTGGGGCGCGGCGGCGGAGCGAGCTTTGCGGCCAAGGTGTCGGCGCGGACGTAGTCCCAGGCCCAGCGCTCCATGGTGCCGACGGGGGGCGCTTCCATGGAGCGGGTCTAGCACCGCGCGCGATGGGCGGCGACGTGGACGGCGGGAAGCGCCTGGGAGGGGGCGGCGGCGCGGTCGGGTCGCCGGAGAGCGCTCGTCGGAGGCGGCGTGAGGGTCAGAGCGCGCCGAAGAGCCCTCCGAGGTGCTCGTCGGACGCGGGCGTGAGAGTCGGAACGTGCCGGAGAGCACGAAGCCGAGGCGCTCGGCGGACGCGGTGGGCGCGAGGGTCAGGGCGCGGACCCGCCGCCGTTCCTTGACGCGGAGGGGCAGGAAGATGCCCAGGCCGGCGATGAACATGGCGCTCCCGAGGGCCATGAAGCCGAGCCCGATCGACTCCTGAAAGGTGAACTCGACCGTGCAGTTGGGCTTGCAGTAGCCGGTGGTGAAGACGGCCCCACCGATGGCCAGGATGCCTGCGCCGATGCCGCCGAGGACCAAGGGGCCGACCAGGCTGGGCATGGGCGGCGCCGCGCCGTTGGTGGATGCGGCGTCGGCACGCGGCCCCCACCCGGCATCGGGCGCCGCCTGCTCGAGGACCCCATCGGGCCCGGAATGAGCGGCTGCGGTCTGCGCGGCGGGTCCGGGGTGCGTGGACTCGGTCCGCTCGGTGGCCCCAGTCTGCCCGACGGGCCCGGTCTGCGTGGACTCGGAGACGCCGATCTCCACTCGCGCGATGGACTCGCCGGGGAGCTCGAGCGTGCGACCGCTGGCCAGGCGCACGCTCACCCGAACGCCGGGCTCGTAGTCGACCAGCTCGCCCTGGATGACGCTCTCGTCGTTCAGGGTGACCCGGGCGACGTCGGCATACGCGCGGCCAGCGCCGAAGAAGGTGACGAGGACGAGGAGGAACGCGGTGAGACGCGGATGCTGGGTCATGATGACCGCCCCCCTCGGCCGCCCCCCCAACGAGTTGCGCACGCCGGGGACGATCGTCGTCATT
>DCLA01000028.1 GCA_002320815.1 Myxococcales bacterium UBA1660
GCGCTCCGAGTGCGATCCAGACCCCCGGTCTCTACGTTCAGCGCCAAGATCCTGCTCTCATACGCGTTGGGCCTGCTGACGAAGGCTGAGCGCCGTCAGCTCGATTTGATCAGGAAGATTCGGAATGAGTGCGCCCACGCATGGGGGCACGCCACCTTCAGCACTCAGAGCATTCGGAGTAGAGTGCAGGAGCTACCCGATCACGCCTTTCGCCTGAGCAGCGCAGCGGACCCCGTCCGGCAGAGGTTTGAGACCGCGGCGTCAGTGCTGCTCCACAACCTCGATCACCGCCTTCAGGTTAAACGGGCGGATCCGCCAGCGCCCGCGTGTGCATACCCAATCGATGAGGAGGGAGTGATGGTGGTACCCATACGAACTCCGGTCGGGCAGCCCATCCGGGACCCCTGGATTGAGAGCACTCGGGCCTTGAGGAAGGCCGAGCGGGTTGAGCCGTCGGCCAGCGACAAGCCGACCAACAACGGGTGAGAGCGCTACGGCCTCACGCAAGACCGATCTTGCAAACTGGACATCGGTCGACATCAGGCGGAAGTAGCGTCGAGCAGTCCGAGCAGTGCACCCTGGTCAGCATGGATCCAGTCGACCCCAGAAACCTCGACGATCCGGGAGGTGTCACGCGACGCGGGCGAGGGCGCTTTCCCCTGCTTTCCTTGGGCACTCGCCTTCGGCTGTAGTTTCGAGTCCCGTCCGCTCCGCCCCCAAGAGCCCCTGCTTTCGCAGGGGCTTTTTGGTTCCGTCGCCCTGCTGACCTCAGCAGGTGCCGCCGCAGAGCAAGCGTCCGTCCGGGCACTCGGTCGGCGTGCCGCCGTCGCCGGTTCCGCAGTCGAGGCGGCAGCTGGCGTCGGCGCCGCACTCGACGCTGCAGCCGCCGTCGTCGCTGCAGCCGCCGTCGTCGCACTTGATGTCGCAGTCGCTCTGGTCGGTGCAGCGGACGGTGCTGTTCGCGCCGAGCTCGATCTTGCAGACGGCGGCGTCGGAGCATTCGGCGGTGGAGTCGGCGCCGGCCTTGAGGTCGCAGTTCGCGGTCTCGCTGCAGGTGATCGCGCTCCCGGCGCCGCCGTTGCCCTTGCACATCGTGTCACCGTCGCAGGTCAGGGTCACGGCCGCGGTCGAGGGGGCGTCGTCGGCGCAGTCGATGGCGCACGCCTGGTCGCCGCAGGCGGTGTTGCAGTTCGCCGCGCACGCGCAGGTGGCCGCGGTGCATTCGCAGCCGGTGCGCCGAGCCTACATCGGACCTGGGCGGTCGGCTGGTCTCACCGATCGAGAGCCGCCGCCACCGTGCCGATGGCCAGGAACATCGGTAGCGGCTCACCGTGGAGCAAACCCTCGCGCACCTCGGTGACGGGGACGAAGCCGAGGTCCCGATAGAAGCTCACCGCCTCGGCTTTGGCGTCGGTGAGGACACCGACGCAGCCCGTGCGGTCGCGCTGCTCGACGGCCAGAGTCAGCGTGTAGCGGAGCAGCGCTTTTCCTATGCCGAGGCCCTGAGCCCGCGTGTCGACCCCCATGCGGGCAAGGCGCAGCACTGGCAGCGGATAGGCGGGGAGTCGCTTGCGAAGCCGCGCGCTCGGTATGTTCGCCCGCTCGATGGAGGACGCGGCCACGGTGGCGAAGCCCACGATGGTGCCGTCGAGGGAGGCGACGTATGTGACGGCCAGGCGCAGCTTGAACTGATTCTGGCCGGCGTAGTGCTGGAAGAAGCGGTCGAGGTCGGGCTGCCCGCACGAGAAACCTTCGCGCTCGTCCTCCTTCGCGAGAGGACGGATCTCAATCGCCTTGGCCACGCATCAGGTCCCGTAGAGCCTTGGTCGGTGCGGGCGGGCTCGACAGCGCTTCGGCCAGGCGGTCGAAGGACTCGTCATCGACCAGCAGGCGAGCGGGAACGAGGGCCTCGTCCGGAAGCTCGCGCCGTGCCTCCATGAAGTAGAGCAGCGCTTGTTCGACGACGAAGTTCTTCTTGAGCCCTCGACTCTCGGCGAAGCGGTCCAGCGCTTCCTTGGTGCCCTCGGAGATGGTGGCCGAGATCTGCGACTGCTTGCTCATGGTTGCCTCCGGCCTCCACGCCTAGGGTAGGCATGGTCCGCCATGGAAAAACTAGCATTCGGGAGCCCGTCGGCAAGACTCGCTTCGGAAGGGCGTGTCGCTCGCCTTGGCGGGCACGGCTCGAACCGCGTCAGCCGCCATCCTCTTGGTTCTGTGTTCCTGCAGGCGCCGCCGCCGAGCAGCCGGAGCCTACATGCGGGACATCCACTCGTAGACCACGGCCCAGAGGCCCCGGGGCTTGGTGGCCTTCGCGTCCAAGCCGCGGGCCTGGACGCGCTCGGCGCCGTCGGGATGCGGATCCGCGGGCCGCAGCGTGACCTCGTCCAGCGTGGTCCCGCTGACTTCGTGGTGGGCGCTCAGTCGTGCCTCGGCGCCGAGGTTGCTGGCCAGGTGGCCGTCGAGGCGCGGCACGCCGAGGCCGACCACGCGGTACTCGGTCCAGCCGCCGTCCTTGCGGAGCGGCGCCTCGAGGCGCACCAGGTCGCGATCACCGTCGCGGAGGATCCAAGCGAGTTCGTCCACGGGCGCACGATAGCGTGCCGAGCGGCGCACGGTGCGACTTGGGCGAGTCCGCGCCGGGGTGATGTCCCGCGCCGGCCTCGGGCGGCGTGCGAGGGACGGCGCTACCGCTCGGTGCGCGCGGCGCTAGGAGCGGACCATGCGCTACGCTTCCCTGCTCCTCCTCATCCTCCTCCTCGTTTCCCTCGGCTGCGGTCCCGACGAGCCCCACGGGGCCACCACCGACGAACCTGCGGGCGCCGAGGTGCCGCCCGACGAGGCCCCGCCCGGTGAGCTGCCGACGGGACCCAGCCCCGCCGACCGGCCCGCGGTCGGCGCCGCCGAGTGCGAGGCCCAGGGCGGCACGGTGGTCGGAGACATCGGCGATGGGGCGGTCCATCGGCCCGACTACCGGTGCAGCGACGGGCAGGCGCCGATCGGATCCGTCGCGTCGGGCATCGAGGGCGCGGTGTGTTGTCCCGCGGTGCAGTGCCCCGAGGGCGGCGTGCCCCCCGTCCCGAGCAACGATGGGCCGCCCGAGAACTGCGCGGTGCTCTTCCGCGGGTGCTGCTTCCAGGAGACCGCCGACGCATGCCGCGCCGCGGGCTGCGGGGACGAGTGTGAGGTGATGGAGAGCTACCCCGGCCAGGTGCGGCCCTGCGAGTGACTCAGCCCAGCGCGGCCAGCGCGTCGCGGTAGTCCCGCAGGGTGTCGCGGCTCGGCGACCAGCCGGCCATGAAGCGGAGGAAGTCCACCCGGGCCAGCGGGTAGAGCCGGCGCCACTCGGCTTCCAGGGCCTCGCCGTCGAGGCCTGGCGCGAGCGCCGACCGCAGCGCGGCGAAGTAGTGGTCGAGGAGCGGGCCGGTGCCTCCGTCGCCCGCGCCCCAGCCGCGGTGGGCGAAGAGGAGGTAGGCCACGTCCTTCATGCCGCAGCCGCCGCCCACGTACTGGAAATCGACGGCAGCCGCGCCGTCGGCGCCGAAGCAGAAGTTCGCCGGCTTGGCGTCGCCGTGGACCAGGGTGCGGAAGCGGCCCGCGCGGAGCCTGGCATCGATCGCGGCGGCGGCGCTGCGCAGCGCGGGCTCCGGAAGCTCGGCGAGCTCGGCGGGCCGGGTGGCGAGGTGCCAGTAGGTTCCCTCGTCCCAGAGCCCGTCCGGCGCGCGGTCCAGGAAGCGCGCGTGGAAGCGAGCGAGCCAGTCGAGCGCATGCGCCGTCTGGGAGCCCGTGAGCACCCGAGCGCGCCCGGCGTAGCCGGCGCGGTCGAGGTCCTCGAGGAGGAAGCGCCAGCCGTCGCTCGAGCGCTCCGTGGCGAGGCAGCGCGCGACCCGAGCGCCGGCGACCGGCGCGTGATCGCGGTAGAACGCATGCTCGACGTCGTAGGAGCGCAGCTTCCGTTCGTGGGAGACGCCCCCGCCATGCCCCGGCCGGACCTCTTTGACGATGACCGAGCGGCCGTCGACCAGCGGGACGCGCAGGAGCTCGCCGTAGCCGCCCCAGAGGGACTGGACGCGCTCGGTGGCTCCGGCGGGAGCGGCGCCGGAGTGCGCTCGGATCCAGTCGTGTCGCTCGGAGATCATCGCGTTTAAGAGCGAGCGCGTCGGCGATGGGTCAGCCTGCGATCCATGCGGACGACCACGCTCCTGCTCGCCTTCTTGCACATCCTCGGCGTCAGCGCCTGCGGCGACGACGGGCCGCCCGGGGACGCGCCGGCCGACGGCGGGCCCACCCGGGATGGAGGAGCGGACCGGGACGGCGGCGCGGGCCCGGACGCGGGCTCCGACGGCGGCGGTCGCGACGGCGGACCGAGGGGTCCCCTGGCCGCGCGCCATCCCGGCGACGAGGGGATCGGCGCCGACCCCGCGGTCCTCTTCCACGACGACTTCGAGACCGGCTGGGGGCGCTGGGACCGGCCCACGGCGGACACCCCCTACCTGCACATGGAGTCCGGCGCGCTGGCGGCGGCCGGGGAGGGCTACCTCCGGTCGACGGTGACCCGCGACCACCTGGCGGCCCAGCAGTACATCTCGGCGGCCTCGCGCGTCGCCTTCGACCGACGCGTGGACACCGTCTACTGGCGCTTCTACGCGCGCTTCCCCAACGTGGCGCCGAACCCGCACCACTGGGTGCGGATGGCCGCCGGCGACGAGGCGTGGGAGGCGAGCGGTCGCGCCAATACGGTGCCTCCGGGCGACGAGGGCTTCTGGTTCGACTTCGACGCCAACAACGACGACGTCTTCGACTTCTACGTGTACTGGCACGCCATGCGCTCGGGGCGCTGCAACGATGGCAGCACCACCCCGGGTTGCGCCGGCGACCAGGGGACCACCTACCACTACGGCAACGTGTTCCGGCCCAAGGGCCAGGTGGGTTTCCCCCGGGACCAGTGGTTCTGCATCGAGATGCGCGCCGAGGCGAACACGGTGGGGACCAGCGACGGCTCGCTGGCCTTCTGGATCGACGACGAGCTGGTGGGCGAGTACGGCCCCGGACGGCCCGAGGGGACCTGGCTGCGGGACGTCTTCCACGAGGACGGCTGCTCCTTCAGCGCCTGCGGTGAACCCCAGCCCTTCGAGGGCTTCGACTTCCGCACCGACGACGCGGTGGGCTTCAAGGCCATCCACCTGGACGCCTACTACGAGCGCGCCACCACCGACCGGCGCACCGCCGCCCTCGAGGAGCGAGGGCTCACCGTGTCGGACGAGCAGACCATCCTCTATGACGACGTGGTGGTGGCCACCGAGCGCATCGGCTGCCGGCGCTGAGTCAGCGGACCGCCGACGTACGCGGCGAGGCCGCGGGGGGCGCGCGCCTCCAGGCGCAGGGTCCAGCCGAAACGCGCGCAGGCCTCGCCGACGATGGCCAGACCGAGGCCGCTCCCGTGCTGGTCGCGCTGGCGGGCGGCGTCGCTGCGGAAGGTGCGCTCGCCGAGGCGCGGGAGCTCCTGGGGCGGTACGCCGGGGCCGTCGTCGAGGATTGCGAGCTCGAAGGTCTCGGCGTCGGCCCGCAGGCGTAGGACCACGGTCTCGCCGTCGGCGCCGTGGAGAAGCGAGTTGTCCACCAGGTTCTCCAGGACTCGCTCCGCCAGCAGCGCGCTCGCGGAGACGGGCACCGCCTCGCGGGGCAGCTCCACCCGCAGCGCCAGCCCCTTCCGCTTGGCGAGGACGGCGGCGCGGAGCCGAACCCGCTCGGCGACTTCGCGGAGGTCGACGGTCTCGGTCGCCACGGGCACCTCGCCGTCCCGGAGTCGCGCCGCCAGCGCCAGGTTGGCGAAGAGGTTGCGCAGGTAGACCACGTCGCCGCTCAGTCGCTGCACGGCGGAGTCGCGCTCCGCCTCGCTCAGCGTGGCGGGGTCGCCCAGCTCGTCGATGGTCAGGTGCAGCGAGGCCAGCGGGGTCTTCACGTCGTGGGCCACGTCGGCCAAGAACGCGGCCATGGCGGCCCGCTGGGCTTCGATGGTCGCCAGCCGATCGTGGACGCGCTCGATGGAGCGTTCGAGCGCCGCTTCCACTGCGGGCAAGTGCCGCAGCTCGGGCGGACTCGCGCCCGAGCGGTCGGCGGCGTCCAGCCGGACCACCAGCTGCCGGAGCCGCTCGATGGCCTGGCGGAGCGGGCGGAGGCCGAGCCAGAGGATGAAGGCCGTGGTCAGGCCGAGGAGCAGGGTCAGGGCGAGCAGCCCCTCGTCGCGGAAGACGTCACGCAGGCGATGGGTCGAGGTCCAGCGGGCCATCAGGTGGGCGCAGGGCGCGCCCGCCGGTGCCGGCACGAGCATGTCGCCGTCCCAGGCGCGGGTGAAGTAGAGCTCGGCGGGGTGGCGGAGACCGGCCCGGGCGCGCTCGCGGAGGACCGCGGGGACGGCCGGCGCGCCGGGGGAGAGCGGTTGGAAGGCCGCGTCGTAGCCGTGGATCGTCAGCCGGTCTTCCGCGAATCCCTCCGTGCAGCGGCGGGCGTCGACCCGGGCCAGGGCCTCGATGACCCGACCGGTGTCCTCGCCGAGGTGGACCCCGAAGCGCACCCCGAAGAAGCCCGCGGCGACCAGCCCGACCGAGGCGCCGAGGAGCGCCAGGAGCGTCATCCGGAGTCCGAGCCGCTTCATGCGTCGACCGCGAGCCGGTAGCCGATGCCCCAGACTGTGCGCACCAGCGGGCCCGCGGCGCCCAGCTTCCGGCGCAGCCGAGCCACGTGGGAGTCGACGGTGCGGCTCTGGCCGTCGAGCACGCGGGCGGCGAGGGTCTCCCGGGGGACGGCCGCGCCCCGCGCTCGCGCGAGCTCGCCGAGGAGGGCGCGCTCGGTGACCGTCAGGTCCAGGGTCGCGCCGTCCACCCGGACTCGGAGCGCCTCCGCGTCGAGCTCGAGGGAGCCGAGGACCCAGGTCTCCTCCGCGAGCTCGCGATCCCGGGCGAGGCGACGCTCGACGCGCGCGACCAGCTCCTCGGTCCAGAAGGGCTTGGGCACGAAGTCGTCGGCGCCCAGCGCGAAGGAGCGGAGCCGAGACTCGAGCTCCGTCGACGCGCTCACGACCAGCACGCCGACCTCGCGCGAGGTGCGCTGGCGGTCCGCGCCGCGGAGGACCTCGAGCACCTCCAGGCCGTCGGTGCGCGGCAGACGGAGGTCGAGGATCACCAGGTCGAAGGCTTCCCGCTGCAGCGCCTCGAGCGCCAGCTGACCATCGACGGCCAGCTCCACGCGGTGGCCGGCGCGTTTGAGGGCCCGCACCATCGAGGCCGCCGTGGGAGGGTCGTCTTCGACGACCAGGACCATCGCAGGGGAGGGCATCGCGGGGACCATGCCACGGAAGTGTGGAGGAACCGTGGAGGCCAGCCGTTCGCTCCTCGATCCGTCGCCGGGGCTCCCTACCGTACGGCCCCATGCAGCGTCTCCTCGGGTTCTTCTTCCTGCTCCTCGCCGCGTGCGGCGACCCCTCGCCGGAATCCGCCGTCGTCCACCCACCCACCGGGCCCCTCATCGGCTCCCGGGAGGCGGGGGTCTCCGCCTTCCGCGCGATCCCCTACGCCGCCCCGCCCATGGGCGCGCGGCGCTTCCAGCCGCCGGCGCCCGCGGCGGTGTGGACCGATCCGCGCCCGGCCACCGACGTCGGGCCCGGGTGTCCGCAGCAGATGGGCGAGGCCTACCTGGGCCAAGAGGACTGCCTGACCCTGGACGTCTGGACTCCGGTCACCGACCCCGAGGAGCCGCTGCCGGTCATGGTGTGGCTCCACGGCGGCGGGCTGGTCCAGGGGGGCGGCCCCGACGCCATGAACGACGGGCGCGTCCTCGCCCGCGACGCCGAGGTGGTGGTGGTCATGGTCCAGTACCGACTGGGCGCCCTCGGCTACCTCGGCGACCCGAGCCTCCGCGACGAGCGCGGAGCGGTGGGGAACTACGGGCTCCTGGACCAACTCGCCGCGCTCCGCTGGGTGCGCGAGAACATCGGCGCCTTCGGCGGCGACCCGGCGCGGGTGACCCTCTTCGGGAGCTCGGCCGGCGGAGCCAGCGTCGTGGCGTTGGCGAGCATGCCCGCGGCCGACGGACTCTTCGACGGCGTCATCGTGCAGAGCGCGCCCGCCGCGTGGGGCTTGCCCGCGCCCGAGGAGGCCGCCGCCCGGGCCCAGCCCTTGGTCGACGCCGTGGGCTGCGGCGGCGATGAACGCGAGCGCGCGGCGTGCCTGCGCGCGGTGCCCGCCGAGACCCTGGTGCGCGCGTCGGCCAGCGACGACGAGGGCCTCCTGGGCCCGGGGGGCGCGTCCCTCGTGGTCGATGGAGTCGTCCTCGCCGAGCAGCCCATCGACGGTCTCGGGGACCGGCCGCAGCGTCGTTGGCTGGTGGGCACCAACCGGGAAGAGGCTGGCGTCATCCGTCTCCTTCCGCTCACCGCGCTCCTCGGCTCGCCCGAGCTCTACGGAGCGGCGGTCGGCGAGCTCTTCGGGGAGGACGCCGCGGCGCTCCTCGAGGTCTACCCCGCGTCGGCCTTCGACGACCCGACGGAGGCTCTGGTCACCTTGCTCACCGAGCGCTTCTTCACCTGTCCCAACCTCGCGCTCCAGGACGCCCGGCCGGGGAGCGCCGGCTATCGCTTCACCCATCGCCTGAGGGGCGAGCCCGCGGCGCTCGGCGCGTTCCACTCGCTGGAGATCGCCACGCTCTTCGGCACCCTCTCGCCCGAGCTCGGCGGGGCCTATGCGGGCTACGCCGAGGCGCCGGCCGACGCGCGCGCCGGCGAACTCCTGCGGTCCGTGTGGGGCCGCTTCGCCCACGGCGCGATGCCCATCGCCGCCGGCGCCCACGTGGACCTGGACGAAGAGCCGGTGCCCTGGACCGCCGACGAGCCCGCGCTCCTGCGCTGTCGCGCCCTGGAGGGGCTCCGATGAGGGCGCTGGTCGCGTTGCTCGCGCTCGCGGGCTGCTCGGCGGTCACCGGGAGCCGCACCTACGCCGTCTACGACGCGGACGGCGGCGACCCGGTCCGCCTCACGCTGGAGCTGGCGGAGCCCGAGAGCGGCGAGGGTCACCCGGCCATCGTCTTCGTGCACGGTGGTGGTTGGGAGGGCGGATCCCTCGCGGACCACCGGTACCTGGAGCGCATCGACGAGGCGGCGAGCCGCGGCTATGTCGCCTTCACCATCGACTATCGGCTCACGGCCGAGTCGGTGGGCGACCGAGCGCGCTTCCGGTGGCCGGCGCCCCTCGAGGATCTGCGCTGCGCCATCCGCTGGCTCCGTCGGCACGCCGACCGCTTCGAGGTCGACCCGGAGCGCATCGGCGTGGCGGGGCACTCGGCCGGCGGTCACCTGGGGCTCATGGCGGCGCTGGAGCCCGGCGCCGTGGACCCGGCGTGGTGTCCCTGGGACGCCGACGACTCGGTCCAGGCGGTGGTCTCCTTCGCCGGTCCCGGGGACCTCGGCCTCCTCGAGCAAGTGACCGATTGGTGGGTGCGGCCGAAGATCCCGCGGCTCCTGGGGCTCGCCCCGGGGACCACCGCGGCCGAGGCGCCGGCGGCCTACGCCGCCGCGAGCCCCGTCTCGTTCGCCACGGACCGGGCTCCTCCCTTGCTGCTGATCCAGGGAACCGCGGATCCCATCGTGCCGCCGGAAGTCACCACGGAGACAGTCCGCGTGCTCCGCGCCGCGGGGGCCGCGGTCGAGGAGCTCTCGCTGCCCGGCGCGGACCACACCCTGGAGGGCCACCGAGAGACCGAGGCCATGTGGGACTTCTTCGCCCGCCATCTGGGCGGCGAGTAACCCCGGGCCGGGCGTCACGTCTCCGAGCGCATGAGCGAGTCCTCGAGCTACGTCCCGCCGCGCGTCTGGAACCCGGCCACCGAGAGCGGCGGTCGCTTCGCCAGCATCAACCGGCCCACCGCCGGCGCCCGGGAGACCAAGGAGCTGCCCACGGGTGAGCACCCCTTCCAGCTCTACTCGCTGGCCACGCCCAACGGCGTGAAGGCCACGGTGATGTTCGAGGAGCTCCTCGAAGCCGGGCACGGTGACGCCGAGTACGACGCCTGGCTCATCGACATCAGCTCTGGAGACCAGTTCGGGAGCGGCTTCGTGGCCATCAACCCCAACTCCAAGATCCCGGCGCTCCTCGACCGGAGCGAGGACCCCGCGGTCCGGGTCTTCGAGTCGGGGTCGATCCTGCTCTACCTGGCGGAGAAGTTCGGCGCCTTGCTGCCCCGCGAGCGGGCCGCGCGGACGGAGAGCCTGAACTGGCTCTTCTGGCAGATGGGCTCGGGACCCTACCTCGGAGGCGGCTTCGGGCACTTCTACGCCTACGCGCCGGAGAAGCTGGAGTACCCCATCGACCGCTTCGCGATGGAGACCAAGCGGCAGCTCGACGTGCTCGACCAGCGCCTGGCCGTCAGCGAGTACCTGGGCGGGAGCGAGTACTCCATCGCCGACATCGCCAACTGGCCTTGGTACGGCGCCCTGGTCAAGGGGCGCCTCTACGACGCCGGGGAGTTCCTGGCGGTCCACGAGTACACCCACGTGATCCGCTGGGCGGACGCCATCGCCGCGCGCCCGGCGGCCCAGCGGGGCCGCATGGTGAACCGCGTCTGGGGCGACGATGCCACCCAGCTCCGCGAGCGGCACTCGGCCGACGACTTCCCCGCCGGCTGAGTCAGTCGCAGTCGCGCCGCTCGGCGACGCGGAAGGTGTCGTCGGCGCTCTGATAGAGAAGCCGGACCCGGCCAGCGGCGTCGGCGTGGGCGCCGAAGGGGAACCCGTTGTTGGCCTCGAGGGTCTCGCCGTGGAACCCGATGTCGCCGGGGGCATAGGTTGCCCAGTCCACCGTGCGCCCGACGTCGACCCGGTACGCGATGTGGATGTCGCCGCTCGGGGACACGGCGAGGGCGCACGGACCACCCCGGATGTTGCGCTCGGCGACGGTAGCGGTTTGCCAGCCGGCGGCCCCGGCCGCTTCGACATGGAAGAGCGCGGTGGAGGCGGAGTCGTCCGGAGCGAAGCACACGTGGATGTCGCCGTCGGCGTCGAGGGCGGACCGATACGAGCCCGGCCGGACCCGTCGGTCGTAGGCCGCATCGTAGGTCCAGGCTGCGCCATCCCAGAAGCCCACGCCGATTCCATCCTCCCGGTAGTCCTCGAAGACGATGGCCAAGCGCTGGTCCGGGAGCACGTGGACTTGGACCCCTTCGGCGCTCAACCCGGTCGTGAGCGCATCGGTGGTCCGGAGGACTCGGGTGTCGGTCCAGTCGCCCGTCCCCGGGTCCTGGATCGCGTGGTGCATTCCGCCCACGGACCCGTAGAGCACGTGCACCTGGCCCGAGGCCAGGACCGCGACCGCTGGGGAGGATCCGTTGCCGAAGACATGAGCGCTCCTCCCGGACCCGTCGGGCCCGAGATAGACGACGTTTCCGTCGTACGTCTCGTAGACGATGTGGGCCTCGCCCGCCGCGTCGATCGCGAGCGCGGGGTCGTCGAAGATGAACCCGCCTTCGGGTTCCGCGACCGCTTCGTCGATCCATCCGCCGCCGAGGGGCCGATGGAGGTAGTGGACGCTGCCCTCCAGGATGTAGACCAGGTGGTCCCCGCCGGCTGCGTCGACCACGTGCTCTGCGTCGGCGTTGAAGTGGGCCTCGACGCCGGGGACGTCCACGATGCTCCACGTCTCGGGCGTGCACGCGACGTCGCAGGTCCCCGCGGTGCACCCGGAGGCGCACGTCTCGGTCGCCTCGGCGTAGCCGCAGCGACCGCTCGCGCAGGTGGCGGTCGTGGTGATGGCGTCGCCAGCGCGACAGAAGGGCCCCGGAGCCGCGGGACAGTCCTCGGCGCGGACGCAGTCCCCGCCGAGGTCGGCGGGGCCCAGGTCGCCGGGAGCCGCGTCCGCGGTCGACGTGTCCGAGGGCGGCGCGGCGTCCGCGGGGGCGCCACCGTCCGGATCTCCGGTCTCGAAGTGGGTGTCGGGTAGGCACCCCGCGAGCGCGACCACGACCGAGAGTCCGAAGGAGAAGCGCCCCATCGCCGAAGTGTGTTCGCCGGGCGCCGCGACCGCAACGGCGTCGCTCAGAACCAGCCCAGGGTCAGCTCGAGACCTGCGTCGACCACGGTGCCTCCGAACGAGAACGAGTCCAGGGGGCGCATCGCCAGGGTGCGGTCCGGGCGCTCGACCGTCTGGGAGGCCATGTAGCCCACGCGCACGAAGACCCCGATGCGCCCGTTGGCGCCGCGGACGAAGGGTCCCGCGGGCGCCGGGTTCGCCGAGTTCGGGTCGTCGCCGAAGTCGTAGCCGCCGCCCAGGGTGATCGAGTGGACCGCCGAGTCGAGGACATTGCTGTACCCCGTGGGTAGCGGCGCCACCGCCGGCCGGAAGCCGTACCCGGCGCGGAGGGCCAGGCTGCGGTCGTCGAGCATGCGGTACTCCACGCCGAAGCGGGGGACCACCGCGTCCCGAAAGGCGAACTCCTCGCGCAGGAAGATCCCGTCGACCACCGTGGGCCGGCCGTCGTCGGCGTTGGGGGTGACCACGAGGAAGGGCCCGGGGTGCTTCGACCAGTCCTGCCAGGTGAGGTCGAAGGCGAAGGTGAGGGTCTCGAACGCGGTGTAGGTCACGCCGAAGGCGAGCTGCTGCGGCGAGTACCAGGCGGCGCTCTCGATGAGCATGGGCACGTCGACGAAGGCGCCGGCGACCTGGACCTCGATGGTCGCCGGCGCGTCCAGGTCATGGAAGAGCGCGCTCCGGTAGTTGAGCGCCAGTCGCAGCTCCGGGATGGGCCGCACGTGGACCCCGGCCACCAGGCTCGCGGTGGGCGCCAGGTCCCACCGGATCCGAACCGATCCGGTGGCGTCCGGGGTCGCGGCGGCGATGGAGGCGTCGAGGGCCAGCGTGCTGCTCACCAGGATGCTGGCCCCGATGCCCACGCTCACCTGCGGCACGATCTGGTAGGCGAGCCCGAGCTGGATGGAGAGCTGCTCCAGGGGCTGCCCGTAGAGGAGGAAGCGGGGCAGCTCGTCCGGGGTGCCCTGGTCGAGGGTCATCGGGTTCTGAAGGCCGACCCCGAAGGCGATGCCCAGGGCGAAGCCGAAGGGCAGCCGGTTGCAGACGCCGATGGTCGCGCGGGTCTGATCCCGGAGCTCCACCAGCTCGGGGTCGTCGGGGTCGGTGCCGCGCAGCTCCAGCTCGTAGGCCGTGTGCCGCAGCGCCAGGCTCACCGAGCTCTCGCGGCAGTAGGCCAGGTTGGCCGGCGAGTAGTAGGTGGCGGCGAAGTCCTCGGCCAGCGCGGTGCCCGCGCCGCCCATGGCGTTGGCGCGGGCGCCCATGCCCTGGAGGTCTTCGGTGGTGTTGGCCTGCGCGAGGGACGCGTGCAGGAGGAAGAGGAGCGGCAGCAGCCGACGGTGCGTCGGGATCCGGGGGGTCAGGGGCCGGTGGCGGTCTCGGGGGCATCACGCCGGAGCCCGAAGAGACGATAGATGGCGGGGAGGCCGGCGTCGTCGTTCATGAAGTCGACCAGGCTGCGCACCACGTCCTCCGCCTCGGCGACGGTGTAGCGGTGGTCGTCTTCGGCGACGCACATCGCGGGCTCGGCGACGTCGGTGACCGAGTCGCCGATGTCCATGATGGTCGCCATCGCCACCTCCCGGGAGTCCAGCGGCCCCGGGCTCACCATGTTGGCGCCGATGGCCTGGAGCGCGTCGTTCTCGTCGGTCTGCATCATGGCGTCCACGATGCCCAACAGGTCCGCGCCGTCGGTCGACCGCTGGCGCGCGACCCGGCCGAGCCAGCCGACCAGGGGCTGGGCATCGAGCTCGGTGCCGTCGGGGAGGGTGGCCGCCGTCCCCAGCGCGCCGGCGCCCACCTGGAGCAGCGGCCCGTAGAGCCCGTCGCGGGGCGCGGGATCGAGGAGGCTGCCGACCCAGACTTCCACCACCGCGCCTTCGGGCTGCCGGTCCACGGTGTCGATGAGCCGGACCACCGTGGCGAAGTCCCGCCCCACCAGCAGCTCGTCCGCGCCGTCCTGGGCTTCGCCGACCACACACTGCCAGGCCGCGAGATCCCGGGAGGTCACGTCGCGGGCGGTCCGGGAGAGCACCCCGAAGAGCGGCACCAGGTTCCGCTCGGCCAGCACCTCGCGGTCGCCCACGCGCTCGGTGCGGGTGAGGTAGCCGCCGAGGTGGTCCACGAGGCGATCGAAGGCGGGCGTCGCGCGGCCGGTGCGTAGCCGGTCCACCAGCTCCTTCAGGGGGGCCAGGATGGCCTGCAGGTAGCTGGTGCGCTCGCTGCCCTGCCGCGTGCGGATGGTCCCCTCGTCGTCGACCAGGAAGGCCATGGTGTCCACCAGCGCGTCGGCGAGGGGGTCGCCATCGGCGGTGTCCAGGGTGAGCAAGAGGTCCACCAGGTCGAAGAGAGGGTCGGCCACGCCTGCGTCGATGGCCGCGCTCACCGCGGGGAGGGCCTGCCGGATCACCGACGAGGAGCCCGGGTCGCCGTCCTCGTCGCGCCGGAGGTCCCGGGCCACGTAGCTCAGGATGTCGATGAGCAGCTCGAGCTGCCCCTGGGGTTTGAACACCCGCGCCAGTGGGATGAGGAAGTCGAGGGCGCCGCTCTGCGCCAGGGTCTCCAGGGAGCGGAGCTCGACGACGACCGCGTCGCCGTTGCAGCCGATGGCGTCCAGGCTGTTGGCGACGACCCAATCGCCGGCGCCGGGGACCACGTCGATGGCGCCGAGGAAGGTGTCGATGACCGAGCAGACCGTGCTGGGGCTCCGGTCGGCGAGCATGTCCAGGATGACGTAGGCCACCGTCTGGTCGCCGCTGAAGGGCACGTCGCCGCAGTCGGCCACGTCGAGGAGCTCGATGACCTGCTCCAGCGCGGAGCGGTTGTCCACGGCGATGCCGCCCGAGGTGTAGTAGCGGGGCCGCTCGTAGTCGACGGGGGTGGAGCGACCGAGGTCGGGCATCTCCGCGGAGCACTCGTCGGCCTTGTAGAGGTCGTGGTGGTCGACGATGAGCTGCAGCTCCCCGGGGAAGTCGCGGGCGTCGTCGCCCAGCTCGGCGATGGCGTCGAGGAGGAGCCGGGGCGTCCGGGCGCCGCCCGAGGCGGGCAGGGCGAAGACGTCGGCCAGGAGAGGCACCAGACCTTCGGCCGTCTCCAGGAGCGCGCGATCGGTCAACGAGAGGGTGCTCCCCTCGAAGGCCTCGATGACGTTGCCCACCGCGACCAGCACGTCTTCGGCGAGCTCGGGGTCTTCTTCGAGGAGGACCGCCAGCGTCTCGACCAGCGTGCGCGCGGCGGGGTCGCCGGCGACCTCGAAGAGGAGGAAGGCCACGTCGGCGATGGGGTGGTCCGCAGCCGGATAGCAGGTCCCCTCGCCGTCGGGGCAAGCGATGGGGGTGCCGAGGACGGCGTCGGCCACCTCCGCGAGATCCCGGTGGGCGTCGGCCTCCAGCGCCGCGCGCAGCAGCTGCAGCACGTGGGAGAGCGTGGTCTGCTTCACGTCCACGTACTCGTAGAGGAGCTCGTCGTCGGCGCCGAGGGCGCGGCCCGCGCCGTCGAAGCCCGGGCCGTAGCCGAAGGCGGGGAGCTCGACGGGCCGCCCGTCGGCGCCCACGGGCCGCCCGAGGTCGTCGACGTCGGCGACCAGGTCCGCGTCGGCGTCCACGAAGGGCTCGGGGAGGACGCCGCCCCGGGGCCGCACCACCGGGTTGCCGTGGACGTCGGCGCGCACGGCCCACGCCGGGTCGCCCATGGCGGCGTCGGGCGCGTAGGGGTCGGTGGCCAGGAGCGTGTCGGCGAAGCCCTCGACGACCACCCCCTCGCAGCTCGAGGTCGGCGCCGACTCCAGGTTGCGTCCCAACAGGTCGAGCGTCGTGCCCAGCAGGTTCCCCTCGCCGTCCCGGGCGCTGGCCAGCTCGGCGAGCGCGTGGAGGTTGGCCTCCAGGTCCGGCGAGGCCAGGAGGCGCCGGGCCACCTCGAAGACATGGGAGCGCTCCAGCACCGAGCGGGTGTGGGCGATCTCCAGGGCGGAGGTGAGCACCGTGCGCTCCGGGTCCAGCTCGTCGTCCACGAGCAGGGCCAGGGCCTCGGCGAGGGCGTCGGTCATGGCGGGGAGATCCCCGGAGTCCACGACCGGGAGCAGCGTCCCACCGAGGAGCTCGGGCAGCTCGTCGACGACGTCGTCGGTCATCGCGTGGTCGAAGGTGGCCACGAAGCGCTCCCGGTCGACGGCCAGGGTCCCCGCGTACTCCGCGCCGCAGGTGTCCGCGCGCTCCAGGTTGTCGTGGAGGATCTGGTAGACGAGCTCGCCGAGGGTCAGCCGGTCGCCCCCCGCCCCGGGGTCGGCGAAGTCCGGTTGGTTGCACGCCTGGGCATGCCCCAGCGCCACCATCGCGCATCCGATGAGCACCCCGCGGGGAACTCCAGCCCACCTCGTCATCACCGCACCCCTGAGCTCGACGCGATCGGCAACACCCCGTCGCGAGACCCTTGGTTTACCTGCCGGTCCGCCGGGCGAGCAAGGTGGAGGGTCGACTTTCAACTCGTGCGAACGACCTTTTCCTGGACACTTGCGGGGCACCCCGGGCGCCGCGGTACGGGCGAGCCCGACGCGCGGAGGCTGTTCCCGGGCGCCCTTGCCGTGGTATCGATCCCAGCCGATGGCGGGGAAGAAGGGGCCCAGGCGCCGACGCGGACTACCGCTACGACCGACGCTGGTGAGCGTCGTCGGGCTTCTCATCCTGGCCGCCGCCGGCGGGGTGGGGCTCCTGGCCTATGGAAGCTCCCAGCGGATCGTGGACCAGCTCTGGACCCGCTACGCGAGCCAGCTGGCCGAGGCGACCACCCAGCGCACGCTGCGGCTCTTCGAGCCGGCGCCGCCCTACGTGGCGATGACCCGGGACGCGGCCCTCGGTTCGCGGCTGGACCTGGGGCCCTTCAACGAGGCCGCGCCGCCGGGCGCGCTCCTGGACCATCTCCGGGCGGCCCTGGAGGCGCACCCGGAGTTCTCCTGGACGAGCTTCGGCTCCGCCGACGGCACCTATGTCGCGGTGCACCGCGACCCCGAGGGCGCCACCCGGGGGGTCTGGCGGACGATCCTCGACGAGGGCCGGACCCGGATGCGGGAGCTGGTCCCGGATCCCGACGCCATCGAGGGCGGCCAGCGCTGGGGCTGGCGCACGGTGTCGACGCGGGACGACGGCGACTACGACCCGCGCGCGCGGCCCTGGTACCAGGCGGCGACCGGTGCGGAGGACGGCGTCTGGGTGGAGCCCTTCGTCTTCGCGACCTTGGGAGAGCCGGGCTTCATGTACGCCCGGGCCCACGTCGCGCCCGGCGACGAGACCGTCGACGGCCCTGGCCCGGACGTGGTGCGCGGGGTGTGGGCGGTGGAGTACGAGACCCGGCACCTCTCCGAATTCCTGGCCCGGCTCGACGTGGGCGAGGAGGGCCGCGTCTACTTGGTGTCTCGGTCGGGCGAGGTCATCGGGCATCCGGCCGGCGAGACGACCACCGGTGCGGACGACGCCCTGTCCATCGCCCGCGCCGAGGGCCACCCGGACCCGATGCTGGCCGCCGCGTGGGCGGCGGCCCGGGATGGGGACCTCGAGGTGGCCCGCGAGGTGGAGGCCGGCGAGCTCCTGGTGATGAGCCACCCGCTTCCCGCCGATTCGGGGATCGACTGGAACGTCCTGGTCGCCGTCCCCGAAGCGGAGTTCTTCGCGCCGGTGCGGGCCCAGGCGCGGACCACGGCCATCGCCGCCCTGGTCGCCGCGCTCCTGGCCATCCTCTGCGGCGTCTTCTTCAGCAGCCGCATCTCCGGCGCGCTGCGGGTGCTGGCCGACGAGCTGGAGCGCATCGGCCGCTTCGACGTGGCCCCCCGGGACCTCGGCGCCGCGGAGAGCTTCGTCCGCGAGGTCAACGACATGCAGGACACCACCCTGCGCATGAAGAGCAGCCTGCGGAGCTTCGGTAAGTACATCCCGAAGGAAGTCGTGCGGAGCCTGCTGCTCGAGGGCGTCGAGGCCGACCTCGGCGGGCGCCAGGCGGAGCTGACCATGCTCTTCAGCGACATCGCCGGCTTCACCTCGGTCGCCGAGACCATGGACCCCGACGACCTGGTGGCCGTGCTGGCCGAGTACCTGGAGGGGCTCAGCGACGCCATCCGCAGCCACCGGGGCACCGTCGACAAGTACATCGGCGACGCCATCATGGCGTTTTGGGGCGCGCCCCAGGACGATGCGGACCATGTCCGGCACGCCTGCGAGGGGGCCCTGGCCATGAAGGCGCGCCTCGCGGAGCTGCAGGCGAGCTGGGACGCCCGCGGCCTCCCGCGGCTGGAGACCCGCATCGGCCTGAACACCGGCGACGTCCTGGTCGGCAACTTCGGAGCGGCGACGCGGCTGAACTACACGGTGATGGGCGACCCGGTGAACCTGGCCAGCCGGCTGGAGAACCTCAACAAGCGCTACGGCACCGGGATCATCGTCGGTCAGGCCACGGCCGAGCGCGTGAAGGAACACTTCGTCTTCCGGCCCCTCGAGTGGGTGGCCGTGAAGGGCAAGAGCCAGGGGGTGCTCATCCACGAGCTCGTCGGCCGCCGGGGCGAGGTGGACGACGCCGCGCTCGCGGCCATCGCCGCCTACCGCGACGCGCTGGAGCTCTACCGCGCGCGGCGCTTCGCCGAAGCCGCCGCCGCCTTCGACGCCCTGGAGCCGCTCCACGCCGGCGATCTGGCGCCCGCGCTGATGGCCGAGCAGGCGCGTCACTTCGCGGCCGAGCCGCCCCCGGAGTCCTGGGACGGCTCGACCAGCATGAGCACCAAGTAGCGCCTACTCGGCGGCCTGCTCGGTGGGCGGCTCGTGCGCCTCGCGCAGGCCGGTGGGTTCGGGGAGCTCGTCCTCGTCGACGCCGAGCAGGCGCCCGACCCGAGCCAGGCCGCGGCCGCCACGCCGCCGCCAGTCCTCGAGGATCAGGTAGAGGCTGGGGACCAGGAGCACCAGGACCACGGTGGCCATGAGCACGCCGAAGCCGAGGCTGATGGCCATGGGGACCAGGAAGCGCGCCTGCACGCTCGGCTCGAGGATCATCGGCGTGAGGCCGAAGAAGGTGGTGAGCGAGGTGAGCAGGATGGGCCGGAAGCGGCGCTTGGTGCCCTCGACCACGGCCTCCCAGATGCTGAAGCCCTTGGCGCGCAGCTCGTTCACCGCGACGATCAGGATCAGCGAGTCGTTCACCACGACGCCGCTGAGGGCCACCATCCCCATCATCGAGATGATGCTCAGGTCGAAGCCCATCATGAAGTGGCCCAGGAAGGCGCCCACGAAGCCGAAGGGGATGGCCGAGAGCACCAGGATGGGCTGGGCGTAGCTCTTGAAGGGCATGGCCAGGAGCCCGTAGACGATGAAGAGCGCGAAGAGGAAGCCGACGACCAGGCTCATCAGGGACTCCGCCTGCTCCTTCTGCTCGCCGCCCATCTCGAAGCTGAGCCCGGGGACGTCGCGGGTGAGCTGGGCCAGCTCCTCGGAGCGCATCTTCTGCAGGATCTGCGTGGCGTTGCCCACGCCGGCGACGATGTCCGCGGTCACGCTCACGACCCGGCGGCCGTCGATGCGCGTGATCGAGGTGTAGGCCCGGCCGCGCTCGATGTTGGCCGCGCGCCCCAGCGGGATCTCGCCGCCGCTCGGCGTCTGCACGATCAGCCGCTCGATGTCGTCCATGGAGACCCGCTCGGCCTCGGGTCGCCGCACGTAGACCCGCAGCTCCTCGCGACCCCGCTGCTGGCGGACCGCCTCGGCGCCGTAGTAGGCGTCGCGGATCTGCCGGGCCAGCTCGGCCTCGGTGAGCCCGCGGGCGCGGCCTTCGGCGGAGAGCGTGAGGTCGAGCTGCTCCTTGCCGGCGCTGACGCCGCTGTCGATGTCGCGGAGCCCGGCGTAGCTGCCGATCTCCCCGGCGAGCCGCAGCGCGGCCTCTTCGAGGGTGTCGTTGTCCGGGTGCGAGAGGCGCACGTCGATGGGGCTGCCGGCGCTGGCACCGAGGCTGTAGGTGAAGCCGAGGAGCTCGGCGCCGGGGATCTCGCCCAGCCGCTCGCGCCACTCCTCGGCCATCTGGGAGGCCTTGATGGGCCGCTGGTCCGAGGGGACCATCCACACCATCACGTTGGCCAGGTGGGAGCCCGAGCTGGACGCGCCCCCGCGGGGGCCGCCCATGCCCGAGGCGGCGCCGGCCTGGGCGAAGATGCCGCGCAGGATGTCGTCGCCGCCGTGGGCGTCGACCACCTCGCGGGCGGTGCGGGCCATGAGCTCCTCGAAGCGCTTGGTCTCCTCGAAGGCGGTGCCGACCGGCATGCGCAGCTGGGCGACGACCACGTCGCCTTCGATCTTGGGCATGAAGTCGAACTTCATCCGGCCGCCAGCCAAGGGGCCGATGACCGTGGCCATGAAGAGCGCGACCGCGACCGCCAGGGTCACGTAGCGCCAGCGCATGGTGAAGCGGAGGAAGCGCGCGAAGGGCTTCTCGATGAACTTCAGGAGCAGCGCCTCGGTCTTCAGCTTCTGCAGCAGGCGCAGGGGGAGCAGCACCGGCAGCAGGAGGATCTCCAGCCACCAGGGCATCTTGTGCGAGAGGTGGGCCGGCAGGATGAAGAGCGACTCGATGAGCGAGATCACCAGGACGGCGATGACCACCACCGGGATGTTCCGGAAGAACTTGCCGCTGACCCCGGGCACGAAGAGCAGGGGCGCGAAGAAGACGCAGGTCGTCACGATGGCGAAGCACACCGGGACGAAGACCTCCTTGGCGCCTTCGATGGCCGCCGGGAGCCGGCCCATGCCCTCGGCGCGCTTCTGGTGGATCGACTCGCCGACGACGATGGCGTCGTCCACGACCATGCCCAGGGTCACGATGAACGCGAAGAGGCTGATCATGTTGATCGAGACCTCGGCCGCGGGGAGGAAGAGCATCGAGCCGGCGAAGCTGATGGGGATGCCCAGGGTCACCCAGAACGCGAGCCGCGGTTCGAGGAAGAGCCCGAGCACGAGGAGTACCAGGAAGAGGCCGATGACCGCGTTCCGGAGCAGGAGGTCGATGCGGTCGGCGTAGATCTCCGAGGCGTCGTTCCAAGCCACCGCGCGGACGCCGGGGGGCAGCTCGCCCTGGTTCTCGGCGACCCAGCCGTGCACCGCGGCGGCGATGGTCAGCGGCGACTGGTCGCCGGCGCGAAAGACGTTGATGAGCACCGCACGCTCACCGTCGAAGTAGGTCTCCTGGTCGACGTCGCGGAACCCGTCGGTGACCTCGGCCAGGTCGCGCACCCGGAGCTGGGTCCCGTCGGGGTTGCTTCGCACCACGATGTCGGCGATCTCGCTGCCGCGCTCGCGGCGGGCGGCGGTGCGCAGGAGGATCTCGCCGCCCCGGGTCTTGATGCCGCCGGCGGGGATTTCCACCGACGACTGCCGGATGGCCGCGGCGACCTGGGTGAGGGTGAGCCGGTGCTCGCGCAGCTTGGCCTGGGGGATCTCGACCGAGATCTCCAGCGGCCGGGTGCCGCTGATCTCGGTGTAGGTGATGTCCGGGAGCGCGGTGAGCTCCTGGCGCGCGCTCTCGGCCAGGTCGTGGAGCACCCGCTCGCTCACGTCGCCGTAGAGCGCCAAGCTGATCACCTGGGAGCGGGTGGTCGGCGTGGAGATCACCGGGCGCTCGATCTCCTCCGGGAAGGAGGTCACCCGGTCGACGGCGGCCTTCACGTCGTTGAGGGCGCGGTCCACGTCGGTGCCGGTCAGCAGGTCCACCGCGACCACGGCGTTGCCCTCGGCGGCGGTGCTGCGCACCTCTTTGACCCCGTCGAGGCCGCGGACGGCCTCCTCGACGGCGAGGATGACGCCGGACTCCACCTCCGAGGGGCTCGCGCCGGGGTAGGGCACGTTGATCAGCACCTGCTCGACGGTGACTTCGGGGAAGACCTCCTGCTTCACCTGGGTGGCCAGCACGAGGCCGCCCACCAGGAGGACGAACATGATGATGTTCGAGGCGACCGTGTTCTTGGCGAACCAGGTCACGATCCCGCTGGCCGCCGTGGGCGGATCCCCGTCGCCGGGCCCGGTGGCCGGCTCGTCACTCATCGGTCGCTCCCGAGGCGTCGGCCTGAGGCGCCGAGGGCTGCCCGCTCTGGCGGAGCCGGAGACCGTCGACCGGCGAGGGGACCCGGCTGACGATGACTCGCTCGCCGTGGGTCACGCCCTGGTCCACCAGCACGGTGTCCGGGCGACCCCAGACGACGCGCACGTGGCGCACCTCGAGCTCGTTCTGGGCGTTCATCACGTAGAGCTCGTCGCCTTCGCGCACCGCCAGCCGCGGGACCTCCACCACGTCGCCCAGGGCGGGGACGTCGATGTCCACGGTCACGTAGCTCCCCAGGAGGAGCGGCATGGTCGAGGCGTTCGCGCCCTCGCGCTCGTAGGCGAAGGGGTCGTCGATGGCCACCAGCACCCGGGCCATGCCGCCCGCGGTCTCCAGGTCGGGCAGGAGCCGCAGCACGCGACCCTCCCGGGTCACCGCCTGGCCCCCGACGTCGAAGGTCACCTGGGCCGGCGAGCCGGCCTCGTCGCCCTCGGGGAAGTGGATGGAGGCGAGCTGCTCCACCGGGAGCGCGACCTGGACCCAGGCCTCGTCGGTGCCGACCAGGGTGGCCAGCTGGCTGCCCGGAGCGACGTACTGCCCGACGTCGACGGTCTCGGTCAGGACCATCGCATTGAAGGGTGCGGTGATCGACGTGCGCTGCAGGTTCAGTCGGGCCTGCTGGACGGCGCTCCGCGCGGCCTCGACGCCGACCTCGGCGGTCTCCACCTGCGGCTGCCGGAGCGCCAGGGCGCGGCCTTCGTCCGAGGGCTGCGTGTTGGGCGCCCCCTCGAGGGCATCGCCGAAGGTCTGCCACTCGCGCTCGGCGACGGCCTGCCGGCGCTGTTCGAGCTGCAGCTCCAGGGCAGCGCGGTTCACCTCGGCGTTCCGGGTCTGCAGCGCGAGCTGGTAGTCCCGACCGTCCAGGCGCAGGAGGCGCGCCCCCTCGCGGACCCGGCCGCCGGGCACCAAATCGTCGGAGACCCAGGTGATCTTGCCGGCGACCTGGGGCGAGAGGACGACGCGCCGGGCCGCGGTCACCTGCCCTTGGGCGCGGACGTGGACGTCGTGCTCGCCGGCTTCCACGGTGAGGGTCTCCACCAGGAGCCCGGGGTTCTCGGTCTCGCCGCGCGGGGGCTCGGGGCGCGTGGCCCGAAAGGCCATCACCGCGCCCACCCCCAGCCCGGCGATCAGGATGGCCAGGACGACCTGGACGACCTTGATCGGCTGTTCGCTCTCGACGCTCACGGTTGGTTCTCCCCCTCGTCGGCCTCGCGCACCTCGTGCTGGGTCGGCTCGACGTCGATGTCTTCGGGCCAGGTGCCGCCCAGGGCGCGGTGCAGCTGGATCCGCGCACTGAGGAGGTCCCGGCGGGCCTGGAGCACCTGCAGCTCCGCGGCCTGCTTCGCTTGGATGGCGGTGAGGACCGGCAGGAAGTCGCTCAGGCCGGAGCGGTAGCGCTCCTGGGCGGCGGTCAGGGTCTCGCCGGCGACGTCCACCTGGGCGGCCAGGATCTCCAGGTTGCGCGCCATCTGTCGCTCCCGGACCAGGGCGGTCTCCACCTCGATCAACGCGGTGAGCACCACGTTCTGCATCTGCTCGATCTGCGCCTGGAGGAGGGCCGACTGCACGTCGACCTGCGACCGGGTCGCGAAGCCGTCGAAGAGCGGCATGTCCAGGGTGGCCCCGGTGGCGAAGGTCCAGCCCGCGGAGGTGCGGGAGTTGGACCCGCCCGCGGCGAAGGGCGAATCGTCGCTGAACTCGGTGCGCTGCCAGCTGTAGCCCGGGGTGGCGCTGAGGCGGATGGTCGGCAGACGCCCGGCGATGGCTGCGGCGACGCGGCGGTCGGCGCCTTCGATGCGCTTCTGAGCGGCCAGCACGTCGGGGCGACGCTCGAGGAGGGCGCCCGGGACACCTGGGGCCGGCGCCGGCCCCAGCGTGGGTAGCTCGACGCGGCTCTCGGCGCGCAGCTCCGGCTCGAGGACCGGCGAGCCCAGGAGCGCGGCGAGCTGACGCTCGGCGAGGATCACCGTGCCCTGGGCCAGCTCCAGGCTGGCCTGGGCGCCCAGGGTCTGCTGCCGCTGCTGGTGCACGTCGAGGGAGGCCACCAGGCCCTCCCGGAAGCGCAGGGTGACCAGCTCCAGGTACTGCTCGTTCACCTCGACCTGACGCTGCAGGAGGGCGACCCGGGCCTGGGCGTTCACCAGGTCGTAGAAGGCCTCGGCGACCTGCGCGGTGGTCGAGATCTGGAGCGCCTGATAGTCCAGGACGCTGGCTTCGTAGTCGCGCTCGGCGGCGTGGTGAAGCCGCGCGTTGCGGGCGAAGAGATCCACCTCGTAGCTGACCGGGATCGACACCGACGCGTTCTGCGAGGTGCTCGACCCGCCGAAGGAGAGGACGCTCCGGTTCCAGCCCACCTGACCGTTGAGCCGGGCCTGCGGGAAGCGCGCGGCCCGGGCCTGGTCGGCCAGCGCCTCCGCCTGCGCGAGCTGGGCGTAGCGAGCGCTGATGGTGAGGTTCTGGGAGAGGGAGGCCTGGATGACCGCGTCGAGCTGCGGGTCGTTCAGGGCCAGCCACCAGCGCGTGTCGGAGGCGACCTCGGGCTGCTGGGTGTCGGCGCCGCTGGTGACGGCGTAGCTCTCCGGGAGCGGTGTGGCCGGCACCGGATCGTCGACGGTGGTGCAGGCGGCGGCCAGCGGTAGGGAGAGGAGGGTGAGGTGGCGTCTCATCGTTCGCCGGAGACCTTTCGGAGCGGCTCGGCGACGCGGGACGCGTGCAGAGCGCGGGTGGCGGCCGCGGGGGTGACGGCCATGGAGCGGAGGAGCGACTCGAGGTGCTCCTCGAAGAGAGCTTCGGTGACGAACGGCCGGCCGATCCGTTGCTCGACGGTGGCCGCGTTCAGGATGAAGAGGTTCACGCCCAGGGACGACGACCAGGCGTGGATGGCCTTGGTGAAGGGGTCGATCTCGGCTCGGATGGAGCCGTCGGTCTGGCCCCGGCGGAGCGTGGCGCCGATGAGCTCGAGCACCTCGGTGACCATGGCACGGTAGCGCCGGAAGTCTTCGGTGCCGTCGTCCAGGCGCGGCGCCTGGAACCAGTCGAGGGCCACCCGGAGCACGTGGGGGGTCTCCGTCACGTGGAGGAAGAACCGCCGCGACATCCGGGCCATCGCCGTCAGACCATCGGGCGCGTCCGCGGCCGCGGCCTGGAGGGCGGGGAAGTTCTCCCGCATCCGGCGCTCGGCGATCCCGGCGCAGAGCGCGTCCTTGCCCTCGAAGTAGAGGTAGAGGGTGCCCTTGGAGAGCTCGGCGGCCACGGCGACCTGCTCCATCCGCAGGCTGCGGTAGCCGACGTCTTCGAGGACTCGCTCCCCGGCGTCGAGGATCGCGGCCCGGCGGGCCTCGCGCTCACGCGCTCTGCGTTGTTTCACCGCCATGGGTCGGGGCACTCGCGAGACGAGGGCCGTGGGCGAGCCGCGCCCGCGTCCCCCGGGTCACTGACCGGCGGTCAGCGATTGACCGACGATTTGGTGCGAAGCGCCCGCGTGGACAAGTGAAGTTTTGTAAACGCTCGGAATTACTCGACGAAGTCGGTCTCGTCGGGCGCGATGAGGAGGGTCGCCAAGGCACCGCCGCCCTCCCGCGGGCGCAGCGCGAGGGAGCCGCCGTGAGCCTCGGCGATGCGCTCCACCAGGGGCAATCCGAGCCCGAGCCCACCCGCCGTGGTCGGACCGGTCGGACCCGGGCCCCGGTCGGCGACGGTGAAACGCACACCGTCCTCGCTCGGGGCCACCGTGAGCCGATCCAAGCCCGCGCCATGCCGCTCGGCGTTCTCCACCAGGTTGGCCAGCGCGCGGAGCAGGAGGGTGGGATCCGCGTCCACGGTCGGGGCGGGGCTCGCGACCTCCAGCCGATCGGCCGCGATCCCGGCGCGCTCCAGCGCCTGCCGAGCCAGCTCGCCGGCGTCGAGGGGGCGACGCTCGAGGGCCTCGAAGTCGAGGCGTGAGCGGGCCAGGAGGCGGCCGACCAGCCGGTCCATCTCCTCCAGCTCGGCCTCCAACTCCGCGCGGGTCTCGGCCTCCGCGTCGGGCAGCATCTCTACCAGGATCCGCGCGTGACCCAGCGGGGTGCGCAGCTCGTGGGAGGCCTCGGCCAGGAGTTGCTTCTGGTCGGCGAGTTGCTTGCCGATCCGCTCCGCCATCTGGTTCAGCGTGCGCGCCAGGAGCGCCGCCTCCGGATCCCGGCGCCGGGGCTCGAGGCGCGCGTCGAGCTCGCCATCGCCCAGCCGGTCGGCGAAGGCGGCGAGCTCCCGGAAGGGGCGCCCGAGGCGTCGCGCCAGGGCCCCGCTCAGGGCCATGAGCACCACCATCGCCACCAGGACGGAGAGCACGAAGCGCCAGACGCTGACCTCGTGGGCGGGCATGCAGAGCACGGCCTGGCCGCGCTCGGCCAAGGTCACGGCGTGTGGGTGCCCGTCGCAGGGCTCGGCGGGGAAGAGCACCGCGCCGTCCCGGTCCCGGAGCTCGACGCCGATCCCCAGGGTCTCTTCCAGGTCGCGCACCATCACCGCGCGCTCGAGGGGGTCGTCCCAAACCCGTTCGATCCGGCGCACCGCCAGGTTCTCCAGCTTGGTGCGATGCCGCGCCCAGGACGAGTCGCCCACCAGCCAGAGCACGCCGCCGACCGCGGCGGAGGTCAGCAGGATGGCGGCCACGAACCAGCGGAAGAGGCGCCGCTGCAGGCCCTTGCGTCGGCGGCGATGGTGGCGGCGCCGATGGCGCTGACCCCGCTCGCAGCCGGCCCGATGGTGGCCGCCGTGGCTCGCGAAGCGACCCATCACTGGGCTCCGGTGAAGACGTAGCCCACGCCGCGCACCGTCTGGATGAGCTCGCGGCCGCCGCCGAGCTTCTTGCGCAGCTTGGAGATGTGCACGTCGGCCGTCCGGGACCCCAACGCTTCGTCGCGGCCGGCCTCCTCGAGGATGGCGCTCCGGGGCACGACGCGACCCGAGCGCCGCATCAGCGCGATGAGGATGTCGAGCTCCAGCGCCGTCAGATCCAGCAAGGCGCCGTCGCGGGTCGCCCGCCGCGAGGCCACGTCGACGACGAGGCCGCCGCCGCTGAGCCGCTCCTCCTGGAGCGCCGGCCGGGTGCGGCGGAGCACCGCGCGGAGCCGCGCGAGCAGCTCCCGCGGGCTGAAGGGCTTGGGCACGTAGTCGTCCGCGCCCAGCTCGAGGCCCACCACCCGATCGGCCTCGTCGCCGCGCGCCGTCAGCATCAGCACCGGGATGGCGCTGCGCTCCCGGATGCGCTTGAGCACCTCCAGCCCACCGGGGCCGGGCATCATCACGTCGAGGAGGACGGCGTCGAAGCCGCCCTCCGCCAGGGTCACGCTCACCCGTGACCCGTCCGGGAGGTGATCCAGGTGGACGTCGTGGGGCTCCAGATAACGACGCAGGAGGTCGCGGAGCCGGAGGTCGTCGTCGACCAGCAGGACACGGAGGGTCACGGGGAGAGCCTATCCGCTCCACCTCGCGTCAGCGAGGCGGGGTGCGGTCGAAGTCGGTGCGGTCGGCGGGATCGAAGCCACCGCGGTCGAAGCCCGCGTGGCCGAAGTGGTGTCCGCGGTGGGCGCCCCGGCGACCGCGGCGGTCATCCCGCCGTCCGTCCCGCCGGTCACCGTCCCGCCGGTCGGGCGGAGGCCGATCGCACTCGCCGCCGCGGCGGCCCTCGTCGGGCCGGCGCTCGGCCTGGGCCGCCTGGAGGCAGACCCGGGCCACGTGGGCCTCGAAGGCCGCCTGGCGGTGGTGGTGGTGCCGAGCCCATTGGGCGCCGGCCGAGCCGAAGCCGCCGATGACGCCGAGGCTGAAGAGGGCGATGAGGAGTCTGCGCTTCATCGGTAGGGTCCTTCCGGGATGGGCATGCGGAGGCCGCCGCGGCTGATCCAGCGCGCGAGCTGCTGTCGTTGGTCGTCGTCGAGGGCTTCGTGGATGCGCTTGAGCGCCTCCTTCAGGGCTTCGCGCAGCCGCGCCATGCCCTGGTCGGCGGAGGCCATGGCCTCCTCGATGCTGGCGTCGTCGAGGGTGGGTGAAGCGAATGCCGCGCCCAGGGACGAGCCGACCTCGGGGGCGGCCTTGCGGGCCGCCTCGGCCTCGGTGAAGACGTCTTTCAACGCCTCGCGGATGACCTTCTCCTGGCCGGGGGTGGTGTCGAGGCGCTCGAAGAGCCCGCGCAGCCAGCGCCGACGCCAGCGGGCCTTGCCGCCGCCGAAACCGCGGCCGAAGCCGGGTTTGCCGCGGTGGTGGCCGCAGCCGCCGCCGTGGAGGCCACGTCGTCCGCCTTTGAGCACCTTGATGAGCCCGAAGAGGGAGACGAGGCCGATGATGAATCCGAACATGGGACCTCCAGTGGTTGGGTGGTGAGGTCCACATTGGGATGCGTTCGTGAACGCTTCGTGTGCGTACGTATGAAGAAGTATGAAGCGAGCCGGCGCCCGCGCGCTTCAGCGCTTCTCGCAGCGGAGGGTGAGCTCGAAGGAGGAGCCCGGGGCGCCGATCTTGAGGGTCTTGTCGACGGCCTGGCCGGCGCGCACCTCGAAGCGGATCGGGTCGGGCGCCGAGTCGGCGCTCGCGGTGCAGCGGATGGCCTCGTCGCAGCTGTTGGTCACGTGGATGGCGTGGGTGTAGCCATAGCCGCGGTAATCGGCGCTCTTGCGGACGCTGACGCAGTCCGGCGTGGTGACGGCGTCGGCGTAGGCCACCGAGGCGAAGCCGATCAATCCAAGGACGGCGAGGGTGCGCATGGGTCAATTCTTCCGCGGCTCGGGTCCCGCCGCAAGTCCGTGCGCGCTTCCGCCCCGGGGCTGTGTGAGGAAGGGACGCGGGCGGACGTGCGGCACGTCCAGCCGGATCGGCTCAGCGGTTCAGCTCAGCGGTCCAGGCCGACGGGCCGCGCGGGGTGGGCCACGAAGAGCGCCGCCAGGTCCCGCCGTCCGGTCAACGACTCGGGGAGGTCCTCGCCTTGCCGACGGGTGGTGAAGACCACCGCGCCCTCCTCGATGGTGAAGTCCACCCGGTACCCCTCGACCTCCTCGGTGGCGACGTAGGTTCCGTTCTCCTCCTCGCAGCCGGTGTAGCGCTCGAAGTAGGTCTCCCGGCGCAGGGGCGCGTGGGAGCAGCGCGGGGCCTCGTCGTCGACGCCGCAGAGGTAGAGGTCGGCGCGGTCCGAGCCGTAGCGTTCGCAGACGCCCATGTCCTCGTCGTTGGCGTTCTCGGTCACGTGGAGGACCAACGTCGGCGTCGTGGCGCCCAGGTCTCGGAACGCGAAGGTCACCCGCTGGAGATCCCCGCTGATGCCGGCCGCGCCGGGGCTGTAGGTGGAGCCGACGTCGTAGGCCAGCGCCGACCGGGCGGTCTTCACCACCAGGTAGAACTGCTCGTCGTAGGTGAAGGAGTCCTGCACCAGCGCGACCACCCGGGCCTGCAGCGCGCCCCCGTCGCCTTCGGGGGCCAGGAGCTCGTAGCGCATCGCCGCGCAGGCCTCGGCGTCGTTGGGCACGAAGCCGGGCGTGCCCTGGGCGCACCAGTGGGCCTTCAGCTGCTCCGCGTAGGCCTCGAAAGACGCCGCCGGGTCCAGCTCGAGGGCGGCGCTGTCGGCCGGAGCCTCGGCGGTCGCGCCCAGGTCCCGGAGCCGCCGCTCCACGATCCCGTTGGGCCGGAGCGCGAGGGAGCGCTCCCAGACGGCGCGGGCGTCGGCCAGTCGGCCACGCTCCTGGTAGAGGAGGCCGGCGTTGAAGAGGCACATCGCGATCTGGTGGCGCACCTCCTCCGGCGCCGCGTCGGGCTCGGGCATCTGGGCCAGCGCCGCGCCGATCTGCTGCTCGGCCCGGTCGGTCTCGCCGGCGATGAAGGCCACGTAGCCCGCCTCGCAGCGTAGCCGTGAGCTCTCCGGGGCCAGGGCCACCGCGCGCTGGAACTGCGCGTCGGCCTCGACGTGCTTCCGCTCGCGCACCAGGCGCCGGCCCGCCCGGATGGCCTCGCGGAGCTCGGCGCGCCGCGCCGGGTCGATGGTGCGCTCCTCGCGCGGGGTGGCGGCGGTGGTCGCCGGGACCTCGGGCTCGGGCTCCGGCGGGGTGGGCTCCGCAGCGGCCTCTGCCTCGCCCGACACGGGCACGGCGTCGTCGTCGCCGCAGCCGAGCCATGCGACCAACCCCAGGAGCATCCAGCGCGTCATGGCGCGGAGGTTCGCATCCGCCGCGCGCGGAGCCAACGGGGTCAGTGGCAGTTCTGGGAGCTGACCGTGGTCCCGCTGCGGATGTTGGAGGACTCGCCGAAGGTGAAGGGCACCGACTGGCACCACCAGATCCCGCAGTCGCGCTGGACCTGGACGTGGAGGTGGGGCCCGGTGCTCCAACCCGAATTGCCCGTGCGACCGATCGCGTCGCCCTGGGCGACCCGGTCACCCACCGAGACCGTGCCGCGGTTCAGGTGCATGTAGAGGCCGACCGTGCCGTCGTCGTGCCGGATCTCGACGGTGTTGGCCAGGTTGGCGCAGGCGCTCCCGCCGCCGTTGTAGCAACCGTCGCCCGGGTCGGACACGTTGCGGACCCGGATGACCCGCCCGCCGCGCATCGCGCGGGCGACGGTGCCCCGGGCCACCGCGAAGTCGAAGGCGTACTCGTCCTTCCCGGAGTGGTTCGAGGTGTGGTTGCCGCTCGAGCAGCGCACCGAGTCCCCGCAGTCGAAGGGGAGCAGGTAGTCCGAGTCGCCCCGGCAGCTGTCGGGGGTCCCGGCGGGCGCCGAGACGCACCCGTGCTCGCAGGCTCGGCGGACGTCCCAGTTTCCGTCCGGGCAGTAGAGGATGTCGTTGTTGTGCTCCGGCAGGATGGGGATGCGGCAGCCCATCTCGTCGGCCACCTCCTGGGCCCCCGACCCACACCAGGCTTCGCGCACGAAGCACTCGCAGACCGGCAGGACGCACTCGTCCTCCAGCGCCTCGCCCTCGGGATCGTAGCTGCACTCGTCGGCGCAGTCCTCGGCCACCGTCCACTCGTCGGCGGCGCAGTTCAGGAGCGCGTCGGGGGCCTCGGTGGCCAGGGCCAGGGTGCACCCCGCCTCCTCGGCGAGCGCGCGAGCCCGCCCGGCGCACGCCGGCCCCTCGCCGAGCAGGCACCCGCACGCCTCCGGCTCGGTGTTCCCGGCGTCGGCCGGGGCGGACCCATCCGGGGCCGCATCGGACACGCCGGCATCCACCGGGAGTCGACCGGCATCCACCGGATCACTCTCCGAAGAGCAGGCCACGACGAACAGGAGCACGGGACACACGAAGCAACGCATCCGCCACCAAAAAGCACATCCCGCGCCACCCGATCCCTACGGCGTCGGCGCGCTTCGCGGGCCCCGTGCCGAGACACCCCGGCACGCCACCCCCCACCGAACGCCCACCCCCTGAACACCCGCGGACTCCCGCCCCGACTTGCCATGGGGAC
>DCLA01000062.1:0-3791 GCA_002320815.1 Myxococcales bacterium UBA1660
CTCCCGTCAGCCCGAAGGCTGCGGTGCGAGACCCGCATCTTACACGATGAGATTCCGATTCAGTTTTCAAGTTCCGAGTCGCTGTCGCGTCCCGAAGGGCTGCGAAGCTTGTCAGAAGCTTCGCTGAGCGTCAAGGGCTTTTTTTCGCTGTCGCCGTTGCCGGCTGGCTGCGCCCGGAAGAACCGGGGACCCTCGAAGGCCGGCCACCTTAGCGCCGGTCCCGAAGGAGTCAAGCTCGTTGGCATCTTTTTTTCGATGCCGCCGACCCGTTTCCGGGGACTCTCTAGCGGGCGGCGACTTTAGCGCCGCTCGGGGGAGAGTCAAGCTCCTTTTCACTCGTATTTTCAACCCCTTCGCTGCGTTCGGCTCGTGGCCACCGCCCCGAAGGGAGGCGCTTTCTAGCATCGGGGTCGGGGGTGTCAAAAGTTGCGGACGACTTTTTGGTCGATCCGGCGGCTTTCGGATCGGGGTGGCTCAACGAGGCCCCGGACGGTGACGGATGCGTCCTGTGGAGAACCAGCCGCCCCCGGTCACGGGAGGGGGAGAGCGGAGATTTCGGCGCCGTCCCGGGCATCGAGGGCGGCGCGGGCAGCCGAGTCGACGCGCATCGAGCCATCCTCGAGGAGCTCGCAGCGCCCGGCGCAGGCCCGGAACCAGGGCGGACCGTCGATGTCGCGGCCCAGAATGAAGCGCTTGGCGGCCGGGCGAGGGTCGCCGGGGGCCAGGATGGCGCGCTTCGTCTGCTGGATGAGGGTGATCTGGTCCGTCGGGGCGACGAAGTGGGGACCCCCGTCGAAGGGGTCGACCCGGTCCCAGTAGCGGAAGCCGATGCGCTGGAGGAGCTTGGCGACGCCCTTGGTCTCCCGCCCTACCTCGCCGATGACCTCGCGCGCGCGCTCCGGGAGGAGCGAGGCGTAGATCTCGCCGTGGGGAAAGAGGCCCCGGATGAACTCCTTGTTCCGGCGCGAGAGGCGGTCGGCCTCGCGGTAGCTCATCCCGGTGAAGTGACGGCCGACCGCTTCCCAGAGATGGGAGGTGCCGTCCGCCTCCAGGGGCGGGAGCAGCTCGGCGAGCACGTGGGACTGGAAGTCCTGCCGGTGCATCGCGATGAAGAGGAAGCGGACGTAGCTGATCAGCATGCCCAGCTTCTCGGGGCTCCGGCGGTACTCGGGGTGCATCACCAGGCCGCCGATCTCGGTGGGCCCGTTGTACGAGTAGCCGATCGAGAGGACGTCGTGGACGAAGTAGCGGTCCAAGGTCTGGGAGTAGCGCTCCTCCTTGGAGACATCGAAGAAGATGTAGGGCGCGTCGCGGCGGCCGAGCTGACCGACGATGAGCGAGGTGCCCACCGCGCGCTTCTCCTGGCGGTCGTAGAGGACGAAGACGTGCTCCCGGCGGCGCGGGTCGCCCTCGGTGCCGCTGAATCCGCGCTCCGAGCGACGGATGATGGGCTCCATCGCCGCGGCGTCGTTGGGCAGGTTCACCGAATCCAGGAAGCGGGCGAGCTCGAGGAGGTCGGCCCGGTCGTCGCCGGTGACCCCTCGGATTTCGTAGCGAGCGTCGTCGATCATCAGAAGTTCTTCTGGGAATCCACCAGGATGGTCACCGGGCCCCACACGTCGCCGCGGACGTTCATCATCGCGCGGAAGCGGCCGGTGGCGACCTCGAGGCCGCGCGCGCGGAGACCGGCGACGACCGCCTCGTAGAGGCGCTCGGCCTCGGCGGGATCGGCGGCCTTGGAGAAGGAGGGGCGCCGGCCTTTGCGGACGTCGCCGTAGAGGGTGAACTGGGAGACCACCAGGACGGCGCCGCCCACGTCCTCGACGGAGCGGCTCATCTTGCCCTCGTCGTCCTCGAAGACCCGCAGGCCCGCGAGCTTGCCGACGACGTAGTCCACGTCGGCGTCGGTGTCTTCCCGGCCCGCGCCCAGGTAGACGAGGAGACCTTCACCGATCGCGCCCACGCGCTCGGGTCCCACGTCGACGGAGGCGGAGGCGACTCGCTGAGCGACGGCGCGCACGAGACCTCGTACCACGAGCTGGCGGTGACCGTCAGTGTTCCCGGGCGCCGGCCGCACGAGCATTGCGCCCAGGTCGCCGGTGGGGGTACCTGTGGGCATGGGAAAACCGACGATTGGGCTCACCGGGGGGATCGCCAGCGGCAAGAGCACGGTGGCGGACTGCTTCCGTTCGCTGGGAGCCGCGGTCGTCGACGCCGACCAGGTGGCCCGGGACGTGGTCGCGCCGGGAAGCGAGGGCTTCGTGGCGGTGGTGGACGCCTTCGGCGCGGAGATGGTCGGCGAGGACGGCACCCTGAACCGGGCGAAGCTGGGCGCGCTGGTCTTCGGCGACGCCGAGGCGCGCAAGAAGCTCAACGCGATCACCCACCCGCGCATCGCGGCCGAGTCCCAGCGGCGCATCGCGGAGCAATCGCGGACCGACGCGCCCTACGTGATCTACGAGGCGGCGCTGCTGGTGGAGAACGGGATGGCCAAGGCCTTCGGGGCGCTCATCGTGGTCGCGGTGGCGCCGGAGCGACAGCTCGCGCGGCTGATGGCCCGCGACGGATCGAACGAGGCCGACGCCCGAGCGCGCATCGACTCGCAGCTCCCGCTGGAGGAGAAGGTCGCGCTGGCCGATTGGGTCATCACCAACGACGGCGCCATGCCGGAGACGGAGCTCCAGGTGCGCGAGACCCACGCGGCCATCCTGGAGCGCTTCGGGCTCGGTGCGCCGTGACCGTCGCGCTGGTCACCGGGTTCCCCACGAGCTTCCTGGCGACGCGGGTGGTGCGCGCGCTCCTCGCGCGGCCGGAGATCGAGCTGCGCCTGGTGGTCCAAGAGGGCGCGGTGCCGCGAGCCCGGGAGGTCCTCGGGGAGCTCCAGGCCGGGGAGCGCGCGCAGATCTTGGTGGGCGACGCGGCCGCGCTCGATCTCGGGCTCGCGGGCAAAGAGGTGTGCGCGCTGGCCGACGAGGTGGAGCTCATCCATCACTGCGCGGCGGCGACGTATCTGGGCGTGGACAAGAAGACCGCCGAGCGCATCAACGTGGGCGCGACCCGGGAGGTCCTCGAGCTGGCCGAGCTGGCCAAGGGGCTCCGGCGCCTGGTGTTCTGGTCGACGGCGCTGGTCTCCGGCGCGCGCCGCGGCACGGTGCTCGAGGACGAGCTCGAGCCGGGGGGTCCCTTCCGCAACGCCGTGGAGCGCACGCGGATGCGCGCGGAGCGGATGGTGCGCGAGGCGCGCTCCACGATCCCCACGACGATCCTGCGCCCGAGCATCGTGGTCGGCGACTCGGTGACCGGCGAGATCGATCGCTTCGACGGGCCCTATCTGCTGGTGCTCCTCATGATGAGCGCGCCCTCGGATCTGCGGGTCCCCATGGCGGGGCGCGGCTCGGTGCCGCTCAACCTGGTGCCGGTGGACTACGTGGTGGCCGCGGGGCTGCACATCGCGGACCGCGCCGAGAGCGTGGGGGGCACCTACCACCTGGTGGATCCGGCGCCGCCGACGGTGCGGGGGGTCTTCGAGCGCATCGCGGGCATCCTGGGCAAGGCGACGCCGCGGGGTCACGTGCCCACGCGCCTGGCGACGACGCTGATGCGCACGCCGGGGCTCGAGCGCTACGCCCACGTGCCGCGCACCTTCCTGGAGCAGCTGGCGACGGAGGTGGTCTACGACGACCGCCACGCCCGGGAGCTCCTCGAGGGCTCGGGGATCCAGTGCCCGCCCTTCGAGGCCTACGCGGAGACGCTGGTCGGGTACGTCGACGCGCAGCAGTCGCAGCGGCGGG
>DCLA01000062.1:4118-5507 GCA_002320815.1 Myxococcales bacterium UBA1660
GAGCCGATCCCCATGAAGGTCGGCGCGGACGACCTACCCTCCTGACCACGGGGGCGCGACCAGGCGTCGCTTCCCGTCGGCGCTGCGCAGGCCGGTGGGGTCGGGCTCGTCGAAGGCGCGATCCCAGCGCTGACACGTGACGGCGCGGTGCTTCTGGTCGAGGCCCTCACAGTAGTTGGTGAAGAAACAGCGGCGGACTTCGGCGCCGTGGCCCTCGCGGATCTTGCGGAAGAAGTCGGGGTCGGCGAGGGACTGGCGCGCGGCGGCGACGACGTCGGCCTCGCCGGCCTCGAGGATGGTCTCCGCTTGCCAGGGGCTGCTGATGCCGCCCGCGGTGACGACCGGGGTCCGGTGGCCGTCGGCGCGCACCGCGGCGCGGATGGCGGCAGCGAGACCGACGTTGCGACCGAAGGGGCCGCGCTCGTCGATCTTCACGGTGGGCATGCACTCGTGGCCGCTGGGTCCGGTGTAGGGATAGGCGGCCTCGCCGACCCGGGGTTGCTTGGCGTCCTCGAACTTGCCGCCCTTGCTGATGGAGAGGAAGTCGAAGCCCGCGGCGGCGAACGCGCGGCCGAAGGCGATGGCGTCGTCGAGGTCGCTGCCGCCCGCGATGACCTCGTCGCCGAGGAAGCGGGCGCCGACGAGGGGTCCGGTGCCGACGCGGTCGCGGACGGCGCGGTGGACCTCGAGGGGGAGCCGGAGGCGGCCGGCGCGGTCGCCGCCGTAGCCGTCGGCGCGCGTGTTCCGGGCCGAGAGGAAGGAGGCCATGGTGTAGGCGTGGGCGTAGTGGAGCTCGACGCCGTCGAAGCCGGCCGCGACGGCGCGCTCGGCGGCGTCGGCGAAGAGACCGGGGAGGACCTGCGGGAGGTCGCGGACGTGGGGGAGATGGGTGTCGGTCACCCGCTCGCGGTGACCCATGGTGAGGGCCTCGTGGTCCCGGGGCGGGAGGAGCCGGGCGAGCTCGTCGTCGGTGCGCTCGGCCAGGGCGTCGCGCAGCTCGGGCTCGGGGAGCTCGGGCTCGGGGGCGTGCTCGGGGAGGTGCGCGCGGAGGTGCGCGCGGAGGGCGTCGTCGACGCGGAGGAAGCGCTGGAGGAACTTCTCGCGCGGGGGGCGCCGCTTGATGGCCAGGAAGTCGATGAGCTGGACCAAGAGCCGGGTGCGCCCCCCGGAGGCTTCGTGGACCGCGCGGGTCAGGCGACGGAGACCGTCGACGTAGCGGTCGTGGCCGATGCGCAGGAGCGGGCCGGAGGGGACGTCGCGGATGCCGGTGGCCTCGACGACGATGGCGCCCGGGCGTCCTTCGGCGAAGCGGCGATACCACTCGACCACCGCGTCGGTCACCTCGCCCTCGGGGGTGGCGCGCCAGGGGACCATCGCCGGGACCCAGGT
>DCLA01000062.1:5809-6043 GCA_002320815.1 Myxococcales bacterium UBA1660
GGGGACCATCGCCGGGACCCAGGTGCGCTCGGCGAGGTGGAGGCGTCCCTCGTCGAGGGGTTGGAAGAGGCGCATGGCCGCCGCTTCGGCGCGGGTGGGCCAGCGGTCGATGGGCAGGAGGCGGCGGAGGCGACGGTCGCTCACGGACCACGGGTACCAGAAGGGGGCGGCGGCGGATAGCTGGCACGCGGTGGCACGGGGGGTGGTGCACGCGGTGTCGTGGTGCGTGGGCCT
>DCLA01000042.1:0-3937 GCA_002320815.1 Myxococcales bacterium UBA1660
GTGGGAGAGTAGGTCGCCGCCGGAGCTATGAAGCCCTGGAATCGCAAGATTCCAGGGCTTCTCTTTTTCCGTCGATGGGTCGGGCGCATTTGGCCTGACGCCGGGTGGCGATTGGTCGCCATCGCCCCTTGTCCCGGCACCCGTTTACCGCCCATAATCGGCGCTGGACGGCTTCCTTTTGCGTACGACGAAACGCCGATGGCTGATCGCTGGAGCGATCGGCGCGCCGGCGGTCGCAGCGACCCTCTGGTTCGCGTGGCTGCCCGGACGCATCGCGAACGAGGTTGCCCAACGGGCCGCTGCGCGCGGTTGGGAGCTGGAGCTCGGTGGCGTCTGGCCGGGGCTCGGCTCGGTGGAGCTCGAGGAGATCCACGCCACCCGCGACGGGATCGACGTGACCGTCGACGCGGTGGAGATCGACACCGGTCCCCTGAGCCTCGCCATCTCCGGGACCGACGCGATCGAAGAGGTCGTGGTACGGGACGGCACGGTGCAGGTGCGCTCCGAGGTCTTCGCGGACCGCGAGTCGGCCGATGCCGGTACCCCGGAGTCGGACGACGGCCGCCGACTGCGGTTGGAAGGCGTCGCGCTCGAGCTCGTGGACGAGCACGGGACGCTGGCGCGAGCCGAGGTCTCCGGCGAGCTCGCGCGCGCCGCGATCACGGTGGACGCGGAGGACTGCGTCCTCGGTGAACGACCGAGCCATCAGGCGACGGCGGAACGCCTCCACCTCGAGGCCACCCGCGACCCCGAGCTCGGCTGGCAGGTCGCCAACCTCCGGGTCCAAGGGGCCGAGCTCCACATCGGAGCGGTCCCCCGGGCCGAAGGGATCGAGGCGCCGAGCGACGAGCCGCGCGCGGAGGGCGAGGTTCCGGCCGATGAGCCTCGGGAGATCGACGCGAGCGGCGAGGTCCCCGCGACCCGGGAACGCATCGCGTCGTTCCTCGCCGGGGGCGCGGAAGTCGCCGACCCTACCGGCGACCCCGAGCCCGAAGACGCCCCGGCCAGCGCGGATCGGGTTCGGGACGGGCCGACGGGGGAAGAGACGGGCCTCGTCTGGGTCGATCGGATCGCCGATGGCGCAATCCTGGAGGCCGCCGGGGTCTCCGTGACCCGTACTGGGCGCTCCGGCGAGCCGGAGAACGTTCTCGACGAGCTGATGACGCGCATCGAACGGGACCAGCAGCGCTTCGAGATCCGCGCGCGCGCCGACGGCAGCGGCGGTTCCCTGCGCGCTCACCTTCGCGCGGGGTGGAGCCCACCGAGCCTGGAAGGCACCCTCGGGGTGACCAATCTCCCGTTCGACGTCCTCCTTCCCTTCCTTCCCGCGCTCCCCTGGCATCGACCCGGCGAAGCGCGGCTCACCGTGGACCTCGCCCTCGACGCGCCGTCGCCGGATCAGGTGGATGTCGAGGGCAGCGCGTCGCTCATCGCGCTCTCGTTCGACCACCCCCGGCTCGCCGCCAGCCCGGTACGCGAGATCGCGTTCGGCGTCGAAGGCCAAGCGAGCTTCCGGCCCCTGGAAGGTCGCCTCACCTTCACCGAGGCCGAGATCCGTGCGGGCCGGGCCGAGGCGACGATGTCCGGTGAGCTCGTCGGAGCCGGAGGCACTTTTCAGCACGTCGAGCTCCACGCGCGGCTCGCTCCGACGTCGTGCGACGACGCCGTCGGTGCGATCCCCAACGATCTGCTGGCCGAGGCCGCCGGGTTCAGCTGGGATGGCTCGATGTCCGGCCGGCTGGATCTCGAGGTCGCGATGGACGACCTCGAGGACACGGTCCTCGAGGTCGACATCACCAACGGCTGTCGATTCCAGACGGTGCCGGCGGTCGCCGATCTCCGCCGCGTGCGCGCCACCTTCGTCCACCGAGTGCAGGAGCCCGACGGCAGCGTCTTCGAGATGGCCACCGGGCCGGGCACGCCGGGCTGGACGCCGATGGCGCAGATCAGCCCCTACGTGGTGCACGCCATCGTGGGTCACGAGGACGGCGGCTTCTTCGGCCACGAGGGCTTCGCCGTGTACGCCATCCGGGATGCCTTGAAGCGCAACCTCCGGGAAGGTCGCTACGTCGTCGGGGCGAGCACCATCTCGATGCAGCTCGCCAAGAACCTCTTCCTCCATCGGGAGAAGACCCTGGCCCGGAAGGTCCAGGAAGTGCTTTTGACTTGGTGGCTCGAGAGCGCGCTGAGCAAGGAAGAGATCCTCGAGCTCTACCTGAACATCATCGAGTATGGGCCGGGGGTCTACGGGATCACCGCGGCGGCGCAGCACTATTTCGGGCGGACGCCGGCGGAGCTGTCGCCCGCGGAATCGGTCTATCTCGCCTGCGTCTTGCCGAACCCGAAGGGGCTGCAGGCGAGCTACGACCAGGGGAGCCTCACGTCGTCGATGCGCGGTCGGATGACTCGGTTCATCGAGCATCTCCACGCGCGCAATCGCATCGACGCCGCGGCCCGAGACTACGCCATCGGCGAGCTCGCGGGCTTCCACTTTCACCAGGAAGGCGCGGTCCCTTCTCCCCGACAGGTCCCCGGCGGGGCGGCGGCGCTCCCGGTCGCTACCGCGACCGCCGGAGAGCTCACCGACGAAGAGCTCTCTTATGAGGAAGAGGACGGCTGGGTCGACGCCTGGGCTCCCATGGAAGAGCCGCCGCCCGCGCCCGAAGGCGGTTGACCCTGCCGGGGTCGGCGGTGTTGGATGCCCTCCGTGTGTAGGAGGGTGTCGTGAACGACCAAGAGCCGACGATCGAGAGTGTGTCCCATGAGTCCCGGGTGTTCCCGCCGCCGGCGGAGTTCGCCGACCAGGCGCGGATAGGGTCCCTGGAGGAGTACGAGCGGCTCTATCGCCGCAGCCTGGAGGAGCCCGACGAGTTCTGGCGCGAGCAGGCGCAGCAGCTCTCCTGGTTCGAGCCCTTCGACCAGGTCTGCGAGTGGGAGGCGCCGCACGCCAAGTGGTTCCTGGGCGGCAAGACCAACCTCGCCTTCAACTGTCTGGACCGCTGGGTCGAGGGCGAAAAGGCGGACCAGGCAGCCATCGTCTGGGAGGGCGAGCCCGGCGAGGTGCGGACCTACACCTACCGGGAGCTCTGGGTCGAGGTGCAGCGCTTCGCCAACGTGCTCGAGGGGCTCGGGGTGAGCGCCGGCGACCGGGTGGCCATCTACATGGGCATGGTCCCGGAGGCCGCCATCGGGATGCTCGCCTGCGCGCGGATCGGCGCGGTGCACACGGTGATCTTCGGAGGCTTCGCCGCCGACGCCGTCCGGGACCGGCTCAACGACGCCGAGGTCAAGGTGGTGCTCACCCAGGACGCCGCCTGGCGCCGGGGCAAGGAGGTGCCGCTGAAGGCCCAGGTCGACGCCGCGGTGAAGAACGCGCCCTCGGTCGAGAAGGTCGTGACCCTGAAGCGCACCGGGTCGGAGGTCACCATGGTCGAGGGCCGCGACGTCTGGTGGCACGAGGCCGTCGAGTCCGCAGCGGACCAGCACACCGCGGTCAGCTTGGACTCCGAGCACCCGCTCTTCATCCTCTACACCTCCGGGACCACCGGGAAGCCGAAGGGGGTGCTGCACACCACCGGCGGCTACATGGTCTACACCTGGCTGACCGCGCGGAACGTCTTCGACCTGCGCGACGGCGACGTCTACTGGTGCACGGCCGACGTTGGCTGGATCACCGGCCATTCGTACATCGTGTACGGGCCCCTCGCGAACGGGACCACGGTGCTCATGTACGAGGGCGCGCCGAACCATCCGGACCCGGGTCGCTTCTGGGACATCGTCGAGCGCCACGGGGTCACCATCTTCTACACCGCGCCGACGGCGATCCGCGCCTTCCACAAGTGGGGCGACGAGTGGCCCGCGAAGCACGATCTGAGTTCGCTGCGGCTCCTGGGCACGGTGGGTGAGCCCATCAACCCCGAGGCCTGGATGTGGTACC